>NC_013525.1:1142500-1742500 GCF_000025005.1 Thermobaculum terrenum ATCC BAA-798
GATAGATGTTTCAGGAAAGAATGTAGTTGTTATCGGTAGGAGTAATGTAGTAGGGAAGCCCTTTGCTCAGCTAATGCTTATGAAGCATGCCTCAGTTTCCGTGTTACATAGTAGGTCCAAATCGATCAGAGATTATACACTCAATGCTGACATTGTGGCCGTAGCCGTAGGGAGACCCAATACTCTCACTGCAGATATGGTGAGAGAAGGGGTCATAGTTATAGATTTTGGAATAAATTTTGTGAACGATAGACTCGTAGGGGACGTAGATTTTGAGGCGGTTTCTCCATTAGCAAGCTTTATTACTCCTGTGCCTGGTGGTATAGGTCCCCTAACCAACCTGATGCTGGCAAGTAATCTAATCAAGCTAGCGCTTACTCAGCCTTAGAGTGCACCACCGTTACTACAGCCTACATAGAGCTTGTGATAATAGATATACTCCATAACCTTATCTGGAACGAGATATCTTATAGGTTCCCCCTTTCTTACTCTATCTCTTAACTCTGTACTACTAATAGGTATATGAGGCACATCTACTAAAAAGTATCTGTTTTTAATACAAGGCAACTCGGATTCGACTTTGGCTATATCGGGACCCATGCCAGCTCGCTTCATCACAGCTAAGTTGGCTAGGTACACTATCTTATTAGGCATGTACCAACGATAAAGCGAGGAGAACTCGTCTGTCCCAAGAAGGAAGAAGAGTGAGTCGTTCGGGTTTAGCTGCTTGAGCGTCTCTAGGGTATGGACCGTGTAAGACACTTCTGGGCGTTTTACCTCAATATCGGAGAGCTCAAATAGATTGTTTCCTTCTATAGCAAGCCTTACCATTTGGAGCCGATGCTCAGGAGGTGTGACCTGAATGTCTCTCTTGTGTGGAGGAATACCCGCAGGTATCCAGAGTATCTTATCCAGTCCTAGTCTATACCGGACCTCCTCGGCTGCTGCTAGATGGCCTATATGTGGGGGATCGAAAGTGCCACCCATTATACCGATCTTTCCCATAGTCTTGATTTATGCCTCTACTTTTACGTTGATGTTGACTTGTGGGTAGTGTTCTTTTATTTTAGCTGCGATCTCGCCTATCAATAAGCTGTCCTTAGGCAGCCAGTATCTCAAACCTAAAGTCGTGTTTTCATCCTCTATCAGGTCTATACGTGTCTCGGGTTTAGGCATCAGATTCAGCTCTGGAATCTCATTTGCTAGAGACGGATACCACTCTACGATCTGCAATATGACTTCTCTATTGGCCTTGATAGTAACCAGATAGGGTAGCAGGTTACTGGCTGCCTTATTGGAGATGATGTCCGTCATCAGTACCGAATTGGGAATTATAACCTTCGTGCCATTATCTGTCTCTAATACGGTAGTCCTCAATTCTATAGTACGTACGTTTCCTGTTTGATCCCTTATTGTTATTCTGTCACCGATGTTGAATGGCTTCTCTAGAAGTATGTATATACCTGCTATGAAGTTTCTTAGTATATCCTGTAGAGCCAAGCTGACGGCTAAACCGCTAACACCAAGCACGGTGACTATCGCTGTGATCTGTACACCTACTAAGGGTAGGGCGGTAAGTATGCCTAAGATGATCACAGAAACAAAGGCGATGTTAGATAGCAACGCCACGATTGCAGGATCTCGAAGAGCTCTGTTCCCGGTACGGACTATTCTGTCTCTTATATATCTGCCAATCGTGATCGAGATTATGAGTGCAATCAGTAGGACAGCTATTTTGCCAATAATATCTGCAGCTTTAGTTAGGGTCTGCTGGGTAAGATCGTAGACCTGAGGAATCACGTTTCATCCCTAAGGCGTTTTTGAAGAGTTTATAGCAGTAGAGACTCAGAAATAGCAAATCAGGTTTCTGAATCTCTACTGCTAGGGTTAGAGGTTATCTCTTGTGGTTATTGGCTATAATCGCGAGGCTAGTGACACTATCATTAGGCTTTAGAGTCATTAGAGATACACCGCGCGCTGCCTTGCTTTGTTTACTAATAGTATTGGTCTTTAATCTTACTACTTGTCCGCTGGCAGAGGCTATCAAAACTTCAGAATCTTCTGGTGCCATCCTGGCGGTAGCTAAATCACCCGTCTTCTCATCTATTTTGATAGCTCTAGCTCCTGATCCGGCCCTAGCTTGCCTGTTAAACTCATCTATAGACGTCCGCTTACCAAAACCTTTCTTAGTTACTAAGAGTATCTCTGCACCGCTTTGAACGACTTCCATAGCAACTACTTCATCGCCCTCTGATAACCTTATAGCGGTTACGCCTATTGCTTGTCTTCCAGTTGGGCGTACATCAGAGGCTGGGAATCTTATTGATTGTCCCTTAGCAGTAAGGACGAGTATGTCGTCGTTGTCACCTAGGAGTCGAACATCTCTTAGCTCATCTCCCTCTTCTAACGACATTGCGATTAGTCCATTGGATCTAACTGATGAATACTCCTCTAGTGAAGTTCTCTTTATCTTTCCATTCTTGGTTATAGTTGTAAGGTAGCGATCTGGCTTGAATTCCCTGACCGCTATTACCTCAGTCACTCTCTCGTGTGGTTCTAGGTTAATTAGGTTGACTAATGGGAGCCCCTTAGAGGTTCGACTCGAATCGGGTATCTCATGTGCCTTAATTTGGTAAACCTTACCCTTATTGGTGAAGAATAGGACGCTATCCATGGTATTGCACACTAGGAGGTGCTCTACTACATCAGAGTCTTTGACTCCCACCCCGTTGACGCCTCTACCGCCTCTACGTTGTGTGCGATAGGTATCAGGTGGTAGTCTCTTAATATACCCCCTATCGGTTACGCTTACAGCTACCTCGATGTTTGGTATGAGATCCTCGTCTCTGATATCTCCGCTAGCTTCTACTATCTTGGTGCGACGTTCATCGCCATATTTATCTCTGATTTCTTGGAGATCAGACTTGACTATGGCTAATACCTTTTCAGGGCTTGCCAGAATCGACTCATATTCCCTTATTTGGGCTCTTACTTCTTTGAGCTCGTCCTCTATTTTCTGCCTCTCCAGGGCTGCCAACCTTCTCAATTGCATATCCAGAATTGCTTGAGCCTGGACCTCGGTAAGTCCAAAGTCCTGCATTAGCTTGGTTTTGGCAGCATCGGCACTTCTGGAGTTACGGATTGTATTTATGACTGCGTCTAAATTGCTGAGAGCTATCATTAATCCTTCGAGCACATGTGCTCGTGCTCTGGCCTTGCCGAGATCGTATTCAGTTCTGCGCCTGATAACTATCTGTCGATGCTCTATGTAATGCCGCATCATCTGCTTCAATGTGAGCATGCGCGGCACGGTTCCGTCAACGAGAGCTAGAGAGTTGACGCCAAAAGTCGTTTGCATAGGCGTGAACTTATACAATTGGTTGAGCACCTTCAGTGGCTGAGCCTCTCTGCGCAGCTCTATAACTATCCGCATACCGTTTCGATCAGACTCATCTCTAATATCAGAGATACTTGGGATACGTTCTTCCTTGACCAGTTCGGCAATCTTCTCGATTAGAGCTGCCTTATTGACTTGGTAGGGAAGCTCGGTGACGATTATAGCTGAGCGATTGCCTCGCAGCTCTTCAATATGTGCCTTGGCTCTTACTATGATCTTACCTTTTCCTGTGCCATAGGCGGAGAGTATGCCCTCCCTGCCGAGAATAATACCTCCAGTAGGAAAATCTGGCCCTTGGACTATCTTAGATAGATCCTCTATTGTGGCATCTGGATGATCGATCAGATAGATAAGACCATCACATATCTCGCGTAGGTTGTGCGGCGGGATATTTGTTGCCATACCTACGGCTATTCCAGAGGAGCCATTGATCAGCAAATTAGGAATCCTGCTAGGTAGTACTACAGGCTCTCTCTCACTATCATCGTAGTTTGGAACAAAGTCTACTGTATCTTTGTCGATATCACGCAGTAGCTCCTCCGCAAGCCCTGTCAGTCTTGCCTCGGTGTAACGCATAGCAGCTGCGCTGTCACCATCAACGGAACCAAAGTTACCTTGACCATCGACTAGGGGGTATCTAAGTGTAAAATCCTGAGCCATGCGTACCAAGGTGTCGTATACTGCTGAATCACCGTGTGGGTGATATAGCTTCAGTACTTCACCCACAATACCTGCGCTTTTTCTGTATCTCGCAGATTGAGTGAGTCCCAGCTGGTACATGGCGTAGAGGGTTCTTCGCTGTACCGGCTTCAGTCCATCTCTTACATCGGGTAGCGCTCTGGACATGATTACGCTCATAGCGTAATCAAGGTAGGATGAGCGCATCTCTTGATCTATATCAACAGGACGTACTACACCTATTTCCATCTTCCTATGACAACCCCCTAGTTGTAGTCGCAGTGCTTAAAAAGAGAAATTTTGTTCACATAACAATTATACCGGTTTAATAGACCAGATATCTAACCTTTAGATGGAGATATAAAAGCTTATATAATGTTCGGGGGTATTACCCGATGAAATAAACATGTCTGGAGGAACTTATTGCCAGCGGTAGTGGTAGTGGGTGGCCATTGGGGCGATGAAGGGAAGGGCAAGATAATAGACTTGCTCGCGGGTAGGTTTACCTATAACGTGCGTTATAGTGGCGGTGCCAACGCCGGCCATACTGTGGTCAACCATCTTGGGAAGTTTGCGCTACATCAGATCCCAAGTGGCGTTTTTCACTCCGGTGTCAAAGCGATGATAGGAGCAGGGGTTGTGTTGAACCCTGCTACATTGATTGAGGAGATAGATAGTATCAAGAGCAGGGGTATAAATCTATCTAATCTCCATGTTAGCGAGCGGGCACATCTAGTTATGCCCTATCATCTAGCTATTGATAAAGCCCGTGATAACTGTAGAGGTGATAGAAGGATTGGCACCACTGGCAAAGGTATAGGGCCAGCCTATACCGATAAAGCTGCTCGAGATGGGATTAGAGCTGGCGATATGCTTGACAAGGATTATTTTCTAAGTCAAGTACGGGCCAATGCACTAATTGCCAACCAATACCTAGAGTGTGTTCTCAATTCCCCTGCGATAGATGTGGAAGAATTGGTTTTTCAGGCAAGTGAGTGGTGTGCTGCCCTTTCACCTTTGATATGTGATACGGAAGATTTGATCAGACTTGCCTTGCGTCGAGGTGAGTGGGTAGTACTTGAGGGTGCACAAGGCACATTACTAGATTTGGATTGTGGGAGCTATCCATACGTTACGAGCTCTCTTACTACCTCTGGTGGTGCATGTGCCTATCTGGGAATACCTCCTAAGGACATATCTCATGTTGTAGTGGTGATGCATGCATATATGACTAGGGTGGGAGAAGGTCCTTTCCCTACAGAGTTAAACGATGATTATGGCGACTACATAAGAGAGAGGGGCCACGAGTTTGGTACTACAACTGGTAGGCCAAGAAGATGCGGTTGGTTCGATGCTATAGCTAGCAAGTATGCTGCTGAGATAAATGGTGCTACCACTATAGCTATCACCAAACTTGATGTTTTAGATGGTTTGGATAAGGTTAGGATCTGTGTTGGGTACGAGTACCGCGGGGAACGGATCAGTCATTTCCCGGCTAGGTCACAGGTACTTGCTGAGTGTGTCCCAGTATATGAAGAGTTGGATGGGTGGGAAACTTCTACTAGTGAAGCTAAGAGCTGGGAAGAGCTACCTGAGAAGGCTCAGGATTATGTGCGTCGTATAGAAGAGCTGTTAGAAGTTCCCGTGTCGATAATATCAGTTGGCCCAGCTAGGAATCAGACTATAGTGGTCAAAGACCCTTTGGATTAGGATTCAAATTTGGGTTCTCTGTTCATTAGATCTATTAGAGCCTCATGTACAGGTTTGCCTTCGAACATAACCTTGTAAGTCTGCTCTATTATTGGCATATCTACTGCCAGCTCCTGAGCCATTTTCCATGCTGTCCGAGTAGTTTCTACCCCTTCGGCTACCTGAGGATGCAGCTCTGATAATATATCCGCCAGTTTCCTGCCTTTAGCAAACTCTTGCCCCACCCACCTGTTTCTACTGTATTTGCTGGTGATAGTAACTATGAGATCTCCGATACCTGCAAGTCCAGCAAATGTTAATGGGTTAGCGCCCTGAACTATTCCGAATCTAGATATCTCTGCGATACCCCTAGTCACGAATGCTGCCTTGGCGTTATTACCTGCTGCCAGGCCATCAATGGCCCCAGCACCTATAGCTATGACATTCTTTAGAGCTCCTGCTATCTCTACTCCGACGACATCTCGACTGCCATAAATCCTGAATGTTTTTGTGGTGAGCGCGTTGATTACTCTCATAGCAACTTGCTCATCTGGAAATGCGACTACACTAGTTGTAGGTTTGCCTTCAGCTACTTCCAGTGCTATGTTTGGTCCTGACAGCGCTCCGATGTTCTTGGGGTCAATGCCTGGTAATTCAGCCTGCAAAACTTGGGTCATTCGAAGTTCGGTGCATGGTTCAAAACCTTTGGCGGCACTTAAGACTATGTGATTCTCACTCAGGTAAGGCGATAGAAGCCTGATATTTTCTCTCATGGCTACTGATGGTACTACCATTATTACTAAGGGGCACTGGCTAGTAGCGATCTCAGGATCCGCAGTAATATATAACTGCTCAGGTAGTACTATAGATGGGAGGAATCTTTCGTTCCTTCGTGTAGTTGACAGTTTTTCCGCTTCTTCTTTGGATCTGCAAAGAAGAGTAACCTCATGCTCTCTAGAGAGCATAGCGGCAAGTGCAGTACCCCACGATCCTGTCCCTACTACAGTGATACGCTCTATGCTGCGTTTCAAACGCTATTCCTCCGCATCTTGCTTCACACACTTTGAAAGTTATACTAGCAATTATCTTTACTTACATACCAAATAAATATGGGCCATATAGCTAAGTCTAGCTATATGGCCCACTTCCTAAGCTAGTTACTTCCTAAGCGACTCTGTCAGCCTTCAGCATGTCTATAAATCTGGAAGCCTCCCATCGAGTGAGCTCCTGAGGGCTATGCCCATATATACTTTGGCATTTCTCATCTACCTCTTCCCTGCTCATGTTGAGGCTGTTCTGAGCTATGGCGTATATAGCATTAAGCTGCTTTTCGGTTATACTTCTAGCACTAATTGCTCTTGCTTCGGTACTGGGAGCAAATTCTGCCGTATTATCTCTTTCTAGTGAATCTGCTTCGGATGTACGCGTGGATTCTGGCTCATCTTCTGCTAGCTCTTCTAGAGCAGCTACGCCCACGTTGACGGCGTCTCTCAAAGCTCTTGCCTTTGCCCGGGTCTCAGCCATCCTTATGAGATGTAGACTCATGAGCTTCGATACGTTCTCGGGAGATGCATCCCCAAGACCTGTAAAGGTGCCTTTTTCTGTCTGTACTGTAGCTTTACATATAGCTACGTGACCGTTCTCCGGCGTAGGTATTTGCAACAACTCTGTTTCTATCCTCTTTAGCCCTTGAGCGTGTGCTTCCTCTAGCAATCCGGCATATAGGACGAAGCTCTTTCCCTGTCTTTCGATTATAAATTCTTTCTTCACCGTTATCACCTCGGAAATAATGAACGCTTGTTCACTTAGTAGTATATGTGTTAATAGGATGTTTGTCAAATTAGTGAATTTGCGAACAGAAGATCATGGCTGGAAGAGGTAACCTACACCTGGTACGGTGAGAATGTGTTTGGGGTGAGCAGGGTCTTCTTCTATACGCTGTCTGAGATAATAGATGTGAGTCTTAACTAGGCTATCATCTGCTGCCACACTATAACCCCAAACATTTCTCATTAGGTCTTCTGTTGGAAGCACTTCTCCTTGATGCATTACCATGTATCTGAAGAGTTCGAATTGAAGCTTAGTTAGCCTAATTAACTCCCCCTTGTACCTTACCTCCATATGTTGGAGATCTAGCTGAAAAGGTCCAGCTATGATTCGCTGGTTTCCACTCGCATTGTTTGATCTTCTAGCAAGTGCTCTTAGTCGGGCTATTAGCTCTCTAGGTGAGTAGGGCTTAGTGATGTAGTCATCTGCTCCGAGTTCCAAGCCGTGCACTATATCCGCGTCTTGCCCTCTAGCGGTAAGCATGATAATTGGTACAGAGCTATTGGCTCTCAGTCTTGCGCAGACCTCAAATCCATCCACCTGAGGCATGGCTACATCAAGCACGACCAAATCTGGAGAATCAGAGAAGACTTTGTCTAAGGCTTCTTTACCATCTATGGCCTTTATAACTTCGAATCCTTCTCTTCTTAGAGTAAAAGCAAGGATATCTAGCAGATCCAGGTCATCATCTGCTATCAGTACTTTCAGCTTCTTTTCTATACCAGGTCTATTATCGTCGGTAGACTTTATCATTTTCCTTGTATTCGGCTCTCAATGGGAAGGGTAAACCAAAAGGTGGTTGATTTTCCAGATTGGCTCGTAACCCCTACCGTCCCTCCATGCAACTCCACTACTTCTTTCACGATTGCTAGGCCTAGTCCGGTACCTACGGGACTCTTATCTGAAGTGCTAGCTCTATAAAAACGCTTGAAAAGCATTGCTATTTCGTTCTTAGGTATGCCCGGGCCTCTTTGCCTTACGGATATTCTTACCAAGGTGCCTTCATTGGCCATTATAAGTTGTATAGGCTCATTCGGAGGACCGTACCTGCTAGCATTAGATAGTAGATTCACTATTACACTTATAATCCTTCTTTGGTCTACAAATAAAGCTGGGGCTTCACTAATAGTTCTGATTTCTAGCCTCTGATTCTTGCTATTTAGTAATGGCTGGACGAAGTCGATTGCGTCTTTGACTAAGGATTCTACTGAGGCCCAGCTTTTCCTCAGGTGAAGCGTGCCATTTTGTATCGCTGCTACATCTAGTAAATTACTGACTAGCGATTCCAACCTACGGGTATTCCTATGTAGGAGGTTAATCATGCTGCCTAATTCAGATTGGGGTATGTCTTTGTAGTCTTGTAACATCACCTCGGTAGTAGCAACCAAAGCCGTCAAAGGGGTCCTTAGCTCATGAGTGACGTTACTCAAGAAATCGTTCTTGGCTTCTTCTTGTTCGCTTGACAGAAATATCCGGTGCAGGAATAGACTACCTGATCTTGATCTAATGCTCTTGACAAGCCAAGTAGCCGTCTCCCCATTGATGGCTACTGGTACGAGTACCTCTTCACCTGCTATCTTATTGCCTTGCAAAGTGTTTTCTATCTTTTGGTAGTCTTCAGCTGTTAGGATATTACTTAGATTAGACGCTTGTCTTAGGTTTAAGAGTTCTCTTGTAGAATCGCTATATCCTAGAATGTCCCCATTTTTATTGGTTAACAAGTAAGGATCACATAAAGACCCTACCAGACCTATCTGATCTGGTAGGGTCTCTAGATAACTTGAAACAGATGTTTCTGCTTGCTCAAAATCCATAGCTGAATTATTACAGCTAATCCTCTAGAAAGTCTCGTAACTGCTTTATCAAATGGTTTTCCCTTAGCCTACGCAAGGCGGTACACTCTATTTGTCTCACCCGTTCCCTAGTTATAGCAAATTCGTTACCTACTTCTTCAAGTGTCCTACATTTACCGTCAACTAACCCAAACCTCAGTTCCAGAACCTTTCTCTCTTTTGGTGGAAGGTTCTGGAGGACTGAGTTAATTTGTTCCCTAAGTATGTCATTCGCCGCTTTTTGCACTGGATTTAGCACGTGGACGTCTTCTAGGAAATCTCCTAACATGCTATCACCGTCTTCACCTATAGGGGCTTCCAGCGACACAGGGAACTTGGAAGCCTGTTGTATCTGCACAACTTTCTTCATAGGCATACCTAACTCACTGGAAAGTTGCTCTATTGTAGGTTCATGCCCGAGCTCTTGTTGTAACTTCTGACTTGTCTTATGGATCTTACTGACGGTTTCGCATACGTGGACTGGAAGACGTATGGTTCTAGATTGGTCTGCTATTGCTCTAGTTACTGCTTGTCTTATCCACCAAGTCGCGTAGGTCGAGAACTTGTAACCGCGAGTATAGTCAAACTTGTCAGCGGCTCTCATTAAGCCTATGTTGCCTTCTTGTATAAGATCTAGTAGTGACAATCCTCTGCCCAGGTATTTCTTAGCTATACTTACCACTAGCCTTGTATTGGCCTCTATCAGCTTACACTTCGCTCCTTCTCCTTCTTTTCTTACCTTATTCCAGTGGTTGATGACTATACTTTTGTTGGCCAATAGGACCTGTGATACTGTTTTGACATCTGGACACTTATTTGAGCGCTCTATGTATTCCGTGATGAGAGGGGGGAGCAAGTACATGTCTTGCTCTGCTTCCAGCAACTTCTTGACTTCTTCGTCTTTTGCAAATGACTCACGTGCGTGTGTTATAGCTGCTTGATAGAGCTCAGATAGAGGTAAGCTTACGTCTGTGGGAAGCCACTCTTTTGCTTGCACGTAACCCAAAGATGCGGATTTATATATCTTGAGAGCTACTAAGGTTACATCCGCATTTGTGTGCTGTTGAAGCCAGTATTCATCCAACCTACGAGATAATTCTATCTTCCTGGCAAGGATAACCTCTTGCTCTGCCGTTAGTAGTGGGACCTTACCAATTTCTCGAAGGTACATCTGGACTGGCTCGTCCAGATCGTCAGCGTAGCCTTCTATATGTTCGAGATCACTTAGGTCACTACCTTCCTGGTCTACATCGTTAGTAGCGTCATCAGAGAATTCAATCGCTATGTCTTCACTCTCTAATTCGAAGCTTTCTTCAGATTGTAAATGAGCATCTTCTATGAACGACCCATCACTGGGTATGCTAATACGGAACTTGTAATCTTGAATCATTATCCTGGCCTCCTACTCCTGCTCTGCACCTACCTGCATTAATAGCCTCTAGTTATAAAAATAAAATATGTGCTAGGCCAGGATCTCAGCCAGTATCTAGATAACTGCAATTACTCACTGAATTTATGGTCAAGAAATGAAGGGTCAAATACATTTTGTAGATCATCGCGCCGCCTATGTTCCTTTCTGTTATTGATTTCTCAGGACGACGACCACGAAATCAAGGACCAAAGACCCTTTGAACTTATACTACTCCAAATATTAGCTTCTGTCTAGTATTGTTTGTCAAATAGTGACGGGTGCTAATTGCCAATCATTCTATCTTTACTGTTTGTAATTCATATAAGTGGTGTACCAACTTGTAGGGTGTGCTGGTATCCTATACTCCGAAAGGAGGTTGAGCATTGTCGAGCGATTTTGTACACCTTCATCTTCACTCTGACTATTCCCTTCTAGATGGTTTGGGAAAGATCAAGGATTACGTAAGTCTTGCCAAAGCATATGGTATGAAAGCTATTGCTCTGACCGATCATGGCGTCATGTATGGCGCCATTGAGATGTACACCGAGGCCTTGGAGGCAGGAATAAAGCCTATCATAGGTTGTGAGCTTTACGTCGCTCCCAGGTCTAGGCATGATCGAGAGAAAAGGCTAGATTCGGATTATGCTCATCTCCTTGTTTTAGCCAAGGATTATGAAGGGTATCAAAACCTTATCAAACTTGTTTCTTATGCTTTCCTTGAAGGGTATTACTACAAACCTAGGATAGATCACGAGCTTTTGGCTAAGTACTCCAAAGGTCTAATAGTTACATCATCCTGTATTGGTGGAGAAGTTCCACAACTATTGCTTCAAGGAAAGGATAAGGAGGCAAGGGAACTAGCTGACAAATACAGATCCATAGTCGGTCGTGAGAACTACTTCATCGAGTTACAGGATCACCCTTTTGAAGAGCAACGTATAGCTAACACTAAGCTTATAGAGCTTGCCAAGGACCTGGAAATTCCTCTAGTAGCTACCTGTGACGTGCACTATCCACGGCAGGAAGATGCTGCTATCCAGGATATATTGCTGTGCGTGCAAACAGGTAAGCAGGTTACCGACAAGAACCGCATGAGGATGAGTAGTGATACTAACTATATGCGCTCTCCTCAGGAAATGGAGCAAGCCTTCAGGGATTATCCGGAAGCAATCAAGAATACCGCTCTAATAGCCGAGATGTGTAACCTGCAAATCCCGATGGGTAAGTGGATTTTGCCTCACTTTGATGTCCCCGAGGGTTACGACCTTCAGTCCTATCTAAGATATCTGTGCGAGGAGGGACTCAGGCAAAAGTATTCAGAGGTGACGCAGGAAATTCGCGACAGACTCGAATACGAGCTCGATGTAATTAACACCAAGGGATATACTGCCTACATGTTGATTGTGCAGGATTTTGTAAACTGGGCCAGAAGTAGAGGAATAGCTGTTACGAGCCGAGGCTCAGCTGCTGGAAGCCTGGTTTCTTATCTTCTTAACATAACTACTGCAGATCCTATAGAATACAAGCTTCCTTTTGAAAGGTTCCTTACCATACATAGACCCAGCCCTCCCGATATTGATATGGACTTCGAGGATAAAAGAAGGGAGGAAGTAATAGAGTATGTTACCTCCAAGTATGGTGAAGAGAACGTAGCGCAAATCATCACCTTCGGTACAATGGAAGCTCGTGCTGCTGTCCGAGATGTGGGTAGAGCTTTGGGTATCAGCTATAGCGATACAGATACTATAGCGAAAATGATCCAACCAGGGTGGTCCATAAAGGAAGCTCTGGAGAACTCTTTGGCACTAAGGCAGTGGTACGAGCGAGATGAGAGGATAAAGCAACTTATAGACGTAGCTTCCAAGCTGGAGGGTGTAACAAGACATGCCTCTACCCATGCTGCCGGGGTTATTATTTCGCGCGAACCGATCATAAATTATGCCCCGCTTCAGAAGGATAAGAACGGCTCCAGGCCTCTCGTGCAGTTCGATATGCGTATGTGTGAAAAGATAGGATTGCTCAAGATGGACTTCTTAGGGCTGGCCAACCTATCGATCCTGGGTAGAGCTGTCAAAACCATTAAGCAGACTCGAGGCATAGATATCGAGCTTGACAAGCTGCCTCTAGACGATACTAAGACTTATGAATTGCTTTCCTCCGGCGAAACCACTGGTGTTTTCCAACTAGAGTCTGCAGGCATGAGGAGATACATCAAAGAACTCAAGCCTTCCAATATACGGGACGTAGCAGCTATGATAGCCCTCTATCGTCCTGGCCCTATGGATATGATACCTACATATATCGCACGTAAGCATGGCAGGGAACCCGTTGAATATCTAGTCCCTGGATTGGAACCTATTCTTAAGGATTCATACGGTGTACTTGTATACCAGGATGACATACTGCTAATTGCAATAGAGATAGCCGGTTACACCTGGGAAGAAGCTGACAAGCTTAGAAAAGCTGTTGGTAAGAAGATACGTGAAGAATTGGAGGCTCAGAGGGATAAATTTATAAAGGGGTGCCAAGAACATGGGGGGTTGTCTCCAGAAAAAGCTCGAGAACTATGGGACTGGATGGAACCATTTGCTAGGTATGGCTTTAACAAGGCTCATGCTGCAGCTTACTCCCTAGTGGCCTATCAGACAGCGTATCTGAAGGCGAATTATCCCTCCGAGTATATGTCCTCACTGCTCACAGTGGGTATGGATAACTCAGAGAAGGTTGCCTCTGGAATAGTTGAATGCAACAGGATGGGCATAAGGGTACTTCCACCAAGTGTGAATGATAGCTTTGAGGAGTTCACGCTTGAACCGCAGTCACAGCGCCCGGGCGAACCTATACCCATAAGGTTTGGCCTGGGGGCAGTGAAGAACGTTGGGTCGGGTCCTATCAGTGCCATTGTGAGCGCTAGGGAGTCGCTACCAGACAAGCGCTTCAAGTCTTTCGAACATTTTTGCACGGTTGTTGACTTCAAGCAAATCAACAAAAGAGCACTGGAAAGTCTTATTAAAGCCGGAGCCTTTGACGAGTTTGGTCATAGAAGCCAACTTCTTGCGGCAATTGACGAGGCAATAGCCCTGAATCAGAAGATGCAGCGTGCATCAGATCTCGGACAGTTCAGCTTGTTTGGAGATGCTTTTTCATCTCAAGATCACTTGCCGTCTCTAACCCTGCCCGAAGTTGATGAAGCTCCCAAGGAGCAACTGCTTGCTTGGGAAAAGGAGATGCTTGGTCTCTACCTCAGTGAGCATCCCCTTAACGCTGTGCTCGGCAAGAGACGCCTAGATAGTACCTCTCTTATCTCCGAGATTTCCGAAGAAATGGTAGGCCAGACCGTGCGAGTAGCTGCTATGCTGGTGAATCCGCAAATCAGGACGACAAAAAGGCAACAAGAGATGCTTATAGGTAAGTTAGAGGACCAAACCTCTAGTATAGATTTTGTGGTTTTCCCCGAACAATATGAAAAGTATAGAGATTTACTAGTTAGCGATGCCGTGCTTCTTGTAACAGGCAAGCTAGATGAGAGACAGGAAAGCTTCCAGATTGTATGTGAATCTGTGGCGAAGATAGATGGTAACTCTGAAGATGAGATATCGCAGGAGGTAGAATCTCTAATTGAGGAGGATTCTCCGCATCCAGAAAGCGCCAGAGCTTACGAGATACGAATACGCTTCCCAGTGTCCGATGATATTGAGGTGGATATAGAAAGGATGCAAGCTCTTTATAAGCTACTTAGATCTCACCCTGGTGACGATAAAGTCCTGATTCAGCTTCCAGTAGGTTCTAGGTTCGTGGTCATCGAACCCACGAACCTAGAAGTATCATTTAGTGCTGTACTAGAACAGGATCTGGAGAAAGTCTTAGGTTCCAGATGTTGGCGACTGTATGTGAACAATAAGGGCGATAGAGTACAGGTAGCCTAAGATCTGTTTCTCTTAAGTAATTTCAGCATCTCATCTAGGGGCCTGGTATTGATAACATCTTGGGGCCGTATCCATCCTCTGGCTGCTGTCCCCACCCCATATTCCATGTTGTATAGTCCTTCAATGCTATGTGCATCGCTGCTGATGCTGATTAGGCAGCCTGAGTCTACTGCCTCCTGGGCGTTGACGTCTCTAAGGTCCAGTCTGTTGGGATCGCCATCTACCTCCAGTATTGTTCCCGTTCGGGCTGCCTCTCTAAAGATAGTCTCGAGATCAAAATCCCCACCTTCCCTGCTCCCTATTATTCGCCCTGTAGGATGAGCAAGTATGTCAACTAGCGGATGTCGTATTGCTGCCAATGCCCTGGATGTAACTTTCTCTCTCCCTTGCCTTAGTCCCGAATGTACGCTGGCTATAACGAGATCGAGATCTCTAAGTACCTCCTCGGGCAAGTCCATACTGCCGTCACTAAGGACTTCCATCTCTATGCCTTGTAATATCTTGAAAGGTGCTAGTTCTTTGTTGAGGGATTCTATCTCCTTCCTTTGCTCCACGATTCTTTCTGGAGTCAAACCTCTAGCTATCCCAAGGCTTTGGGAATGATCCGTTATACATATGTACTCGTATCCTAGGGATCTAGCAGCTAGCGCCATGTCTCGGATACTGCACTTACCATCACTCCAGGTTGAGTGCATATGAAGATCGCCCCTGATATCCTTCTGTCTAATTACCTTCGGCAGTTGGTGAATCAGAGATAGTTCTATCTCACCTCTGTCCTCTCTCATTTCCGGGGGCACATATTGGATTCCTAAAAATTTATAGACTTCCTCTTCTGTTGAGAACGTAATGAGCTGTTCGTTCTTCTTGAAGCCATACTCACTCATATGAGCTCCACGTTCCAATGCCAGGTCACGCAGGTGCAGGTTATGGTCCCTGCTACCCGTGAAGTGCAGTAACAAAGTCCCCCAATGCTGGGCCGGCAGACATATCAAGTCAACCTGTATGCCGCCCTCGATCATGACCCTGCATCTATTTTCACCCTTCATGTTTACGTCTTGGACCATAGGCAGGGAGCAAAATGTATCGATTATATCTTCCGGATGTTCTGATGCAGCAACTATATCTATATCTCCTGCGGTCTCTCGGAACCTCCTAATGCTTCCTGCCAGCTCTATCTTTTCCACCTTATCGGTCTTTTCAAGAAGCTGCTGGACAATGCGCTTACCCAGCTCCCTTGCCTTTCCTATAGGTATCCTTATATCTCGACCTTTCAGGGATTTCAGCCCCTCTATTATCCTCTCTATAGCTTTAGGGCCTAGACCCTTTACCTTATAGATTCTCCCATCTTCTATTGCTAGCTCTAAGGCATCCAGGGAGCCTACCTTCAACTCGCCCCATAGTAATTTGACTCTCTTGGGTCCCAAATCAGGTACCTGCAATAGCTCACGGAGTGTCGGCGGGTATTCCGATGTAACCTCTTCTAACAGTTCGAAAGTTCCAGTATCTAGCAGATCTTCTATCTTCTGAGCTATTGCCTTGCCTACACCGGGAATGGTCTCGAGCTTGCCTTGTTGCCTTAGGGTGGATAAAGGTTCGGGAGTGTGATCTATGGAATCTGCAGCCTTACGATACGCTGCAATTTTATAGGATGCCTCTCCCTTTATTTCGAGAAGATCTGCTAGCAGTCTGAATTTCTCTGCTATGTCATGATTTGAGATGATTTGATCTCGCACCGCTTTCTTGGCCTCCATAGATATGGTTATCTTTTGCTAATTTGCCGTAACTGATCTCGCTGTTATAATAAAGCAAACAGTTACCGTACTCCTATGTAAACTAAATTCAAAAAAGGTGGGGATGTTGGTTGACGTAGCTTCAATAGCTCAAAGGATATCTGAGAACATACAGAAAGTTATTCTGGGCAAAAAGGACGAAATAGAATTAGCTATCCTAGCATTGCTTAGTAAGGGACATATCCTTCTCGAGGATGTCCCTGGAGTAGGCAAGACGGTCTTAGCCAAATCTCTGGCAGCATCTCTAGGTTGTTCTTTCAAGCGTATCCAGTTCACCCCTGATCTACTTCCTAGCGACGTTATTGGCGTATCTATATATAACCAAAAAACTGGAGAGTTTGAATATAGACCAGGTCCAATCATCGCTCAAGTTGTGCTCGCAGATGAAATCAACAGAGCTACTCCCAAAACACAATCAGCCCTATTGGAAGCGATGGAAGAGAAGCAGGTTACTGTTGATGGGGTGACTCATAGCCTTCCCGAGCCTTTTCTCGTCATTGCTACAGAAAACCCTATAGAGTACGAGGGCACTTTCCCACTGCCAGAGGCCCAGTTAGATAGGTTTCTTATAAGGATGGCTATAGGGTACCCAGATAAGTCTGATGAGATCTCTGTACTGGAGAGCCAGCACATAAGGCATCCCTTGGAGGAAATTGGCCAGGTAGTTAGTCCAGCAGATATATTAGAGGCACAAGAAGCAGTTAAATCTGTATATGTAGACAGGCTGATAAGCGAATATATCGTGAATATAACCTCTGCGACCAGAGAGCATCCGGATGTTTACTTGGGCGCAAGCCCCAGGGGATCACTTGGCATATACAGGGTCGCTCAGGCGCGTGCTGCGATCTCTGGTAGGGATTATGTTATACCTGACGATGTAAAATCTGTTGTGCTTCCTGTGCTGTCCCATCGAATAATTCTCAATCCTTCCGCTCGTATGAGGGAAGTCACGACAGAGTCCGTAATATCCAACGTCCTAGAGAGCGTAACTGTTCCTGGTACTAGGTCTGTTATTCGTAGATAAGATTGCAGGTTTGTATGTATGTCTAGAATTAGTCCTGCAGTATTAGGATTGTTACTTATAACTGTAGGGTTAGCTGCGGTCTCCACGGGCTGGCGATTATTATTCGTGCTTTTTTGGTTGATACTTGGAGTAACGGCTGTAGCTTGGCTCTGGGTAGTCTTGGCATTTAGAGGACTCAAGGTCGTTCGCCCAGAGCCTACTCTTAGGGTGCAGGTTGGTGACGTTCTGCGCGAAAGAGTATCATTTATCAATACTTCTAGAATTCCCAAGCTGTGGCTGGAAGTGCATGATGGTGGCGATTTACCAGGTAGAGATACAGGAAGCGTAATTACTGTCCCCTCTAAGACCGAAAGGCGTTGGTGGAGAAGAACCGTCTGTGAGCGTAGAGGAGTATATAGGTTAGGTCCACTGACAGTTACTGCTTCAGACCCTTTCGGAATATTCTCTAGAACTATTCAAATAGGTAGATCCCACGAACTAGTAATTTATCCTCAGATAGTTACAATATCCGACTTTCGGGTGCCTGCCTTGGAGCTTCCTGGGGGAAGCATAACTCAAAAGCGTACTTTTCAGGCTAATCCTTATGCTAGCTCAGTAAGGGATTACAATCCTGGTGACAGTCTTAGTCACGTCAGCTGGAAAGCTACAGCTAGGCATCAGCGGCTAATGGTCAAGGAGTTTGAGTTCGATCCAGTCTCTGATATATGGCTTGTGCTTGATCTTAATCGAAGGTGGCATGTTCCAACTGCTAGCCATGAATGCCATGTCAGGGATGATCCATCTAGAAGGTATCTCAACTCGACGGTCGAGTATGCAGTTACTACTGCCTCCTCCTTGGCATCCTACCTTCTGGAAAGGGGTAGGAGCGTAGGACTTATTACATGGAGTAAAGATAGGTATGTGGTGCTACCTGATAGGGGTATAAAGCAGTTGTGGAAAATACTGGATGTCCTGGCATTAGTAGACGTAAGCAGTGGACCAAGTCTAAAGGATGTCTTGATTCATAGTCAACCTTTATTCGCTGGTAATTATTCGATAGTAGTAATTACTCCCGATATCTCGAGGGAATGGGTTGCGGGTTTGGCACTAGGACGGGGCCGGTACGTACAGTTTGCTGAAGTAATAATAGAATCTAGGAGCTTTGACAAAAGGGCTCCAAGGCCCGCTTATTCGCTAAACACTTCTGCGGCCAAGTCAGTGACTTACGTTCTTCGCAATGGAGATGACATAAGTTACATGTTGGGAGAGCCTAGCTTGAGCTATTCGCGTTCAGGGGATGCTAGGAGGAGAGCTATATGAGGCTATCAGTAAGGCCCAGGGATATATTTGCGACCTTCCTATTACTACTGATGGTCGTTACTACGGCAAACTCAATAAAAGAGGCTCAATGGGCTCCAGGTCTCCAGATATTAATATGGGTTGCAATATTTGGTACCTTGATAGGCTTCTTTCTTTCGAGAAGTAGTATAAGTCCTGTCAAGGCCCATGTTTTAGCCTTTATACTTGGGTTCTTTATAGTTACCTGGCAAACTGGGAGAACCTTGGATCCGGTCGTTCTGGATGGGGAGGCCAGAAGTTCAGTAGTGCTAGCACACCTGCGAGAGTGGATATCTATAGTTATGGATGGAGGGCGGAGTTATGATCCGCTAGTTTTCATATTTGTTATGGCATTTATAGTTTGGCTCTTGGCCTACAACAATGCCTGGTTTGTACTCAATTATGGATGGGTATGGTGGGCAATCATACCTACTGGTGTAGTTATATTAGTTAATGTAAGCTACAGCCCTGCTAGGGACTACGCTACCTTTGGTATATTCCTATTTTTGTCTCTTCTCCTTATGATATATTCTCATTTCTCTAACAGCTCAGAGAGATGGGCGCGTGAAGGGGTATCTTACGATTCAAGTCTTCCAACGAGGCTATTCCTGGTAGGGACAGCTATATCCATATTACTTTTGATGTTAGCCTGGAGGGGACCAGATAAATTAGCGGCCAGTGCGTTGCAATCTGCTTGGAAGAACATAAGCACCCCGATTCATAAGTTGCAGGATGGTTGGGAGAGAGCTTTCGCTTTCCTATATGGTGCTCGGCCCTCAAATTCTGGCATTGGTGGAGGCTTTGCAAGCTTCACTAGTAACTTTCGCCTGGGTGGACCTTTGAATCTGGGGAATAGAGTGGTCTTTATTGCCTTAGGAGATCCTCTGCAGTATTGGCAAGCTGCGGCCTACGATACATATACGGGGACAAGTTGGGAGCAATCAAGCGCTGAAAATCCAGAGGCTTCTGTCAAGGTAGAGTCTCCTCAGCTAGTTCCCAAGGACCAGCTTGGACCTTTAAGGGACGGTTTACAAAGGGTGGATCAAGAGGTTACATTGAGGATTCCTCTAGGACATACTCTTCTTGCTGCAGATAGAGCTGTTTCTTTTGACAAGGATGCCATATGGGATCTGTCAAGGGAGAAGGTAACGGGTAGATGGTCTATAGATTCCCGCAAAGAGCCCTCCAATGCTGCTGAGTACTCTGACGAGTTGGTTCGGCTGCGGGATTTAATCCTGTCTATAGGTCCCGATAAAATCCTTCGAGCGACAGCAGATGGTGTTGTCTTCAGGCGAAATATTATTAGTCCGACACCTACAACCGAGCAATCTCAAAATTATCAGGACTCTGAGTTCTATCGACTTCGAGCTGGCGCGAATGAGTTACAGTCTTACATGCTTGGCCTAAGAGAGGATGGACTCGAAACTACTTACAGGTACTCACGGGGTGAGGGGATTATAACCTTCTCCTACTATAAGACCAATATTCGAGACATTATGAGCGTGACTGCTGTGGACCCATTGGAACCCGGTCAAACTTATAGGGCTACTTCCATAGTTGCCAATCCTACAGATGCCCAATTAAATAAGGTAACGCAACAGCCTCCTCAATGGGTCAAGGATAAGTACCTGCAGTTGCCCCCGGATTTACCCGATAGGGTAAGGCAGCTGGCTTTAGATATTACAAGGAATGCCAAGACCACTCATCAAAAGGCCAGCGCCATAGAAGCATATCTTCGCAAAATGAAGTATAGAGAGGACATGCCTCCCACACCTGAAGGTGAGGACTTCGTAGATTATTTCCTCTTCCATCAAAGGGAAGGATACTGCACCTACTTTTCATCGGCCATGGTAGTAATGCTTCGTTCTATAGGTATACCTGCACGTGTGGCAACTGGTTTTGCTCCGGGCAAATACGATAGCCGTATTGGTAGGTATGTCGTAACAGAGTCTCTAGCTCATGCCTGGGTGCAGGTTTACTATCCTGGGTACGGGTGGGTCAATTATGAACCTACGCCAGCTAGGCCCGAAATCAATCGTTCTCCTGCAATTGGTGGAGGGACAGTTGCTCCTCAGGCTCCAGATAGAAATGCTGTTAATCCTGATGCAGTCAATCGGGCTGCCGGTCAGGGAGGATCAAGTCAAGAGATAGCTAATTCGAGAGATATCTTTGACTTCATGCGGATACCTTTTTACGTATTGTCGTCGCTAATAATACTGGTAGCAGCATGCTATGGTGTATTAGTGTTCCAGCTTCGTGGACTCTCTGGCGCTAGGAGGCAATACGCTAAACTGATACGCTTGGCGTATCTCATAGGAGTTATACCAGCTAAAAGTAAGACTCCAAATGAGTTTGCAATGCAACTGTCTTCAGCAGTGCCTGGAGCTTCTGATGCCGTAGATAGAATAACTAGCAGCTACGTAGAGGAGGTGTACGGGCATAAAATCGTGAGTGCTAGCACGCTAAAGAATGATTGGAGGATCATTCTGCTAGGTACTATTCGAAACATACCCAGCTATTGCTATCGCTGGCTGATTAGGATAGGTAACACGCTAAGAAGAGAATAATAATAAAACAGCGCTATTTCTTGTTTTTATGTTGCTTGTAGTACTTCTTAGGCTTGGGAATTGGTCTGGATTCGATCTGCTCTCTCTCTTTCTGGATCTCAATTCGCTCTTGTTGCAATTCTTCTTCGAGCGCAGCTAAGTCGTTATAAATAGACATGTTGCCCAGAGCCTCAGGAGTTTTCATGAGCTCGCTCAGCACTCTTAGAGTGGACGTATGCTCGCTTCCCGCTACTTTACTAGCCAAGGATATGTACTTGTCCATCATTTTAAGCGTTTGGGGACTTGCACTTCTTGCTTGAAGTCTTTCCTTTATTCTTAGCATGTTGCTGTAGATGTTCATTGCCATCTCCCTTCAATATCATAAGACCTGTATATTCTACCTTAGCATGACTAGTGCTAGTGATTTTTCAGGGACTTAATATCTCAGCAAGGAGCAAAACGAATGGTTACACATACAACTGATGAGCAGCATCCAGCTACTGAAAGCCATAGACCAATACCGTCTGGCACATCATGCTTTTACTGTGGCTATCCCCTACAGGGCACCATAGTAGCTTGGTGGGGGAATGGTGCGGACATATACCTACATCCAAGTTGTGTTGTTGAACTTACGATCAGGATGCTTAGAGACGTGCACGAGATAGAGTGTCAAACGCAAACCGCTATAACTGGTGGCCATAGTTCTGTGGGAAGGACTTAAAAACGCTGCCAATCGGGCTTGGAGTAGCGCCCGATTGGCAGATTCCAATTCAGAGGCAGTGCTGTTTATAATTCTAGACGAACAGCGGCTCCATGTGCCTTCTAATGACTAATCTTTGCATTTCCTCTTCAGTTGGTGATTGTCCGGTGAATCTATCAGCTGCGTCTAATACTTTAGGCAGGAGGTTTATATCTCCTACACTGTTGAGAAAGATTCCCGGCCTGCTTAGCACCCACCACACTGCTAGGTCTATATCTTCCTGCTCGGTTAGCGGAGCATACCATGTAGCTGCTGTTCTGGGCTGATCTCCCCATGGAGCTTGGGTAATGGACTTAATAGTCTGTACTGCTACGTTTCTCTCTTTGCATATGGCTAGCAACTCTTCAAAATCGCGTGCATAATCTGTATTTTGCATTAGTGGATAGTTGTAGGGAAGTAGCACCGAATCAAAGTCATATCTTTCTAGAGATCTTATGTGCATTCGGGCTACTGTAAGACCATGCCCGGTTACACCTATAAACCTTACAAGTCCTTCTTCTTTTGCTCTAATAGCTGCCTCCAGCGCGCCTCCTGGACCCATGGCTACATTCCATTCCTCTGGGTCCACTAGGTTATGGAGCTGAATAAGATCCACTTGATTTACTCTAAGCCTTTCAAGCGATCGATGTATCTGGTCGTATGCTTCCTGAAAAGTGCGCTTTTCGGTTTTAGTGGCTAAGAAGAATTGATTTCTATGTTTTTCCATCCATGGTCCTAAAAGTTTCTCGGATTCACCATAGCTCGCAGCCGTATCTATATGATTTACCCCATACTCTATGATTGTTTCCATTGTTCTATCTGCTTCTTCTTGCGTGACGTTGCTAAGGGCTGCAGCTCCAAAGATAACTCGACTGCTTGGGTGACCTGTTCTACCAAATGTCTGCTTGCCTATCATAGATTTCCTCCTCCCATCAGCTCTGGATACGCTAATAATACACCCATAGAACGATATTTGTCAGACAGTTTCTAATTTAGCTGTTCAACCTCCATATAGAGAAGTTGAGCACAGTTGCAAACATGGACCAGGCTAGGTAAGGAATAAGGATAACAGCTGCGATAACTGATACCCTTGCTACGGCTCTAATCGTCATTGCTATAAACGCCACAAGCGTGACGATCTCAATGAATCCCAACCTGGGTGACCTTAGTCCAAAGAAAATGTAAGACCAGAGAAGATTTAGCGCTAACTGTATAAAGAACAGTTTGGTTGCTGTTCTTTTCAACGGGTTATCTTCTTTAAGGCTGACAATATATAAAGCTATACCCATTAGCATATAAAGGATTGTCCACACAGGTCCAAATAACCAGTTAGGTGGAGTAAAGCTCGGCTTCCTTATTTCGCTATACCAAGATGGTATGTTCTGCGCAGTTGGTATTGATCCTATTAGTCCTACTCCCTCGCATATAGCTATGAAACCAAGCGCCTTACCGAAAGATGCTAGGTTCACTCTTTTGTCTTCGAAGTAACTCTTTGTATCCTTGACCACGATTGTTCTCCTAGGTCTTCTTTCAATATCAATTAGAGGTTAACAGGGAATAGCATATCTTCCTAATTTATATCGTAATGCGATATAATTTATTTGTGCACAACAAGACTCTTACTGAGCAGCAATATCAGGCTCTGGCCAACTTAAGGTACGTTATCCGGAAGTTCCTGCATTTCAGCGAGTCAGCTGCAAGGCAAGCAGGCGTAGAGCCCCAGCAACATCAACTTATGCTAGCAATAAAAGGCTTGCCGGAGGGTGCAAAACCCACTATAGGCGAGATTGCTGAAAGGCTGCAGGTTCAGCATAACACCGCGGTTGAATTAGTAAACCGAGCTGAAGCTGCAGGTTACGTGAGGAGGATGAAGGATAGGGATGATAAGAGGCAAGTCCTAGTATGGCTCACTGACCAAGGTGAAAGAGTCCTTGATATGTTGTCTGCTATTCACATGAGTGAGTTGAAAGTTATGGGGCCACAGTTGATCCAGGCCCTTGAATCCATAGTGAAAGAAGATATGTATTCTAAATAACTTATTGGGGAGGAAGATAACTTGAGCATTCTTGTAGAAAGGGGGCTTAGGACTCTACACCGTGAAGCTAGGGATGCACGACCCAGACTTGGTGACTTCTCGGCTTCTCCTAGGTTGATTTATATTTCTGCTTTGGCGATCATAGTAGGGATTGTAGGGGCTTTCTTAGCCTTAATACTTCTCTATCTAATACATTTCTTTACTAGCTTATTCTTTTTCCAGCGTATATCTTTTCAGGATGTATCACCATCTCGTAACCATTTAGGATTGGCTGTACTTTTTGTCCCCGTAATAGGAGGAATTATCGTAGGCCTCATGGCCAGATATGGATCTGAGAAGATACGTGGTCATGGCATCCCTGAGGCTATCGAGGCCATATTGATCAATGGTAGTAAGGTAGAACCTAGACTTGCGATACTTAAGCCAGTCTCATCCGCTATTACCATAGGATCTGGTGGGCCATTCGGTGCAGAGGGCCCAATTATCATGACAGGTGGGGCATTTGGATCTCTTATTGCTCAATTGCTTAGACTGAGCAGTTCTGAAAGAAAGACACTTTTGGTAGCAGGAGCAGCTGCGGGAATGGCTGCTGTGTTTGGTGCGCCTCTTGCAGCTATAGCATTAGCAGTTGAGGTGCTACTGTTTGAATGGAGGCCAAGAAGTCTAATACCTGTTGCTATATCGAGCGCGATCGCAGGCGCTCTAAGGTACTATCTCCTAGGGACACCTCCCATATTTCCTACTCCAACTCACACATTTTACCCTACGCTTATGGTTCTGGTTGACTGTTTCATAACTGGTTTGGTTGCTGGCCTGCTTTCACTGATCCTCACCTGGATGGTCTACACAGTTGAAGATATATTTCGCAAATTACCGGTTCACTGGATGTGGTGGCCTGCTATTGGCGGTGTATTTGTTGGCATAGGTGGTTTGATTTATCCAAGAGCTCTGGGTGTTGGCTATGATGTCATAGCTGATATGCTTAGAGGGCAGAATACTTGGCAGCTAATACTAGGTATATTGTTAGTCAAATCTGCCATATGGGCTATAGCACTAGGCTCGGGGACATCTGGAGGTGTGTTAGCTCCTATCCTCATGATAGGAGGATCAATAGGAATCATTGAATCACATATATTCCCATCGATGGGAGAGGGATTCTGGCCTATGCTCAGCATGTCTGCAGTATTGGGCGGAGCCATGAGAGCTCCTCTTACAGCCATAATATTTGCTCTCGAGCTTACACACGATATCCATTCCGTAATACCTTTGATACTGGTCGTGATAGTGTCTTACGGATTCACCGTACTTACTATGAGAAGATCCATTCTTACTGAAAAACTAGATCGTAGAGGCTATCATCTTACGTATGAATACTCTCCAGACCCTCTTGAGTTGCATTTTGCCTCTGAGGCTATGGATACCAACGCTAGGCTCATTCCAAAGGATATGACCGTGGGCGAATTTGTGGACCGGTTGGGGAAGGATATACCACTTCACCAGAGGTTGTACTCTATAGTCGGAGATAACAACATACTGTTAGGCATAGTGACCCAAAGCTTGATCAAAGGCGTTCCCCCGTCTACGAAAATAATTGACGTAGCTGAAAAGCACCCAATAGTTGCTTATCCCTACGAGACCATGAGGTCTATAGCCTATAGGATGGCTGAACATGGTATTACAAGGATGCCTGTGGTAGAACCTGATTCTGAGAGAGTATTAGGCGTTATAACCCTCGGCTCGCTGCTACAGGCTAGAAAGCGAAGGTTATTAGAAGAAAGAGTTAGGGAGAGAGTTATTAAGATCAAGTGGAATCGTGAACCTATAAGGGTTCGTACTAACTAGCATGCTTCCAGATACTCAGTTGTCACTGGTTATTAGGAAAGGATTGAAGTTCGTGCCTATGTCGAAGTAGTCTTCACGCTCTAGTTTCTTCAGTGTGTTAACCACTATATAGGTGACTGGGGTAGCAAGAACTTCAACCCCAACTTTGAAAATATAATTGGATATGAATACGGTCAGTATGAGGCTAGAAGGCAGAAATCCGTAGAACGCTATGAGCAGAAAAGTAGAGGTATCAAAGGCCTCTCCGACCAGTGTTGACCCAATTGTTCTAGTCCACAGGAGTCGTCCCCTTGTGAAGATTTTCATCTTAGCGAGAACAAAGCTATTTGAAAACTCGCCTATCCAGTAAGCCACTAAGCTGGCGAGCACTATCCTTGGAGTCTGCCCCAGAATAGCATGAAAGGACTCCTGTAACTTCCAATCAGGGGCAGGGGGGAGTACGTCGACTATAGCAAAGACGCAGGCTGCTAGAGCTACAAGAAAGAATCCCGTCCAGATAACCCTTCTGGATCTAGAATAACCGTATACCTCGGTTAGCACGTCGCCAAATATATAAGCTAGAGGGAATAGTATGGTGCCCCCATCGAATGTAAACGGGCCTAGAACTAGAATCTTGGTGGATGCCACATTAGATATTAGGAGTACTGCTACAAAGGCAGCAGTTATGAAATCTAAGTATCTATAACAGCGTCTTCTCTCCGTTCTCAAGACTTTCTCCAATACCCCTCTGTATTGTGCATTATGCACAAATGACGGTGTGTTTTTGTTCTGAATGCCGCTCTAATTTTATCAGGTAGAAATTATATTTATGCTGTAGAAACCAACACGAGATTCGAGATTTACAACAATAATAAATGCAATCAAAGGGGAAAATAGAATGGAATATAGAAAGGTGTACTATTCTAACAGATCCTTGATGTTGAGAGGTGTTCGCAGGATGCTCAGCGAAAACTGGTTTGTGCAATCTATTGTGGCCTTGGCTTCTGGCACATACAGGGTTGAGTATTATAAGCAAAGTGACGCTAGGGATTACTCCTCGCTTCTGAAGAATAAACCCGCTGAGCTTGAAATAGCATCATGATGCTATTTCCTGATCAATAATACGGAGCAGGGAGCGTGATCTAGAACAAACCTTGCGGTTTTACCAATGGATTTCGGACCTGAGGCATTCTTCTTGGCGAAAAGGATCACTAACTCTGCTCCTTCTTTTTGGATAGCTCGCATGATCTCCTCATTGGCTCTTCCCTTTAGGATAATTCCAGTAGCCAATATGTTAACGTACCTGCGTATGGTATCTATAGCTCGGTTCACGGCTTGTTGTGCATATGCCTCTTGGGTTTTCTGGACTTCTTCCAGCCTGTATTTTGAGATGTGATGATGCCCTAATTCTAGCATTTCGAATGTTTTCTCCGGAGATGGATCCTGCACATGCAGTACTATGAGCTCTTCTATGGACTTCGGTAGGCTTCTTAGCATTTCAATAATTTGTTCTTCCTCTTCTTGTCCTGTTATAGGAACTAGAGCTTTCATATTCCCGTCCAGAGATGAAATCTAATAGTTATCCACAAACCAAGAATGGCTGCGGCCAGCAAGAAGGGAATTGTGACTACTCCTAGTTTTGCATACTCTACTGCCGAGATCTCAACTCCCTCTTTCCTCAGGAAGAATAGCCATAGGAAATTTGCTAACGATCCAAAATGGGTAAGGTTGGGGCCTAGATCGCAGCCCAAAATCGTTGCTAGAGAGAGTATCTGCTTGGTTGCTACCGATAGTGGCTGATCGTTAATAGCTCTAGTCATAATCAACGCCATGGGAAGGTTGTTGAACAGATTTGTGCCTATCATGGAGCTCAATGTGGTAACTGTGATCTGTCTAATCAGACTTGTACCCGCAGCTCTTATAATAAACCTACCTATATAGTCTGTTATACCTATGCCTCTGAGCATTTCTACTACTATGACCAGACCAGTTATAAAAGGGAATATGGACCAGCTTATATCTTCTCTGAGCCTCTTTATTGATAACTTGTGATGTTTGGCAAGATTGACTGCTAGTATCGCTGCTCCTATGACTGAAACTATTCCTAGGGGCCATCCTATGTATGATGCACATATATAAGTAATTGCTATAAGCATAAGAATAGTGATAGTAATGTATGCCGAGGATGAGGCTCTAGTTTTAGGAGGTACTGAGTATCTAGTCTTTAGCTCTCTTCTAAAGAGGACGGTAAATAAAATTATGTTTACCACTATAACAAGTAAAGAAGGTAGCCACATGGCGCTAACGTAGTGGGGTAAATCTATCCCTGTTTGCTCCGATATTATCAGGTTGATTGGATTGCTTACTGGGAGTCCGATAGAAGCGGTGTCCGCTATAAAAGTTGTTGCGAACATAAACGGTAGGGGATCTAAGGACAATCTGAGAACTAGTGTATATACTATTGGGGTCAACACTACAGCAGTAGTATCATTGGCAAGCAATGTTGAGATAGCTGCTCCTGTAATGCAGATCAGTATGAATAGCCTTAGAGTACTACCCTTGCTAATACTAGATGCTAATTGAGCCAAAAAATCGATAGCTCCAGACTGGTCTGCCAGGGCAGCAATAGCCATCATACCCAGAAAGAAAAGGAATACGTTCCAAGATTCAACAACAGAGTTTAGCGCCTTTGCAGGAGAGATTAATCCTAGAATTATCGCCAGTACAGCTCCAATAAGTGCCGACAATCCTTCACTTATACCTTTGGGCCTTGTAAATACCAGCCCTACAGTTACTAATAAAATTGCTAGCGCAAGTACCTGTTGCATAGAGACATTATATTGCTACTATTGGCGACAAATCGCGCTTGATCTCTAAATAGTTCTCAGTTTATCTTGAAAATATATCTTCTCAAAAGTAGGAGGGTTTGTAGTGAGCTCTGAGACCTTCAAATATAAAGACGGTTCACTCCCAATCGATCAGAGAATAGATGATCTTTTATCCAGGATGAGCATCGATGAAAAGATTGCTCAGCTAGGCTGCATCTGGAGTACTGACTTAATACGAGAAGGGCGATTTGATCCTGATTATGCGATTAGTCAAATTCCAAATGGTATTGGACAAATTACACGCATCGGCGCAGCTACCGGTCTTCGTCCTAATGAAAGTGCAAATCTTATGAATTCTATTCAGAAGGTTGTGATTGAGAGGACGAGATTAGGCATACCAGTCTTTATTCATGAGGAGTCCGTCGGAGGCTTTTGTCATAGAGATGCCACTGTCTTTCCCCAGGCTTTAGGGCTGGCTTGTTCTTGGAACCCCGAGCTAATAGAAAAAGTTGCTCAGGTGATTAGAGAGCAAATGTTGGCTGTGGGAGCCAGGCTAGCACTAGCTCCGGTGCTTGATGTGGCTAGAGATCCTCGTTGGGGAAGGGTCGAGGAAACTTATGGTGAAGATCCTGTTCTGGTGGGGACACTGGGCACAGCCTATATAAAGGGTCTGCAAGGGGATGATCTTGCTCAAGGGGTTGCAGCCACAGGTAAGCACTTCCTGGCTTATTCTTTCTCGCTAGGAGGAAGAAATTGGGGACCTGTTCATGTAGGTCCACGCGAACTTAGAGAGGTTTATGCCGAACCATTCGCAGCAGCGATAAGGGATGCTGGTTTATCAGTAATTATGAATTCGTACGCTTCTGTTGATGGTTTACCCTGTGCCGGAAGTAAGTCTATCCTTACCGACCTTTTGCGCAAGGAGTTAGGGTTTAGAGGGTCCGTAGTCGCTGACTACTTCTCCGTTGAGATGTTGCGATCTTTTCACAAGGTTGCTGCTGATAAGTCAGAAGCCGCCTGCATAGCTCTAAATGCCGGATTGGACATGGAGCTGCCTGCTTTGGATTGCTTCGGCGAACCCCTAAAGAAGGCTATCGAAGATGGAAGCATCAAAATTGAGTTGATAGATGCTGCAGTTAGAAGAGTGCTTGAGCTTAAGTTCCGATTAGGCTTGTTCGAGAATCCATATGTTGATGCAGGGGTTGCTAGCTCGAAGTTCCAGACACCAGAGCAGAGACAACTGGCTTATCAGGCTGCAGCAGAGTCGGTAGTGTTACTAAAGAACGATGGTGTGTTGCCGATATCGAAGGATGATGTGAAGTCAATAGCAGTCATAGGTCCCGCAGCAGACGATAAGAGGCTCCTACAAGGGGATTACCACTATCCAGCACACCTTGAGTCTTTGTTCGAGTCTCAATCAGATACGGAGTCCTTAGGGTTGCTATCAGAAGAGCCAGCACCCACTCCTGCTGGTCAACTTAATCTAGGAAACTTTGCTCCTGGTCCTTACTACACTCCGCACGTTACTCCACTACAGGCAATAAGAGATAAGCACCCCGATATCGACGTAATTTATGAAAAGGGTTGCGATATTTTGGGAGATGACAGATCTGGGTTTGCTGCTGCAGTTAATGCTGCCAGTAACGCTGATGTTTCTATAGTTTTTGTGGGTGGCAAGAGTGGATTGAAGAGACCAGCTACTTCCGGAGAGGCAAATGACGCAACATCCTTATCTTTGACAGGCGTGCAAGCCGATTTGGTCAGAGCTATAGCTGAAGCTGCTAGGAAGCTGGTCGTAGTCGTAATAAGTGGTAGAGTTCATACGCTGGAAGACCTGGTTGATTCAACTAATGCCTTAATCTTCTGCGTGCCTCCTGGGGAGGAGGGGGGCAATGCTATAGTTGATGTGCTGTTTGGGAGTGTTTGCCCGAGCGGGAAACTTCCTGTTAGCTTCCCTCGTAGGGTGGGCCAAGTACCTGATTACTTTGGTCAAAGGAATGGTGGGGACAAGGCGATGTTCTTTGGAGATTACATAGACTCCACTGTAGATCCTCTGTTCCCATTTGGCTATGGCTTGTCCTATACACGCTTTGAGTACAGCCAGCCAAATATCGAAGTTGGTGACACCACCAAGCCCACAGCCATCTCCTTTGAAATTAGGAATGTAGGGGAATATACGGGGAGTGAGGTTGTTCAGCTTTACTGTCAAGATGTTGTAGCTTCTGTTTCCCGTCCGACAAACATGTTACTAGGATTCACAAAAGTGAGATTGGATCCCGGTCAATCCAAGAAGTTAACCTTTATAGTCCATCCCTCTAGATTAGCTTTTTATAACGAGGCTATGCAATTTGTTACTGAGCCTGGACAATATATCTTTCGTGTTGGATCCTCCTCGGTAGATATTAGACATGAACTTGATGTAACACTACCAGGAGAGACTACTTACTATAACCAGAGGGATGTAGTCGCCACTACTGTTGTCGTTGAATAGGTATCTGCCAGGCTCTACAGCTAGGATCTAACAAAGGAGATTTGTATGAACTTTATCTTGCGGTGGCTAATTACATCTGTTGCCCTACTTGTGGCGGTGTATGTGGTACCTGGTATAAGGGTTGCTGAGAATGCTTTTGTATCCATAGTGGTCATGGCTTTGGTTTTAGGTCTGATAAATGCATTTGTAAAACCCGTTCTTGAGTTCCTATCGTGTGGGTTGATTATTTTGACTCTAGGCCTATTTCTGTTGGTCCTCAATGCATTGATGTTTTGGCTGGCTTCCTTTGTGACTACAAACATATTAGATGTTGGCTTCTACGTAGATGGATTTTGGCCCGCCCTTTTAGGTTCAATAGTTGTTAGTCTGGTCAGCTTTGTATTGTCGATTGTTGTAGGGGATTAATAAATATAGGAGTGGCCAGCAACGTTTACCTGTTGCCGGCCACTCCCTAAATGCTACGTGCTATTTGCCGAAGCCCCAGGGCGTTATCACTCTGCCGCCGTTAGCTTTCTGTCCAGTGCCCCAGAAAGGTGCAAAGTTATACCCTCCTGAGAAAACCATGCCTGCTTCTTTGGTCCAGTAATACATACCTCTCCCCTGGTCTCCGGTATCGTTAATTGCAAAGGCGAAGTGTGTAGTAATTGTTTCTCCTCTTCTAAGTTCTTCCAATTTCTGCCAGAGTGGTGAGATATCCTTCCAAGCTATGGCTATCTCGTATGTAGTTATTTTATTAGTTTCATCTCTTACTATCTTTATCTTACCGTCTGTGCCACCTCTAGGGGATGCGTTCATCGGCCCGAGCGGAGGGTTCGTATCGGGATTAGTAGGATAGTAAGTCTGGTAGTTGGTCCCCGGGGCCGTTTGACGATATAGCTCCGGCATGTTCCCTTGAGCTAACGTAGCTATAAACAAGTGATCCATATCAGAAGCCAACGCCTTTTCGTATTCAGGATCTCCCACTAACAAGTCATCAGGCAGATTTTTCTTAATGGTATCGAAAGCCATCTGTATGCTATCGGCATAGAATGCGAAAGCATATGGATCCTCATCGAATGGCTTGTTAGAGGATTGTTGCTGATCAGGTACTTGAGCTGCTAGATAAAAGTAATTCTTATCCCATGCAGTCCAAACCTTGTCCGAAGGAAGACCCCCATTGCCATCTGGGTCTATGGACACGGGCGTTATATCTTGCCAATCTGATAGATCCCCATCTATGTTGATCCTGTGATAAGGAGCATATGCTACCTGTACTATTTGGTTGCCTGACTGCTGTGTCTGGTAACCACTATTTATATTTACTACTTCTGCCTCCCAAACTATGTTGTACTTGTTGTCTGTATTTGGTAGAGCCCTCTTTGCCTTAAACCTTAGTACCTTTACCTGCCCAGGTTGCATTACACCTGTACTGGCTTCATCCCTGATAAGTAGCCAATCGGAGGGCACTTGAATCTTTACCGAAGCCGCTACTTGATTGGGTGAAGCATTTTCAACTCTAACCTTAACGGTGGAGTTTCTTGAAATAGGCTTGGTAAATGATAGTGGATTGACTATGAGTGGATTATCTAGATTGAAGTGAGCCTTGCGTAATATGCTCTCTAGATGTTTGGGAGATTGCTCACTGACGATGTATATGGTCTGCCAAGGTTCTGCTGATATTGTTGCTACATTTGACCTGCCGTCGAATAGCGGCGTTCCTAGGTAGTCATAAATCTTCAGCCCTCTAGCGTTCGGGATCTCTATGGTACCACTGAAGTCTTGATCTAGGTAAATAGCTGCTGTAGCTTTACTATCGTCATTTCTTCGGAACAAGAATCCCCAAGTTGACTTTGAATTAGGGAATAGTTCCTTAACGAGCTTGCTATCCTCCAGGAAGTGAGTCATGGCTGAGTAAGCTACTACTGCAGGCTTGGGGGGTATTAGTTTCTGTATCGTATATGTTGTACTCTCCTCCTGAGTAGCCTGAACCGTATGATAGTGCAAACCAGAAGATGCGTATTGGCATATTACCTGCACCCAGAATGTGAAGGAGGTATGTAGGAGCAATAGTTCTAGCTACTTCGTAAGGCCGCTCTTGCTCTGGCAAGTCAGGGAAATAAGACTCAGATGTTCCTAGCTCTGTTTGCCATAATCCAGCTCGGCCGTGTGTCCTGGACCAGAGTTTATCCATAGCTGCTTGGGTTTTGATTGCTGCTAGTTGGGCTGCGTCTGGTATTCCGTATGCATGGTTCACGGAGCCATCAATGTATCCACCGTAGTATCTATTGTTGAGACACCCCTTACAATAGACTACGTCTTTGTTGTAGGTTGTTGACCCTCCACCTATAAGATTTACATCAGGAAAATCTTTCTTGACTTTGTCCCATATCAGCTTAGTCATTATTCTATAATCTTGTGCATCACATGTAGTCCAAGTCCACCCATGTACCCATGGTTCATTCCATAGCTCCCAATCCTTAACAAGGTCGTGCAAAGGAGCTATTGCGTGGTACACCATATTGGCATGTGCTTCCATATCCTTGGGACAATTAGCATGTCTAGGTAGGGGTTCACCATTTGGTCCTGGTCTAACGTTCCAAGGCATATTGTAATTTATATAGCCCAGAGGGTAGATGCCATGACTCATCCAGCTCAAGACTTCTTCCCGAGCTCGGCTTATTTCCCTGTCACCCCAATAGACGCCGGGTTCCGGGTTGAGGATAGGTGGATCCACTGAGTTTATGCCTCTTGTCCACTTGACCCCGATTTTCTCTCCTATCTGCATCTGGATATTCATATCACCTTCGGATCTAAATCCCAGACCGAAGTGGGAGTAGTATCTCAAGCCATCGTGTGGGGGCCAAATGATGCCGAGCCCCATATCCTTCTGGGCCAATAATGTACCTTCTTCGTTTAGGACCTCTACTTGTACTCGATAGTAATTAGGTTGTTTTATTTTGCCCAATGGTACCTTGACCAACTTCTGTTCATTACCTTTTAGATCTATTTCGTAAGAGCCCTGAGATACTAAGTCGGTACCTCTTGCCAGTAGCTTCCAGTTCAGTGTGAGAGTTATGGGGTTGGAAGACTTATTGATAACACCTAAGGCTATCTTAGGCTTTGCTGGGTTGCCAGGTCTTACTATGTACAGCCCTGTTGGATCATCATAGCCAAGCCTATTTATGATAGGTGGGAAAGTTACCTCTTCAGGATACAAGCTATCGCTAGGTATTACCTCTCTTGGCTGGGAGGGGCTGGACCATTCTAACTTTGCCATAGCTCCTCCACCTGCTTGGTAATATTCCATTATCAGATCGTACTTTTGCCCAGCTTGCAGTTGAATTGATGCTGACCACTCTGTAGGCGCTTGGTCAACCCACTTATCGATCAGGAGTTGCCCGTTAACCCACAGCCTTACACCGTCATCGGTAGTTGTGTAAAAGGTATACATTTCCGAGTACTTTGGCTCTATCTTTCCGTACCAGCGTGCTGAGAAGTCGTATGGTGGTATGGAGGGGTCGGGTGGTCCAGAGCTCCAGTCGAAATCTATATTGGGATCTATCCTAGTAACTTTCAGGTCTGTGAGGTCTTTGTCTGCAAAGTATTGTGCATTTAGGCCGTGTTCTGCTGCATTAGCTCTGACTACATTGTTTTGTTTGGGTAATAGCATAAATGCGAATAGGGTTGCTAAGATGACATGGATGAGTTTGGTTCTGAATAGCATTTAGACTACTCCTTCCTGCGATTCCTATGACTGCATTAGTCCAGTGAGGTTTATGGATTGGAGTATGTGCCTCTGAAGGAAGAAGAAAAGTACTAGAGGTGGTATCGCGGCTATGGCATCCGCTGCAATGGTCATATCAAGTGCTCCCCCTCCACCAGGGCCACCTGAGAAGGTAAACAGTGCTACCATTATCGGCCATTTATCTTCAGCACCCGTAAGTACAAGAAATGGCCAGAAGAAGTCATTCCATGACCCCATTATGGCTCCGATAGTCATCACGATTATCGCAGCCTTAGCCATAGGCAGTACTATCCATATAAGTGATTGAATGGAATTGGCTCCATCTAGGTTTGCGGCATCTGTCAGATCCTTGGGTATGGCATCGAAGAAAAGTTTCATCATAAATATTCCGAATCCGTTGGTTGCTCCCGGAAGCCATATTGCCCAGTAGGTTTGAAGAAGTGATACATGAATAATCGGAACCTTAGCAACAGTTAGATACAGTGGTACTAACAACATTGCTCCTGGCACCATGATGGTGCTAAAGAACAAGAATAGAATCACGTTACCAAAAACAGGTCTAAGCTTGGAGAGAGAGTAGGCCGCTGTTACTGTAACAAGCATGCCGGTTACCCAGCTGCCTGCAGCTATTATTAGTGTATTAGAGAAGTATTTGATGAAATTGAACTGTTGCCAGGCAGCTATGTAGTTGTCCAAACTGAAGTGCCTAGGAAACCATGTTGGAGGTATTTGCAAGAACTCTACAGGGCTTTTCATCGGGCCTGTAAATAGCCAGTACAAGGGGAAAACTATAGTGAGAGAGAATGCTACCAGGAATAAGAAAATGAGGTAGTATATAGCTTTGATTTTGGGATTTCTAAGTTCTACAGGCGATATTAGTGTTCTATTCTTACCCTCGCTGGAGCTGATCCTTCTCCATATTCGGGTTTGCGAAATAACTGCCATTCTACTCCCCCTTAAGATTCCTGCTTCTTGAAGAAGGTCATCCGCATGTACATGATCGAGAAGGCTGATAAGAATATAAATAGGATGACACCCAGAGCGCTTGCTTTACCGAATTCGTTGTATTGGAAAGCATATCTATAGAGTAAGAGCATCAGGGTCACACTGGCGTTATTTGGCCCTCCGTCTGTCAAAGCAAAAACCTCTGTAAAGATTTGCATGGTGCCTATGATCTGTCCTACCAGGAACAACCACATAATGGGACGAATTTGAGGAATTGTTATATATATCGCTCTCTGCAGTATGTTGGCTCCGTCTAACTCAGCAGCTTCGTACAGATCAGATGGTACGGCATTCAACGCTGCGAGATAGTAAAGCATTGTGCCGCCCATACCACCCCATGTGGTCATGATAAGTATTGATGGGATGACAGTTTTTTCAGATTCGAGCCAATTAATAGGGTTAAGTCCTACCATATGTAAGATGGTATTAGCTAAGCCTCCTTCCGGCTGGTATATCCATCCCCATAGGAGAGCGGTAACTATTGGTGGAAGGACAGCTGGCAGATAAAACGCAGTTCGCAGGTAGGACTTCATAGGCATCTCATTCACAGCTATTGCGAATATAACGGGTATTATGTATGCAAATAGAGCTGCCAGTATCGTGTAGTAGAGGGTATTCCGCCAAGCAGTGAAGAACAAAGGATCAGTGATAACATCCCTGAAGTTTTGTAGCCCTACACATCTGGGCTGAAAGCTAAGATCAACATGCTGGAAGCTAACAATAAAGGCTTGTAGTATTGGCCACCATAAGAACACTGCAAAGAGTACTAGCGCAGGCACTATGTAAAGGTATGCAACTACATTGCGCCTCACCCTGTAGGACAATACTCTGATCATAAATGAGCTTTGTAAGCCCTGCCTGGTAGCTACTTTCATTCTCGACTCCTGCACGTGTGTGGTATATAAGCTGGACAAGCTCTCATAGAGAGCTTGTCCAGCACACTAGTCTGGAAATCCTTTTGGGCTTTCATCAGCAAGGCTTCCATATCGACATTCTCTTTAGTTAGAACAGCCTGCACTACTGGGTCTAGAGTTGCATACATCTTCTGAGTTTCAATTGGAGGTTCGGATTTCACTGCAATACGCTTCATTCCCTCTGTATAGGGTGTATAGTTCTCATTTGGCACTGTAGCGTACTTCTCAATAAGAGCTTCCAGCTGTTTTTGTAGTTCTCCTTCAAATATTGGTGGTGAAGGGAAACCTATTGATCTATTCAGAGCCCTATCCTTCTTATAGCCCGCCTCTACATTTTCTGGATAGAAGTTGGTAAACAGAACCCAGTCTATAGCTGCCTTTATCTGCTCGGGGGAAGACTTCTTATTAAACATCCAGGCATATCCTCCCCCTAGCACGGCATTACCGCCACCTTGAGGAACTATACCTAGCCCAAAATCCTTTATATCTGCCTTGTACTTGGCTAGCTCGTCAGCCCCGGGTATACCACTTATCGCCATGGCAACCCTGCCAGTAGCTAGTAGTTGAGACTGCTTGCCCTGATCTAGTAGAGCTTGTGGAGTCATTGATTTGTCAACCCATTTCATGTCATGTAGTAGCTTTAGTATTTCTAGTCCTTTCCCCTTATCATTGAAGGTTGCAGTCCATTTACCATTTATCTGCTGCTCGGGGGTAGCCCCCATAGTGTACATAAGGGTCGTGAAATACCATCCACCTTGATTGTTCGTGCTTAGGAAGCAGAATCCTGGGATGCCAGTTTTCTCCACAATCTGCTTTGCATACTGCCTGAGCTCATCCCAGGTGGTAGGTGGTTTATCAGGATCCAAACCCGCCTTCTCAAAAATCTTGCGATTATACGCTAAGCTTAGGGCATACATGCTGACTGGTACCCCGTAAATATGCCCCTGTTTGTCCTTAAGGACAGTAAGTGCTTCTGGACGAAACTCGTTGAAATATTTCCATTGTTTGATGTAATCAGTTATATCTGCTGCCACACCTTGCTCTATGAATTTCTGAGGCTCTGTAAACCAAACAGCGAACCCATCCTCAACTTTGTTTCCAGCTATCTTAGCTGCGAAAGCTTGAGGATCATAACCGCCGGCATGTGGAGTAATCTTCACATTAGGAAAGATTGCATTGTATTTCTTGATCAAGTCCATGTAAAAATCTCTATCTTGCTTGAGCCAGCCAGGGCCTGGACCATCTGTGACGGTTATGCTGACATTACCCTGCACAGGTATGAGTCCAAAGGGCAACGAGCTAGTGTTTCCTGTTGTAGCGGTGGCTACCGGCGAAGCTATTGGTGTAGGACTTGACATCGAGGTCGATGCTGCGGTGGGAGTAGGACTTGGAGCAGGAGATTGCCCCCCTACATTACTGGTAGGGGTATTCTGGGATGAACTCCCACAAGCTTCAAGCCACGCTCCACTAACAGCCGCCGCTAGGAGCGTCCCACCTAGCTTAAGGATCCGTCTTCTACTAATATTGTGATTCCAAGGCTCGTCTGACATGCAAATCCTCCTGCATTTATGTATTAGGTCTGAAGCCTAGATTTAGAACTTCAGGTATGTAATTGGTATGCCACATGCCTTGAGTTAATAATATTGCAAAGTTTTTATCATGTCAATTATATAGATATGAATGTAATGGAATTGTGATATGACAATATATGGCAAATTAAGAAGGAAATGGGGACTTGAGATTCTCAAGTCCCCATTCTCCCGGAGGGGTAGGTGATAGTCTCTTTGAAGTTCTAGCGGTTAGTATCTTGGTTATTGATAAGTATTACGCGTGCATTAATGCTATTTCCCTGAGGTTTACCAACTACTTTGACTCTGTCTCCAACCTGTACAGCAGCTTGTTTAATTCGTCCTGCTGTCACTATCTTGGTTTGTGGCTGGATATTTACTTTCCATACCTTTCCAGCTTTCGTCTCAACATCTACGCTATCGCTTGTGACTGCCTTTACATTCCCTTGTATTACTCTTGGAATCAATCCTCTCGGTTTGGATGTGATTATCGGAAGGACCTTGCCTGTACGCTCTATTCTTTGCTTGATCTTCTCGGCTCTTTCCTGTGAAATTGCTCCATCCTTGACCGCTTGATCGATGACCTGCTCTTTGGCCTGTATGAGTGCTTTCTCTACATCTGCAGGAGATTTGCCAAGTAGTTGTGCTACTTTGTCTATGAATATGTCGTAGTAGTTCTTCTTCTGATCAGCTTGTGCCCTTGCGATACTCATTCCCGCCAAGAGAGTTACGGCTGCTAATGCAACCAACAGGTAGCTGATTCTCCTTCTCATGAGCTACTCCATGCGACTTCAAATACCAATTTCCGCGTAATATTTTGCTCTTGTAGTTTCAATTGAAGGTAAGACTAAGATAAGAAAATGATAAGAAAACTACTTCTTAGCTGGCAGTTTGACTTCGAATATCGAACCTTTGCCTATTTCGGAGGCAACGCTTATTGAACCGCAGTGTTGCTCTACTATCCATTTGGCTATTGATAGTCCTAGGCCTGTGCCATCGGAGCTTCTGGATGTATCTGCTCTGTAAAACCTCTCGAAGATATGGGGAAGATGTTCCTGGGATATACCTATACCAGTATCTGCCACTCTTATAACAGCTTGAGAATCATCCTTCTCGACTTCGACTTGAATGGAGTCCTGGTTCCTAGTATATTTTATGGCATTATCTAGAAGTATCAGGACCAACTGCTTCAGCGCATCTTTGTCTCCTACTACCTCGACATCGGATATCTTGTCTATCCGTAGCTGTCGATCCGTAGCTCTATGCTCCATCTCTCGGACAGCGGACTCTACGACTGGTTGTACTTTTACAGGTTCCTGTTTGAGCCTAAAGCCCGCATCGGCCCTAGCTAAGGTCAAAAGGTCCGATACAAGCCTGCGCATCCTGTCAGCTTCTTCATATATTTGCTCCAGGGATTCTTGTCTATCTTCCGGGCTCATATTTGGCACTTTGAGTAGAAGGCCGGCATTTCCAAGTATTGTTGTGAGTGGTGTCCTGAGCTCATGGGATGCATCTGCTACGAATCTTCTCTCAGCATCTAGTGTTTCTCTCAGTTGCTTATCAGAGAGTTCCAGGCGTTCTAGCATTGTATTAAATGTAGATGCTAATTTGCCAACTTCGTCTAGGTTGGGAGAAGTCTTCACCCTTTGTGAGAGATCTCCAGACCTCCCCACGCGTTCTGCAGTTCGTATCAGCTCCTTTAGGGGAAAGAGTGATCTATTGGCTACATAGAATGTAGCCAGTATCGAAGCTGTCATAGCTAGAGTGAAGCCTACTATCGCGAATAATCTGAGCCTTGCCAATGTCTGCTCGATGAGCTGCAGGCTTCTTGCTACCTGTAGAACTCCTATTACCCTGTCTCTGAGTAATATAGGGCTACTGTATACCTCTAGCTCTTCATCTCCTACTTTTATACGCTCGAAAGTACTATTGCCTAGAGATACCTGTTGAAGTGTGTCCTGATCCAAAGGAATATTATTCCCGTTCGGTGTAGAGGTAGTTACTATAACCTGACCGTCGAGAGTACTTATTTGCACTACTGTATCAGACGATGCAAAGGATTCAGGAGGGGGAATCTCTATAACCTGTTTCGGTCTTAATGCTCCAAAAACTACATATTGCCGAATGGCTCCATTGACTTGTTGGGCTCTATCTACTAATGAACTCTGCACATCATGCATAAGGTTCCTGGCTGCTAGCTCATACAGAGCCCCAGTAAATGCTAGGAGTATCACTCCTACTACCATGCACTCTAGGGCTACTAATCTCCATCTGAGGCTTTTAGGAAAAAGTCCCAGAGGGCTCATTTCTCGTTAGACTCCCTAAGAACGTATCCTACGCCCCTCAAAGTATGAATAAGTCTGGACTCCCCTCCTGCTTCCAGTTTGTCTCTTAGGTATCCTACGTAAACTGCTACTACGTGAGATTCAACCTCCATATCGAAACCCCACACGATCTGCAAAAGCTGATCTCTGGTTAGCACCTGCCTGGGATGTTGCATGAAGGTAACCAATAGATCAAATTCCTTAGCTGTTAGATCTATGACTCTTTGACCTCTTTTGACCTCTCTGGTCCCCAAATCGACCGAAAGGTCAGCGAATCGCAGCACTTTTCTCGAGTCTGGTGAGGCTCGTCTCAGGAGAGCCTTCACTCGGGCGATTAGTTCCTCATGTGCGAAGGGTTTTACAAGATAATCATCCGCTCCCGCCTCCAGCCCCTGCACTCGGTCGGATACTTCGTCCTTTGCCGTCAGCATTAGTATTGGTATATTGTCCGCTGAGCGGAGTCTTTTGCATACCTCTATGCCATCCATATCTGGCATTAACCAGTCAAGTATCACAAGATCCGGAGCATTAGATAAGGCTACCTGTAGTCCTTCTTGTCCATTGTGTGCAGTTTTGACTTCATATCCAGCGTAGGATAGCGCTCTCCTTAGAAAGCTTGTGATATTCTTGTCATCATCTATTACAAGGATTAGAGGTCTTTCCAACTTAGGGTTCTCCTAACTTGTAATACCCTATACTCGACATATTATATACTGCAGAGAGCAGAGTTACGTCTCAAAGGGTATAGTTCTATATAGTGCTCTTAAGCATAAGCGAGGTTAGGACTTGAGATCTATACGCTTTTTGATAATCGGTGCTTTACTTTTCTTGTCCGCATGCGGTGGTTCTGAGCAGAAATCGCCTACTACCCCTCAACCTGAGGTCTCTCCCGTAATCACCGTTACGGTTGCCAGGACCGCTCCCACAGCAAAACCCAAGGTCACTACTATAAAACCTACTCCACCGGCATCTCCTGGGAGCTCGACATCCACACCCACCAGGGAAAGCTTATCTGTAACTTCTAATCCTCAGATAAACGAGATAGTTAGATCTGTTTCGCAGATCAGGGGATTGAGACCCCTAGCTCCTATAAGCCTAGATTACATGACCAGGGAGCAGCTAAGGGAGAAGCTAGAAAAAGATATAAATAAGGACTATCCGACTTCAGAAGCGGAAGCTGATGAAAGGGTTCTTAGGGAGTTTGGCTTGATATCTGGTGATATAGATCTACATAAGTTATATTTGGATCTATATACAGAACAAATAGGTGGATTCTATGATCCGGAGACTAAGGAATTATACGTGGTTAGCGAGGGCAACAAACTAGATGCTCTCGAAGAGCTGATATACGCTCATGAAGTGACGCATGCTCTCCAGGATCAACATTTTCACCTTAATCCTCTGCTCAAGAAATATGAGGACAAAGATGACGACGCGTACTTGGCTGTGACCTCACTAGTAGAAGGTGATGCTCGTACCGTCGAGCGGGAGTACCTGACAAGGCATCCTGCTCTGATAGGGCGCATACAGGATGAAATAACACAATCTGATATAAGCTCGGAAAAGCTTAGTTCAGCGCCTCCTATAATTTCTGAAACGTTGCTTTTCCCGTATGAGGCAGGAGCTACTTTTGTAGCAGTCCTGATGAGGGAAGGGGGTCTGGCAGCTGTTAATAAGGCTTTCAGAGATCCTCCCACCAGCACTGAACAGATTATTCATCCGGAGAGATATATAAATCGTGATAACCCCACTCTAGTAGATTTACCTGACCTGTCCCAGTCCTTAGGCAAGGGCTGGAAGAAGTTAGAAGAAAATTTGTTTGGGGAGTTTCAGACTAGGGTACTGCTTGATGGTCAGATTGATGATCTGACCGCGCGGAAAGCGGCTGCTGGTTGGGATGGTGATGAGTTTGCTCTATGGACGAATGGCGATCAGGAAGTCCTGGTTTGGAAGAGTGCATGGGATAGCGAGAGTGACGCTAAGGAATTTGTCTCTGCCATGATCTCATATGATGAATCTAGATTTAATGCTAGATATCAACAGTCAGGGGCCAACTATGTTCTTGAGGCTCGCGATAAGACTGTTGTTATATCCCAAGAAGGTACGTGGGTAAACTACGTCATAGCACCCAATTTAGATACGGCCCAAAGGGTTCTTGCTAAGCTTGAGGGAGATATTAGTATCAATTACATAGGGTTGGGGAATAGACTGTCTATTCCCCAACCCTAATAAGAGCAGTTCCCCAAAAAGTTTTACCTTCTTGTGTGTATCCAAGGATTGTTATCTCGACCTTTCCTGTATACTCAGCTGCTGCGTTAACTAAGTCGTTCATTCTAAAAGGTACTAGAATGGCGTTCCCTTTGCTTATGACTTTTCCAAACCTACTATTCTTGGGAGATAGGTCATCGCCGTCTACTAATAAATGGATGCTATTTGCCGCAACAACATCGCCTTGTATGTCAGCTGGAAACCTTATAAGTGCTCTGAGCGTGTTATGCTTCTCGTTTGTATGGGTTATCCTGTTTGGATAGAGGTCCAATTTAACCTTGATGGGTTCATCAGTGCTTAGTGGTTTCCAGCTGGGTTTTGGCATACCAGAGCCTAGATAGAAGCTGGTGTGCGGAGGCTGGTTATATCCAACATTCTGCCATGCAATACCCAGTCTATAAATCGGATCCTGCATGAGGGTTACAAATCGATACTCGGTTGGGTAAGGAGTAGTGTAGATCCTAAGCGCGCTGCTATCTTCAGTTCTCCATATAACTTCTTCTCGCCAGTCTCCGAATATATCTGCCTGTAGGCTAGGGTTACCCTTGGTACCGTTGTTGGAGTAAGTGCCGTGAGCCGTTAGGAGGTTGACCATCTTCTCGTGCTCATAATCCCACTTACCAATAGTACCAACCCCTACATATTGCTCCTGAGACCAATTGTGGTCCAGAATCTCTCTTGTCAGGTCCCCATCCCACCATATAGCGAAATTTGCCGGTGGTATGTTATCTGATATCTTATCTCCATTAGCTGTATGTAATCCCCCTGTAGGGCTGTTCCATTCTCCCTTAACAGCCCAAGCTTCATACCCTATGTATCTGGGATCTATATCTGCCGCGAGACCTCTACCTGTATCTATGCCTGTCCTAACTCCCCATAAGATCTCCCCAGTGGCAGCATCATGCATTTCGTAGCCGTACGGACTATTAGCGTTCTCATGAACCTGAAAGACTTCTAAACCAGGCCTCTGGGGATCTAAGTCGCCAAGATGCATAGCATCTCCATGCCCTAGTCCTGTTGAGTACATGGGACTTCCATCATCATCTATAGCCATCGAGCCATAAATTATCTCATCTCGGCCATCGTTATCTACATCACCAACACTAAGTTGGTGATTACCTTGCCCAGCGTAAGATTCATATCCAGGGGTCGCGCTGTCAAACTTCCAGAGTTTGGTGATCTTATTATCTCGCCAGTTGTAGGCCACTAACACTGTACGTGTATAGTAGCCTCGAGCCATAATGAAACTTGGATTTTGACCGTCAAGATATGCTACTCCAGCAAGAAATCTGTCTACTCTGTTGCCATAACAATCACCCCAATCACACACGTTTCCTCTGGGTGGATCATAGTTTGTGGTAGCAAGGGCTCTACCAGTGAGACCATCGAATACGGTTAAGTATTCCGGCCCTTCTAATATTCGCCCTTCGCTGTTTCTATAGTCAGCATTGGGATCACCAATGACTCTTCCTGTGCCGTCGATAGTACCATCGGCAGTCTTTGCTACCACCTCTGCTTTACCATCTCCGTCGAAGTCGTAAACCAAGAACTGCGTATAATGAGCTCCAGCCCTAATGTTCTTGCCTAGATTTATTCTCCAAAGAAGGCTGCCGTCGAGCTCATATGCATCCAACAAGACCTCACCGGTATAGCCGGCTTGAGAATTGTCTTTTGAGTTTGACGGATCCCATTTCAATACGATCTCGTAGTCTCCATCGCCATCTAGATCCCCAACGCTAGCATCGTTAGCGCTATATGTATATTCAACCCCGTCTGGTGTGACTCCACCTTGCGGCTTGTGAAGGGGAACATCTAGATAATTCTTTTCCCATACAGTAGTGCTTTCTATTTTGCCCCATATATGTCCTCGAACGATTGGCTTCACGGTATATACTGCTTCGGTATCGCCAGACCTATCTAAATAATTTGTTCGGTCTCTGATTGGTGACTTATTTATTTTGTGCCCATTTCTATAAACATCAAATGCTATATTTGGAGGATCCGATGCAAGTAGTCTCCAACTAACTAAGATGCCGTTATCAGTATGTACTGCTATTGGAGCACGGCTAATTTTCTCCATACGCCTAATTGGGGTTTTGGTTATAGGCGTTTTCAGGGTTTCAGATGGTAGTGATAGTCCACCAATCCCAACTGCACGTACTTGGTAGTAATAGTTTATGGTAGGGTTTAAGTTGTCTCGGTATTGAGCCTCACTTATAGCTCCTATTCGCTCAAAGGGCCCAGTAGGATTCTTAGATCTATAGACATAGTATAAGATTGCATCATCCACAGGATTCCAAGAAAATTCCAGAGCGTCTCTTGTAGCTGTATCTAATTCGATCCCTTGTGGGGCCCTGGGAGCCGGGTGTGATTCATCCCACATATTTATTGTTAGTACGTTACTCTTCGCGGACTCTATTCCCCTGCTATTTACCTGAGTAACGGCATATCTATAGGAAAGCCCTAACTCCACAGTCGTGTCGACATACGAGGATTTGGTTGTACTTCCGATCCTTTCAAACCCATCGTTGCCCTCGGCTCGGTATATGTTATAGTTGATCGCCTCTTCAACAGGATTCCACGAGATAGTTACAGAGGGATCTGGTATTAAGACTCTATCTTCCAGCCTTAGACCTGTAGGGTAGGGGATTGCTATAACGATTACTCCATTTACTCTACCATCCCTACCAAAGCCCATAGTTAGTTGCGTATCCATTACTCTGGTCACGGTCGTTAGCTCTCCGAAGCTACCGCTGCGACTAGAGATAGTGCCTACGTTCTGTCCTTCTAGCATCACTGAGGTATTGTTTGAGGCAATTGCATCTCCTGCGATGATAGTTACCTGATAGTCTCCATTGGGCACATCCAGCAGAAAGTTGTAATTTGAGCTATTAGTAAAGTCGCGACGTACAGGGTCTGGTGTCCCTCTATCTCGACAACTTGTTTCTCTATCTAAACCATAACCTCTAGTGGTATCGTAGAGCATAGTGTTCGAAACCTGTATATACCCCTCGGCTACAGGGCTATTATCACAGCCGAAATCAAACATCCAACTTTGGGTTGATGTAGATGCTGCATGAGTAATTCGTATCGGGAGCATAGCTATTAGAAACAATGTAATTACAAGAGTGCGACTATACATTGGAAACCTCTCCTAGGAAGAAGTGAAATCGGGGTGGCGAATCGTCAGATAAAGATTCGCCACCCCGATTGGGAGGGAAACTACTTCTTGATCAAGCCTGCTTCAGCTGCTGCTTGATTGGCCATCTCGGTCCATTGATCTAATCCCATAGACTTAACTTGATTGACGTAATTGGGCCAATCTGAGAATGGCCTTTGTCCTGTTGCGAACTTAAGTTCAGCTTCGGCCATTGTTCGCGTAAGGTCTGCAGATATCTCAGGCGGGGCTGGAGGAATTATGGCCTGGTTAGTGGTATCGAGCTTGGGTAGTTTGAGTGCTCTTTGGTAAACACTCCATACGGATATGGTTTGCCCGTTAGCTGCCTTATAAGTGTTATCATATCTAGCTCTCAACTCTTCTTCCGTACCCTTGTAAGCATAACCTCTGAGCTGCGTTAGCACCAAATTTTCAGGATCAAGATAGGATTTGGGTCCGGGAACTATGTGCCCCTGGCTATCGCGTTTCCAGTTTACCCCTTCCTGACCAAAGGCAGTAAGGTAGTAGCCATCTGTATCGATCCATTCAAGCAGCCGAGCAATGGCTTCTCCTTTGCCTGCATCTGCCGCCTTCTTGGACATTACATACATATTTCCTAGCCTAGAGTATGTTCCTGCTGCGCTGTCTCCATTAGGACCAACTGGAGGGTCAATGATTACCATCTTACCGTTTGGATTTGCCCGAGCGAATTCTTGATATCCTTGCCGACAGAATATTGCGCACCAATCTCCAGCAAATATGCCTACTTTACCGGTTTTCCATTTATTAGCGTAGTCTTGCCCTTGCTGAGTCTTCCAATCTGGGTCCAGTACCCCTTCATTAACCATCTTGTTAATAAATTCAAGTGCTTGTCGTCTCTGATCGCTGATCCTCATCGGGACCACTTGGTCCTTTTCAAATTTCCAGTCGAGTTGAGCGCCAAAAGCAGCGAAGAAAGGATCAAAACCAGAGATTTGTCCGTTATCGTCAATAAAGGCTGTGTAACCGTAGGTGTCTTTCTTACCATTCCCGTCCGGGTCCTTTTCTGTAAATGCCTTCATTACCTCCAAGTACTCATCTATTGTCTTGGGAGGTTTGAGCCCTAATTTGTCCAACCAGTCTTGTCTAATTATTACGATGCCTTTGTAAGGATAAGCATTCTTCGTTACTAGTCCATAATGTTTGCCATCAAACGTTCCGTACTTAGCTAGTTCATTTACATCTCTATCTTTTACAAAGTTGGGCATGTACTTGAGGTAAGGGGACCAATCGGCAACTAATCCCTGTTGTACTAGCTGTTGAAGTGTGTTACGGTCTGTTGTGAATAGATCAGGTAAATCATTAGCGCCAGCCCTTGTTTGCAGGGTCGGTGTGTACTGGCTGGGATCTGTAATCCAGCTTATCTTGACATCTATGTTAGTAGCCTTCTTAACGGCATCATACCAGAACCAGTTCTTAGGTGGGGGGCCAACTTCGGTGGATCCAACAGTTGCATAAATCTCAATGGAGACAGGCTTGTCCGACCAGAGTTTGCCATGTTGCTGTGAAGATTCCTGTCCATTGTTTGCTTGCGTAGGGCTAGCGCTTGGGGTGTTCTGCTGACTACTAGGAGAAGGACTAGCCCCTGAAGGACTGGGAGATGGACTATTAGCTGCAGTAGTAGGGGTACTTCCCGTATTCGAGGCTCCACATGAAGTTATCGAGAGAGATAGAGTTATAAGAAGTAAACTGAATATATAATATATTTTGTATTTGGATAGTTTATGCATTTGCCTTACTCCTCCTACTTACTGGGAATGTTTATTCCTTGATGGATCCTAGGAGCACTCCTGCCGTGAAATGTCGCTGCAGGAATGGGTACACGATAAGTACTGGTATCGTACTTATTACAACTGCAGCCATTCTTAGGGATTCCGTGGGCATGGTTTCGTGTTCTACAGGAACGTAGTTTGTTAGGTTGCCAGCGGCTAGGATTTCCCGCAAAACTACCTGCAGTGGTTGCTTATCAGCACTGCGGATATATAGGATTGCGTCGAAGAATGAGTTCCAATGCCCTACCGCATAGAATAACCCTATAGTTGCTAATATCGGCTTAGATAGAGGCAGTATTATGTGCCACAGAACTTGGAAGTCGGATGCGCCATCGATCTTAGCAGCTTCTTCAAGCTCATCGGGTATATTTTGGAAGAAGGCCTTCATTATCAGTACATTGAACCCGCTTATTAGGCCGGGAAGTATCAGTGCTAAGTAGCTATCTATTAGGCCTAAGTTTCTAACAACTATATATGTAGGTACTAATCCCCCATTGAATAGTAACGTGAAGAGAATAAACAAAAGGATTGGATTCCTAAGCCTGAAATTTTTCTTGGATAGAGGATAAGCCATCATGGTCGTGAAAATGAGATTTAGCAGGGTGCCAAATACAGTAATGAACACGCTAACCTGGAATGCCCTTGGTAAACGCCAAGAGCTTAGTAGCTGCTTATAGGCCTCGAAGGTTATCTCCGAAGGATGAGGGAGCAGGGTGCCCCCTGTTCTAGCCCAAACCTCAAAGGGAGTGATAGAGATCATAAGGACGTACCATATGGGCACTATCACCACTATGGCACTTAGTGTTAGGAGCAAGTAGACCCCAGCGTCCCATAATTTTTCGCTCCTGCCCATGCTTCTATAGAGTGCCATTCTTAATCCTCCTGATCTACCATATGCCAGACCCTGTGTACTTCTTGGATAGCCAGTTAGTACCAAATATGAGTATGAATCCCACGACTCCCTTGAATAATCCCACAGCAGCAGCTACTGAATACTGGAACCCAACAATACCTTGTCTATAAACCCAAGTGTCGATGATATCTCCTACTGAATAGACGGATGGGCTATAGAAAATGAATATCTGCTCAAAACCTGCATTCAGCAGGTTGCCAATATTCAGCAGGGCAACAAGCACTACAACGGGCATAATTCCTGGTATCGTCACGTACCAGATCCTTTGAAGTCTGCTAGCTCCATCGACGGCTGCGGCTTCATACAGATGAGGAGATATACCTGTAAGTGCCGCTAGGAATATGATGGCTCCCCAGCCTATATCTTTCCATATATCAGAGGCTACTATGACCGTTCTAAACCACTGAGGGCTAGCTATAAAATCAACGGGGTTCATTCCCAATGCTACTAGAGCTTTGTTCACCAGTCCTCCAGATGGGGAAAGCACAGCTTGCGCTATGCCGTAAACAACAACCCAGGAAAGAAAGTGCGGCAAATAAGTTACGGTTTGTATTGTCCTCTTGAACCAAGTTATTCTTGCTTCGTTTAATAGCAGAGCCATGATTATGGCCGCTGGTAATCCAAATACCAGCTTATATATGCTTATCAAGATAGTATTAGTGAGGATATTGAAGAAGTAAGTGCTCTCGAAGATAGTTTTGAAGTGCTTGTACCAGGGGTTTGCCCAGGGACTCCCCAATATGCCTTCTTGTATGTGATAGTCTTTGAACGCAATGATTGCTCCGTACATAGGCCCATACCGAAAGATTAGAAAGTAAAGAATTCCCGGTAGGACCATGATATAGAGCATATAATTTTTTCTAAGCTCAGTAGTGAGAGCTTTTAAGCTGGCTCTGACCGCACCGCGCAGTATAGGTTTGGTTTGAGTTTGAACTTTTGCCTGCATTGCTTCTCCTGCACCTAGGAATCAGCAATATTATATATAATATAGCTAAGATGTCAACTAGTTAGAGGACTAAAATTTAGTCGATTTCTCTATATCTATTTGGAGAAGCAGTGCAGTTAGTTAGGTTTACCCCTCCTTCTTGCCTATGAGCTGCATGTAGGCTTCCAGGGCTTGCTGGTTGTGAATTTTAGCTATGTTTTCTATTTGATCATAGTCTTTAGACTTCATAGCCTCAAGAAGCTGGTGATGTTCCTGTTGCGACTGCCCCATTCGATGGTACATCGTACCTTGGAAGAAGAAACATCTTATTCTGTCCCATCTATCTAACATCCTTATAGTCATCTCTTGCAATGTCGGCATATCGGTGATTTTTACTATTGCAGTATGGAACTCTTTGTTGAGGGCCGACCATTCATCCTCTGCCTGCCTAGCTACTGCATGATCCATTTTCGATACTATGGCCTCAAGCTCTGCTATATCTTCTGGTTGCATTCTCTGCGCAGCAACTCTAGCAGCAACAGTCTCCAGTCCTTCCAAGATAGTGAAGGTCTCTCGCACTGAGTCTGGAGTTATTGGAGTTACGACCGACCCGGAATGTGCTACATTGTGCACTAGCCCTTCAGATTGCAACATGTGTAGAGCTTCCCTGACAGGTATGGGGCTGACACCAAGCTCTCGTGCTATATCTTCTATAATCAGCCTTTGCCCTGGTCTGAGCTTACAATGCATTATGGCTTCTCGTAGGGTTGAGTAAACGTATGCTTGTTTTGTCTGTGGTTTACCCACTGGCGTAAAAGTGCTCATGTTCCCTCTCGTACTCATCATCTTATTCCTAACATTTTTCTAACACAACTTGTGTATATTATATATAATGTGACTATACTTACTCAGTATAGCCTAATATTACACTTCCCATGGAGGCAAAGTGTCAGAACATATTATAGGCATAATCCTAAATGGTGTAACTGGCCGTATGGGTGCAAGGCAGCACCTGGAACGTTCAATTGTAGCCATTATGAAAGATGGCGGTATCTTGCTTCCCTCTGGTAACAGGATTGTTATTGACCCTTTGCTGGTTGGTCGTAATCCGAATAAGCTTCGACAGTTGGCAGAAACGTATGGAATACCGAAATGGACTACCGACCTTGACTGCGCGCTGTCGGACCCTAATTACCAGATCTATTTTGACTCACAGACTACCGCGCTTAGAGTTCCAGCACTGACTAAGGCTATAAACGCCGGAAAGCATGTGTATTGCGAGAAACCGGTAGCTTTAGATTTATCTTCGGCTTTGGAGTTAGCTAAGTTGGCACGGATCAGAGGGGTCAAGAACGGAGTTGTGCAGGACAAGTTGTTCCTGCCAGGTTTCAGAAAACTGCGAAGAGTTATCGACTCCGAGGAGCTGGGTAGACTTCTGGCCGTGCGAGCCGACTTTGGATACTGGGTTTTCGAAAGAGGGGATGAAGGAGGACTTCAGCGTCCTTCATGGAATTACAGGAGGGAGGACGGCGGCGGTATTATCTTAGACATGTTCTGTCACTGGAGATACCTTCTGGATAATCTCTTTGGGAATGTTATCTCAGTATGCTGTATCGGAGCTATACATATCCCAGAGAGATACGACGAGTTCGACAGGAAGTATCAATGTACGGCTGAAGATGCTGCCTATGCACTCTTCCAGCTGGAGGGGAACGTGATAGCGCAGTTTAACTCTTCTTGGGCTACTAGGGTTCGCAGGGAAGATCTCTTCGTACTACAGGTGGATGGGACAGATGGCAGCGCTGTAGCTACGTTGCGAGACTGCTGGGTACAGCCGTCCTCTGCTACTCCTAGAGCAATATGGGATCCCGATTCTCCACATAGAGAAGATTACTTCTCAGGTTGGTTGCTACTTCCAGATAGGGCGAAACCCGACAATGCCTTTAGATTACAGTGGGAGATGTTTATTAAGCATGTAGTTGCTGATACTCCTTTCCCCTGGGATCTGTTGGAAGGTGCTAAGGGTGTACAGTTGGCAGAGCTCGCTATGCTTTCGTGGCGAGAACGCAGATGGATCGATGTGCCACCGCTTAACGAATTTTAGCCGGAGGGTTTAGATTGCAGATTAAATTACCTAGTAAAGATCGTACAGTCTACATGTACACGCTTGAAGGCAGGGATCAGGTAAATACCTCACTTTCATCTAATGTCCCTTCCTCTCGAGTCGCATTTGCTGCAGTGCACGTAGTAGCTGATCCTCTAGCGGACATTGATCCTTCTTCGGGAGGAGCAATAGACTGGGATGCAACGCTAGCTTATAGACGGTATCTATGGTCTCTGGGAATGGGTGTGGCTGAGGCAATGGATACAGCTCAGAGGGGAATGGGACTTAGCTGGGAATCTGCCAGAGAACTAATCGTCAGGACTGGAGGTGAGGTTAGAGGACCCGAAGACAAGTTTGCATACGGTATCAGTACCGACCATCTAGATGATGAGCATCCTTACTCTCGCGAGGATATTCTAGATGCTTACCTTTACCAGTATGAATCTGTACAACCTGTGGTTGGTACACCTGTTGTAATGGCTAGTCGTGCTCTTGCTCGTACTGCTAAGTCATCAGATGATTATCTATGGGTTTATAGTAGGTTGCTGGATCAGATTGATAAGCCTGTTATCCTGCATTGGCTTGGAGAACCATTTGATCCAGCCCTTAGATGTTATTGGGGCAGTTCGGATACTGTACGTGCAATGGAGTCCTGCCTGGCCCTTATAGAGAGCTATCAAGAGAAGATCGATGGCATAAAGTTATCTCTACTTGATAAAGACCTTGAAGTGGAGATGAGGAGTAGGCTTCCGGAAGGGGTCAAACTCTATACCGGAGACGATTTCAACTATCCTGAGCTGATTCTGGGAGATGATAAAGGCTACAGCCACGCACTGCTAGGCATATTCGACCCTATTGCCCCAGTCGCGGTACGCGCACTCGCAGCCCTCGATGCTGGAAACAGGCAAGCTTTTCTTGACACTATATCCCCCACTCTCCCCTTGGCTAGGCATATCTTTCGTCCTCCTACTATGTACTATAAGACTGGTGTAGTCTTCTTAGCTTACCTGAATGGACACCAATCGCACTTTCGTATGTTAGGTGGACAAGAGTCTATGCGCTCGGTCATCTACCTGGCTGACTTGTTCGTGCTGGCAGATAAGGCTGGGGTTCTGATAGATCCTGAATTGGCCGCAAGCAGGATGCAGCTCTTCTTACAGATTTGTGGGATAGGGTAATACAGATGTGCAAGATAGACATATCCAGGCTAAGCTTCAATCATATGACTGCTAAGAAATATGATTTGTATTCGTTGGTAGATACATGTAGTCATTTAGGTATCAGGTACGTGGGTATGTGGCGCCATAAGATTGCGGAGGTAGGGCTCGAGCAGGCTGCTAACCTACTTCAGGCTTATGGTATAAGGGCCTCAAGCCTGTGTAGAGGAGGTATGTTTCCAGCTAGTAACGAAGAAGAGTTCGCGGACCATATAGATGACAACAAAAGGGCTATAGAAGAAGCTGCTTATATCGATGCTGAAGTGCTGGTGCTGGTATGTGGTCCTGCTGCGGATAAAGACTTGAGTAAAGCTAGATACATGGTTGAGAAGGGAATAGATGCTCTGCTACCTTATGCCAGATCTTGTGGCATAAGGCTAGGTATAGAACCTATGCATCCTGTTTTTGCTTCAGATAGGTCCGTGATTGTGACTATGGAACAGGCCAATGACCTGATTGATAAGTTTAACGATGAGTATCTTGGCTTAGTGCTGGATACTTTCCATATATGGTGGGATCCGAAGATTGATGAGCAAATAAGACGAGCTGCTGGGAGGATATTAGGGTTTCATGTTAATGACTACCCCCGGGTGGTTGACCGCTCACCTCTGGTGGCTCGCGAGATGATGGGGAAAGGGGTCATAGACATACGGCGTATACGTATTGCCGTAGAGTCCGCTGGATACATGGGCCCTATAGAGGTAGAAATTTTCAATGACCAGCTTTGGAACATGCCTCTTTCAGAGCTCTTGTCCTATACTAAGGAGTCTTTCCTGCAGCACGTCTGATGTCCCCTAGTTAGTAGATGTCTATTGTCTAAGTGTCTGTTTGTCTGTTTTGTAATACAATTTACTTGAAATAATATTTTACAGACTTATGCTTTATCGAGATAAGCGTTATGGGAATATTGCGTATCATAACCCTGGAGAGGCTCAAGCTTATTACTGTTGCTGCTCCAACTGTGTTCGTGGTAGTGGTCCTTGCGCTCTACGAATTTTTGTCCCTCTCAAACTACGCTGTTTGGGCTGTAGATGTTGGAGTGGTTATTCTTACTTTTATCGCCGCGCTTATATTCTCTGAAGTAGTATTTGGCATTGTGTCACGATTGCAAGCTGGCTTGGCCCAGCAGAATAAGGAGCTGTTGGCACTTCATCAAGCTGGGCTTGATATCGCGGGAGAGCTTAATCTTGAGTCCGTGCTTCAGAAGATAGTCGATCAGGCTAGAGAGCTGGTAGGTGCAAGGTATGGTGCTTTGCTTACCATAAATGAGTCTGGGCTAGTTGATACCTACATAACCTCTGGTTTTAGTCCTGGTGGTGTAAAGGCTTCTGAACTAGGTGCTTTTACCTCGTATACCTCTGACCATAAACCGATCAGGATATCAGGTAAAGAGGTTGTAGCCCATATACTCAGCTTGCCTTCCGATCAGGCAGCTCATTCTCTGCTTACCGTTCCCATATTGTCCGGAGATAAAGTGCTTGGCAATTTATTTGTTGCTGGGAAAGAGAGTGCTCGAGAGTTTACCGAGGAGGACGAGGAAACGCTCGCACGGTTTGCCACTCAAGCAGCTTTAGCTATTGAGAATGCTCGTCTGCATGAACAAGTAAAGGCCCTGGCTATTGCTGAAGAAAGGGAGCGTATAGCCAGAGAGATGCACGATAGCCTTGCTCAAGTACTTACATACGTCACCACTAAGGGGCATGCTACCCAAATGTTATTGGAACGAGGGGAGTTAGACAAAGCCTCGAAGAATTTATCTCAGCTGGTTGATGCTGCCCGCTCAGCATATTCCGATGTGCGTGAGCAAATCCTTGCTCTAAGAACCTCACAGGAGAGAAATCGTGGTTTCATTGATGTAATAAGAGAATACGCACAGAAGTGGCAGGATCAAAGTGGAATCCCGGTCGAGTTGGACATACAGCAAGGACTGAATATTAGGCTCACACCTACTACGGATCTACAGGTAATACGTATCGTTCAAGAGGCTCTGTCCAATATCAGGAAACATTCAGGGGCTACTCAGGCCTGGATTACTATTTATAAACGAGATGATAGGTTAGTGGTCACGATAAAAGATAATGGAGCAGGATTTGATCCTTCATCCCTTACTAGAAGTGATTTCCCAAGGTTTGGGCTAGCCATGATGCGGGAGAGAGCTGAGTCTGTTGGTGCAGAGCTCAATATAGATACTGGTCCACGACAAGGTACTGAGATAAGATTGAGAATACCCCTTTCTAAGAGCGAGTTACAGGCTGGGAGTTCAAAAGCATATGAAAGTATTGATAGTAGATGACCATATTCTGGTGCGTGACGGCCTTAGGAGCCTGCTCGAGGCTCGTGGCATAGAGGTTGTAGGTGAGGCTACTAACGGCGAGGAGGCGGTGGAGCTTGCCCGTGAGCTCAAGCCAGACATTGTTCTAATGGACCTAATGATGCCCAAGATGGATGGCATCGAGGCTACTAAGCTCATCAGTGCCGAACTTCCGGAGATTAAGGTGGTAGTACTGACGGCTTCTGAAGAAGAAGAGGACTTGTTCGAAGCCATTAGGTCTGGTGCAAGTGGATACATAATTAAGAACATAGATCCCGATAGATTTTTTGAGCTGCTTGAGGCAGCATATCAGGGAGAGCCCGCCCTCCCCCCTAATCTTGCGCGCAAGGTTCTTCAGGAATTCGCTCAGCCGAAGATTGAGCGTAAGAAACGCCCGGATGCTGAGTTAACCGATAGAGAAAGGGAGATACTGGAACTTTTAGTACAAGGAATAACTTCTAATAAAGAGATTGCTGAAAGGCTTTTCTTATCTGAGAGTACAGTCAAATATCACCTTCATAATATCTTGAATAAGTTACACCTTCAGAACCGAGCGCAAGTAGTAGCCTATGCTCTCCAGCACGGCTTGATCCCTAAGGATAAGAGACAAGACTAGGTTTTGACCCCATTTACTGATCTTTTGGTCAGTCCATAACTGACCTTCCAGGCGATCTCATACCAACACCTGTATGGGTAGAATCTATCGAAGGCATGCATACAACTTCGGAGGTCAGTTATGGACGAGCTCCTTGCTGCAAGATTTCAAATGGCCTTCTCACTAGCCTTTCATATGATATTTGCTGCTATGGGCATAGGGATGCCTGTACTTATGCTTATAGCTGAAGGATTGTGGCTACGCACTCGAGAGAAGGACTATCTCCATCTTGCACGTAAGTGGGCTAAGGCAACAGCTGTGCTCTTTGCTATAGGAGCCGTAAGTGGTACTGTGCTGTCTTTTGAGCTCGGGTTGTTGTGGCCCAAGTTCATGGAATTTGCAGGAGGCATAATTGGTGTAGCTTTCGCTCTGGAAGGTTATGCGTTCTTTATAGAAGCCATATTCCTAGGGTTATATCTATACGGATGGGATAAACTACCCCCAAAGATACATTGGTTATGCGGGTTTCCAGTAGCACTGTCTGGCTTGGCCTCCGGGGTTCTTGTACTATCTGCGAATGCTTGGATGCAGAGCCCGACTGGATTTGAATTAGTGGGCGGGCAGCCCACCAATATTGATCCTGTTAAGGCATTGTTTAATCCGGCTTGGGGAGTCATGGCTCTACATTCGACACTATCTACTTATATAGCTTCTGCCTTCGCGGTATCAGCAGTTTATGCATTTGCTATATTGAGAGGTAAATCTGAAAAGTACCATCAAAGAGCCCTGAACATAGCCATGGCCGTTGCTGCTATATCGGCTTTGCTGATGCCCCTCAGCGGGGATGCTAGCGCTAGATCGGTTGCTATTAGACAACCTGCTAAGTTAGCTGCCATGGAAGGGCTGTTCCATTCGGAGAGGGGTGCTGGCCTAAGTATAGGGGGATGGCCCGATCTGGAGCGTGAGCAGTTACGCTACGCTGTTGAGATTCCAAAGCTTCTTAGCTTCCTGGCTTTTCACGACCCTAATGCATTGGTAAGGGGACTAGACTCTGTTCCTCGAGATCAATGGCCTAACGTAGTGGTAGTTCGTGCGGCCTTTCAGGTAATGGTTGGGTTAGGTATCTTCCTGGTAGTGGTATCTGTCTGGTACTGGGCTTCTAGGTTCTGGAGACGTTTGCACACTAAGTGGTTATACATCGCATTGGTGTTATCCGGAATTGCTGGCTACACTGCCTTAGAGGCAGGCTGGATAGTCACTGAGGTGGGAAGACAACCTTGGATAATCTACGGGATTATGAGGACATCAGAAGCGGTTACTCCCACGGAAGGTGTTTTTGAAACACTTATTGCTGTAGTTGCTATCTATGCACTGCTTTCTCTAGCTCTGGTTTGGCTACTATTGAAGCTTCGCGACAGTAACCGTAACTTGCCTGCTCTGGAGGTGATCGATAATGCTCCAGCTTAACGAAGTCCCGGCCTTAATTGGTGTTCTTGCTTTGATGGCTTATGCCGTGTTGGCTGGAGCTGACTTTGGGGCTGGGGTATGGGATCTGCTTGCTTGGGGTCCAAAAGCTAAGGAGCAGCGTAAAACAATATCAAATGCTATAGGTCCCGTGTGGGAAGCTAATCATGTCTGGCTCATATTTATAATAGTGCTCTTATTCACGTGCTACCCTAGAGCTTTCTCTGCATTGAGTATTTCCCTATTTGTGCCCTTTCATTTAGCTCTACTGGGAATTGTCCTTCGAGGAGCCTCCTTTGTTTTTCGGGCCTATGCTCCTGAGAGATCACGCTTCGCATCTTTCTGGGGATCTGTATTTGGAAGCGCTAGTCTGTTTACTCCCTTCGTATTGGGGATGTGTATGGGAGCTATATCTGCTGGTAGTATTCGTCAGATGGGAAGTAAAGTCACTAGTGATGTTTCTGTATGGACGAGCCCCGTGTCGATTGTTATGGGCCTGATGGCTTTGTTTGAAGCAGCATATCTAGCAGCTGTGTATCTTACTCTAGAATCTCCGGATAAGGACTTACAGGAATCATTCAGAATTAGAGCCCTAATTAGTGGATTCATCTTTGCAGCAGTGTCTTTAGGCGCTCTTCCTGTGTTCTCAGTTTATGCTCCTCACCTTTGGGAAAGGTTGCTTGCACCATCAGTTGTTCCAATAGTTTTCCTAGGGATAATAGTAGGACTGGTATCTGCAGCTGCGCTGTTCTTTCGCAAGTATTGGATAGCTCGTATTAGTGCTGCTGGACAAGTAGTGATCCTTCTGCTGGGATGGGCGATTGCGCAGAGGCCTTACATAATTTATCCTGAATTTACCGTAGCTAACTCCTCTGCTTCTGAAGCCACTCTGCGATTTGTGATATGGTCGGTCCCTATAGGTATGCTAATACTGATTCCTTCACTAGTTGTGCTTTTTGCAGTTTTCAAAGGACGCGGTAGGACCCTAAGTAGTTATGGTTAGATAATTGCGAGCAGACTGAATGGCTATGAAGTTTCTTCCCATAGGGCTCTTAGGTAAGTAAGAGCGGTTTCTGCATCTTGGAGCTCTAATAGTCTGCACTCCAAGCTTATTCGGTGATCGTATCCAATGGAGTGCAGTGTCCGGAAAAAAGCTTCCATTTCTGAATAAGAGTTATCCCTATTAGGAGCAAGGCGACTCCTCGGTGCAGATACATGGACGTGTAATAAGGTCTGACCTACAGCCAAAAGGTTTTGTAGTGATTCTTGTTCCAAGTCGAAGTGGAATAGGTCTGCCAGTACTCCAACATTAGGGTGATTCACCAAAGATGCTAAATCCAGAGCTTCCAGTGTGGTGTTGACTGTGTTCGTTTCTCCTCTGTTTAGAGGTTCTATTGCTATTCTGAGCCCATATTTTTGAGCCGTATCTCCTGCAATCATGCAGGTCTTGATAAGTTGTTCTCTTGCGTGTTGTGTTTCCCAGTTATCGGGCTTGAATCTGGATTTGCCGCTTCCAAAGACTATTATTTCACCACCAAGTCTTGCGGCCTTTGAAAATGTACGTTCCAGATATTGGGGCAATGCTTCGAAGTCAGCCTCCGGCCCGACGACTTTAATACTCGCAGGTAGCATGACATTCCATGCTTCTGGTCTAACAGGTAAGTGTTCCAGGCTTTTCTCTAGATTTTGAAACTCCTCCTCCGATATGTTTGCTAGAGTGCCTGATAGTGGCCATTCGACAAATTCGTATCCGAAATCTGCCATAAGGGAAGAAGACTCTGGAGAGCAACATATACCGAAACGCATGAAATACTCCCTAGATTATCCTAGACTGTTTTCTATCTCATGTATAACTTGCACGAAATGAGGAAGGACTACATCTGGTTCTTCTATTTCAGGGTGCCATCTTTTCTCCCATTCGAAAGATATCCACCCACTATAGTTGTGATTCCTTAGCAATTCCAGTGCACTTCTAAGAGGTAAGTCTCCTTGCCCTACAGGACAGTATGTCGGTCCATTTTCTGTCATGACTGAGTCTTTCACATGTGTGTGTCTTATGTATTTAGATATACGGTTGAAGGTGGATTCCAAGGTTTCTCCCTGAAATCTATAAGGATGGTGTATATCCCATAGGACTCCAATTGACTGGCTCTGTATTTGACTAAGAAGTTCTACCATGTAGTCTGTCTTGGAGAAGTCTCCATGGGTTTCTATAAGTATCATTACTGGAATACCTTGTGTATATTCCCCAAGCTTGTTTAATGCCTCGGCGACTTGTGCAATGGTCTTGGGAGCTAGTTCTGGGGATGGTATACGATCACCGAAAACCCTGATATAAGGTGCATCCAGCTCGGCAGCGAGATCGATGTGTCTCCTAGCTTCTTCTATGTTTCTGTCGATAGTCTCAGGATCATCAAATCGAGCAGAAGTATCTAAGCATGGGATTTCTAGCCCATGCTCTTTCAGTTGATTCTTAGTATTGGAAAGGTTCTCCCTTATAAATGGTCTTGCCTTCGTCAGGTCCATCTCGCCTTCAACTCCGCGTGGCTCTATACCCTGATACCCGTATTCTATGGCCCTACCTACGATCATTTCCCAGGACCAGTTGGGGCAAGCAAGTGTAGTGAAGGCTAATTTATATCTATGGGCTCCCACTTCAACCTTCCTTTCCTAGATATATTTCATCTTTGTACATCATCCAGTTTCCTATGGGATCTATGACTTTTATCCATACAGTTTTGAGCCCTTTCGATCCGCCTATATTCCAAGGCGAAGAACCAATCCCTTTGTTCCAGCTCTGCCAGTGGATTCCGTCCGGACTCCATAGAATTCTAAGGTCTTTATTCGTTGGATCCTGAGCGGCAACCCATATTCTTGTCTTAGGATCGACTGTGAACCTTACTCCTGGATCTATACTCCTGTGCGAGCTCAGAAAGCTTATGTTCTCTTCGGTGAGCACGCTTTTCCATAGGCTAAATTCTGAAATGACTATTGCCTTGGTATCTTGACTTGGCGATATCTCTACTAATCTACCTTTTCGGGGGCCACGGGCAGCCACGCTGCCTATCTCTTTCCCATTAGAATACACGGTTATCCTCAGGGAATTCCACGTTACTGCATAAGCATTGGGATGGGTATCTAACGATGCTGATCCGATGAGCTTATCTCCCCATTTGAAGAGCATTTGATTGCTTCTTTGCTGTATGTACAACTGCCCTATCTTTAGGATCGTCGCATTGCTTGTAGTTTTATGGCTGTCTAATGATCTGGCTTTGAAAAATACAGTTCCAGTAGAGTTCCTGAGCTCACCAACTATTACTGTTGTGCCTTCTCTATAGGAAGTGCTGCGATAAGGTTTCCCAGACCATTTATAACCAGATCCAGAGTTGCCATCAAGGTACGTTGATGGATTATCGCTCTCTTCCAGCTGCACACCATCCATGTAGTAGATGCCACCGACTGGAATACGATCTGTAGACATAACACCATATAGTCCCTTATCGTGCCTGGCTATGAATGTGAAGTAGCCTCGATACCATCCTCCCCCTACGGGCTCCCATTGCATTACAGGTCTATTCATATCTGTTACCTGAGACAGGTCCAGCTGATCCACACTATCTATGCCTTCAAAAAACCATCCTCGTATGATGCTACTATCTACGGGTCTTTGATCTTCTAGCTTTATGTATGCTGAGAGTGTGTAAGTTTTGCCCGGGATAAGATTTGCTGCGATTATAGTGGCTGCAGGGCCAGGCTTGACCTTACGCACGCGTAATGCTTTGTAACCAAAGAAGGTATATTCTCTAGTACTGGTTATATCCACCCAGGAATTTATACCGCTCCAACCCTCTGGACCTAACTCTCCGCTAGGGTTCTCTATGTAGTTTCTAGATGATCCCTCTAGCAGTAGCCCTTCTGATAGGTAGTTAGTTGGGTTAAACCCCTCTACAAGCTGTATGTCGTCCCAGTAGGCGTTCTTTCCCCATAACTTGACTAAGGCGTTTGTGGTATTGGCCTGCGTCCTAAATTTGATCTTAATCTCTTTCCAATCTGATGCGTACTTGAATCCAGCGGTATGCGATTTGAGAACACGGCTTGTTGTGCCCGTGGTCTGCAATTCTTGGATTTGAATGGCTCCATTATTGCCTTTCGCCATTATCGCTAGTGTGTAACTGGTATTGGCTCTTACAGGTACTATCTGGTAAATATAGCCTTCTTTGGTTGAGTTTGAAAATAGAGATGTTGAGCCATCCAACGCTTCCGTACTGGGCTCATACGCAGCATACGACTCATCTCTCAGTGGAGAGTCCCAATCTTTAGGTATCCCCCCTGCCCATAGCTCAAAGCTTGAGTTACTTAGCTTGTTATTGTTCATGGATGCATACCTTACAGGACCTGAAATCTTTGGTTGAGGTCCTATAACTGCCATGGTACTCCCGTTAAATGGAATGTAGGACACCAATCCTGGCTTAGGAGCCAAAGTTACGGCACCGGTAGGGGGTTCTTCTTCCAGGTGTATATGTGCCTCTACGAGGCTACTCCAAGCCCCGTCAGAGTTTTTGAATCGAGCGTATACCGTTTTTTCACCGTCTCCAGGAGGCAATGTCCATTCCTTAATTGATGAGTAAGGCTCCTCGAAGGCATCTGTAAAGTTCTTGCTATTTGATATCATCATGCCTACTACACCTTCTTCAGGATCCTCAGCATGTAACTGTAGATTTATCCATCGTGTAGTAGTCGTTTCGGGCGCATTGATGTAAGCATTTACAGGGGGAGTTGTAGTAGAGGTACTTACTGGGGCATCCATACCTATGAAGGTGATCTTACGCCACCCGCCCAGTTCATCATTCTTTCTGAGAGCTTCTTCCCTACTACCAGGCCAGTAAACATCTATTTGCCATCCCTTTACCTGCGAGCCTGTATCAGATGCTACAAATATTTGATCTTCCCAACCATCTATGAGCATCTTGGTCCCCAGGGGAATGTAGTTGGGGTCTACGGCTACAGCACCCCAATGAACCTTTTTGCCATTGCGCATTATCCCCCATCCAGGATCCCCAGGATTCTTGCCAGTCTCCTCCGGACTCAGGGTGTAGTAAGTTACTTTGGCGATTACTGTGTTTCTGAGGGTTCGGTCTGGTAATCGAGAAGATATTATTTCTATGCCCTTGATTGTATTAGCTCCAAAATGTCGCATGCCCTTTTCAACTTCGTTCACGGCGTAGTACCTGTCCATGCCCTTGGGTGTGCCATCGCTGTACCAATAGACTGGATTACCAGGACCTCCCCATACGTTGCCATCGTAGACTATAAAGTAATTCTCATCTGGAGTTATGCCCTTTATCACTATCCAATGTTCTCTGGCTATTGATTCGAATCTGCCTATCCTAATACTTGGATCAGCTGAAGCTCCATTTAGATCTGCTCCAGGGCTAATAGCGCGCATGTCCAACGCTACTATGATAATGTGTCCCTGCTGAAGGGCTGCTTTGATATCGCTTACGTTATATATGTCTGCCCTATAGGCAACATTCCAGTGACTGAGCGCCTTAGTAAGATCGGAGAGGTTAGTGGATTTTTTATTCTTGCCTATAAAGTCCCTTATGTCCCTGATAGGTACTGACAAGTTCTGGGTATATTGAATGGCCATTGCTACTGAGGTGGGACCACAGTTGACGTTTTGATTGCTGTGACTGTCATAGCTAGATGGTTCCCCCTGGTATCTATACCAGCTACCATTTCCACCTAATTCTTCGGCTAGCGCTGTAGGAGCCATCTTTGCAGATATAGGCATTACCAATGCCAATAAAAGAAGCAATACAATAACGGTTCTCATTACTGCGTGCATGACTCAACTTCCGTTTACACTGATACAATGTCCTTATAAATAGATCTTAACAGAGTGGGCTGGAATGGGGAATAGTACTAAGGTCAGATTAGAGTTGTGATTAGGTTAACTTTATTGAACTCCTGGCTTGACAAATATACCGTGATCGTAGAAGATTACCAGCCAAGATTGGAGTTAAGGTGATTACATGAGCACCCGAGGTGACAGTGGCTCGGAGGTCCCCGCCCCTAGAGTTCACATACCGCTCATAGGCGCACTGGATAAGGCCGAAGGCTATGTATATGTAGTAACTGGTGTGATGTTCCTTTTATGTGCTGTTGGTGCCCTGGGTTACAGCCTAGTAATATTTATGTTGGGCTTGAGAGAGGATGGCTTTGCCCATGCTCTGATCACCCTCGTCAATGACCTTTTACTGGTAGTGATAATCCTAGAAATACTTCGAACAGTCGTCGATGTGCTGCAAAAGCATGTACTATCTTTACATCCCTTTCTAGTTATTGCCTCAATATCTGCCACTAGGCGTATCCTCACGGTAGGGGCAGAGATAGCTCTTACCCAAGAGATAGATAGGGAGAGGTTCAACCGACTTATGATAGACCTCGGTGTAAATGCGGGGGTTATACTGGCCGTTGCTATAGCTTTGTATCTGACAAGGATAGGAGATGTAAAGGAAGACAAAAGTAACATCTCCGGTTAATCAGCTATGGGTTTTCAGACCAAACTACTAGTTTGGATTGCTTATATAAGTTATTCCCCGGGGAGTAGCCCTAAGCCTTATTTTCCTTAGGTCCTGCCCCCTAGCATTTATCTGATAGGCTCCCAGATCAGTGATGAAGAATAGAGTCTGGTTGTCGGGAAGCCATATTTGGGATATCAGATCCTGACCTATAGTAGTAAGCCTTCTTGGTTCTCCTTCACCATCCCATATCCACAAATCCCATGGAATAACGTGAGCTTTAGCAACTGGCACGAGCTCTGAGCTTCTTTTGGTCATCCTAGCTTGAGATGGCCAACCCTGAGATGCTGCGAAAGCCAGCAGCTGTCCATCTGGTGAAAACCTGGGATTACCAATCAACGTCAATGAGTCTTCAGTTATACGCTTAGAACTATGACTTGCGATTTCTAGCAACCAAAGTGACTGCTTACCACTCTGATCAATTTTCACGTAGGCTATCTTATCACCTTTAGGTGACCACACAGCATCCGTTGCGTCTATAAGAAGAGTAGTGGTTCGTCGTGTGCCTATATCGAGTAGTTCTACATAAGATTTGGTTCCTCTGTAGTTGCCGTCCTTGTCGTAGATGGCTTTATCATAGGACACCAGTAATTGTCGACCATCTGGTTTCCAAGAAGCTGACTTTATCACATCTCCGCTTCTTTGATGTCTCAAAAGCACTGTTGGTTTACCTTGAGAGATTGGGCTCTGTCTTATTCGCAGTATATAAAGGTCAGCGCCCCAATCTCTTTGCCCGTATGTTCCATAAGAAAAGGAGAACACTACATGCTTCCCGTCAGGTGACGCAGCTGGGTTGTTTATAGACCCAGTCGGGGGCATCTCTGCTAGCTTTTGTGCACTTCCATCTTGGGTAATGATCATTAGCGAGTTGCCTGAAATAAATACAAGCCCCTCAGGTGGCCTACTGGTGGAAGGGGAGATGAACCTAAGGGCTAGTGGCAGAGCCAAAGTCAAGATTAATATGGTAGTTGCTAGGACAGATAATCTGAAATACTTTGCCATTTTGGGAAGCTGAGTTTTTATTGCTTAACAGCTATGCCGTTTGGTTGTTCACCAACTTGTACTCTACCGATCACCCTGGATGAAGGTAGGTCTATTATCGATACCGACCCATCACCCATATTAGTCACCAGGGCTTTGTTGTCTATAGTAGCTATACCATGAGATCTAAGCCCTGTAGGTATCCTCTTTATCTCCTTCCAACTGCCGGTGTCTATGAACGACACATCTGAACTTCCGGCATTTGCTACCAGCAGTAACTTACCATCTTGCGACAAGGCCATCATAGATGGTTGTTGCCCTACTCTGACCAATGCTTCCGTTTTACCCTGACGTATGATTGATAAGGTGTTATCTAAGAGATTCGTGACTACCGCAGTATCATCTGAAGTAAACAATACTTCATAAGGATTTGTCCCTACTCTTATGTGCTTAGCTACCTTCTTGCTAATTGAGCTTAGGACTATTACCCTATTTTCCTCGGTGCTTGTTACATATACCTCTTTACCTTCTGGATTGACTTTAATGCCGTGAGGCGCTTTCCCTACTAAAATCGTCTTCAACAGCTTCCTAGAGCTGCAGTCTACTATAGCTACTCCGTTAGATGCGCCTAGTGATACATAGGCGATCTGTCCGTCCTCTGAAAAGCTAATGTCATCTGAAGACGCTCCTACATCTACCTTTCCAATATAACTATGGTCTGTGATGTCAAAAATCTGCACGTAATCCGCACCATACAGAGTAACCCATAACTCATTGCTTTTGGGCCTTATCGCCAAATGGTGAGGCTGCGCTCCAGTCTTGATTACATCGATCCTCTTTTGGAGAGCTATATCTATCACGCTTATAGTGTTGGATGCGCTATCTGCGGTATAGGCTCTCCCCTCAGGACTGGATGTTTGGGCAGCTTGAGGATTACCACCAAATTGATTACCTTTTCCAACGCAAGCAATGAATATTAGGCTTAGTGCTATAAATATTAGGCACTTAGCTATCAGCTTTATTTTTGTGAACATATCTCTATTGTTGCCTCGTGTGTACTAGCAGCTTTATTTGGTATGTATTTACATGTCGCCCTGGAATAGAAACTTGAATCTCGGCTATCCATTCTCCAGCCATAGGCATTTCAACATCACCAGTTATAAACACTCCTGGACTTTGTCGACTGGTAAATACATCCAGAAAATGTCCGTGTGCCGGCATCAGGAATGCCATCTTGATCTGGGCGTTGGCTACAGGAGCTCCGGACCTGCTATTGCGTACTGTTATCCTAAAGCGGTTTGTTTCCCCCAGATATACCCATCTAGGCTCGGTTTCAAGAGATACTGTTATACCATCTTGTGTGATAACCCGTATTGGATCAATTGGTACTAGGAAAGTGCTGTTTGCATCTGCCTTACCTGGTATATGCGCTACTATCTGAACTTGCCAGTCCCCAGCTATCCCGAAGTAGGGGCCGTAAAGAGTGTAATGACCATTCCCGATATTTCTAGCCTTGGCCTCACTTTGAGATATGCCCTCGGCAGGGTTGCTAAATCTAACTAGTACCTCACTAGCATTTGAAACAGGTAAACCACCGTTACTGAGCTCTACATCTATACTGTTAGTAACACCTGCAAAAGCTGGATCTACGCTGAGTGCTATTGTTGCCGAATCGGCTTTGGCCTCTGCATAGAAGGCTGCATTCGGTCTTTGACCAGAAACAGGCGGTGAGAACGTTGTCAAGACTCCGGTAGTCATTAGTATAACTATGATAATTAGCGCTTCTACCCGGGTAGATAATAGTAGTTGTCGAGTGTTTATTGGAAACCACGGGAGTCTTTTTATCGCTTGTTGTAGTCTCTTGCTCCTCATATACAGGTTTCCTGCTGCTATCATCAAGGCTGGTACTAGGAGCACAGCCTTGCTTAGTACTAATAATCCGTAGATAGTTCCGGTCAACGCATTCAAATAACGTACATGTATGAAAGCTGAATAGATACCAGTCGCTGCCAAAACTGCCACACACGTTATGGCTATTTTCGAGAAGGCAGGTAGTATCTGGTATACAGCTTGTCCATCCTCAGTTAGCTTCACTGCCCTAGATAACAGCAAGATAAAGCTGAGTAACCCCCCTACCCATATAGCCATCGCAGTAAGGTGAAGATAGTCATTGATAAGGGATGATATAGATGATGCACTATGGCTGATGAGTGATGTAGTAAGTAATACTCCTAAGTTGGTGAACACAGCTATCCATGAGGAGTATTCTTTGTTTGGCACAAGCGTTAATATAGATGCTCCTAGAACTACTAGTATCAGTCGTATCAGCCATATTAGTCCTAGCCTCGTATCTAGAATGTTGCCCATGCCGTACAGGTTGCCTTCTCCAGAAGCCCATACCTCTAATGGCCATATCATTAGGCTAACTAAGAGAAGCGCAAATATGGATAACCTGACTATTCGATCGACGGGCACTGATAGACGCTTCCTGCTATTTAGATTGCTGACATGATTTACGACTCCTAGCAGGAAGATCAAGCCTCCTAGCGTAAGCGCCATGAAAAGGAAGTTGAGAAACCTCACTATGGTCGACGCAAATACAAACTTGAAACTAGTATTAGGTTGCTGTGATGTGTTTTCCTGCTTGGGGATACTGTTGGTGCCTATGCCGAAGACGAAAGAACCTGATATTCCGTGTCCATCCACCTTGGATACATTTGACCACTCTACTGTGATTACTCCGTTGGCTTTTTCCTTTAATCCTACGCTCGCTGATAATCCATTCTCCTCTATTCTAAGGTCCCCCTTATCAACTCTTTGGCCAGATGAGTCGTAGAGTTTAATCGAGGTTAGTTTAGGTTCAACAGGCTCTGCAAACCATAATCTTACTCTACTCGGCGCTGATCTAAGGGATGCATATGCAGGAGGATCCGATCTTTCCAGGGAAGCATGAGCCTCTACAGTTTTAGAGTGCAGAATTAGGGGCAAAGTTAGCGTTATTAGGAATATGAATACTATGAATTTTCGCATTGCAAGCTCCTTAGTAGGAGGTGGCAACTGCCACCTCCTACTAGCGACCATAATCGTCCAGTTTTTAGATCTTGCTATATCTCCTTCTACCGGCCAGTGCGACTAACCCGACTGCTAGACCGATAGCACCAATTACTACTCCTGCCACACCTAGGATCCTGGATTGATTTGCTGTAGACCTAGCTTGCTCTAACTCTGAGCTGATTTGTTCTGGGCTACCGGTCTTGATCGGGAACTGTATGGCAGTAACATCTTCTACTGGACTAAATCTATTTGGACCACTTTCAAATGTTTCGTCTATATTTTGTCCGTTGATTGATCCTGTGAAGTGAAACTTATAATCCCCAGCTACAGTTGGTATGAAGTTCCCGACATAGACACCTGGCTGATTCCATGCAGGGCTCAGGGGCACTTGCATGCGGCTATTACCTTGAATAACCTCGGCCTTTAAAGTCTTTTCAAGACCCTTTACAGGCTTGCCGGTCTCTTCGTGCTCATCGGATTCTTGATTATTAGATTGATCTCCCTGATTTTTAGCTTCAGTTACCTGTATCCAGATACCATTTGGCTCTCCTACATAGGCGGGCTCGTTCTGAAAACCCACAACTAACTCATATTTCCCTACCTGCCGGTGTTCATGTGCTCCAGCAACTCCTGACATAAATAGAACTATTAGGAGAATAGATGCAAATACCCTGAGGGTTAGCATTACACGTGACATGATTAAATCCTCCTAAGTTTTATCTAGATTACGTACTTTCAAGCTCTAAGGGCGTTCCTAGGAGGATCATGATCAGGTATGACATGATTCTGAGTAGGTGCTATTTGTTTACCAGCCGACAGGGGATATTTGCCTTTATCTTTTGGTAAGTCTGAGTAAATTATATGAGCTGATAGATTATCCCCTGTGAAGACAACGCTACTAAGTATCGACTTTACCTGTTGTTCGGGAATATACAGATTGCTTATTGAATCATCAGAGAGGCTATGGTGATTTAGTTCTTGCACATGATGGTGCATGAATCGACCTTCAGCTATAGCCTGATCATGTAGCTTAGCTTGTTCCAGGGTTGCATGCCCTCCCAACTGCCAGACCATGTTAATAGCCGGCACCATAAAGCTAATCAATAGGATTAGCAGCGCGTGCGTAGCTATTCTTACATATTGTGAGGATGCTAGCATGAGCATATATTCTCGTAAAAGTGTATCTGTCTCTTTCCGAAAACTCAAACAAGCCCTTGACACGATATATACGCTGTAGTATATTCGTATACGAATATGGGAGCAGAAAAATTGATTTCCAATCCATTAGGTCTAGCTGTCTTAGGGGTGCTATTGGTCCGTCCTATGCATCCGTATGACATTGCTTCTACCCTGAGAGATTGGCATAAGCACGAAAGCATCAAGATACGTTATGGCTCACTCTACACAGTTGTAGATAAGTTGCACTCTCTTGGGTTCATAGAACCTGTCGAGAAAGAGAGAGAAGGTAACAGACCAGAGCGTACTATCTATGCAATCACTAATGCTGGGAAGAGCTACTTCTACTCTTGGCTGGAAGATCTCTTGGCCAACCCCGTCAAGGAATACACACAATTGGGTGCCGGACTGTCATTTATAGCTACATTGTCACCTGAGAAGGCATTAGGACTCATTGCGAAGCGCATAGACCGACTCAGAGATATAGTCCGGGCAATGAAAACCCAAGAGAGGGTACTAAGAAAACAAGGATTGGAGAGGTTATTCATACTGGAGCTAGAGTACGAGATTGTTCTGAAGGAAGCTGAACTTAATTGGTTAGAAGGAATATATAAAGACATAAAGGAGGGCAAGCTTGAGGGAATAGGCGCATGGAGGTCTTGGCACAGACAATCGCTAGTACGTGATAGGGAGGGTAAGTAGCCATGGAGGCTATTGTAGCTGAACATCTAAAGAAGACTTATAGGAACGGGGTGCAGGCAATCAAAGGAGTATCCTTCTATGTGAAACAGGGGGAAATATTTGGCCTGTTGGGACCTAATGGCGCTGGTAAGAGTACTACAGTCAGGATACTAGCTACTTTGACCAAGCCTGACTCTGGTAAAGCATTAGTGGCTGGCCATGATGTGGTGCTAGAGCCACAACGGGTTAGAAGCAAGATAGGGTATGTTGCTCAGTCATCCGGGGTAGACAAGTACGCGACTGGTAGAGAGAATCTGATGCTACAGGGTCATCTGCAGAGAGTCCCCAAATCTCAATTAAAGCATAGGGTCAACGAACTACTTGAATGGGTTGGCCTGTCAGAGGCTGCTGATAGACTTGTACAAACTTACTCAGGGGGTATGAAGCGGCGACTTGATATAGCTATGGGATTAGTACATAACCCCAGCGTGCTTTTCCTGGATGAGCCTACTACTGGTCTTGATCCTGAAACTAGATCCGCATTGTGGCAGGACTTACTGAGGTTGAAGAGGGAGCAAAACATATCTGTGTTATTGACAACTCACTACCTGGATGAGGCGGATTATCTCTGTGATAGATTGGCCATAGTTGATCACGGAGTAGTTGTAGCAGAGGGATCTCCGTCTGATCTGAAAGCTGGTATTCGTGGAGATAGAGTAACTCTGGAAGTTGATGGACATGTGGATGAAGCTAACGAACGTCTCAAGCTGCTGCCACAGGTTATAGATGTCATTGTCACTGATGATGCCTTAGTTGCCAGGGTAGAGAATGGAGCTACTGCTATCCCTGCCATAATAACTGCTCTCGAAGGATCAGGAATTTCGGTAAGATCTGTAGCTTTAAGCAGACCGTCTCTAGATGATGTTTATCTTTATCATACTGGCCACCGTTTCGTTGCAGAAGGGTCACTGGAAGACGTGGCATGATCAAATCCCTTTAGGAGATTCGGCTATGAAGAACTTTATAAATGATACCTTCCGTCTACTCATTAGACATGTGATGACCACTTTACGCATTCCAATATGGATTTTTGTAACCCTTGTCCAACCCATAGTATGGCTGACTCTATACGGTCAACTCTTTAGAAGAGTAGTAGAGCTCCCGGGGTTTGGTAGCTCTTCATATATCCAGTTTCTCACTCCAGGCGTGGTGATCATGACATCAATGTTCGGTTCTGCCTGGGCAGGCATGGGTATAATCCAGGATCTCAATGATGGGGTCATGGACAGGCTTTTGGCTACTCCAGTAAGTAGGGGAGCATTAATCACAGCTCGTGTCCTACACTCTGCTATTACGGTGCTTTTCCAAGGCATGATTATATTGCTTGTAGGATTTCTACTTGGAGCCAGATTCCCAGGAGGTTTCTTGGGAGTGTTGGCATTGATCGTGTTGGGTGGATTACTTGCTTCAGGACTATCGGCTCTCTCGAATGGTATAGCGCTACTTACTAAGAGGGAAGAGACGCTTATAGCAGTGATAAACTTCTTTGGCTTACCCCTAACTTTCTTGTCAACCGCCTTTATGTCTGCTGCTCTAATGCCAAGCTGGATAAGAAATATAGCTAAGTTGAACCCAGTTAACTGGGCAGTTGACGGGGCTAGAGATGCTCTTATGGGCGCCAACTGGGATGGTGTTTGGGGTAGAGCTCTACTTTTGCTTGTCTTTTCGCTGATATGTGGAATATTTGCCACGAGATCATTCAGCTTATACCGCAGATCATCATGAGTTCAGCCATTCTAGACACTTATCAATCTCTTTTTCCCAGTAAATAGCATGCTTGATATCTCTGGAGTTACCTAATTCGAATGACTCCAGAGATATCGACTCTAAAACATATCTTTTGTGTCTCTCTTTCTCTATAGGGGGTAGCTCATATCCTATAGATCTACGCAGGTATTCAGCCGTGCTTGCTATATCGGCACCGATGGTAATCTCGCCCCTCGTGATGGTAAGTTGGGCGGCAGTCTCAATGCAATATGCAATATCCAGTTTGTTCCCAAGCTCAAGCAGCGTCTGAAGAGCTCTGGATAAATGGACCTTGGCTTCGATAGATTTATCTACTGCCATATAACAACAAGCCAAGTTTGTGAGTGCAATTGCCAAATCTCTTTTGTCTCCCAATTCTTCCAGTAACCTGATACTCTCGAGCAGACTGTCAATCGCGGGTTTTATCTCTCCCTTTTCTAGGTATATTCTGCCCAAGTTGCTGAGGGATAGTGCCGTGCACCACGAGTCTCTGTTGGTCCTGCTCATGACTAGACTATCGGCACACATTGCTTCTGCAGTATCAAGTTTGCCCTTGAGTAGGGCTATGTATCCATAGTTATTCAATGCTACAGCTATTTGTCTGGGATCACCCAACTGCTTACGAATCTCTAAGCTACGGCTGAATAAATCTTCTGCTTTATCAAGCTCACCTCTCATCCAGGCTAGCGTTCCGAGGGCATGAAGAAGATGAGATATACCTTCCTTATTTTGAGTTGACTCAAATATTTGTAAACTCTGCTGGTAATACTTGTCCGCAGAATTATAGTCACCTTGTCCATGTGCAAGTACTCCTAGGCCATGCAGAGCCTCAGCTTTAATCTCGTCTCGAGCATTATCTGCAGCCCTCAAAGCTGCATCCAACCAACGACTGCCCTCTAAGAGGTAACCTCTTATTTGCCAGAAACGCCAAAGGTTAGCAGCTAATGTCAGTGCTGTTTCTGGTGATTTGTCCGTTGCCCAAGAGAGGGCGCTTCTCAAGTTGCCTATTTCCTCATCTAGGACCTTCACCCAATATTCCTGATTTATTCCCGCTTCAAGCTCGTACCTAGCCCTAACAGATAAATCGTAGAAATACGTTAAGTGCCTTTGACACAGCAGTTCACGTTCACCATATTCTTCAAGCTTCAGGCGGGCATACTCATGAATAGTCTCCAACATGTAGAACCTTGGCTGACCTGAGAAGCTCTCATCTCTACGAAGTAGACTTTGCTGAACTAGCGATTCAATCATATCTACTATTGGTTCGTTGAACTCATCTTCGCTCAGTAAACAAATCCGCTCTATGGATTCCAGGGATCTACCGCCAGTGAACACGCTTAGACGCGCAAATAACTTGCGCTCACTTGGACTAAGTAGTTCGTAGCTCCAATCAATTGTGTTCTTTAGTGCCTGATGTCTAGGGGGAGAATCTTGAGCTCCCTTTGTAAGTACTTTCATGGGCTCGCGTAGTCTCTCAAGAAGAGCTGACGGGGTCAAGACATTTATTCTGGATGCTGCTAATTCTATAGCTAGGGGCAAACCATCTACCCTGCGACATATCTCAACTATGGTAGATGCGTTGTTGTCGTTTAACTGGAAGTTAGGAATTATAGCATTAGCTCGCTGGACGAATAAGTTGACGCTCTCATATTTCATCGCCTCTGAAGATGTGATGTTCGGAGACGAAGGTAGAGTCATTGGAGGTATGGAATAGATATTCTCACCATAAATTTGTAGAGGAGCTCTGCTAGTGACTATGACCTTCAAGTTCGGGGCATTGGCAATAAGATCAGCAACAAAGGACGCTTTAGATACAAGATGCTCAAAGTTATCCAAGACCATAAGTAGTCTTTTGTTCTGTATGAACCCAACGATATTGCTAAGCACGTTAGTAGAGATGCTCTCGTCCACTTCTAGGGTTCTGGCTATCACGTGCGGTACCAATTCTGGGTCCATTACTGGAGCTAGAGGCACTAAATATATCCCCTCCAAAAGCGTATCATCTAAGCGCTTAACTAACTCCATTGCCATGCGGGTCTTGCCAGTACCGCCCGGACCTGTTAGTGTCAATAATCTTACATAGGGCTTTTGAAGGATATCTATGATATCCTTTATTTCTTTTTCTCGACCTACAAAGGGCGTCAGGGAGATGGGCATCAGCCGCCCTATTAGTACTTTCTGCCCAGTATATCTATGAGCCCTTGCGGACTGCTCAAACCTAGCTTTTTCTTCCTCTGTAAGATTCAATGCCTGAGCTAGAAGTTCTATAGTGTCGCGCCTGGGAGTTAGCTTAATACCTCGCTCCAGGTCACTTATGGCTCTCACACTAAGGTTTGACTTCTCTGCTAGCTCTTCCTGTGTAAGCTTATTCCTTATTCGGAAGCTTCTAAGGAGGCTCCCGAAGGGTTCTGGCTCGGATTCCATAACTTGTTACTTCTCCCCGCCTTATGCATCCGTTACGAAGGAAAATGTTATCGGCCGATAAACATAGAATAACAGTTAATCTCCGCATCTGCTAGAGAATGTTCCAGTATTTGTGTGGGAAAAAGTGTTGGTAATTGTGTGTGTGATGTCAAGGCAAATTCATGGTAAAAGATTTCTTGTTGAATCAAACTATTTTTGGCCTTGGATATCTCATGTTCTAAGAGGTGTGCGATTACACATTGCTACCGCTTTGGGAGGAGAAATGTCACGTACTAAGGTTATGCTCTTTGATACTCATACACTTTTTCGGCAATGCTTGAGAAATATGCTCATGATGGAAGATTTTGATGTTGTTGAAGAGCTAGATGACATAAATATGCTGGTTGAGCGGGTAATTGCTGTTAGGCCTGATCTACTCTTGATGGATGTATCCGAAGCTAGGTTGAGATCTACATCTATTATAGAGAGCATTAGCTCAAAAGCTCCGGAAGTTAGGATAGTGGTATTGGCTGAGGATAAGGATATACTGCTTGTTTTCGATGCCCTGAGAGTAGGAGCTAGGGGGTATATTACTAAAGAGGTCGACTATGCTAGGTTCATATATGTTCTAAGAAGAGTAATACATGGAGAGATCACCTTTACACCTGATCTAGCCCGTAAGCTGGTTAGTGAATTAACAACCAGGTATTCTTCTAAGAACGAACCTTTTGCCTTACTGACGTCTCGAGAAAGGGAGATATTGTCATTACTAGTGCACGGTGTCAGCTCAACGCGCGATCTGGCTGAAAAACTTGGAGTGACTGAGCATACCGTAAAATTTCACTTCAGGAATATACTGAGCAAACTACACCTCAAAAATCGAGCTCAAGTAGCAGCCTACGCCGCAAGATACAACGCCGTAGCCGAAACTGACAACGAGTTCGTTGGATTAGTATCTTAGCAGCTTTAGGAGTCTACTTCACTCCAAGAAGTCTTTAATATGGATTTCTATATGAAATAGTTATAACCGTATACTAGATTCTATTTAGCCAGACAGACATTCGGCTCTTTCCTCTATTGTTCCACAGGAAGTAGGGAATTAATACGCACTCTTGTGGAACAACGTCATACTTATAAATCTCTCTAGAGTAGAGCGTCTGAGGCTGTATCAGGTGTCTCTGCATACTCTGAATATGTAGGGCTCTAACACCTTGAAAATAACTGTGAGGGAAATCTGCGACCTGAGCATTTTCTGGTATCAACACATCTCGGGGGTCTAAGCCCTTGTTGTCGACGTCTTCAAAACAGAACACTATTGGACCTCTCGTAAAAACTACCTTCTGGACATCCTCATCCACATATGGATGTGCATACATCCTTTGGGGGGAGAGGTCCAACCTGAGTGTGAGCAAATCTCCTGCATTCCAATGCCTTTCTATAGTAAAGTAATTTCCTCCAGCTGCTTGTAGGTGCTCATTATTGGGCAAAGTTATCTCTGAACTCTGGCTCCATGAGGGTATCCTCAGATTCAAAGTACAGTGCATATTAGTTAGTATCTTTATTCTGATTTCATCCTCCCAAGGGTAGTTTGTTTCCACGGCAAATTCTAGTTCGTCTTCACCTTCAATCTGCACACGGTTAATGCTTGGTACGTATTGGTGTATCCAAACTGCCTTATTGGCTGTCGAGTACAAGTAACCTGGTAACGAAGCTATAAGTCTAGCTATATTGGGAGGACAACAAGCACATTCGAACCATTCAGATCTAGTGTGTAGAGCATAGTAATCTGCCAATGGGTTCTCGTAGAAGTATTTATCTCCACTTTGAGCTATACTTGGCAACACTGCATTGTATAGGGTATGTTCTATTAGATCAGCATATTTGGGGTCCCCTTCAAGTAGCAGTAGTCTCCAGTTCCACATGATGCTTGCAATAGCTGCGCAGGTTTCACAGTACGCTCTAGCATTAGGTAGCTCATATGGTGATCCGAAGGATTCACCTTCGTAACGGGAGCCTAATCCCCCTGTCACGTACATTTTGCGGGTGGTCATGTCTTTCCATAAAGCATGCAGCGATTGCCTAATCCCTTCATCATGCTGCTCCAATTCTATGTCGGTAGATCCGCAGTTAAGATAAAGAGCTCGAACTGCATGTCCAACTATCTCCCTCATCTCCCTGAAAGGTTTGTGGTCTTGATGATACTCTGATCCCATATGACCATAAGCGCTACCCAATATTCCGTGACCGCGTACATCCACGAAATATTTGGCCTGCTCTAGGTAACGATTGTTTCCAGTGGTTCTATAAAGCTCAACGAGCGCCATCTCGATTTCAGGGTGCCCATCGGTACCATCTCTTCCATGCTTAGATGAAGGCCCGAAAGTATCACAAAGATGGTCAGCAAACCTGAGAGCAACGTCTAATAAGGTTGTCTTTCCTGTAGCGCGGTAGTGAGCCACTGCTGCTTGTATGAGGTGCCCTCCGCAATACATCTCATGCAAGTCGAAGTTTGTCCATCTCTGATCTGCGCGCTCTAGCGAAAAGTAGGTGTTTATATAACCATCTGCCCATTGGGCTCCTGCTACATCTTCTATTACTCGATCCAGCAATGAGTCCAGGTCGGGATCATAGTCGTATGCCAGGGACCAACTTACCGCTTCCATCCACTTGTATACGTCCGAATCATTGTAATATCTGCCCTGGAACGGCACATCCTTTTTGCCAGCTACCCTTCTAAAGTTATCCAATCTTCCGGTGGCTTCTATCTGCTCATATTGCGTTGTGATAGTAACTGTCTTGGTGACCTTTAGTTTTTCTTGCCAAAAGCCCTGTTGAAGTTTCGTGCTATCTATTGGTACAGGTCGGAGCTTGGCGTGCTGGCTATTGGAGGTATCAACTACGACCTTACTTATCTTATCCATGAGGTTCCCCTTCCATAATTATTTCTATTCGTCAGGCCATGGAGCCATCCCTAGGGCCGCCTTACATATCTGGGCTACCAGTCCGGAGTACTTCTCTAGAGTGTCATCGGCTATAGTTAGGCAAGGTATATGACCGAAAGCTGGTTGCTTATATACAGAAGGGTAGAAACCTCCCTCGTGTACGCCAGTACTGCCTGTGCCTGGCGCGCCCTGCGCTAAGTGCCCCAGAGCCCTCGAGTATCTTGTAAGTAGTTCATGAAATCTATAACCTCTGTGTATTCCCAGCCAACTTTGGTTCACTGGGAACAGAGCTAGTAACGCATCGTACCAACCCTCTCCAGCTACCAATAAGTTGGGAAATCGTGCTCTCAGGGACTCAACTAATTGCTTATATCCTTCGTAAAGGTTGTACCTTGGATCGTTGAACCAGCATCCTGAGGTGTCCAGAAATACTCCGTCCACTTCAAATTTTTCTACTGTCTGGGATATTTGTTGCAAAAGGTGTTCTCGGAACATTGGCTCTCCAGGATTGAGGAATACTTGATCGTCCTCACCGAATCGATCTGTATCCCAATCAGGAGCATTTATCAGTCTTACTACACGGCCGGTCCTGTTGAGGAAAGCGGCCTCTTGCCAACGCTCATAAAGTTGTGCGTTGGCACCGTTGGCTCCAAACATGGGCATTATTTTCACTCCCAGCTGATGAGCCTTAGAGACGAGCCTTGCGAACTCCCTTTCACCGCCTAGGTCCTCCCCAGGAGAATAATAAGGATACTGGAAATAATACCGTCCTTCCCAGCCGGGAATGTAGCACAGAACGCTTTCCCCAGGGATGTGCTTAGTTATCTCCTCCAGCGCTTTTGCCATCTTTGGGAAAGTGTTGAATACGTATCCGGTCCAATGCTGACCATGAAGGTTGACCACTAGCTTAATATCGTGCATCCATTTAGGTACATCTTGTCTGATCTCCCACCTCTGTAGACCATACGCTTCTTCCAAGAAACTCAGATGCGACTCGAAATCTTCCGTGATTTCATCGAAACCGTTAGCGATTCTCATCCTTATTTCTGGCGTAGAAAAGTAGCTATCCCATCTACGCGCGTCTTCCTCGCATATCACTTCAACCTCTGGATAGTCTAGGTATGGAGGTCTGTGTACGTAGAAACGCTTGGCTCGGACTTCAGAATCCCTAACGCTGATACAAATTGCTTTGCTATATTCTCCGACACATGCCCAGGGTGTTAGCCACTCTGGCCACGGGTATCTCCATCGAATAGGCATATCTGTTGAAGACTTCTGCGCTTCGCCTGGTGGCGATGTTGGATGCCAAAAACCAGCCTTCAGAGCTTCTTCTGGAAGGTTATGCAGCAATAGTTTCACGGCTTTTACTGGTTCTTGGTGCCATACCTCTATTGACCATGAGTATGCGCCGTCCTGCAGACAAACACTAGCGTTTACACTGCCTTTGGATCTTTGTTGTTGACCAGCCCAACTAAGTTCATGACACTCAATCCTTGTTGAGTTTGGTGCTTTATGCAGCCTGATCCTATCTGGTGCGAGGGCATAAAGGTTGCGAGTGGTAAATACTTGGATCCCCCACCTGATATCGGCGTTGTCTGGCAGAGGGAATAGGGGATCCCTTGGGTTGTAGCTAAGGTTGTTCACATACATGAGTTCATTTCCTAAATCGTTCTATATAAGTGATTATCTTAGGATTTGTAATAATATCTGATTTTTTATAAAACGATTCATAATATGATAAACTATGATAGCGAATAGCAACAAATAATGTAAAAGATACTATAATTCAATCTCAATATTTATTGAAATTTAGTAGGTCTTGCATATGAGCAATAAGAACAACACATTGCAGAAGAGACCCCAAAGGATCACGATACGCGATGTAGCTAAGCTGGCTGGAGTGTCACCAGCTACAGTTTCCAAGGTTCTAAATGATGCTCCCCATGTCAGTCAGGAGTCCAGGCAGAGGGTAATGAGTGCGGTTGCCAAGTTGGACTTCAGGCCTAACAGCATAGCGCGTAGCTTAAAGTCTAGACGTACTCTAACTATAGGGCTGATTACAGATGATCTAGAAGGCGTCTTCACTACCTCTATGATGAGAGGTGTTGAGGATGTTACCAGCTCCCGAGGATTTAGTGTTTTCCTTTGCAATAGCTATGGAAATGCTGATAAAGAAAGAGCCCATCTGCAGCTTCTGCTTGACAAGCAGGTAGATGGAGTCATATTACTCAGTGGCTACAAGGTCAGGGAAAGAGGTGCTCCTGCACTCGATCTAGGATCAATCCCTGTTGTGTACCTCTACCAGTATACTCGGGATATCAATGTCCCTTGCATTGTTCCTGATGACTTTGGTGGGGCCGAGATAGGCACGAATCATCTTATATCTCTGGGTCGAAAGCGTATAGGCCTAATAAATGGCCCTTATCATTACGAGGCTACCCATCATAGGCTAGAAGGTTATAAGTCTGCTATTGAAAATGCAGGCATTAGCTATGATCCTAGCTTAGTACGTTCAGGCAAATGGTATGAAGATGCTGGCTACATGATGGCTAAAGACTTGATGAGCATGGATAATCCTCCTGATGCCTTGTTCTGCTGCAGTGATAGTTTGGCTGCGGGAGCTATAAGAGCTCTGTGTGAACTAGATATCAGAGTACCGGATGATATACCAGTGGTAGGGTTTGATAACAGACCTTTCGCCGCGCATCACGTGCCACCCCTAACTACTGTAGCTCTACCGCTGTACGAGATGGGCCGCATGGCTGGAGAGATGATCGTCTCTGCGATATTAGGTCCTACCCCTGAGCCAGGTATACATAAAGTGCCTTGTTATCTAGTTAGGCGGGAATCATGTGGGGTGCTCAAGGCCAGCTATAACTCGGTTCGAGACGAGACAGGAAGCTATTCTTAGCCTTCTTTTTCTAGTTGTATGCATTTGTGTTCGTATTTCATAAGCAGTTTATGCCCTAAGTTACTTTTCTCTGTTTCTTCATGGCTTATAGCATGTATACATACTCATGTATACATACTGAATACGGCTGCTGTAGTTAGAGATGATACGACATAGTGTTTTCGCTATAACAGCTACGGTACAAGTTCGGGTCCTTTGTTAATATGCTCCCTATAGAATCGGAGTACTAGCTGATTGTCAAGCGATTCCATTGGTAGATAGTAGTCCCAAGCTAGAGCGGCAAAGCTGGTTTGTAGTGAAGGATACGGGGTTATTAGTATCTTTTTTTCGCTAAATACTGGATCCGGGGGTATGGAGTTGTATAGATCTTCTAGTTGGTTTTGAACTTCTCTACAGTTCTGTCGACAGTTATAGAGTACTACAATACCACCGTGCTCTAAGTTATGTACCCAGGCCTCGGTTGGCACTTGCTCTTTATATATTCCCCAGTTAGCAGGTGAAGGCCAATGAGGTCCAGAGGCCGGTGGGTTGTGTTTATAATTCACCTTGGTCCCCGTGGCTACATGACTTCTACCTTCATTAGGTATCCTTTGTTCTTGGGGGACATAGCTTCCTAAGTCTTTGTTGGTGGAGGAGCTTGTTAGCACAAGGAAAGCAACGATCGCTATACCGAGTACTATCGCACCTATTACTATGCCTAAAATCAATGCGTTATTATTTCTGACGTTGAGTTTCTGCCCCAATAAGCGCCTCCTAATTCTGCTTCACTCTATGCTAATGTATGCTAGCAGTTTGGGAGGCAAATTCATAATTACTACTTCTAATGCCAAATAGGTACGCTTGCCTGCGGCAGGTAACGTTCAGACTCGCTTGGGCAGCAAGGTATACCTATACCTACGTATTCAAATCCTAATCCTCGTACTAGTTCTGGATCAAAGATGTTGCGCCCATCTACTATCTTGGAAGTAGTCATTAATTTCTTCACCTTTATCAGATCTATGCTCCTAAACTGTTCCCAGTCGGTGACGATTGCTAATACATGGGCGTTTTCTGCAGCTGCATATGCATTCTCGCAAAATGAGACGCGTTCAGGGAGAATACGCCTGGCGTTCTCCATCGCAGCCGGGTCGTAGACTTTGACGTTCGCTCCCCTAGATAGTAGTTCAGGGATTATATCTAGCGCTGGTGCCTCTCTAATATCGTCTGTGTTAGCCTTGAAGGCTAAGCCCCATACGCCTACTGTTTTGCCGTAGAGTCCTCCTACAACTTTGTCTATCTTAGTAACGAATTTGCGCCTTGACTCTCTATTAACTTCTAGAACCGCTTTGAGGATTCTGGGGTAGCAGTCTGATATTGACGCTACGTATTCCAAAGCCTGCGCATCTTTGGGGAAGCACGATCCTCCGAATCCTATACCAGCTTGCAGGAAGTATGTACCTATGCGTTTATCCAAGCCGATGCCAGTTGATACTTGCCTTACGTCGGCTCCTATTGCTTCGCATATCTGTGCCATCTCATTGATGAAAGAGATCTTCATGGCTAAGAAAGCGTTTGCTGCGTATTTGATCATCTCCGCAGTGCGTATGTTGGTGAGTAATATGGGGCATGTAAAAGATGAATATAAGGATGCTACCGCCTCTGCTGCTTCCTGATCTTTTGATCCCAGGACTATTCTGTCAGGATTCAGCATATCATGTAATGCGCTGCCTTCACGCAGGAATTCTGGATTAGCTACCACAGCGAATTCTGCTTCTGGCTGTGCCTCTTCAGAGAGTATGGCTTCTACCATATCGCCTGAGCCTGGAGGCATAGTACTTTTGTTAATTACTATTGTCTTATGTTGTACTGATAGGTTTCTCCCTATCTCCCTGGCCGCATTGCGCACGAACCGCATATCGGCACCGCCATGAGGTGATGGAGGAGTGTTGACACAAATAAAAACAAATCTTGAGTCAGGAATAGCTTCTTCGTACTTGGTTGTAAACCTCAGTTTGCCATTCCTGCTTTGCTCGTTTATAAGCTCAACGAGTCCCGGTTCATATATGGGGCATATGCCAGCGTTCAGCTTGGCTATTCTTTCTGAATCTATATCTACTCCAATAACATTGTTGCCTAGCTTAGAAAGGACCGCACCAGTCACTAGTCCAACATAACCACACCCAACTATCGTGATATTCGACATGGTAGTAAATCTCCTGCATCGGCTTATGGATCTTATTGTAGGCTGTTGTGGTGTAGAAACTGTTTGTAACCGCGGTAAATGGTTGAGATAGGGTCAAATTGCCTCTATGTTTCTCAGCCCTTCTAACGAAAATCTAACAACCTTTAGTTATTGTCTATTACAAATTGTCTTTGCTTAGCTTATCTTGTGGGTGAATATGCTATGGAAGAAGGGTATCTACTGTTCGATGCTGACTGCAAGGTCGTTTGTGCTAATGATGCTGCTCTGAAGATGCTTGCTATGGATAACTCGGAGGTCGTGGGGAGGACTGTGCACGAGGTAGTCCATTCTTGGCACAGATACTCCTTTGCCTCTGAGTGCGATTTTGAGCGTAACTTGAGGCTTTTGACCATAGTTGATCCAAGGTTTGAGATCTTCTCCACCAAGGATGGTTTGATGTATCCAGTGATATATGGGATTGAAAAGTCACATGGTGATAACCTCCCCGCTGGGTACATCCTTCGATTTAGCAAGACTAAGGACAGGCGCAGGGTCGGACAGGATCTACGTTTGTTGAGTGCTATTACTCTCACTGTAGCCGAAGTAGATAGTTGGGATATGGCTTTGATGCAGGTGCTGAGGCTGATGTGCACCGCTCTTGAATGGGATCTCGGGCTTGCATGGGGGCCTCAAGGAAATAGCTTATATTTGATTTCTTCATGGCATCGAGGATCATCAGCGGAGCTTACACTAAGCAAGGAAGGAGGCTTTTGGGAATCTTTAGCCTCCCAAGCTATTAGGGAAAGAAGGGTATTAGTTGAACATAATGTTCAGCATGGATCTAGCTCTGGAGTAGGGTTGGGAGCCGAAATAGCTATACCTATCTACTATAAGAATGAGCCTATAGTTGTTCTCCACTTTTTCAGTCTTAAACCTGAAATGACTGCACAGAGCATTGATTTGGCGTGCTTGACTGCCTCGTATTTAGGTGCTCTTCTTAGCCGTAAGAGATTTGAGGAGGCGCTCAGACAGAGCGAAGAAAAATATCGAATGATTTTTGAGTCGGCGCTCGACGGTATCATCACCCTGTCGGCTGATACACGCATACTATCTTGTAATCCAGCCGTTGAGGCTATATTTGGATACAAGGCTGAGGAGATAACAGGTAAGCGGTTAGAGGTGCTTGTTCCGGGGTTTACCGAAGAATGGCTTCCCCTATCCAATGATGAGGAGCCCGTAGCATATGATATGACGCTTATGGGGAGCAGCAGGGATGGTGCGGACCTGCATCTTGAACTCAGTTTATCCAGAGTCAGCGGTCTTGATGAATCTCCCGTATTTGTATGCATTCTAAGAGATGTAACTCGCAGGACAAAGATAGAGAAGCTTGTAAAGGTTCAGTCCTCATTGCTGAGAAGACAGGCCCAAATGCTGGATATGGCTCCCGTGGCTGTAGTAGCTACTGAGTTTGACACTGGCATTGTTATCTATTGGAACCATGGTGCGGAGAAAATGTACGGCTGGACCAAGGGGGAAGCAAAGGGCAAGCTTCTTAGTTCTTTGATAAATACGGATAAGTCCGTAGATGCCAGTATATATAGTAGCCTGAAGAATGTAGGTTTTTGGGATGGGGAGTTGCGCGTCAATACTCGTGATGGTAAGCACCTGACTATCTTGAGCCACAAGGCTTTACAGCGAGATGAGGATGGCCTACCTGCAAGCGTGCTGCATGTGGATACGGATATTACTGATCGAAAGCGTATGGAGGAGCAGCAAGAGAGGTTGTTGCTTATTGAGCAGGAGCAAACTAGAAGGCTACGAGAGCTAGCTCAAATGAGGGCTGATTTCAGCGCTATGATCGCCCATGAGCTTAACTCTCCAATTGCAGCGATCAGGGCTGTACTAGATGTCATAGAACAAGCTAACTCTAACATGCGCCATAAGAATCTGTTGAATGTCATAAAGCGGGAGGTAGATGTGCTTGCTAGCCTAGCCGGCGATGTATACAATGCTTCAGAATATGAGAAGAGCGATTTTGAGGTTTCGTTATCGCCGGTTAGCCTGAAGGAAATAGTCATGGATGCTTATATTTATGCTCAATCTTTGTTATCGGAATATCATCCTATAGAAGTAGTTGGCGATACAGATGTGTTAGTTCTTGCTGATCGAGAAAGAATAGGTCAGGTAATGAGGAATTTGCTTAGCAATGCCGCTAAGTATTCTCACAGAAACAGCCCTATATTGATTAGAACTAACATATTAGAGGATAAGGCTAAATTGGAAGTTGTAGACCAAGGCCCTGGTATACATCCTGACGATATGGACAAGATTTTTCGCAAATTCGGACGTGGTAGGGATCTTCTAGGCAAGAAATTGCCGGGCCTCGGTCTAGGACTATATGTTTCTAGGCGCATAATCCAGCTGCATGGTTCAGATCTGGAAGTGTCTTCTCAACTTGGCAAAGGTTCTATTTTTTCTTTCTACCTGGAACGGGTGGTAACATGATCAGGCTTTTGCTTGTAGACGATCACACAGCATTTAGAGAGGCTTTGGCTCTAATTTGCAGCATAGAGGAGGATATTAGCGTTATTTCCCAGGCCGGTAGCATAGAAGAGGCTAGGAAGTATATACAAAGTGTCAACTTTGTACTGCTGGATTTAGGATTACCGGATGGTAACGGCGTAGATTTTGTAAGGGAGATAAAGTCATCGAATCCTGCTTGCCATGTATTAGTGTTGACCGGCAGTATGAACAAGCTAGATTTAGCTCGGGCTATAGATGCCGGTGCTGATGGGGTAATGTTAAAGCTGTCCAGAGTACAAGACATAATTCAAGCTATTAGATGCATATCAGCTGGTGGTTCAATTCATAGCCCTCAGGAAATAGCTGAGCTTTTACTTCTAGCTGGCAGAGCCAGGATAGAGGATGCAAACGCCAGAGATAAGATAGGACAACTCACTGATAGGGAGAGGGAGATATTACAAGCAATAGCAGAGGGTCTAAGCGATAAGGAGATAGCCGCAAGATTCAACATAACTGTAGATACAGCTCACAAGCACGCTAATAACATCCTACGTAAGCTAGACACTAATTCTAGACTACAGGCTGTACTCTTTGCACTCAGGCATGGAGCTATAAGCTTATAAATCTTGCTTTACTCCTTCCGTATAAAAATATCGTAAAAAAATCGAACCTACACGGAGGTTAAACCAAAGCATCTACTTCAATAATACTCAATCATACTAATCTTTATTTATTCTGACTTACAACGGGTAAGATATGAGCTATTTTTCACAGGTGATATCATGGAAACCATTGAGAAGCCCGTCGTAGTGGTTGCTAACAGTCCTAGAGTCTATAGAGAAGCCATATCAGGTGCGATATACAGGCTTCGGCCCAAGCTTGAAGTTGTGTGTATCGAACCTGAAAATTTACCAAATCGATGTTGTGATTTTGGCAAGAAGATCCTAGTGATATCTAACCTCCCGCTAGAGAGCTTATCCCTCAAGTGCACAGACATACCTACCTTTTGGATAACCCTTTACTATAACGGGAAGAGCTCTATTCTTTACCTCAATGGGAAGGTTCAATCCTATTATGAGGATATAACCTTAGATGACTTTCTGGATATCCTCGACAATATTGTCTATCAATTAGAGTCTCCTTAAACCAAAAATTCACAATTTTAGTTACTTGAAAATTACCTTTTTAGGTGATGAAGTTCTTGGCCCCTTGCAGTATGCTCATTGTTGCAACAAGCACGATGCTAATAGAAAGGGGCTTCAGATGAGTAATGTCCTAATTGGGTCAACCTGCAGTACTTCTAACTCCTTCAACCCTCTAAAGAATAAGGATTTACAGGCCATGGCTAGATTTTCTCATGAGTTGAAGGTGCCTCTTTCTACTATCAGCTTGATTGCAGAACTGCTTGATGAGTCGCAAGAAAGCAACGAATGTAAGGGGCTAATAACCCATCTAAAAAGCAGCGTCAACTGGCTTAAGACTATGGTCGAGGATATTGAAACTTGGACCTCCATTGTGGATAGAAGATTGGTATTGAAGCTAGAGCCCGTATCTATAGTTGAATGTGTTCATGAAGCAATTCAGATTTTGGAGCCGATATCTAACCAGAAACATAAAAGGATCCTACTGCTTGCCCCCGATGAATTGTCTCCGGCTTGGGCGGATAAAGTCAGGATTAAACATGTGCTGATCAACCTGCTTAGTAACGCAATTAACTATTCTCTTGATGGCGATCAGATAGAAGTCGAAGTTTTGGAGAGAGATGGCTTTGTCGAAACAAGGGTCCGAGATCACGGACCAGGTATGGATTCTTCAGAGTTAGATAAGGTGTTCGAATCATTTTTCAGAGGTAGCGTTGGCAGAGAGTCTTATTCTAAGGGGCAAGGGTTAGGGCTTTCCATCGTGAAAGCGATAGTAGAGATGCATGGAGGGGTTGTGGGGGTACAGAGCTCCAGAGGGGTAGGAACAACGTTCTGGTTTCGTATCCCGCTAGCCCTGGATAAGAATCCTAAGTCCTGTAGCAGACTTTTTGCAAGTATCTAGGAATCATGGAGGGGACAAAGTGAAGGTCTTAGTAGCTGACGATGATTTGGATATGCTTGATGTCACAGCCTATGCGTTAAGAAGGGAGGGTTTCAATGTAATAGCAGCAAGTGATGGATTGCAAGCTCTACGTAGATGGCAAATGGATCATCCCGATGTCGTGGTTCTCGATGCGAACATGCCCAAGATGAACGGTTTTGAAGTCTGCAAGCGTATCAGGGAGCAATCCAATACACCTGTGATATTACTAACTGCGCTAAACGATGAGGACCATATAGTTCAAGGGTTCCATATAGGCGCAGACGATTACGTGACTAAGCCTTTCAGTCATAGACAATTGGCTATGCGGATACGAGCTGTTGCCAAGCGCAATTCAAGTGCTTCTAGCGTTGACTTTTCAGGTAAGTTGGTATCCGGACCACTATCCCTTGATAGAGATACACATGAGGTTCTTCTGGATGATAGGGAAATACACTTGACTCCTACAGAATTCAAGCTGCTCTATATACTTGTTGCAAATGCTGGTAGAGTGGTGCCTTCTTCTAGACTGGTTGAGTATGCTTGGGGATACGATGAGGGAGATGAATCCCTGCTTAAAACTCATATAAGCCATATTCGCAGAAAGCTAGGCATGCCTAGTGAATCGCTGGGCAACATAGTCGTTCTACCTAGAGTGGGATATAAGTTTATGGTTTCTTCTTGAGTGCAACTCAGGCCAGCTATAGGACTGAGCTCTATAAGATTGGATGCAAAATGCCACAACCCGTGAAGATCTCTATGCACTTCTCAGGATATCAGTTCAAATCTTGAGCGAGTAGAGGGACTCCAAGCTCAAGTCAAAGATAACCTAGCAAAGCTAACTAACAGGTACTCGCAAGAGTGCTTGGACAAACTTAGCATCAAGTGTGCGCCCTTTCCAAGATACATGAGCGTATAAAGTCTAGCTTACTAGATAATCAGGATATTCCTTCTGTGGCCTCTGGTGATGACACACCGAGTGAAGCAATTCTAACTCAAGAATAGGAGACGTTTTATCATGCATCATCACCACCATCATTCTCACGACCACCATGGTCATCACCATCACCACGGACACCATCATGATCACAGTAGAGAAGGGAATAAAAAAGGGCTTACGATTGCACTTCTCATTACCATTGGAATTATGTTATTGGAGTTTTTTGGAGGTTTAATCACAAACAGTCTAGCTCTTCTTTCTGACTCTGGTCATATGCTTAGTGATGCCAGTTCACTTGTTCTTAGTCTAGTTGCTATTTGGTTTGCCACCAAACCAGCTTCCCCCAATAAAACGTATGGCTTTTATCGTTTTGAAATTTTAGCCGCTTTATTTAATGGAGTTACCTTGTTTGTAATCGCTGGATTTATTATTTGGGAAGCAATTGAACGTTTTTACAACCCACCAACGGTAGCTAGCGGCTCTATGATGATCATTGCGTCCATTGGTCTGTTTGCCAATCTTTTAAGTGCTTGGGCGTTAATGAGAAAAGGGGATGTGAAAAATAATGTCAATCTTCGTAGCGCTTATCTTCATGTGATCGGTGACGCCTTGGGTTCCGTAGGTGCTATCATCGCTGGGATTGTCATGTGGATCTTTGATTGGTATGTCGCAGACCCCATTATTTCCATTTTGGTTGCCTTATTAATCTTGAAAGGTGCTTGGAGAGTTATTAAACATACGGTTCACATTTTGATGGAAGGAACGCCCATTACCATTGACCAAAATGAAGTGAAAAAAGCCTTAGAAAGTATTGAAGGAGTGGTTGACGTTCACGACCTTCATATTTGGACCATTACTTCAGGATTGGACTCATTAAGTTGCCATATTTTGATTGAAGATCATCAAGACAGCCAAAAGGTTTTACAAGATGCCATTCACATGATTGAAGAAAAATTTAAGATTCTGCATACAACCATTCAAATTGAAACCTCTCAAATCCATCATGGGGAAATGAAAGCTAGCGAAAAACAATATAGAGTGATGTCAGCTATTGTGATTAGCGGCTTAAACGCATATTTATTGTTTTTAGCTAATAGAATTTTTTGATGTAGCTAATTAAATGAAATGCCTGGTAAATATTAGGTTGATTTTTTACATCCAATTCTTTTTTGTTTTTCATTCAAATAAATGTTTGAATAATAAAAGAAATGAGGTATAATATATTCAAACGGAAATTTGAATATGAAAGGGGGATAATGAATGAGTAAGAAAGATACATGTGAAATTTATTGTTATGACGAAGAAAAAGTCAATCGAATACAAGGGGAATTGCAAAAAGAAGATATATCCAGTGTTGTCCTGTTGTTTAAAGCACTGGCAGATGAAAATAGGGCAAAAATTGCCTATTCACTTTGCCAAGATGAAGAGTTATGTGTATGTGATATTGCCAATATCATTGGGGCTTCTGTTGCAACCACTTCCCATCATTTACGGACTCTTTATAAACAAGGGATTGTAAAGTATCGAAAAGAAGGAAAGCTAGCATTTTATTCGCTGGATGATGACCATATTAAGCAGTTAATCATGATTGCGTTAGTACATGATAAAGAGGTGAAAGTCCGTGTCTGAACAACAAGCAAAATTATCTAAATCAGAAGCGAAAACCTACCGTGTTCAAGGATTTACTTGTGCAAACTGTGCGGCAAAGTTTGAAAATAATGTAAAATCATTGCCCGGTGTTCAAGATGCTAAAGTAAACTTTGGAGCATCTAAAATTACCGTTTGGGGTACAACAACCATCGAAGAATTAGAAAAAGCAGGAGCTTTTGAAAACTTAAAGGTTCGGGAAGATAAAGAAAAATCAGTCAAGCGTGAACCTTTTTGGAAGCAAAAAGAGAACATTAAAGTGTATATTTCCGCCGTTTTGCTTGTGATCAGTTGGTTTTTAGGGAAGCAATACGGAGAAGAGCATATCTTTGCGACAATTGGATATGCTGCAGCAATTTTAATCGGTGGATATTCGTTATTTATAAAAGGTTTCAAAAACCTAGTTCGATTGAATTTTGATATGAATACGCTGATGACAGTGGCGATTTTAGGAGCTGCAGCGATTGGTGAATGGGGAGAAGGTGCAACGGTTGTTATTCTATTCGCCATTAGCGAAGCCTTAGAGCGTTATTCCATGGATAAAGCTCGTCAATCCCTTGAATCGTTGATGGATATTGCTCCAAAAGAAGCATTAATTCGTCGAGGAAATGAAGAAATGATGGTCCCTGTTGACGATATTCAAGTCGGAGATATTATGATCGTAAAGCCTGGTCAGAAATTAGCGATGGATGGAATCGTCATCAAGGGTACATCTACGCTAAATCAGGCTGCCATTACGGGAGAAAGTGTTCCAGTAACCAAAACAGTCGGTGATGAAGTCTTTGCAGGAACATTGAATGAAGAAGGGTTATTGGAAGTAAAAGTTACAAAACGAGTGGAAGATACAACTCTTTCGAAAATCATCCATTTAGTGGAAGAAGCTCAAGCAGAACGAGCACCTTCTCAAGCGTTTGTAGATCGTTTTGCCAAATACTATACACCAGCCATTATCATTTTTGCTCTTTTACTAGCCGTTATTCCTCCATTATTTATGGGTGCTGATTGGAGCGAATGGATTTATCGAGGTCTAGCTGTATTAGTGGTTGGTTGTCCGTGTGCGTTGGTTATTTCCACGCCTGTTTCGATTGTAACTGCCATTGGAAATGCAGCGAAAAACGGTGTGTTAATTAAAGGTGGTATTTATTTAGAGGAAGCAGGAAACTTAAAAGTGATTGCTTTTGATAAAACAGGAACATTAACAAAAGGTATTCCTTCCGTCACCGATGTAGTCACTTATAATGGCAATGAAAATGAACTAATGACCATTACAGCAGCCATTGAAAAAGGCTCACAACATCCACTTGCTTCCGCCATTATAAGAAAAGCAGAAGAAGATGGATTGAATTTTAATGATGTATCGGTTGAAGAATTCCAATCCATTACAGGTAAAGGGGTCAAAGCCAAAGTAAATAACGCAATGTATTATGTCGGAAGTCCAGGTCTTTTTGAAGAACTTCTTCCAAATGGCATCCAATCAGAAATAAAAGAACAAATTACAACCCTTCAAATACAAGGGAAAACGGTCATGGTATTAGGGACGGAAAAAGAAATTCTGGCGTTAATTGCCGTGGCAGACGAAATAAGAGAATCATCCAAAGAGGTTATTCGAAAACTTCATCAAGTCGGTATTGAAAAAACGGTGATGCTGACGGGAGATAACCAAAGAACAGCCGAAGCCATCGGAAAACAAGTCGGTGTTTCCGATATTAAAGCCGATTTACTTCCAGAAGATAAACTGAATTTCATCAAAGAGCTTCGCGACAAGTATCGAAGTGTTGCGATGGTTGGAGATGGTGTGAACGATGCACCAGCTCTTGCAGCTTCAACCGTTGGTGTGGCAATGGGTGGTGCTGGAACCGATACAGCCCTAGAAACAGCCGATATTGTCTTAATGTCTGATGATTTAAGCAAATTGCCATATACGATTAAATTGAGCCGCAAAGCTTTAGCGATTATTAAGCAAAACATTACTTTCTCTTTAGGGATTAAGGCATTGTCATTACTGTTAATTGTGCCTGGTTGGTTAACGTTATGGTTAGCGGTATTTGCGGATATGGGAGCAACATTAATCGTAACATTAAACAGCATGCGATTGCTAAAAGTTAAAGAATAGGCTCTTCACCACAAGTTGTACTTGATCATTTAAGGTAGGTGTGCATAGAGGGTACAAAAAATGCGAATTTTCCTGTATGGTAAAGGTGACCAAACCGAACCATGGAGGGAAATTCGCATGTACTCTCAGTTTATCAAAGAACTCATCGATTGACCAGATGTTTTGATTCAAAAGATGCGAAAAGAAGGGGAACGTTGGATTTTCGAACTGTCTCTACCCGAACAATGCCCGTTATGTCCTGTCTGCTTGAAGCGCACGATCAAAATGACAGACAAAAAGAAGCAATGGATGCATGGCTATGCTCAGCGAATCGGAATTTTTTGGATCGAACTTCCTGTCGAGCGCAGACGTTGTAGCACGTGTGGCGTGACGTTCAGCACGTCGTATCCAGCCATCTCTCCTCGAAGTGTGGCGACGGATGCTTTTCAGCGATGGGTCGCGCAATCTTGCATCGGAACATCCATTCAGGCGGTGGCTCGTATGCTCAAGCTTCCTTACACGACCGTTGAACGATGGTTTTATACCCATGCCCCTTCCTTCCTATCGAATGACGTCCAACCAAAGGCGGTTTGTGTCGATGAGTTTGCTTTTCGAAAAGGGCACGACTATGGAGTGGCGATCATGGATGCCGAAACGGGAGAAGTGTATGCCATGGAAGCAGGAAAGAACGAGGAAGCCATTGGGCGTGCATTGGCTCATGTGTCTCGTTCCGTTCAGTATGTCGTGAGTGACTTGGCTCCAGCGATGAAAAAAGCGATTCAACGGGTTTGCCCAGAGGCGACACATGTCGTCGACTATTTCCATGTCATTCAGCTGTTTACCGATGCGTTAGAACGTTGTCGCAAATATTTGGGCAAAGGAGGCAAGAAACACGGAAATGTTCGTTACGTTTGCCGTTTATTGAGCCAATGCCCAGAGAAATTGACGGAGGAGGAACGTCAAATCATACGAGAATGGTATAATGAAAGCGATTACTTAAAGTCTGTTTACCAATCGCTCCAACATGTTCGCTATGTGTTCAAAAGCAAAGATGAGCAACAGGCGAAACGACGCTTGAAGGCTTGGATTCATCGGTATTTGTTTTGTCCTTGTTCCGTTGTTCGTGCCATCGCAAAATCACTCGTCAAACGAACAGACGAAATGATATCGTGCATTTTATCCCATTATTCGAATGGGAAGATGGAGGGAACGAATAACAAGATCAAGCTGATGAAACGTCGGGGATACGGATACCGAAATATCCAGCGTTTTGCACTGCGGGTTCGGCTGGAAACAGCTAACATACTTTCATGACAGGTGCAAGTACATCTTTTGGTGATGAACCCATAATAATACCTCCGTCGTATACGACGGAGGTATTGAGCAATAAACTTATCCAGAGATCATCCGATTCCTCAGGCTAATGAGATGAGGAGTTTATAATCCTCCAGATCTTCTCTGGCCAGAAGGGCATGTCTATATGTCTTATGCTGAAAGGCTCTAATGCATCCACTACTGCGTTTGCTACTGCTGGAGTAGAGCCTATAGTGGCTGCTTCTCCTATGCCCTTTGCTTGAAGAGGGTTATGAGGTGTAGGGGTTTCAGTCTTATCGGTTATAAAGCTGGGGAGTTGCGTGGCTCGCGGTACATTGTAGTCCATCAATGTTCCAGTTAGTAACTGGCCTTGAGAATCGTATACAACTGCTTCATATAACGCTTGTGATATGCCTTGAGCCAGACCGCCATGTACCTGACCTTCTACAAGCATAGGACTTATTCTTCTTCCACAATCATCTACCGAAACGTAATCTCGAAGGCGTATGACCCCCGTATCTTTCTCTATTTCTACTACTGCTACGTGCGCTCCGAAGGGATACACAAGCTCTAGGGGGGTGAAGAAGTCCACGGACTCCAAACCAGGTTCCATTCCTTCGGGTAGGTCACCACTGTAAGCTTTGGATGCTATTTCTGCAAATGTCACTCTACGACTCGGTACTCCCCTTACCTGATATTTGCCTTTCAATACTTCTATGTCTTCTGGTGCTGCTTCCAAGATGTGAGCAGCTATCTTTGTTGCCTTTTCACGTATTTTATCGACAGCCCTTACCAGAGCTGAACCTCCTACCACTAAACCGCGGCTTCCCATGGTACCCATACCTTGGGGAGTCTCTCTTGTATCGCCGTGCCTTACTATTATCTTTTCATAGTCTACACCTAGTGTATCAGCAACGATTTGAGCAAATGTTGTTTCCTGTCCCTGACCATGAGGAGATATGCCTGTGAAAACCGTTACGTTTCCGCTGGGATCTACCCTTACTATGGCACTATCATATGGACCAAAACCGCACATCTCGACATAACACGAGATACCGATTCCTATTAGAATGTTGCTGTTTTGATCTCTTAGCTTTCGCTGTTCTTTCCTTAGGCTATTGTAGTCCGCCAACTCAAGAGCTTTCGTAAGAGCTTTATTATATTCTCCACTGTCATAGAGTTCTCCAGTTGCGGTTCTGTAGGGGAAAGCATGAGGTGGAATGAAATTGCGACGCCTGATCTCTACAGGATCTAGGCCTAGCTCATCAGCAATGATATCCATCATACGTTCTATATAATAAGCAGCTTCTGGTCTACCAGCGCCCCTGTATGCCGCCACAGGGGTGGTATTCGTGTAAACGCAGGTGGCTTCAATCTCAACCGCCGGGATATCATAGACTCCAGTACTCATTCTACCTGTTAGCTCTGCTATTCCTGGAGCTACCGGGTATGCTCCCACATCTGCAAGAATATGCATTTTGAGAGCCTGTACTTTACCATCTTTGTCTACTGCAGCTTCAAGTGTAGTTATCTGTGCCCTACCGTGTGTGGTGGCCATAAGGTTCTCGCTTCTTGTTTCCACCCATTTAACTGGTATGTTAAGACGACGCGCAATAGCCGCGAGAGCTACGTCTTCCGGATATATACCTATTTTGACCCCAAATCCTCCTCCTACTTCAGGGGCTATTACCCTTACTGCGTTTTCGGGTAATCGGAGTACTTTGGCTATATCACCCCTCGATAGGTGAGGGGCCTGAGTACTGGACCATACAGTTACACCGCCTACCATTGGATCAGGAGAAGCAACTACGGCTCTACCTTCCATTGGTATGCCAGCTAGGCGCTGATTAATCATTCGCTGTTTTATTATCTTGTGCGCGCTCTTGAAGGCTCCATTTACATCTCCGTTCGAGTATCGCCATACGTGTTCAACGTTACTATTGGTGTTATCGTACAGTCTTGGAGCCTCTGGACTTAGAGCAGCTTCGATATCAGCTACGGTTGGGAGCTCTTCCCAATCCACCTGCACCTTAGAAGCTGCATCTGTGGCTGCTTCCGGAGTTTCTGCAACTACCGCAGCAATTATCTCACCTACATAGCGTACCTTTCCTATGGAAATTGCGTAGTGGGTATGGCTGGTCTCCTGGGAGCTATCTGGAGCCTCTCCTTCGCCCGAGCTCGACATAGGCATAGGTTCGTAGTCATTTATCAGATCCTCTCCGGTGAATACCGCCACCACCCCTGGTACGTTAATGGCCTCTGTTGTGTCTATGTGCCTGATTTTGGCATGTGCGTAGGGGCTTCTCACAAAAGAGATATAGCACATGCCTGGTAATCTGAGGTCCCCTACATATGTTGATCTTCCTGTTATTAGCCTGGGATCTTCCTTTCTTCTTACTCTGGCACCTATGAGGGATGAATAAGCCATACTCAGCCTCCGGAGATTGATGTGTGCTAGACCAAACTGCAAGGATGCTTGAATATCCTAATAGGAGTTTAGTTCTAAGTCAACTAGATTAGAAGTCCAGGAGCCTGCTTTCTGGGGCTTCTAACTGATGGTATCTCTCTGAGGAGCTTAACCAGGTGTTCTAGACTAGCTAGGCTGTGCACCGACATAAAATCATCAATGAAAGGCATAGCAGCTCTTATTCCCCTTGTAAGAGGCTCATATCCAGGGGTCCCAAGTAGTGGATTCAACCATATTAGTCGATAGCTTGATCTTTGTAAACGGGCCATTTCCCTTGATAGAAGATCGACGTCTCCACAATCCCATCCATCGCTGATTATTATTACAATAGCACCCTGCTGGAGCATTCTTCTTGCCCAGCGGGTGTTGAAAGTGTGCAGAGATTCACCAATCCTAGTACCACCTGCCCAATCCTGAACCTCCTCTGATACCCTCTTCAATACCTTGTCGATATCTTTGCTCTGCATGAGCTTTGTTATGCGGGTGAGCTTCGTTCCAAACACGAAGGTTTCAATCGCTGCATTGTCCTGACGAAGCGTATACATAAAGTGTATTAACATACTGGCGTATGGAGCCATGGACCCACTAATGTCGCATAGTAAAACTATCTTTCTGGGCTTGAATTTTCTATCTTTCCAGCTGGTACTTATCAGTTCCCTATACTTTATCTGGTTTCGTATGGACTTTCTGATATCTAGCTTCCTACCTTTTATAGATGGAACCAATCTACGCGATCTTCGTAGCGGCATCTGTAACCTCATTTGCTGGATGAGCTTTCGAGCTCTTAGCAGCTCGTCTGGAGACAGCTTCGAAAAATCTTTGTGCCGCAGTATCTCGTCTGGGCTGTACAATGTTGCCAGATTGTTGGGTGTTTCATTGTTGTTATCAGTGTCATGGCTTATATCTATAGTTTGAGGCTGTATCGGTAGATTGTTACGCACGGCGGTGGATTCGTTATTTATCCGAGGTAGCAATCCATCGCTCTTGTGAGCTTGAGATGGGAGAGAACTCCCTGCCTGGTCTATCTTTTCTCCCTGCCAGTAGTTTTCCCAGGCCGCATTGAACTTATCTATATCTTCTTTCCTGTTTATTAGTGTCGATAGACCCACTGTTCTTATATCTTCTTCTTGCAGCGAAGTGAGGGCTACTCCACGCACAAAATCTACTACTTGGGATAGTCCTACTTGAACGCCGCTATTCATTAAATACCTAGTGAAACCAAGTAGCTTTATCAGTATGTGGTTTCCTATCGTGATAGATGATAAATCTAGATTTTCTCTCAACTCATTCATTTCTGACCAATGTTACTTGGTTCAAGTTCTCTAGCTCGCGACGGACGTTGAGGATATCTTCTTGGTGTTTGAGCAAAGTGCCAATAGTTTCATTAATCGTTTCAGGATCTAACTTAGAGTGGTTGAGAGTTACTAATGCTGATGCCCAATCTATACTCTCGGCAACGCCTGGTACTTTGTACAGATCCATGGTCCTAAGTCTATGCATGAAGCTACTTATTTGACGAGCAAATTCCCGTTCTATACCAGGGACTCGGACTCGAATTATCTCCTCTTCTTTTTCTATAGAAGGATAGTCTATCCAGTAGTATAGGCATCTCCTCTTGAGGGCATCGTGTAGCTCTCTGGTACGATTAGACGTAAGTATTACTAGTGGTCTGGCTTGTGCTTTGATCGTTCCGATCTCTGGTATCGTGACCTGAAAGTCTGACAATATCTCTAGCAGGAAAGCTTCGAACTCTTCATCCGATCTGTCTACCTCATCTATTAGCAAGACGGGGAACTTACCTGCATGTGTTGAAGAGTACTCTATAGCTTGTAATAGAGGCCTTTTTATCAGGAATTCCTCGCTAAATATCTCTCTTAGCGTACTATGCCTGTCTAAACCTTCGGATTCGAGTATCCTGATCTCCAATATCTGCCTGGCATAGTCCCATTCATAAACTGCTTGGGATACATCAAGCCCTTCGTAGCACTGTAGTCTAATCAGATCTGTCTCGAGGATCTGAGACATTACTTTTGCTACCTCGGTCTTACCTACTCCAGCCTCACCCTCCAGCAACAAAGGCTTCCCAAGGCGTAGTGCCAGGAAAAGAGATGTTGCTAAACCCCTATCAGCTATGTAGTTATTCTTTCTGAGTGCTTCTTGCAGGCTATCGATAGATACGATTTCCATAAGTCTAGTTTTCCATCAGGTATTTTGATCTTTGCGCTTGCAGCAATATAGTATACACCCCATATACTCAGAAGTTCTCTAAAAGATTCGTCCTAATAACTTATTGCAATATTTATAGTGTTAATGTATCTTTTATGCATATATAGCCGAGGCGATTGATATGAAGCACCTAACCAATATAAGGCGTTCATTGACAGCAGGGATTATTCTGGTAGCCTTATTGTTGTTTAACAACCTTAGTGTAGGACTCGATGTGGTGCATGCTCAGGAAGAACTTGTTGTGCCTACTCCTGGGATGGTAATTACACAAGACGTGACTTTCCGTCCTGGTGAGTATTATTTCCCTAACGGTGAGGGGATAGTTATAGCGGCTGATAACATTACAGTTGATGGTAATGGGGCAGTCCTCGTTGGTCCTGGTAGAGCTGGAGATCCAGAGAGTTTTCTTGGAACTGCTGTGACATCTACGGGTCATTCAAACGTAGTTCTCAAGAATCTCACCGCTAAGGGATTTCAGCTTGGATTGAAAGTGACTAACGGTCAAAATTGGACGATTACTGGCAACAACTTTTCTGACAACTACACAGACCCAGACTTTGGCTGGGGAGATGGACCTAACTTTGGTGCGGTGATGTTGGTTAGTGTGCATAGAAGCGCTATAACGAATAACAGGGGGGAGCGCGTCTGGAACGGTCTTCACCTTCGATATAGTAACGAAAATACGATAAGAGATAACTACTTCTCGCATTGCTCGAACGTGTGTCTCAAGATGTGGGCTTCATCCCGCAACCTAATCGAGAACAACGTGATGAATTATGGTATACGAGTAGCTCCTGGGGAAGTTCATGCACGAGATTCTACTAGTGTTTTGATTGAAACCGGGTCGAACGATAATCGCTTCCTGTACAACGATTTCACCCATGGTGGTGATGGGGTATTTATCCGCCCTCTCAACGGCTACCTTAGTACGGGCAACTACTTTGAGGGTAATGATGCATCCTATGCTCATAACAATGCCTGGGAGTGCTGGTCACCCGGCAACATCTTTATCCGCAATAAAGGCAACTACTCCAGCTATGGCTTTTGGCTAGGAGGCTCTGATCATACAGTACTTATAGGTAATGAGGCAGCCTACAACGGTACGATCAAAGCTAACGCCCCCGAGCCGTTTGGTAACGCTGGTATCGCGGTGGTGCACGGCAGCAGCAGTCACTTCATCATGAGCGGCAACTACGTCCATGACAACAAGAACGTAGGTGTGGCCATTGGCTACAAGCCTGGATATGAGGCCTATCACTGGATCATCCAGCAGAACCGCATTGAAAACAACGCGACATATGGCATCTACATGTATGATACGCGTTGGGTGGATCTTGCTGGGAATGTATTAACAGGCAATGGCCAGGGAGCTATTTATAGGGGGTCCAACGTATCGGACATCTTTGAGCGAGAAGCCACCATGGACGATAAGGCTCCAGAGGCTCATGCTACAATATCCGCTCGTACAGTCTATGTTGGCGAGCCTGTTACCTTTGATGCTTCTGCCAGTAGCGATCCTCAGGGCAGAGAACTTATGTTCCGTTGGGATCTGGGAGATGGTGATATATCTGAGTCCCCATTAGTGACGCATACCTACGTTGACCCAGGTTTTTACAGAGTCGGTCTGACAGTAAACAATGGACATCTAGCGGATCTGACTTGGTTTGATGTATATGTCACTCTCAAAGGTACTGAGGTGGGTACTGAAGGGGTGGATCCCTCATCATGGCAAGCCAAGATACCAGCACGAACAGTAGAGTGGGTGGTTGATCCTAGCCCGCCTGATAGGATTGGTAATCCAGCTCTCAGATCTGGTGCAGCACCGAATCTGGACCGTGGTATTGCGCGGGAAGTAGTAGTTCCTGAAGGCTCTCCTACGCTCTCGTTTGATACGTATTATCAAATAGAGCAAGGCTATGACTTTGGCTTTGTGCAGGTCTCTACGGATGGAGGCCACACTTTCCGCAGCCTGGCTAATGAACATACTACTACCCAGACAGCGAATGATGCTATTCAGCTTGTCAAAGACAACGTTCCTGGATTTACAGGTGAATCTGGGGGATGGCGCATAGAGACGTTTGACCTTTCACAGTATGCGGGGCAGACGTTGTTGCTTGCTTTCCGCTATGTGACTGATCCGGGCGTTGATGAGCCAGGCTGGTGGGTAGATAACATACGAGTTGGTACTCAGCTTATTTCTGATGGCTCTACCCTTGACGGCTGGTCACCACTCGTCATTGAGGAAGAGGCCCCCTATGCTTATATCAAGATTGATTCAGATCACAGAGTAGTGGGGGATGATTCAGTTCGCATTGAGAGCAATGCTGCAACAGGTATCTGGAGTTACTTTGCTCCAGATGGTACATGGGATCTTTCTGATAAAGACTATGTTGCCTTATGGATCAGCTTTGCACATGAGGTTGTGGGAGGCTTCAATGATCCACAGCCTGTGATCAGGCTTATGACTGATGACTCTAATTACCTTGAGTATACACCCAGGATAAACTACCTGAACCCTTCAACGGTACCTTATTCAGAAGCTCGTGATGGATGGCAGTGGCTGCAGATACCATTAAGTGGGAATGCCGACTGGGTAAGAACTTCCTATGGACAGCCTGATATATCGCATGTGCGCTCAATCGAGATTGCTACACATGGCAGCTCTGGTCGGTACAAATTGTGGCTTGATGGGCTCATCTTTGGAGCCAATCCTCCGGAGCCGCAGATAACTCCTAACATCGCCCTCAATTCTGAAGCACAAGGCTATCCTAGTCCGGAGGCATCCTATACATTCAATGGTGACTGGAATCTCCCGGAGTATGATAACTTGTGGGCACCTCTGGATGGATATACTAACAACGGCAAAATATGGAGTAACTGGAATTCAGGGCACAGATACGATTGGTATGAGGTAAGGTTTGAGTATACAAGAGAGATCAACAAGTTAGTCCTAGATTTCGTTTCCTTTGGATCTAGACTTCAACCACCACGCTCTTTCCAAGTATTCTACTGGCAACATGGTGCATGGTATGAGGTTGAAAATCAGGATAGATCCAGCAGTGCTCCTGTGGAGGGTACTAACACCGTGACTTTTGACCCCGTATTTACCGATAAGGTTCGGGTGAGAGTTGAGAATGTGTCGTCTCGCAAGGGTAGGGGTACGTATGTTGGAATTAGCGAGCTAGAACTCTTTAATACCCGTAATATCGCTGGGAACTCAAAGGGTTCTTCAGCTGGTCTGGGTACTCCTGAGCCAGTTGTATCATCTAATTTGGATCTGTCTTGGTTGCCGCTTGATGGCTCAATAAAGCCCTCGAGTATGTGGAAACCAGATGTGGGTGATAATAATCCTAGTTATGGAGTAGACTTCCATAGACTTAAACTCTTCAACAGAGTGACTTTTTACCTCAGTGAAAGAGGATTACCTAGTGAGGTCAGAGTCCAATATTGGACGGGAAGTTCTTGGGCAGATGTTGCTCATCCATGGTGGATGAGTAATCGAATAGTTGCTGGCAGGAACATAGTGTCTTTTGATACAGTGAGATCCCGCAAGATCAGAATTATCTTCCCGAGCAATTCGAGATCACAACTGCTTGAGCTTGAGGTTGTCAATGCTAATCTCCTTTCTGGTCATGAAATTACGCCATCAGCTTCATATACCTCACCTTATGATACTCTCTGGGGGCCTTTGGACGGTTCTTACGCTTCTTCACCACGATGGACGTCTTGGAACTCACACAATGCGCAGGACTGGTATGCTGTTGATCTTGGTGTTGAGATGGTATTTTCGCGGGTTAATTTGTTCTTCTATAACGATAATGGGGGAGTCCAACCGCCAAGTGGTTATAGGGTGCAGTACTGGGATGGTAATAGTTGGGTAGATGTGCAAGAGATATTGCGCTATCCAGCACAACCATCTGAAGGTTTCAACACGGTTATATTTGAGCCGGTGCGTAGTCGAAAAGTGCGTGTACTCGGCACTAATCAGAACCCTGTCAACTTTGGCGTGTACATAGGACTTACGGAGATAGAACTATTCAGGTGGGAGTAATACGTTGCAAGGATAATATTGAAGGATACAGGAGCCTGCCGCAGACAGTTGACATAAAACAATGGCCTCAAACTTGCACCTCTAAACCTATTTGCATCAGATCATAGGGTTAGTCTTAATGAAGCAGCATTTACTTGTCATTCTTCTAGCTTTGCTTTTGATGTTAGTAAGCGTGTTTCTACCTCCTAATATGAGGATACCCTCCATGGCTGCGTCTTTATTGCTGATAATCTTTTCCGCTATTGGTCAGATCACAAGGAGTAAGTGAACATTTGGTGAATGTGAGTTATTATCAAACAAATTTCATATTTACTATGAATATTCATAGGCAAAGTTTTGTAGTTTTATAATATAAATTGTAAAATAATAATAAGAGTAGCATTTATCCATAGATCATTCAGTAGGGAGGTAGAAAGATGCAAATAGGTACATTCCTCTTGATGCTGGCTCTTAGCTATGCTCTGGGTGTGCTGTGGTATGATCTTTTACCCGGTAAGCTTGCTATGAAGCCCTGGAGAGTTGCTGCTTATCCATTCTTGGGGATGTGGGTGGCTGAGGTATTCTATCCTCATGGTCCGGCGTTTGGTGATCTGCACATAATTCCTATAGCCGTGGGTTCTCTGGTAGCTGTAATAGTTGATTGGATCATAACTACCGCGAGACACCCTGCTACTGTACCTGAGTATGAGGGTGGTTTGGGGACAAGACCTGCGTAATTGTGTTTGTCTAGCCCTCGACCTACCATGGTAGGCCGAGGGCTTTTTACAGTACCAGAATCAAGTCAATAGGTACTGGTCCTATCATCGGTTGAAAGTTAGTAAGTTTGTATTGCTATTTGACATATCCCATTAGATGGTTGTGAAGTTGCTTGACACAACTCTTCTCTAGGACCTATTAGGGGGCAGTGCTGGGCGAAGATTGGAGTAATAGGGTAGCACCAGACGATTCATATAATATGTAAGGTTCATCACTCGTGACGAGTTCGGGAGCTTCGACGTGGACGGGTACTGGCTTGACCTACTTAGGCTAGAGGGCGAGATGCTCAGCAGGCAGGTGAGGCAAGTGCGAGATCTGGACGAACTCCTGCGCCTGTTTCGCTGGCACGTGCGCGGGGTTGTAGTGTAGGACCCGCGGTGCCAGCTACGTCCAACGTAGCAACCACTATGTGGCCGTGCCGGAGGGAGATCCCGCATTCCCTCACCTGCCGATGAAGGTTTCGCTAGTTAGACCCGATGGCTCCTCGCTGTTCACAGGTAGCGGGAAGATCCCAGGTACATCCGTACCCTCGAGGGGCAGCGCCAAATGCGATGCCTACCTGTGGGCCAAGATTCGATACCTGGACACCGGCAGATGCGACCCAATCGAGCTAGCTTTTTACCTTGACGCCTACTGGCTCACCCAGCCACAGATAGAATTGCAACAGTCTCTTCTTTGATCTATCGCCCTGGGATGATGAGACCCTGATCGACGATCCGAACCAGCCCCTGGGGACCGACTTCCGCACGCTGCAGGCCATCCTACTCTCCGCCTACAAGGGTACCAGTAGACGGATGGTGGCGATCCATGGCTTCGTACCCTGGGCCTTCAAGTACACCTCCTATGGGCAAGCGGGCGGGACGCATGAGCCAATCGCCTCAGAGTGGAGATTCGTGCAGGAGGCTTCGGCCTATAACGCCCATCTAGACGCGGATGCTGAGGGGCTGGACGGCATGGCCAACCCCTCGGTGTTCGCCCACAACCCCACGACAGATTTTTACCCCCAGAACCCCAAACCCACCGTTGAGAGTTTAATCCCAACCTGTCACAGCGCATGTCGCCCGCCCTCGTGTACACGCGTGTCACTCGCACGCCAAACGGCTTCTTCATCGCTGGTGATTCTGGAGCGGGCTACCTGAATCCCAGGATGCTCCAGGAGCCACTAGAGTTCTCTGGGCTGCCCTCGGGCATGCTGGCATGGACGGAGCATTGCGAGGCCTATTTCCGTCGGTGGAACCTCTTAATCATAGGGTTTATCATAGATGGCTTCGCCCCAGTCCTGAACGCCGAAGGCAAGCGCGTCTACTCCCAGTTTTCGCCCAACGGCTTCGCCGCTCAGAAGATCGAGCCCATGGTATGGTGGGCAACACTCCTTACATCAGAATGGGTATGGATCTCCCGCGTGCGTTCTCTCGTGAGGCCGCCGCCGAGCTCGAGTCATCGCTAGAGGGGGACACCTCACGATTCTAGAGAGCCCCACGTGGCACAAGTAGGTAGTCGATAGAACACACTCCGACCTACCCAACGCCGTTGTGGAGTTCGTAGACGCCTACACCCTCTATGGACTGCTCGAGCTGTACCTGCAATAGGTGATCATCCAGCCAGTAAGGACCATTCTCTCCCTTGGCAGGACGATGCCCGCGGTGCTGGATGTTACTACTTACTCCCAGCAGAGGCTGGAAGTTACCTTGTCGCTGGAGGTGCCAGAAGGCTGGTTGGCTTCCCCAATCCAGACCTCTTTCACCCTAGACACAGGAGAGACCAGGAGGATATCTATAGACGTATCCGTGCCTGAGTGGGCAGATCTTGACACCTACATGCTAGCCGTCAAGCTCCAGTACAGCGGAACATCGCGCGAGCGTAGCTTCGAGGTGACCGTTGTGGAGCGCTCCTACGCCTATGTCGATGAAGTGTACGTGATCCTCGGAGAGACCAACCAGCCGAACGGGCTGGTCCAGATAGAGCAGGAGGATGGGCAAACAGCGGCAGACACAGTCTACGGGCGGTAATGCCGCAAGCCGCTGTTCACAAGGTGGGAATACTCCTACATCTACTTACAAGTGGACGACACGTTCATGTACGACGAAAGGGGCACTACCGTCTACGCCACGGTGGAGTACTTCGACGCCCCCTGCCAGTCGTTCGGCATCCACTACGACTCCAACAACCCGACCGGAGCCTTAGGTGGGGCGTACACCGACGCGGGGACGATCACCACCATGGGCAAGCAACGAGTGGAGGGTGCACACCTTCGAGCTTGCAGACGCACGCTTTGCCAAACGCCAGAACGGAGGATCGGACCTGCGGATCTACACGTGGGACGAGGTGTGCTTCTCCAGAGTAACGGTATCTCGCTCGCGTGCATGAGTGGCCGTGGTGGTATCCCACGTGACAGACGGCAGCACTGATGCTATACTGCCACCGATCCGAAGGAATGTGCAGGATGATGTAGCGCATAGGATGGGTGATTATATTTGTGTGCTTGTAGCTGGCCGCCTGTGGGCGAGGCAATATATCTCCCATGCCCACCGCCGCGCCGGTCGCCACAGCACCGAGCGCGGGCCTGCCCACCCCCACCATCACGCCCAGGAGACGCCCACGCCCATGAGCACCCCGACAGGGACGATCACCAACCCGGTGTACGATAGCAACTTCCCGGATCCGTTCGTCCTCAAAGAGGAAGATCTTACTATGCCTTCTCAACCACCTTGGGAGGCAAGCACTACCCCACTCTTATATCAAAGGATCTCGTGCACTGGAAAGAGGGCCCGGATGCGATGCCCGAGATGGCCGAGTGGACGGCTGGTAACACCCTGTACCTCATGTACTACACGGCGGAGTGGATCGAGGTCGGCCTCCAGTGTATCGGCATAGCGGAGAGCAGCAAGTCGCTGGGACCTTATAGAGATCGTTCTAAGAGGCTGTTCATCTGCCAGTAGGAGGAGGGCGGCTCGATAGACGCCGATCCCTTCCGCGACGATGACGGCACGATCTACCTGTACTGGAAGAACGACGGCAACAGGCTAGGCCTGAACACCTACGGGTACGCCACCTGCCAGAGCCCGCTCGGGCCCTGCAAGAAGGCGCCGGAGAACCCATACTGCGGTCGAAGTGCGAGGCACAAGGTCCCGGCCACAACTCCATCACGGTCGATAGGCACGGCAACCTCTGGTTTGTCTACCACGCCTGGCACCCCGACACGATAGGCTCAGTAGAACCCGGACGCGTGCTCTGGATCGACGGGCTCGTTGTAGAGCGTGGCAAGCCGAAGGTCATGGGCCCTACCTGTGGCCCCAGCCGATGCACTAGGCGTTCTCCATCGGATCTTCCTGCACGATCCTGCCCGATTCCAGCTCGTACCTATAGCCGAGGGGCATCCTCGCGACGTATACCTGTATGTGTCGCTTGCGGAGCCGCTCGAGGATGATATCGAGCAGCTTGCCGGTCCACAATAACTGCTGACGCCCTGCCCTCCGCAAGCGCCCTTATGAGGGCCATCAGCCCCGGGCGTGTGTCGCTCGTCGGGGGTCCGGAATCCGTAAACACGAGCTCTTCGCTGGTGTCGTATCCCAGGTCCACCGCCAGCTCCTCGCACATCTCCCACTGCCTCTCCGGAGTGGTCCTGTCGCGATCGGACCCTACAGGCGTGCGCGTATAGATGGCCGCCATCTGGCCGGTGCCCACCCTGTTCGTGCTGTCGCTTCCTGTGCTCATACTATCGATTGTAGTCCCTGCACCCGTGTATGTCTAATTGACCGCCGCCAGATATCTCTCAGATCATCGAATCCCTGCACAACAGCTGTCCGCCTTATCACATTAGAGTTGCTGACTTATTTCTTAATCTAGACATACCGAAGAAGGTAGAATTACTGCGGTCCTTGCTGGGGCTTAGCCACGGGGTTTCGCCCTAGTGCTGTGTCAGGCCGCTTGGTACTTAGCTGAGACATACGTAGAGATGCCAGCTGCAGGATTAGATCCTCCGTTGACGGCGCATATCCTTCGTATTGGCCCGTAGCTAGTTCTACAGTTGGTATGACCTGGACCACACGGTGACCATCCTCTTCAAGCCGCTTCTTGTTCCTTTGGAAAGCCGGGTTATTCCACATAATCTGGTTCATAGCCGGAGCAAAGACTATAGGTCTGGGATAACTTAGGATAGCCGTAGACAACAGGTCATCTGCGATGCCATTGGCCGCCTTAGCGATAATACCTGGATGGCAACTGTAGGGGTTCCAGAGGCGACTGCTAGCTGCATGGGGTCTGAATCGTTGCCTATGAACAAGTCCACAGAAGCCAACAAGGCCGCAGTTACCCTTATGCTACACGCTCCCGCCAGACTGGTCTTAGGCATATTAGTACGCATCATCTTAATAACGCGCGTGTGCAGGTCGGCTTCCTCCGCATCTCCTAACAGCAACAGATGCCCACCTACCCTGTGATATAACAGGTCCGCCAAAGCCGCAAATCTCTCCTCTGGCCACCTTCTGGCATGGCTGATAGGACCAGATCCAGGGTGCATAGCTATGAGAGGTCTTGTAGGTCCAATTATGCCCAGCAGCGCTCTGGCCTGCTGGACCTCGACATCGGTGACGGGCACTACTAGCCGCCTGCTTTCCACCTTCGCGCCCAACGCCTCCACTAAGGCGATGAAGTAATCTGCCTCGTGCTTGGCGCCGTACCCATGATCCTCTACCCTCACATTGAGAAAGTCTTGGCGTCCGTGGACCGTACGATGTGGCGAAGCTTGAATGTCGTGATAGGTTCGAAGAGGTGAGCAAACACAATCACGGCATCGTATCCGCGGCCTCTCAGGACGGTTCTCAGAGGAGGGGTGGAGTCTTTCCCACTTTCCACCTTGCCATCCTCGGCATTGACGAGATACCTCTCTAGCTCTATGATGTCGTCCAGCACTTCCCAGCTGGCAAGCAAAGGAGCAGCACGCGAAGATGCCAGCAGATCTATACGGGCTCTTGGGTACGACTGGCGTAAAGCCACTAGAGCTGGGGTAGTAAGCAGGAGGGTGCCCCTGGCGTAGATCTGGACGGCTAAGACACGAGCCTCTGGCGGTAGGATGATCTGCTTGTGACCATTCATCTTATCCCCCAAGTGTAATACCATATCATGAACCACCTAAGTATATAAACAGGCTTCCTAACCCTCACTTCTCCCTACCTGTACCTGTCAGCCTGGAGCTGGAAGAGGTAGGCATAGAGGCCTCCCCTTGCAAGCAGCTCCTGGTGTGTCCCCACCTCCACCACCCTGCCTCCATCCAGCACCACTATCTGGTGGGCTCATCCAGGATCACCACCGCCCCATCCCGCACGTAACCTCTGGCCAGTGCCACCCTCTGCCACTGCCCCCATGACAGCTCCACCCCTCCCTCAAACCTCCTGGTGAGCTCCGTCTCGTACCCTTGTGGCAGCCTTTCTGCTATCTCCTCTGCCCCTGCCCACACCGCTGCCCTCGCTATCTGCTCTGGTGGCACCCTCTCTGGATCTCCCCCTCCCACAGCTATGTTCTCTCCTAGGGTGAGGGCCAAGCGGGCAAAGTCCTGGTAGACTACTGCTATCCTCCCCCGCAGGTCCTCCAGGTCGTACTCCTGTATGGGCACCCCATCCAGCAGGATCTCTCCCTCTATGGGGTCATACATGCGGGTGAGGAGTTTGACCAGAGTACTCTTGCCCGCCCCGTTGTGCCCCACCAGCGCTGTCACCTTGCCTGCTGGAAGCTCAAAGCTTACTCCCCAGAGCACACAGGTCGTGCTCTCTGGGTAGCGGAAGCTTACCCCTCTGAGCTCTATCCCTTCCCTGAGGCGCCCTGGGACCGGCAGCCCCTTGCCTGGCTCGGGCAGCTTGATCCTCGGCTCGGCATCGTTCAGCAGCGCAAAGAAGTCCCACGTGTAGAGGAGTGTCTGGTAAGCCCTCCTGAAGGAGTCGGGCAGCAGATGCAGCAGCCTCTGGGCCTGCACTATGCTGTTGACATACAGCCCCACGTCGCCGATCGTCAGCCTGCCACTGCCCGCCTGCGCGGCCACGTACCACAACCCTCCACCCAATGCCAGCGCGTAGAGGACGTTGAGCGCGACCGAGAGCCCCATGTGCCTCAGGCGGATGCGCGTCATCTCCCTCAAAGCTGCCCTGGAGCGGTCCCGAAAGCGCCCCAGGAAGAAGCCTCCCAGGCCGAACACCCTCACCTCCTTGGCACTCCCTGGCTCGGTGACCACCCGCAGGCAGTAGTCCATCTCCCGTGCCGCCCGCGAGTGCATGGCCATGGCCCAGTACAGCAGCTTCGTCGAGCGCTCCTCCAGCACCATGTGGGGCACGGCGAGCGCTGCCAGGACGACGGGCAACAGCGGGTGCAGGGAGGCCAGGAGCAGCAGCAGTCCCACGAGGGTGATCAGCGAGCCCAGGACAGCCCGAAAATCATAGATCATCCTGGGCAGCAGCCCGGGCATCTCCTGCGTCATCCGCAGCCTGTCGTGGAATGCGGGCCGCTCCGCCTCCACGAGGTCCACCAGACGCATCCCCGCCCCCATCAGCCGCAGATCGATCTCCGCTATGGCCCTGGCCTCCAGCCAGGCCGAGACGGCACGCTGTACGGGGTCCAGCACCGCGGGCAGGGCGAGCGTGACCGCGTACAGCAGGGCTGCCAGCAGCGCAGCCCCGTACTGTGCCGCTCCCAAGCGGTCGAGCACCAGCTTGAGGAGCCAGGTCCCCATCACAGGCAGGACGCCGGAGGCCAGCACGAGCAGGAGATAGACCGCTGCCGTGGCAGGCGCCGGTACCACCAGCAGGGCGATGGCACGCCAGAGATCGCGCAGCACAGTGGCCGTGCCTCTCAGATGCTGGTGCATCGATCCCCTCAGACTCAACTACTCCTCCTCGGGCTCGTCCTCGTACCGCGAGGCCTGCAAGGTGTACAGCCTGGCATACTCCCCTCCCAGCTCCATCAGCTCCTCGTGAGTCCCCTCCTCCACCACCCTGCCCCACCCAGGTACACTATCCTGTCGGCCATCCTGACAGTGCTCAGCCTGTGGCTGATCAGTATCGTCATCCTCCCCCTGGTCAATTCTGCAAACCTCTGGTACACCTCGTGCTCCGTCTGCACGTCCAGCGAGGCCGTAGGCTCATCCAGCACCAGCACCTGCGCCTCCCGCATGCATACCCTGGATAGCGCCACCCTCTGCCACTCCCCTCCAGACAGCTCCCTACCCCCAAACTCTCTGCCCAGCACCGTCTCCAGCCCCTGGGGCAGCTTCCCTATCACCTCCAAGCCTCCCCCCTGTCTGGCTGCCCCAAGCACCCTCTCTTCATCCCACAGCCTGTCCACATCCCCCAATCCTATGTTCTCCCGAGCCGTCAGCTCGTAGCGCATGTAGTCCTGGAAGATCACGCTGAACTCCTCTCGCAGCTGCCCTGGATCGTACTGCCGCAGGTCCACCCCATCGAGTAGGATCTGTCCCTTGGTGGGATCGTAGAATCTCAGCAGCAGCTTGATGATGGTGGTCTTGCCAGCACCGTTATGGCCCACCAGTGCCAGGCACTTCCCAGGGCGTATCTGGAGGGACACACCCCGCAGGACGGGCTCTCCCCCTGGGTAGGCAAACCACACCTCCCGAAACTCTATCCCCTGCCTGATGGGGCGGGGGACCGAATGGGGTCTTGGGGGTAGGGGCAGGTCAGGGAGAGCCTCCAGCACCCTCTCCAGGCTAGGCAGGTATACAAGCTGCATCGGCAGGAAGCCCAGGCTCAGGGCGATGGACTGTAGCTCCGCATACAAGGCCGTGGCAGCACCTCCGTAGAGAACGACATCGCCGAGCGACAGGCGCCCACCTGCTACCTGCCACACCAGGTAGACATAGAACAGGCCGATGACGCCCATCGAGATCATCCCCGCCAGCGACACCCTCAGGGCAAGCCTCCGACGCTCCCTGTCGATCTGCCCAACGGAGCGCTGGAAGATATCCTGATACAGCCGCAGCAGAAAGCCTCCTAGCCCGTACAGACGCACGTCCTTGGCGGGCTCGGGAGACAGCGTCAGCTCGCGATAGTACCACAACCTGCGGGACTCTGGCAGCACGAAGTACAGGTGGGAGACCACTCGGAAGAGGTAGTCCCAGTACCTCCTCATGAAAGGTACCTCCGCCAGCATCAGCAGCAGCGGCACCAGGGGATGGAGTCCCATGAGCACCAGGCAGAGACCCAGGGCGGTCAGCACCGATAGGCAAGCCTGTGCGCCCTCCACCATCAGGTCCACACCAGCCGATTGCGCCCGCTCTCGGATCGCGCGCAGGTCGTCCGCCAGCCTGGGGTCCTCAAAGCGCTCCAACCCCTGCCAGCGGTTGACGGCCTCGATTACTCTCCCCGTGAGGTATATGGTCACCCTGTCGCTGGCGAGGCCCCGCAGGACCTCCAGCATGAACTGCAGCAGCGGTACGAGGGAGAAGGCTGCCGCCGCAAGCCCGATCAAGGCCCACAGCGGCAGGTCTGTGAGCATACTGCTCGACGCTCTGCCCAGATGCGCATCCAGGACTATCCTGTCCACCACCGCCTTGGACAGCACCAACTGGACGGGGGACATGGCCGCCTGCACCAGCAGCAGCAACAGGATGCTGCCCACCAGCGAGGGGCTGGCCTGCCAGGTGAGCCCCGCGGCCAAAGATAACAGCCTCAACGTCGAGCGGATCCTCTCCCTAGTCATAATCAGCAAGTAGAGTTAACAAGAACTACACGCCCGCATACCTGCTGTACTATAAACCTCCGGGCGTTCCCAGCGGCTCTAGTGACAGCCGCCGGGCTGAGTGGGATCGTGCTGTCTAGCGGCATCCTACTCTGTTAGCAGACTAGCAGCTCGGCGTACTTCCTTGCAGGCTACCAGAATCTGCTATCCAATTGCCTCCGCTTTTGACAAGCTCTAGGGCTCGGCCAAGGTAAACGAGTTGTGGCCGTACGTAAGAACCTCGATCTTGTATTTGCTCGGTCCTTGCGTACTCCTTACAAACTTCGTTGTCCTTCATAGTTGCCTCCTTTCTACCTGATTCAATTTCAGATGACGCGCACCAAGTCCATTTGACGCACGTCCCACCCAGGCTCATGTGAACGCGTACGCATCTGACGTAACCATAACTCTGTTGCCAGCAGAGAGCATATTTGCGGCAAGAAATCCCGCATCCCAATTCGCCACGATTTAAGGGCCCGTTCCAATCCATCCTGCTCCACGTAACCACGCTCGACGACCTCCCAAGACCTATTATTCAATAGCTTGGGTAACTCGTGCCGCAGGCCCAACGCTAGAGTGCGACCAAAGTTCACCTTGTCCCTTCGTTCCCGAATAGCCTCAGGTAGGATACTACGCATCGCCTCCCTCAAGATAAGCTTTGTCACAATAGTGCCATCAGCATCGAACCCTCTCTTCCATTCAGTCGGAATCATAAGGGCCAGTTCAACGAAGCGTCTGTCCATGAAGGGCATGCGAGCTTCGCAGCCCTTTGGCATAAATACATAATTATCTAACCAGAGGCTAAAGTTATTCTGGCGCAACCATACGAGGTGTTGGGCCCGAGACGGTAGAGGGGTATAATGCTCAGGGAACTCCTTCCATACTCTAGCGAATATTCCCGACTTGATACACTGCTGGACAGATAGCCAAGGGGGAATGCCTGGAATATACCACTCGGTTTCAGGATTCCATCGCCTGTTGTGTCCCCTGATATTGATACTAAACCGCCAAAACAGAGGCGGCACCATTGGTAATATTGCATACCGCAGGAGTAAGGTGGTTACATTCAAGTTGGGCCAACGGGATTCAGACCAGATTCCATGTATGAGCTCCTTGATCTTTAGCTGCCTCAGGTAATCACCTAGAAAGTAAGAGGTACCTTGCATTAGCTCGTCACCCCCATACCCAAAGACCAACACGTTACAACCTGAGCGCCAAGCTACATCAGCATACACCTGCATCTCAGCACGTACTAAATACGCCCCGAAGGGTTCGTCGGGTTCTGGAAAGGTTCCCTCCACCAAGTCGCGCATATACCACAGGTCATCCCCGGGAAACTCTATCACGTCGAGGCCATACATTTTGATAGCAGCCCTTCGGAAGGAGGACTCGTCCGCAACTGTGCCCGTCTTGTAGGTCTCAGATACCGGCCTGAAACCTTTACAGGGAAGGCCAGACTCACGTTGCAACAGCACGGCCATGCACACTATGCTTGATGAATCTAGCCCACCGCTAAACGTGGGCATTACCGCAGCACAAGAACGGAATTGGCTCCTTACAGCCTCCTTGAAAGTAGCACGCACCCGCTCAATTACCTCTGAGCGAGGGCTTGAGTACAGCACTGGGAGCTCTTCGGGCCTCCAGTAACGAGTTATGCGCTGCCGACCATTAATATCAGTCACGATCGCATGACCCGGTAAGAGTCTTCTTATGCTGGTATAGGGAGTCAATGAGGTATGGTGTGGCAGAGTAGACTGGAGACATAAATTGGCAAGGATATAAGTATCGTCGATCTCATCAGAGATGCCTGGGACCTGCAGGATCTGCTTGATGGTTGATGCCACGACAAAACGCTTGGTGTTTAGCGTGTAGAACAGGGGACGAGTGGCGAGATGGTCTACAGCACAGAACATGCTCTTGGCTCGATCGTCCCAAATGATGAGTGCAAAGTTACCCACTAATTTGCTAACGCAATGCTCTCCCCAACGCTGATAGACCATTGCCGCCAGCCGGCAGTCGGAGATGCTGCTTTGCTGAGACCTAACTGCCAACAGGTCGAACAACTCATCTCGGTTATCTAGTCGACCGTCCATGACCACCCAGGAGCGTCCCCCATTGAAGCTCAGTGGTTGGTCATCCTCGAAGTCCTCGCATGTTATCTTCAACTCCGCGCAGCCAACCGCCACCTGCCCCAAATGCTTTGCTGCAGCGCTTCCGCACCGGTGCATCCCACTGGCAACGATGCGCTTTACCAGGTCACTTGGCACGGGATCGGTGAAGCTAATAACTCCTACAATACCGCTCATTGTTCCAACCTCAACACCTGCCACAACCTAAGATTTGCCCATTATGACTCATGCATCCCATGTCTATAAATCACAAGCGATAGATCACTAAGAAACCTTGCTTCAATAAAGGTGTGTCGTTAACTACACGATCGTCAACCTCTACCCAAGCATGGAACAGGAGCGGTGGTACCCGTGTTGCACCTATACAGAGATCGGAACTTATCCCCCTCCGACGCAGCATAGAACACACCACAAAAGAGCGTTCCAGGCATTCGGTCCTCGCCGGCAGTAGACGAGCAGCGATGTTACAGATCCGAGTGATGTGCTCCACATATGCTGACCCATGCTGCTGGCTGGGAGAAGCTGGCTTGGGGAGATAATCCCGGAATGTCATCCAGCTACCACTTTTGACTAAGAGTTTGGCTCGGATCAACAGTAAGAATGCTCTAAGGAGATCTACAGCAGATTTCATCGCTACAGATCACTCCTACTTTATAAAGGGAGCCACAAGGTTGTTATCTAGTAGTTCGGAAACGAACATGGCTATATCGTTGGTTGCGACTTCGGGCTCGATATGATAGGCCTCGACGAGGGCATCTACAGCGGCATTGACCGAACCGGACTGCATAAGTGCCTTCCAGGCGATAGCTGCGCTTTCGTCTAGGCCGTAGATATCGCCCGTCTCTGCGTTCATTACTATGACCTGCTGTAACTCATTTTCAAGCCATCGAATGCCGCTAGCGAGCGTCACGCGTAGCCCAACAAGATCTGAGTAGGTCCCTACCTGCAGGTGGAGGAGTTTCTGCTTTCCCTTGGCTTCCATGACACCGCAACTCCACAGAAATGAGTAATCGTCTTCGTTTTTGTCATCATAAAAAACCCCGAAGAGAATGCAAGTTGATGCACTTAGAAGTCTGCAAACTCGAAAGAGCGGGGCTGGCTTACAGGCGGCAGATACTTGAGGACGTAAGTGCCTTGGGGGAGAGTGATACGCGTGGTCAGAGAGAAGGAGCACCACCGTTAGGGGGCTCTACCTGCGTGGGATCTTCTGCTTAAGGATCGAAGGGCCTGGATGAGTTCTGTTATTGACATAACCACAGTATATGTATTGTCGACATATGATGAGCAGTATCATGGGCAAGGGCGAAATGATAACAGGAGTATAGCAGAAAGGCTGGATGGTGTTATACTTCTGCCTGCACAGGTTCTTTTGAGAGGAGAATCATATGGTCGGCAGGCTGATCACGAGGCTGGATCACGTCGTAGTTGCCGTGCGGGACCTGCAGAGGGCAATGGAGAAGTATCGCGAGAGGGGCTTTGATGTGCAACCTGGCGGCAGGCACACGGGCAGGGGGACGGAGAACGCGATCATCCGACTGGGTCTGGAGCACATAGAGCTGATATCTCTGTATGACCGACGCGAAGCGGAGGAGGTGGGCATCGGGCGACGATCGCTGGTGGAGTACCTTGACAGGTGGGATGGTGGCATAGTTGACTGGGCCGTAGCAACCGACTGAATAGATGACGTCGCCGGCAGGTTCAGAGCAGCTAGTCAGTACTGCGATGGGCCTTTCGTGATGAGCAGGGAGCGTCCGGATGGTAGAGTGCTCTCCCGGCAATTACTCGTGCCTGCAGTACTCCCTGGAGAAAGCCCTGGCCTTTCGTAATACAGTGGGACGTGCCGGACGAGGAGCGACTGAGCTGGGAGTCATCGAAGGATCATCCCAGCGGCGTGAGGAAGATAACTCGCCTGAGCATACTGGTACGTAATGGGGCCCTACGTCAGATGCTGGAGGAGTACGGCGAGGGTCCCGTGGGGCTAACTCTGGCAACTCCGAGCAGGCTAGTTCAGCTAAAGGAGTTTCCGGAGCGGGTGGAGCGTTGAAGAGTATTATGCTGGTACATTGGTGATCAGGCTGAGAAGTTGTCCGGAGGGTGAGAGTTCTTGGGGATTGCCGTTCTACGTACCATGCGGCTGAGCTACTGGTGGTGGTTTGCGGCGATTGGGTCATTCACGCCGTTCGTATCGTTGTACTGTCGTGACCTGGGGCTGAGCGGGATAGAGATAGGCCTGCTGACGGCGATGACCGCCATGGGGACTGCGTTCCTGGCACCTATGTGGGCGCACTCGGCGACAAGTACGCGGTGCACAAACAGTTGCTGAGGATGCTCTTGCTTGGGGGCAGCGCGGGAGCACTGCTGCTCTCGCGTGGGCATGAATTCCCCCCATACTGCTTGCCGTGGCGCTGCTCTCCGCGCGCGTGGCGCCGATAGCATCGTTTCTCGACTCGTACGCTGTGAGTATCAGCGAGAGGTATGGAGTGTCGTATGGGGCGATGAGGTTCTGGGGCTCGATAAACTATATCATCACCCCATGGATCATTGGGCACTGGATGCGCGTGGAGGTGTCGCGGCTGTTCATCTACTGCTATGCTGCGTTCCTCCTGTTGACGATAGTATCTACCTGGGGGTTGCCGAGGCTCCGAGATCAGGCGGTGCACGCGATGTGGTCGAGCTTCCGACAGGTAGTGGGGCGGAAGCCGCTTGTGTGTTTCTTTTGTTAGCTTACATGATCACGGTAGCGACGAGCACGATGTACTCCTTCTTCGGGATCTACATCCGGGATATCGAGGGAACAACTTCTCTGCTGGGCACTGCCTTCTCGCTCTCTGCTATAAGTGATATGCCAATCATCGCTTTCAGCGGCTTGCTGCTTCGCTGGCTGGGACCTAGGAAGCTCCTGCTAATAGCGGTTATCTCCTACGCAGTACGGCTAGGGGTTTACGGTTTCCTGCCTGATCCGAGGCGGGTAATTCTGGTTCAACTGATGCATGGGTTGTGCTCTGGGGGATATCTGTGTCCACGGGACGCTAGCCCATCGCTGGTGGGGAGGGAGCTTGCGGCAACAGCCCAGGCAATGCTTGCGTCGGTGTCAATGGGCTTTGGGAGCATCATGGGCTCGATCGTTGGGGGTGCGCTGCTCGATATAGTAGGCACAGTGGGTATCTATAGGTTAGCATCTGGTGTCATGCTGCTGGCTCTAGTAGTGCTTTTGCTGAGCATGAGACTGCTGTCCGAAGGTGATGTGGAGAAACCATCGCTCGTTACCGCTCAACTGCAGGAGAGCACGGTCCGGCCGGACAAGTTAGTTAGGCAACTGCCAACATAACCCGAGGTGCTATTCTTACCATCAGGTAGGCAAAGAAACTCCTCATGCTCCACCCAATTCTAGGTGGCGATCCACATCATGCCGCAACTATGGAGTGGCTAACCACTTGCAGGTGTGATCTCACTACCACAGGCGACGCATCCAGCGTGCGACCATGGCGAGCGCCACTACGTAGCCCATTGTCGTGAATATAGGCACTAACGGATTGCTTGATTCTTCCGTGGTCGTTCCCGGAATTTAGCTGTTCGATCTGCACCACATAGGTCCACCAATCAGGATAACGGTCCACTCTGCTGAGTTCATCCCATACGCGCTCGATGGGTGCCTCAACTTGCCAGACGGATAAGAACAAGTAGTTGGCCACCAGCAGACCTCCTTGTTCAGGGTATCATGCTGACATGTATAGCGGACTCAAGAGTGAAGAGGGATATCTCTATTTGCCTGAATTCCTCGAGCGCGATCTGGTACTCGAGGCCAGGCACAACATCACCGAGAGGCTAGCTCAGGAGGGGTTGATCGATCCCAACTATCCTGCGGAGGAGGCTGTGGCCGCACCAGGACTTGATCTTGCGTTCAAGCCCGACCTCGCCCACGACAACGAGCCACTGCACCGCCTGCTCTACAGTGGCAAGATGATGGAGTTCTATGAGAGCCTGCTTGGCGGTGAGGTGCGCCACTTCGACTTTACATGGATGAGGGCGATAGCCCCGGGCAGGTACACCAAACCTCACGGTGACATCGTATTTATGGGCCGCGGTACGCATGACCTGTATACGGCGTGGGTTCCTCTAGGAGATATCCCCATACAGATGGAAGGATTGATGGTGCTCGAGGGCTCGCATCGGGTTGGTTACGTCAGGGAGGAGTACACTCAGAGGGATGTGGACTCATACTGCGAGAACATCCCCGAGCAAAGAGAGCGCGCTCTGCAAGGTGGCTGGGTGTGGGATGGCACCATATCAGACAACCCAGGGAACTGCGCGACCAGTTCGGAAGCAGGTGGCTGACTGCATGCGAATACCGGGCAGGTGACCTGCTGACCTTCACCTCGTATACTCTGCATGCCAGTCTGGACAACCATACCAACTGCATACGGCTCTCCTCGGACTCGCGTTACCAGCTTGCAAGCCTGCCAATCGACAAGCGCTGGATAGGAGAAGCCCCGGTAGGGCACGGGCCTGCGGCCAAGCGCGGACTGATCTGCCGATAGGGTATCAGCCAGTGCTAAATACAACACTGTTCTTGGCGATCATCGTCTCTGTTGGTGTTTTGCTATGGACCATGCGCGATTATCGCTTCGCAGCACACAACTCCTAGACACCACGGACTGCACTGTAATGGAAGGTATTCCTGCGTTTCTCGACCAAGCACTATGCTCACATGAACAATATAAATTTACATAACAATAAAATTGCTGTAGAGTAGTTGTGATTGGGGATAAGCTCGGAGCGACATGTTCACTCCCCAGGTCCAGTACCAATTTCGATCCGCGTACTCCGTCGTGGGAGATGGCATCTACAGATCACAGATAATTCACACGCGGGCCATAATTCGTATGAAAAGCTGTTGTATAGATGCCATAGGTCTGGATCGGCAGTGTTCATTGCCAAAGATTTGGATGGCTCCGATGGTCACGTTGTAGGTTTCGAGAGCACCGCATGCCAGATCCACTTCATGATAGACCCATAGACTTATATGGGTGAGCTTACGGTCGCCAGGGAAGCGGAGGACCATGGGGTCGTCGAAGACTGGCCAGGAAGGAGGCTTCTATACTCCTCTGGGACCCATCTGGGCTATATAGAGGAAAGAGTGAAGCTCACAAAGGCGTTGACCGGCTTATAACCTCTGATAGGACACACAACAGCAAGCATCAGGAAGTGACTTCGCAGAAGGCACGTTCTGCGAAGTAATGTTCGTGTTGACAAGTTATTGATTAGCTGGGATGATTCTGACCGCGCCATCTCGAAATCTTACCAAGACAGTACTATCTTCTGATCTTATTTCTTCTCCCATAGGCTCTTGTGTGTATTCCAGTGCCTTCAAAACAGGAATACTGCCGAAAACGCCTGATATGCTAGGAAGCCAAACACCCTCTATACCCCTAAGGAATCTAAATGCTCTCTCTGCTGTCCAGTCAGGACTCACAACCAAATTCTCTGACTTTGGGAAGGGATTATAAGTAGCTAGCTCTTCGTTTTGCTCCATTGGTATTAGGGTATCAATATTTGCTATAGCTGCCTCTAGCAGATCAGCTCCGATTCTGGCACATAAGTCTTCAAGCTCCAAATAACTTGTACCTACTGGTATATTTACCTTTTGCTGTAAGATTATAGGCCCTTCGTCTAGTTCCTCTGTTACCTTGTGCACGGTGACACCAGTTTCTCTATCACCATAGTATAGGGTCCAAAAGATGGGGTCTGGTCCCCTATTGGCAGGTAGCAGAGATGGATGTAGATTAATAAAACCCTTGTTCGGTATCGAGATAATATTCTTTTTTACCCTGTACGGGAAGCAGAGTAATACACCTATATCTGGTTTGGAGGCTGCAAGCTCCTGCTCTATTTGGTAAAGCTGCTTTTTTTCATTAATGATTCTTACTCTGTCCTTGTCTATAAGCCTCAGTAAGTCTGCATAATTTATGTCAATAGGAGATAATTTCTTATCTCTTCTAGGAAGTTGCTTAGTGTGTATAGCTATCACTACGGGATTGAATAGTCTATTTGATAATAACCTGTACAGAGGGTAAGTGGCGAACTTACATATGGAACATAGTATTGCAATGTTTATTTTGCTCTTTGATTCCACCTAAGTATTCCTATAACTTACCTATAGCAGATATACTTGTATGACGGTGTTTGGAGGTTTTCTATAACATGCCTAGAACAGTCTTCTGTGTAAAACTTGGCAAAGAGCTTCCAGGTCTAGATGAACCCCCATTTCCTGGTGAGCTTGGTCAGCGCATCTATGAAAACGTATCTGCTCAAGCCTACCAACTTTGGGAGGAGCAGGCAAAACTTATAATCAATCACTATGGTTTGAATATGGCTGACCCCGAGGCTAGGGCGTTCCTTAGGGAACAGATGGAAGAGTTCTTCTTCGGCGAGAACGCTCAGATGCCTGAAGGATGGATACCAGTGGGGGCATCCTCCCCCAAGGGCGGAGCTAAGGGAGGAGCAGCTCCAAGGAAGTGAGGGCCGCTGGAGATATAGTCCTCTTAGCTGTATACGAGCTTGGGCACCAGCCTCTATCCCTAGCATCTCCTGTTGCCTTCCTAAAGCGAGCTGGGTTTTCCCCCGTAGCTATTGACCTTAGTATTGAGAACTTGGATCTTTCTAGAGTATCTAATGCCAAGCTCGTCGCGATATCTACTCCTATGCATACTGCCATGAGGCTTGCCGTCCCAGTAGCCAGGGAGATACGGAGCATCAATCCCAATGCTCATATATGTTTCTATGGTCTTTATGCTTACCTTAACGCCAACTATCTCTTATCTAGCGTTGCGGATTCCGTCTTAGCTGGTGAATACGAGCAAGCTCTTGTGGATCTGGCCTTGAGGCTTGAGGCACAAGATTCCGCTCAGCATGATAGATCGGGAATTTTCACCTCTGGTCCACCAAGTCCTATATTAACCAAGCTGAATTTTATGCTGCCTCACAGAGAAAGTTTGCCTCCTATAGAAATGTATGCTGCTCTTAGGCATGAAGGTCGACTTAGAAAGGCTGGGTATGTTGAAGCTACTCGTGGCTGCCTCCATACATGTACTCACTGTCCTATTCCTCCGGTGTATGGGGGAAGATTCTTCGTTGTTCCTAAAGACGTAGTAGTAGAGGATATAAGACAGCAGGTTAATGCAGGGGCTACACATATTACCTTTGGAGATCCTGATTTTCTTAATGGTCCTGGGCATGTTCTAAAGATTTTGAGAGCTGTACATGAGGAGTTTCCATTTCTCACCTTTGATGCGACTATCAAGATCGAGCACATAATCGAGAAGAGAGATTTATTTACGGAATTGCGTGAGCTGGGATGTATTTTTGTGGTCTCAGCTGTGGAATCCGTCAACGAGGATGTACTTAGAAATCTAGAGAAAGGTCATACTCGACAGGATGTTGAAGAGGCATTGTCCATTCTCAGGCAGAATGATATAGAGATGAACCCTTCCTTATTACCATTCACTCCTTGGGAGACATTGGACAGCTTTATTGAACTGCTCCACTTTGTGGAAGATCACGATCTTATTCCTAATGTTTCTCCTGTGCACTACTCCATAAGGCTATTGGTTCCTCCTGGGTCTCTTGTGCTTCCCAAGCTGGAACAGATGGGAGTATTGGGTGCCCTGGATGAGGAATCGTTTACTTACGTATGGTCCCACCCTGATACAAGAATGGACGAACTCTACCATGAGATATCGGTGCTGGTTCAGGAGATGGTATCCCAGAATAAGACTAATTATGAGATATTTGATCGATTGAAAGCTGTAGCCTACGCAAAGGCAGGATTACCGATACCTGATGCTCCCGTTAGGAATTCTTATAGAGAAGCACCAGGTCTTACAGAGCCTTGGTATTGCTGTGCCGAACCCTTGAACAATAACTTGCGTTGTTAGTGCACGTTTGAAGTCAGCCCTTCTTCGCTCTTGAGATGGAAGTGCCGGTTGATAATGGGAATTTCAGGAGTTATCTCTATCTTCAAGAGCGAATGCGCTTTCCTCAAGGAGTACTCTACCTTTTCTGGCGTTGGACCTTTAGCGAATATAAAACCTAGATAGGTTGCCCCTTCGGGAAGTGGTGTCACATGGGATTTGAGTGGTATATTTATGTCTATGTTCTCAATACCCTCGATCGAGAGGGCTTCTTCCATCCCGCTTACTTTGTTTAGTATGCCGCTACGCGGAATGGGGATCATCATCACGCCTGTAGCTATATTGTTATCTTTGATTGTGAGCCAATTTATACTAGCCGTGTTACCTAGGCTGTGCCGTATTATAAGTTCCTCAAGTGACATTCCTAGCTTGTACTCCAATATGGTAGAGCACTTACCCCCAATAGCCCTAGCCGCTATCTCTATTAGATGGATGCTGTCATCGTTCACACGTAATTCCGCGTGTATGGGGCCATGCTTCAAACCTATTGCCTTGCTAGCTAGCTGGATAAGATTTACTACTCTCCCTTGTATATTTGGTGACAGCCTAGATGGAGTCACATATATAGTCTCTTCAAAGAAGGGCCCTTCCATTGGATCTGGTTTATCAAATATAGCTATAAGTGTTAGTTCTCCATTTGTTAGTAATCCATCAACTGCTATTTCAAATCCAGGTACATATTCTTCCACCAGTATCTGTGTGGATGGATCCGATCCGTCTTCTAGAAGCATGTTCCTTATCCTGGAGAAAGCCTCTATGAACTCTGTAGGGTTATTAGCTTTAATGACCCCACGGCTAGCTGCGAGACTTACAGGTTTTATTACGCACGGATAAAATGATCTTGTGGCTAAAGTGTGTTCATCCGCATCTAGCCTTGATGAATAGAAGCGTATATTTGATAGTCCTGCCTTAGTTAGTGTCTCTCTTAACTTGGACTTGTCTCTTGAAATACCAACGCTCTGGGGGGTATTCCCAGGGAGCCCCATTTTTTGGGCTATAACCGATGCCAATACAACGGAGCTGTCATCTATACCTATTACTGCGGATGGTCTTTTTCCTGCGAACGCTTTTACTACCGAGTCTGCAGCGTCTTCAACTTTCCCGAAGTCTACTGCTACTACGTCATACGGCATTTGTCTATTAATATTAGGGGGCATATGATCAATAACGTGTAGTACCTTCACATCAAGTGATTTGGCAGCTTTCAAATAAGGTAGAACTCGGTATGATCCTGATGGGTATACAAGTATTATGGAAATCTTTTTCTCGTCCATTGCTTTTTTCTTGTTTACATCAACTTCACTATGCCGGTTATCTGGAGGATTACAGTAATAAGCGCCACTATTAGTATAATTAGCAGAGATACTGTTAGCCCTACATCCCCTCTCTGATCATAGTATTGTTCTGCTGGCAATTTGTCCTTATGTGTTTTCGACTGATGAGTCTGCTTCATCTACTCCTAGCTCTTCCGCTATTAGCTGTCTCCTGTATATTGATGCATATAGCCCATCTAACTCCAGTAGCTCTGAATGTTTTCCTTGCTCGACTATCTCCCCATCTGATAGCACGATTATCTGATCAGCATTCTGTATTGCTGATATTCTGTGGGCAACGATTATACTCGTCCTTTGTTGCATGACTGTCTTTAGCCTCTTTAGTATTTCACTCTCTGTGTTCGTATCTACGCTGGACAGCGCATCATCCAGTATCAATATCTTAGGATCTCTTGCTATAGCACGTGCTATAGTTGTCCTTTGTTTCTGACCGCCGGAAAGAGTCACTCCTCTTTCCCCTACTATTGTCTCGTATCCCTTGGGGAACTGTTCTACATCCTTACTTAGCTGGCTGACCTCAGCTGCCCAACGGACTAGGGACTCATCCTTGTTGTTTGTTCCGAATGTTATGTTCTCTTTCAACGTATCTGAGAACAGAAAAGTATCCTGAGTAACGAACCCTATGTTCTTTCTAAGAACCTTGAGAGGTATTTGTCTTATGTTAATTCCATCTATCAGGATTTGCCCCTCTGTTGGATCCCACAACCTTGGTACCAGGCTTACTAGCATACTTTTTCCTGATCCCGTAGGTCCGATGATACCTAATGTACTACCTGCGGGAACTTTGAGATTTATGTTTTTCAAGATCTTGTGAGACCCAATAGTTAACGAGACGTTTCGAAATTCGATCTCTCCTTCTATACTAGATATCTCTCTTAGGCCAGGTTCTTCATCTCTTATGGATGGCAGCTTGGAGATTATCTGCTCTATTCTGTTCATTGATGCCGCACCCTGCTGTATCAGGTTAACCACCCATCCTATAGAGATCATGGGCCAGCGCAGTGAGCCGATATAAAGCAAGAATTGAGTGAGTTCACCTATTGACATACGTCCTTGAATTACTTGTCTGCCGCCTATAAAGAGGAGTATTACCGTGGCTATGCCTGCGACTACGTACATGGATGGCCACAAAAGAGACTGGATCTTGATGAATGAGACACTGGCATCTAGATATTGTTTGTTTATTCGTTCAAAGTCCTTGATTTCATTATCCTCCTGGGCATAAGCTTTAATCACTCTTACGCCGGAGGCGTTCTCCTGCACCTTAGTAGACATATCCCCAAAGCTAGACTGAACGTATTCAAACCTTCTCTCTATAACTCTGCTGGAAACTATGAAGATAATACTCATCAAAGGTAGTATGAAGACAGAGTAAAGGGTCAACACTACGCTTATACTAAGCATGACTGATACTACGCTCACGAATGCCGCCAAAGTATTAAATAAGTTCGTTATACCTGGTGATACCGATCTCTGGATAGCATTCAAATCATTAGTGGCCCTTGCCATAAGGTCACCAGTGTGCCAGGACTGGAAAAATTGTCTATCTTGGAACTGCAGGTGTCTAAATAGCTTGTTTCTGAGCTCGTACTCTATCTCTCTGGCAACCCTGCCACCGAAGTATCTCGTGCTGAATCTAAAGTAGCCTTCAACTGCCGCTGCCAACAGTAGTAGCAAGGCATACACCCCAATCATCCTAAGTGATCTACTACTCTGCACGTAGTCTATAGACAGCCTTATGATATATGGCCCGAACAATGATGCTACGTTGGCAGCAATAGTGGATATGATGCTTATAATGAAGAATCGTTTGTATGGATATATTAACCTTGCTAGCTTAGATATATAGTTCACTTCATTGCCTTGAATATAACTAGGTTACTAGATCCTTGAATCTGGCTATGTCTTGCTTGATAACTTCCAAGCTTGATCTCCAGAAGCTTTTATATCTTATATTTATGCCGAACTTTAATGCTAGGTCTGCGGCACTGAACATACCAGTTGATGATAAAAGCTCGTCGTACTTAGCTTTGAACTCTTCTGGAGATTCCTCATAAGCTGCATACAGGCCTAGCCCGAACAGTAAGCCAAACATATACGGGAAGTTATAGAAATCGGATCCGTAGTAATGGGGTTTAGCTGCCCACATGTAGGGATGAAGCTTATCGCTATCTAGTGCGTCCCCATACGTAGCTTTTTGAGCCTCAGTCATGATGGACTTTAAGTCTTCTATTGATAGCTCCGTATCTTTCCTCCTATCTATGACCTCTTTCTCGAAGAGGAATCTAGATGTTATATCTACGACTATCTGACAGCTATTTTGTAGTGATCCCTCAAGAATGAGTATCTGTTCTTCCTTATCAGCATTCTCCAGGGCAGCTTTTTGTATTATTGTCTCACAAAATGTACTAGCGGTTTCAGCTAATGTCATTGGTGTTGACTTTTGTAAGTAAGTTCTATGGCTTTTATTGAGGTTATGATATGCGTGTCCAAGCTCATGGGCTAGAGTACTTACGCTATCAAAAGATGATTCATAGTTTGCAAGAATTCTCGATTCTTCCCCCTGTATGGAGATACAATATGCCCCTCCTACCTTGCCTACTCTTGGTTCTAGATCTATCCACCTGCTATCAAAAGCTCTCTGTGCGAATTCTCCTAGCTTCTGTGAGAACTTGCGAAATTGCTCAACTATGAATTCTTTTGCGTCTTGTGGTGTCCAGCTGCGGCTTGATCTTCCTACTGGAGCAAATATGTCATACCAAGCTAATTTGTCGACTCCAATGATACTGGCTTTTGTCTGCAAGTATTCTCTGAAGCTTGGGAATGATTCTTGAGCAGCTTCCATCATAGCATTGAGTGTTTCAAAGTCTATTCTATTCCTGAACAATGCCTGATCTAGTGGAGAGCTCCACCCTCTTCTCTGTGATATTGTTAGGCTCTCTCCTTTGATGCTGTTTAGAGCAGATGCTATAGGTAGTGCCCACCGCTCCCAAGCTGAGATTTCCGCTTTATAAGCGTTTTCCCTTACTTTTCTATCACTGTGTAGTGCTAGATTTCTAACTGCGCTTATAGGTAACTCTTTTTCACCTTCTGGGAGAGATACAGTGGCAGTGATCTGAGATGTGAGGTTGCTGTATAGCTTTTCCCATGCAGTGGATCCAGTTAGAGCAAGATCCGAGTATAAATCTTCTTGTTCTGGATGCATTAGGTGCTTGGCACGAATCTGGGTTTCCCTAAGATAGAATTCGTGGTTTTTTGCTATCTCTGAGCGCTGGATGACTTCTTCTAGATTAAGTTTACCTATCCATGCGGTAATCCTTGAGTTGATTTGTTGTATTTGGGCGCCATACCTATCCAGCTCGCTTAGCTTCCTTTGTGCTTCTATATTGCGTGAGTCTGCTGTTACCATGCAATAGACATAGGAGTAGAGCTTATGATAGTTCTCGCCTAGTGTGTTAGAGGTCTCTATTATCTTATCTAGGACCTGTACCTGCTCTTCGTGAGAATCTATCTTTTCTATGTCTTCTAGTGTTTGTCTTAGGCTATCTATATGTGTTTTGACCGCCTTTAATGTGTCTCCATATTGTGCTGAGTTTAGAGAGGGGAATATGCTTTCTAGGTCCCAGCGCATATCCTTTACTTGTTTTTCCTGCATACTGCTTTTCTCCCTTTTCTTATCTCTCTCTGCTAGGATAGATCTTTTTCTTTGTTTGTGGCAATTTTTTATCTCATGGGATATGTAAACGAAGGCTGGGGCGATCGACCAGGTTGAAGTTTATGGTAGTAGGTTTATAATTCGGTAAACACGCACAACTAGGAACCATACCATGATACCTGTTATATCTTACATTCACCGAAGGGTTATTGCTTTCTTTGCTTACTTCCTGTGGGTGCTGCTGGTACTATACCCAGATCCGATGATGTTAATGAGATCTATCCCCAACGCCATGAATCCCGATATAGACACGCAAGCTGTGGCATCTATTGCTAAAGATCTTCCTGATGATCCCACTTTTATAGAAAAAAAGGTGAATACCGAATATGTGAAGTATGCCGTTCCTTGGGAACTATATGGAGTCCCTTGGTACTTCCCTACTACTGAAGAGGTATTGAGGCTTGGAAAAGGCGACTGTCAAGGGCGAATGCTGGTATTAGCTAGCATACTAAAGGCCAAGGGTATACCGTATAGCATAGAGGGCTCACTTGATCATATATGGGTGCAATATCCCAAGAAGTTGCCTAATCCTCTAGAAAACGACTCGATAGTAATAGCCAGGAGAAACCTAGGCACTCTAAAAGTAGAAATGCCCAAGCGCTGGGACTGGAAAGAGAGTTACAGGATAGAAAAAGAGTACTTCTGGGATCCAATGCCCACAAACAGAAAGATTATTCTGTTCGGTGGAATATTAGTTATAGCAGCAAGACGCTTATGGCTAATCGCCATCGAAAGACTATTAGAAAAGGTGAAAACAACAAAAGTCCGTGGGTGGGAAGTACGGTACTAAGATTACCACAACCCTTTTCGCCTAAAAGCCAAGATCAGAGCTAGAACAGTAATTAGCATTAGAACTATTATCGCCAAGAATGAATATGGGTTATCTCCAAACTCGGGTTGAAAAGGCAGTGGTATGTTCATGCCCCAGATGCCGGATATGAGAGTAAGCGGCAACAGCAGGACGCTTATGATCGTCAATATACGAAGTGTTTCATTCGTCCTATAGCTATACAGGGTATTAAACGTATCATCAAATGTCTCTACTAACTCCCTAAACTCCCCCAGCATGTCCCATACTTTTTGAAAATGATCGAGTACATCACCCCAGTAAGGCTGCATACTCTCTGCCAGAACAGCAGCTCGCCCGTTTTCCAGTTGAGATATCACCAACATATCGGGACGAATGATCCTCCTAATGCTGATGATATCATGCCTGTAGTCTGCAAGATCGCGCACTGCCCTTCTAGGGTCGCCCCGGAATATCCTTTCGTCAAGCAGGTCTAGTTTTTGATCTATTCGAGTCATCATTGGGAATAAGTAGTTGGTGAGCCTGTCTATGATGTGATAGAGTAGCATTTCTGCACCTTGAGACATATAGTGTTCCCTGCTTTCTTCGTCCTCCTCTGCTCTGGCCCACATCGACAAAAGCGGCTTCAACTGACCATCGTGCACTGAAACCACATAGTCTTTACCCATAAAGAAATCAACTTCACTAGGTACTGCTACTCTCTCCGAGGGGTCATATATGGGGAAATGCAACACCAAGAAGATATAGGTAGTGTAGTCATCCAGTTTTGGCCTTTGAATTTTACTCATTACATCATCCAATGCCAAAGGATGAAAGCCAAACTCTTGCTCAAGGTAAGTAATGTCTTCTAAGGTAGGTCTATGGATATCTATCCACCGCAAACCCTTGTATTTGATCTCCCTCCTTTTCTCACGTAAATCAAAGCCTATAGGTGGAGACGCAGTTTCACCACGCTTTGCTATATTTCTAAGCGGACCTGCAAAGCTTCTTATTCTGTCAGTTCTGCGGATGTTAGACACCTAAAGTCCCCTAACAGCTGAGTAAAAAGTTCTGTAGCCAGATAAAGGGTACTACCTATAAAGGCAACAGGCAAGGTGAGGAATATATAAATAAGCCTTGTGGACAATAGAGAACTAGGCTGGATTTAAAGTTTTAGCAGATATCCACACCGAATCCTTCTCGTAAAATCTCCAGGGCAAATTCAGGCCATTACGTATACCAATCCTCGCACTACGCTCTATCTCTATTTGTTTCCTGTTTCGAGGTATAAGTATACAAAGCCTTGGAGTATCCAAGATAACATTGCTTAAGGTCGAGTCTATCCCCATAGCTTGACAAAGCTTAGCAGGACCACTACAGAGATCTCTTAGGAAGCTTCTGCCACGCCTTCGCGTCATTATGTCAACGCCTTGAATCGGCTGACCAGCCCTAACCAGTACCGCCCCAGCAACACCTTTCGGAGACGTTACTACGTTGAAGCAGTAATGCATACCATAAGTAAAGTAGACATAGGATCTCCCTGGACTATCCCACATAGGCGCATTTCTCTTAGTCAATCCCCTAAATGCATGGGATGCGGGATCGTCCTCTCCCCCATACGCTTCTACCTCTACTATCCTTATTGCCGTGACTCCTTCGTGGTCTGTACTTACAAGGTATGAACCTATAAGGTCAATAGCTACCTTACATGGATTACGAGCATAGAAATCGTAATCAGGGAGGAAAGCATCTAAGAGAACGGAAATATCTTCCAGGGATATGGTAAGCACGCTCTTACCATTCACACGGATACTTCCTAAGTCCTAGAATCTGAAGAGATATGCTCCAGATAAAAAGTGGGTTATTTCTTAGATACCGCTTCCACAGCCTTCTAGGCTCGGTGACAAGCCTGAACAGCCACTCCAGCCCCGCCTGCCTCATCCATTCTGGCGCTTGTGCCTTCAGACCAGCATGAAAGTCGAAAGCAGCCCCAACACCTATCAGAACAGGAGCATCGAGTTTATCGCGGTGGTCGTACATCCACATCTCTTGTTTAGGAGTGCTTAAGCCAACCCAAACTATATCGGGGTTAGCTGAATTTATAGTCTCAACTATCTTTTGGTCTTCATCTTCAGACAAAGGGCCAAAAGGAGGAGTGTAGCACCCCACTATTTGGGCTCCGGGGAACTTCTCCTGAAGGGACTTCGCTAGCTTTTCTGCAACACCCGGGCCTCCCCCGTATAGAAAGTGCTTGTAGCCCCTTTCTATTCCTTGAGAAAAAACGGCAAGCATAAGATCTGGACCGTATACTCTAGTTACCCATTTGTTACCCGCAAGTTTATTTAGCCACACTAGCGGCATGCCATCTGGAGTAACTAGCCCAGCATGGTTATGTATTTTTTTCAACCTGGGATTGATTTGGCTTTCCATAACGCCATGTACACCAGTAACACACACATACTGCCTGTCCCGGAGCCTTATCCATGTATCTATCCTGGATAAGGCTCCTTTCATATCTATAGAACTTATACCTACCCCTAATATGTTAAGGCGTCCTTTATAGGTCGGAAGATTTCTCAACTTGCAGATCCTAAGAACTCACTGATACTTTGCTACTTTCTCTAGCAAGCTTCTGCCTGACTTGATCCTCAATCCACTCATAGGTACGCCTTAGCCCCTCTTCCAGAGATATCTGAGGCTCCCAGCCTAGAACTTGCCTTATACGGGTATTGTCGGAGTTTCTACCTCTTACCCCTTGAGGACCAGGCACGTGCTTCTTGATCACCTTTATTCCAGCTATATCGGCTACTATGTCCACAAGCTGATTGATAGTCACTAACCTATCTGTGCCTAAATTGAGGGGGAGATGATAATCACTCATCATTATCTTTTGCATACCTACTATACAATCGTCTATATAGCAAAAGCTCCTGGTCTGTTCACCATCCCCCCATATCTCGACCTCAGGGTTACCAGTAAGCTTAGCTATAGCGACCTTTCTGCATATTGCTGCGGGGGCTTTCTCTCGGCCACCATCCCATGTCCCTAGAGGTCCGTATATGTTATGGAATCGCACTATCCTTGTGTTGAAGCCGTACTCGTCGTGGTAGTGTATGCACAAACGCTCCGATACTAACTTTTCCCAACCATAGGCATCTTGAGGATCCGCAGGATAAGCATCCTCCTCCTTCAAAGGAGCGATATTAGCTTCCTGCTGCCTATACTCAGGATAAACACAAGCAGAGGATGTGAAGAGATATCTATCAACTCCATTTACCCTAGAAGCCTCTATCATGTGGGTGCTAATCAGGATGTTGTTATGGAGAATCCTTGCATGGTTGGAGGAGATAAAACCCATCCCTCCCATATCCGCAGACAAGTTGTAGACATATTCTACATCCTTGGTAGCCGTAAGGCAGTTTTCCCAACGTCTTAGATCCAGGATTAAGAACTCATCTGCAGGCGATGGTTCATATTCTGGATGCTTTATATCTACTCCTCTAACCCAGTGGCCTTGCTCCTTGAGGCTTTTGACTAGATGGTGACCTATAAAGCCTCCAGCTCCGGTTACTAATATCTTGCTCAAGCGTCAACCTCCTAACAACTCATAGAAGCCAATATATTTTACTTATCAAGAATAGTGCCCAAGTACATAATGAAGCTTTATTTCGATAAAACTTCACTATAGATATGCATCAGAGAATTATAGTTAGCATCGGCATTATAATTATCTTCGTAAGTTCTCCTTGCATTGACGCTCATCTCTGCCAGTTTGTTAGGACGAGATACTAAATAATTTATACTCTCTGCTAAGGACTCAGGGTTCCCAGGGGGATATTTTATGCCCTGAATGTCGTCTTCAATTAGAGAATCAAGACTGCCAATCTTACTACCTACTACTGGCAATCCGCAAGCATAGGCCTCCACGATTACCATTGGGAAAGCTTCGTACCATACAGAAGGGACAATCAATAGGGTCGCCTCTCGCATTTGATGCCTTACTTCGTCCTGAGCCAATCTACCCAAGTACTCAATGCGTCTATCATGCTGAGCTGCAGTTGCAACTTTCTCGATCAACGGGCCATCACCAACAATTCTTAACGGTAAGTTAAGGTCAAGAAGATGCCATGCTTCTAATAAGACCGATACTCCCTTCTCCTCAGATAATCTACCTACAAACAGAGCGTATCCACCTAGATGTGAGCCCTTACCCGGGTCATCTAGCAAGAAGTTGGGTTTTACATACACCTTTTGGGGGGATAATCCGCCCTCGATCACCTTTAACCGTGCGAATTCGGTAAGTGCTATATAGGCATCCACGTAGGTAGAAAAGGTGCGCAAACTTCTATGAAGGGTAAGCATTACCGCTACAGTCGTACTTCCCAGTCTACTCTGCCTGTAACACTTATGTAATACTCCAGGCCAGGGAACTGGTTTGTGCAGGCAGTCTTCGCAAACTCTATGATCCCTATAGAACTGTGCATTGAGGCAAAATAATCTATAGTTATGTAATGTTTGAACTACTCGAGCACCCGCTCTCTTCGCTGCCCAGTAAGCTGCTGGAGAGACTCTAGTGAATGTGTTGTGAAAGTGCACTATATCGATGCTGTTCCTAGTTACAGCTTCGTATACTAATCTATATCCCTTAGATGACCAAACTGTGTCACGTGCTATGGTCAAAGAATCCTTTATGGAGGGCTCATCTGGGATCTCATCGTTAGTTGCCTCTAGAGTAAAGACCTCATGCCCCCTACTTCGTAGCAGCTCGACTTCCGATCTAAATACCTGGTCCTCTCCACCAGGTTGCTTATAGTAGTTATGTACTACCAAGATACGCATTATCTCGTAATTCCCGATCGAGCATCACTATAGAGGTGAGATGCTGCAAGCAAAGCTTGCAATCGACCTCGTTGTAGGGCATCCAGGTCATAGCTATCTTGCCCTGATCTATCTTCAAACCACCTCAAAATTACGTCTACAAGATATGCCATATAAAGTCCTACTATCTGTCTGTAAGAAAGATCGGCGCCAATCAGCTTAGCCACACGTTGCCCCTCAGCAAGGCTCCGAGCAGCACTAGATTCTCCAGACATATTTTTTACTAATAAGTCTACTTGCATGACAAAGTGAAATGCGTCAGCAAGTGGAAACTGAGAAATCTTTCCGCTTTCCCAATCAAGAAGAACTAATCGCTTTGGAGTGAGGTATACGTTCCACGGAGCAAAATCCCCATGGGACAGCTGGGTATGTATACCTTTCTGGAGAATCGCGTCTTCGATGTACACGATAGATTCAGCTAAAGCGGCATTAAATTCTTGAGGCAATGAGTCTCTGATATCATCGTGTCTGGACGCAAGCTCGTACACAAGATCATCCACTAAATGTTGTCCAGCAGAAGATTCATAAGTCTCCTTCAGGAAGTTTATGTGTAAAGGTAAGAGGGTATAGCCAGATGGCCTGAGGTTACCAATAGGCCTGGTTATTATGTAAGTAAATGCTTCACCCGCTTCATATCCCAGAACAAAGGGTATCTCAAAAGACTCATATCCTCGACAACCAACATAATTCATCATATCGAACTCGTGTTGCAATGAAGCTATGGCTCTACCCGTGTCGCCAAGCTTAACAAAAACTATCGGGTATCCAGCTCCATCTGTTAGGCATGCCGTTACTTTCCTGGATGGCCCAGGTGTACCAGACGATAGTGTGATAAAGTGTTTGGCAGGATCGATTTCCACATATTTAGAAGCTATCTCGGTCAAGATTGGTACTTCGTCCTGAGCTATAAGCAGAGTGTCACCAAAGTGCTTAGACAATTTTGCGAGAGATAAAGACCTGCATACCCACTTATAGACCTTGCCTTTCAGAGCAAAGGGCTTGTATATATCCCATGCCCTGAAAGTGACTAGGGGATTATCGAGAGGAATATACCATCTGGCATCTCTAATATTTGGGAACACCCCATAGGTTCTAATAAATTTGAATCCCCGCCTACGAACATAATCCCAATCAGATCTATTCGGATTTAGGATCACTGCAGACCTTAAGACATCATTATGAGCATGACCATCGATACAGAGAGATGATTTACCAATTTTGATGACTGTATCACCGTCAGGATGAATATCGGAAGAGAGAAACGGGTAAAGACCCATGGGGATATACACAGGAAGAAGCCTAATTTGTGGGTGCAATAGATACCTCCAGGAGGATGATCTAGCGTCCACAGAGATATACCTCCTGGATGATATGCTTTAGTAGGTTATGCAGGAACACAGACATATAGCAGATCTACCGATATAGACCTAAGTATATGTATGTCTCTCGCTATCGAATCTACCTTGAAAGCCATTGGAGCAAGCGGGGTTCGATATAAAGTCGGAGGTATTATTCCAAACCCATAGTACCTAACTATCTTGAAACCAGCTGCATGGAACATTCTAGTGATTTCAGGAGGAGACATCTCGTTATGAATTTCTCCTTTCACCCACTTCCTGTAGAGTAGCGCCAGATGTCTAGCAGACCAAGAATTACCATGTACATTGGCAACTAGAATACCATTGCGCGAGACAAGTTTTGATCGCAAAACCCTAAGGACATCGATCCTTGTTTGAGATTCAGCGTTGAGAAGGAATCGAAAGCAGGTAATGATATCAAATTGGTCGTCCACCAAATCTGGATTTTGTAGGATATCTCCAACTATAAGCTCTGATCTTTTACACTTGGAAGCAGCTATCTTAATCATCGAGGGCGATATATCCAGTCCTACACTCTCACTTACCAGCGGCTCAACTGTAGATAGGATTCTTCCGGTACCACAAGCAAAATCTAGCAATCTTGACTCTTTCCTAGTAGAGGCAAAATCCTCGATCAACCTTAGTACTATAGGCTTTTGTAAAGACCATATTTTTGCAGAATAGCTATTGGGCGAATACTCAACTTGTTCGTATTCCTTAACAGCCTCTTCAGTTTGAAACCTAGTAGCGTAGCCAGAAGACATAGATAACTTACCTCTTTTAGTCTTTGGTTAGGAAAAGAGCAACATACAAAATCCAATAGAAAGGATAATACCAAATAAGCGTGGATTCGGTTAGGTTAGCAAGAAATAGAAAGCATAAGTACAACAAGGGCCAGAGACGATATATATGACCAATGTACCTAACTACAAAAAGTCTACGAACCGCAGTTAGAGAGATAATTGAATAGCTAATCAAAAAGAATGCTAATCCAACTAAGCCTAAATCAATTAGTATTTCCAAAAAGCCGTTATGGGCATGGAAAGGGTACCAACCAATCTGATTCCATATAGCGCTAGAAGGCCATCTATTACCTAACCAGAAGCTACCGTAACCATATCCTAACCACAGCCTACTTTGTATCATCGGTATAAGCGCTTCCCACAAAGGGACTCTGCCAGTAAGGTTAGGAGATCTACCAAGTGCCGCGAACACAACATGTAGGTTGCCAGCCAGGAGTAAACCCATCCCTAGCACTAAAGCCGTAGCACTAGACCATATAGGAACTAATACTTGTTTGTTTTTGATTTGGAACATCAAAAGGATGAATAAGAATAGCATTGCAATAGTTATTACTTTCGAGACAGCAGAGTCAGATAACCAAACCAATAGCGCTGAGGAAATCAACGCTATCGTTAGAGCAAGTCTCTTTCTCAAGGTTTCTGCTTGGCAGATTAATATAGCTCCTAGCACAGCAAACAATACAACAAGTTTCCCAAATGTATTCTTATGATAAAACACGCCCCTCCAGTTTCCAGCATGATAACCAGTCATAATTCCGTACTCAGGGCTAATCAAAACAAATACTACGCTACATGCTAAAGCTATCATCAAGGTGATGAATAGTAAATTTATCTGTTCTCTTTGATTAAATACGGATCCGATATATATACCTACTACAGTAGCCCCCAAAAGAATAATCAGCTTAGTCAGGGTAACAGAGGGATCAACTGCCCAAAGAAGAGATATACAACTCCAAATTAAGAACATCGATATCGGCCACACATGCCGTATTTTTGAAAGGATCAATTTTACTCGGAGTATCATTAGGATCAAAGTTGCAACATAGGATACATAGAAGAAAGGAATCATGGAATACACAATACTTATGAAATCAGCGCTTGGATGCCTCATTGAATAAAACAGAGGTATAAAGGCTCCAGAAGTCACCAAATAGGTATAAATTACCAAACAGTATTCAACAAAAAATGGTTTATGAAATCTTTGATTCGAGTTAGCTATATCAACTTCCTCCCGAAGAGACCATAACACTTCCATTATAAAGCGATGGGCAGTTATCATAAAAAGTAAATATAATAACGAATTGAGCGGGAGTGAATGTCTGATCAAATCAAAGTACTATACATTGCTGGATGGGGAAGAAGTGGCACGACCATCCTGGACAACATACTAGGACAGTATAGTGGCTTACTCTCTACTGGGGAGATAAGATACATCTGGCAAAGAGGTCTCTTAGAGAACAGACTTTGTGGTTGTGGGACACCTCTTCGAGAATGCACCTTCTGGCGAAACGTTTTAGATCCGGTAGTAGGTAATGATCAGGCCAAGATAGAGTATATGGCGTACTGGACCGAAAACGGGCTAAGATCCAGGCATATCCCTATGTTGGTACTTCCAGGAGCGGGTAATAGGCTTATATCAAGAATGGATACCTATAGGTATACGTTAGCTTCCTTGTACCAAGAAGTAAAAAAGAGGTCGGAATCACAAGTCATAGTGGACTCATCCAAGTTTCCTACATACGGCTACATCCTGGATAGCATCCCTAATATAGATCTCTATGTAGTTCATATGGTCAGAGACCCAAGGGCCGTAGCCTATTCGTGGATTAGAAAGAAAGAAATGAAAGACCGGGGAAGCAACAAATACATGAGAGGACATAGCCCTATAGAAAGCACTTTCTTTTGGCTTCTGTGGAACTCGACCATAGAGGCTCTTTGGAAGAAGAACGGTCCAGAGAAATATATCTTATTAAGATATGAAGATTTCGTACAAGACCCTAAGGGCACTACTGAGCATATACTTGACATGGTAGGAGTGAGCACTCAAGAGAACACACCTTTTGTAGACCAAAACACTGTTAAATTGTCTCCGACCCATACTGTGTCAGGTAATCCGAGCAGATTCAGCACTGGGGAGGTCGAGATAAAGCCCGATGATGAATGGAAAGAAAAACTAGACGCTAGATCTAAGCTACTGATTACATCCCTTGCTATGCCTATGATGCATCACTATGGATACCTAAACCTGGTAATCTTAGTGATTATGCTTGTATTAATGTATGCGAGCGCATAGCATTTACTAGCTTCCTGAACCAGAACAAGTCCACAAGAGAATAGCCTAGGTTCATTGCCAAGATTGCTCCATTTACCTTTAGGCTCAGGACCAGAAGAATCCCAGGGATCAGTGCCATGATGGTGGAAGAAACAAATATCGTAAAGAAGGACTTTGTCTCTCTAATAGCTCGCAATCCAGAAGATATTATTCTGCCGATATAGGTAACAAAATAGTACAAGGCAAAAAGCGCGAGAGTTAGGCCATACTGTTCATACTTAGGTCCATATACAAGTCGAAGAATTTCAGTTGAGAATATAGCCACTAAGCTGCAGTACATGATTAGCAATGGTGATGTAGCGGCAAAAGACAACTTTATCTGACGTTTGAAGCCTGCAATACCTTGTGTATCAAGTGCCCTGCTAAACCTGATAGGAAGTATAGTATCAAGAAATATGAGCGGGACATTTAATGGACCAAGTATGACCTGTACAGCCTTTATAACTCCTGCTGCAAAAGGCCCTACAAGCACAGCAGTTATGTAAACATATATCTGCACTGACATCCAGTAGCCAATTCTACCGGCTGCCACCCATTTACCGTAGTCCCATATCTCCCTAACTATAGCAGAGCTTATTTCAGAACATATTGCATGCCGTATCTGCAAAGCTCCTAACACGGACGCAGCTGCAGACGTAACTGCCAGAGAGTACAAAGCTGTAACGCTGGTCAAGCTGCTTGTTAGCCACAGCAGCACCAACAATACAATCTGGCCCCCATAGCTCACAAAGTCATTAAGTAGTACCCCACACAGCCTGTCTTCCGTATACAGTATGCGTCTTACAAATTCTTGCGCCTGCCAAGCCACTAAAGCGCAAATTGTAGATAATACTAGCGCATTTATTCCAGGAGAAAATATGCTAGATAAAGCTAAGGCTATGATACCTAGCAATACTGCAAGCAGTATAAAAGCAAGCTGAAAGACGGCAGTAGTAGTTGTATATATATTGTATTCTCTACCCTTCTTAGTGACAGCAAGCACATTATGAGCTTGAGTTATAAGACCAGTCTGAATGTTATTAGCTAAGAGTAAGGCAGTGTAAATAAGGGTAAATACTCCAAAGTCATGTGGATGCAGCTGCCTGGCCAGCAAGACCATTACAGTAAAATTGCCTGCAGATATCAAAGCTTGGTCGATAAGACCAAGCGCATTCTTCCCTAGAATATAACTTTTGTATATAGATAGCATCTTATGCCATAGATTTTTCTCTATAACCAAAGACATAGCCCTCATCTTGAAAGCTTTTCACTTATTATCTTTCTACAGATGTTAGGCCGATGTATTGACCTAATCGATCATCCGCAAAATATCTTACGCGTTCAGGTCCTCGAATTATCAAACACGAGAAAACCGCGACTAGGAGAACGAAATTTATCTGTGCGGATCCTAGAGCAGCTGCTTCCGGTATTATCCAAAGAGTGTAAAAGATTACGTACATCAGAGGCCACCGATCTTCCATACTATTCCCGGTTAGTGCTAGCCTTACAGCTCTTATGAAGGTTATTGCCCACACCGTACCTAGTAAAATCAGTCCTATCAATCCTAAGTCAAGCAGCACTTCTAGCACACCATTATGAGCATGGGTAGGTGCCCAATATACAGACCTTTGCACTACCTCAAGAGTAGCACTACCCTTACTCCAGAAAGCTTCAAATCCATAGCCGTTCCAAAACCTGTCTTGAACAAAATTCATTAAATAAGCCCATAAAGTAGTGCGACCTGTAAGTGTTCCGGTTCTTCCTACCAATGCAGCAGCTTCAGAAGGATTAGCTAATACAGCTAAAATCAGCCCAGCAGCAGTTATGGAAGCAGAAATAAGCAAGGATTTGTAGAGTGCTCTATCCATGGACAAGAAATCCAATCCTAATCTAGTCAGAATAACGGCTAGCGCAACGACTAGTCCAGAAGAGGAATCAGACTTGACAAGCAAGAAAGCACACAAAAGTAAGCCAGCTAGATAAAGCAGATCTCTTGCATTATAACGACCGATTCTAATGGCAAATAACATAACTCCAAGCGACATGACTCTCCCCAGCCTGTTCTTGTGTAGATATATGCCCTGCCAATCACCAGCGAAAGAGCCAGTTCCAATGGCGATATCTGGAAAGAACCTTACGGCGACTATGCTAAGAACAGCAGCACAGATGACAACCACACACAAGATATTAATTTGCTGGCGGGGAGTGAAACGAGATCCCAGATAAATCCCAAACAGGGTAGTACCAGCCAGCCAGAGAGCAGCTGATTTTGTAGCTGAGGGTTGAATTGACCACTGGACGGACAAAAACGCTACGCCAACAAGGACTAACAGAGGTAGAGCTTTCCTCGTAACTCTCAATATCTGCTTGTAGTGTATTAGAGAAAAAAGAAGAACTAGCATGTAAGTGGCAAACAATAGATTATGACTAGGATCAGGCGCAGAACTACCACTACTAACGGTTTGGGCTAATCCGGACCATCCTCTTAGCCTGGGATCTGTGACAATTAATAAACCTACTACTGATACTACAGATTCAATCCAGAACAAAAACCGCAAGTATTTGTGATCTTGCTGGCGGTTAGCGAGCTCTGTGGCATCTTGTGGTATAACCATGCATCACCAACATCTCACAAAAGTGTTTCCCTTACCAGTACGATACCAGCCACGTAACATCCCATTATGTCTAAGTACCTTGCGGTTTCTTCCAACTTAGATAAAAGAGTCTTGTTGCGCTGTGTAACTATTACACAACAGTCTACCTTATTACCAGCAAGAAGATCAGAGTTAGTGTTGTTTATTGGATCAGCAATATAAAGTAACGCAAAGCTGGCAACATCCTTAGTGTCACTTATCAGGTTGTGTAAAGCCAGGTCGGAAAAATCCCGAGAGTTGGAAGCAGGAGGTACAAGCATAAGGTCAAGATTTTCAATAGAGGATACAACCGCAGGGGAGGAATCTCCTACTCGAAGATGCTTATCATTATCCTGATCGAAGACCTTAGTTAGAGCGGGTTTCTTTGTTGCGCACTCTACTAATAGCACACGGCTGGCAGTATAGGACATAGCCTTAGCGATTGCTGCTGCGACTTTGACTTGTTGGTCTGTGTCTTCAGTAGTGGATACAGTACCTACACGATCCTCAGAGCCTAGTAAATCACGCCTGATCTTGGCAGCGATCAATCTAACACTCGGTGTCCTGGATAGACTTTCTACATCCAGCCTTCGGAACCTACTCAGTTTAACATCCCCCAAAACTTGAACTCCAAGGTATTGCTCAACTTGAGACTTAGAGAATACTCTACGCCTGGCCCTTTCCTTGACTACAGACAGGACACTACCCAATCCCAGGCCAATAAGGAGCCCGGCGAGGGTGTTTAGAATCTTGGAGCTCCTTGAAGGAGAACCGGAGAGATGAGCAGGTATGATGGTAGTGATACCCAGATCTGGAGACAGAATTTGAACCTGTAAATCACGCCTCTGCTGGAGCAATCCCTGATAAGTATTGTTGGCTTGAGCTAGCGCAAGTTGCGCCTGTCTAACTTCTTGCCTACCAGCTGGTGTGGAACTATCAGCCGACCTAAGAGCCTCCCTATATACAGCTCTGGCATCATCTACCTGTGCAGAGGCCTGTGCTATCTCACGATTAAGCTGTTGCAGGTCAGACTGTATATCAGCCCGTAGTCTTTGGCTGTACCACGAGTAAAAACCCTGTATAAGCGCATTCAAAGCTTTGACACTAGTCTGTGGATCGTTAAAAGTTGCATTTATTTCTAATAGCTGAGTATTTATAGGATTCTTAGCATCAAAATGATCCTTGAGCGCCGATATCCTCCCTTTCCATCCTATCTCTTTGGCGACGTTAGAAAGCACAGGTTGGGATGTAATGATCTCCTGATATGTGCCAATCATTGAGTTGGCGACTTGAAGGTAACGAGGATCTATCTGTCCCGGGGTCGAACTGGGGTTAACCATCAGGACTGCACTTGCCGAATAAGAGGGATACTGATAAGTAGCCCAAGTATAGCCTGCAGCAGAAAGAAGCGCAGCTATAACAAGCAGTATCCACCAGTTCCTAATTAGCATCCACAAATACTCTCCCAGGCCAATCGCAGGTTCCTGTCTGGGAGATACCCATCTTGGAGATTCACTCATAGCTTCACCCTTAGACTAAACTCTAAAAAGCGCCCTTACCTGAAAACACCACCAAAATAGTCCTTAGCAATATCTCAACGTCTAACTTTAGACTCTGATGAAGTACATAATAAATATCAAGGTCAGTATTCTCATGCATGGGCAGCTCACTTCTACCCATAACTTGCCACCAACCAGTTATTCCAGGTTTTACTAAATGCCTAGAGTGTTGCCAATCTTGATAACGCTCAACTATCTCTGGTAGTTCCGGCCTAGGGCCAACCAAGCTCATATCGCCCTTTAAGACATTGAGCAATTGAGGGATTTCATCCAAGCTGGTTTTTCTTAGTATGCGCCCAACTTTGGTAACCCTTGGATCGTCCCTCATCTTGTGAGGCATAGAATCAGGGTCATATCCAACATCGGACCACTTTTCAGGTTGGAGCATTGTCCGGAACTTGTATATCTTGATTACTGATCCTCCTCTTCCTACCCTATCTTGTGACAGTATGATTGGCCTTCCACTGTCAAGATAAATTGCAAGTCCTATCAATAACAAGAGTGGACTAAGCAATATTAGAAACACTAATGCAACACTTCGATCTAATAACGGTTTGAATAAAGTGGTGTAAATAACCCTAGTGGTATACCTATTGCTAATACCATAATGCCTAATGAAGCCGAACAGGCCTCTCGGCCCTTCAAGATTCGCAATCTCTATCACTATAGGAGGTAAAGTATATTCTTCTCTAACCAACTTGTCAGATGTTCTTTCAAGCATCGAACCTCTTACCTAGGCATGAGCGTAGGTTAATTATTGGACCTAATTAGTAATTATCAAAAGTTAATAATTTCAAAGTTTATTGTTTATCATAATACAGAATTTAGTAATGCGATCGGTAATAGGGTATCATATCTCGAACGTTGATCGGGCTTTATAAGTTTTGGAAGGCAGATCCGGGAGCAGTCTATGCGCATTCTAGTTGCTGGCGGAGCTGGCTTTGTTGGCTCTAATCTATGTGAGAGGCTAGTTGATCAAGGACACGAGGTACTGTGCATAGATAACCTTAGCACAGGTCGGATACGGAACCTAGCTAACTTACTAACACACTCCAGGTTTTGTTTTATAGAACACGATGTTATAAAAGGTGTTCCAGACACGAAGTATCCAGTTGACCGCATATACCACCTAGCTAGTCCTGCCAGTCCTCCAGGATATCAATCTCGCCAGATAGAGACGCTTAGAGTGAATAGTGAGGGCACTCTTCACCTTCTCGAGCTTGCCGAAAAACACGGCGCCCGTTTACTTTACGCTTCAACTTCGGAGGTTTATGGGGACCCGCTAGAGCACCCCCAGAGTGAGGAATATAGAGGGAACGTAAGCAGCACAGGCCCAAGATCCATGTACGACGAAGGCAAGAGGTATGGAGAAGCCCTGTGCATGGCCTTTTACAGGGTAAGGCAGGTGGATGTGCGCATAGTGAGAATATTCAATACCTATGGCCCCAAATCAGATCCCTACGATGGGAGAATAGTTCCTAGCTTTATCACCCAAGCTCTATTGAACAGGCCTATCACAGTCTATGGCGACGGAAGGCAAACTAGAGCCTTGTGCTATATTGATGACACAATCGAAGGCATGATACGCATGATGGAGTCTGAAAAAACATCTGGAGAAGTGGTTAACCTGGGAAATCCAGATGAACATTCAGTGCTGGATTATGCAAGGCTGATAATAGAGCTAACTGGGAGCTCTTCAGAGATACACTTCCAGGGACCTGTAGTGGGAGACGACCCTCACAGAAGGTGTCCTGATATATCTAAAGCCAAGCGTTTGTTAGATTGGGCACCATGCATTCCGTTATCGGAAGGACTCCCACGTACCATAGAATACTTTCGTACCGAGCTTGCAGAGCTTGGAGTCCTAGCCGCTACTTAGCTGATAGAAGGTTGGAGATTAGGCATGATAAATCAGCAAACTGAAACACTATCTTCTGTTGATAAGCTTCTAAACGTAGCGAGTCAGATCCGTACACAAATTGCATCTAAGGCAGCTACACATGATGAAGAAGCCTCTTTCCCATTCAAGAACTTTCAAGTTATCAGGGATAAGGGTTTTCATAAACTCACAGTGCCTCAAGAATACGGCGGCCTAGGGTTTGACATAGAGCAGCTTGTGGCTATTCAACAAGAGATAGCTAAGGGAGATGCCAGTACCGCTCTGGTACTCGGTATGCACTTGTCCCTAATTGGTAGGCAGGCTGAGAGCAGAGATTGGGAAGAAAGTTTTTTTGAATTCATCTGCAGGGAAATAGTTGAAAAAGGAGCAATAATCAACTCGGCGGCGACCGAACCACAGATGGGTTCTCCAAGCCGCGGAGGTTTACCTCAAACAAGGGCAGAGAAGAAGAACGATGGATGGGTTCTCAGTGGCAGGAAGAGTTTTGTTACTGGAGCGCCTATCCTAGATTACTTTATAGTGCTAGCAGCCATAGATGATCGAAGAGCTAGTTTCTTGGTCCCTAGAGATTCCGATGGATTGTCTATAGAGGAGACTTGGAATACATTAGGTATGAGAGCGTCGGGTTCACACGATCTCTTATTGGAAGAGGTGTTTGTCCCAGATGAATTTCTGATAATTCCTAAAGAAAGCCAAGCCCCTGCAAATAGTGGAAGAGTGTGGTCCGCACTGACCCTTTCCGCTATATACCTAGGCATAGCTAAAGCAGCTCAAGAGTTTATAGTCGACTTTTGTAAAAACAGGATCCCAAGTGCTTTGGGCAAGCCCATAGCAGAATTGGAACACGTGCAACATGCCTTAGGAGAGATTGCAGCAGATATTCGCATTGCTGAGATAACGCTAGAAACGACAGCAAAACGCTGGACTCAGAATATCCCGATCAGAGACAAAATATCAGGGGATGTAGCCTTGACCAAATACACCTGTACCAACTGTGCCGTAAAGGTAACGGATAAGGCTATGAGAATTGCTGGTGGTAGTGCATTATCTAAGAAGCTGCCTCTAGAGAGGTATTTTAGGGATGCCAGAGCTGGCCTATATAACCCCCCAGCAGATCATGAAACCCTTAGAATGCTTGGCATGGAATCGTTAGGTCTAGCAATAAGGCTTACCTAGCTACCTCGTTCCCTGCGAACCTCCAAATACTCAGCAAAACTCATAGGGTACTCGGAGATAAGATGAGGTCCGAGCAGATCTTTGTACCTATCGATAGTCTCAGGGCGAGAATCAACTACCTCTATACCACCTTTGCTAATACGCTTATTAAGACACATAGCATGGCGTAAAAGATAGATTATCTCCAGGTCTGCATCAGGCATAGAATACCCAATAATTGCTATTCCATCGGCCATACGGATAGCGTTATGAGCTAGTTTCCATACATTCTGCAGACTACGAATCATATTTATCTGTACCAAGCTTGGCGGGATCATGACCGCATGTAGATCACTACCATCTCTGGGGCAAGTTCTAGCATTTGGTGAATGGATAGGTTTATCATCTTGAAGGCTCCTATCTAGTACGTAGATCTCATCGCACTCCGGACAATACCTCCAATTAAAGGACCCGTGAAGCTTTATTACCGAATAACCACTGGGTGGAATATTGCCCTCCAATCCATACCAGAAATCCTTGCCAGCTTCTTTTATCGCTCTCTCCAGCAGCAGATCGTAGTTAGTGGTTATAAAAATAGCATCTTCCTCCACAATATCTACAAACCTCGTAAATGGATTGTCATATCTCGTGGAGAAATCGTAAGTGGGTTTACCTTCTTGATCGTAGATAACTCGACATCCTGCAACCACGTGCTGAATTAGGTTGATTAGCGCTTCAGATATATCAAAGTCTTTCGGAACTAACTTAGACTTTCTGCTGATAGCTATATCTGCCAGCCCCCAAATTATGTCTAAAGGAGGCAAGTGAGAAGTATCGAGCTTACCACCATGAAAGACTCTTCCGATCCAATCATATACGCTTGATATTAATTCTAGATCTTGGTCAGAAAGTGCACTTAAGTAGCTTGAGCTCTCGACAATCTGTCGAGAGCTCAAGCCTTCTAATATTTGCAAGCCAGCAGCTAAGATTTGATTTGATAAGGGCACTCCTGCTTCATGCGATGCGCCTGCTCCCAAAAAATAAACCTTAGCCAATTTGATAATCCTAGATCCTAGGTGGTTTTCCTTGAGCCCAGGGTCCAGTCTGAGGCCCAAACATATTCTCTCGTAGTTCAGCCTTTAGAACTTCTATCTTTCGAAGTACGTACTCGTTAGCCTCAGCAGCAGGCATATTCGAAACCAACACATCGGCAGCTATACCCGAGAGTTTCATAAGGAAATCCGTGTTCTTCTTTTGATCATAAGAAAGATGAGTTATATCTGCTGCTGCCAATAGCAGACGAGCCACGTCCGGATACCTCTCAGCTAGAAGCCGTCCAACTTCCTCTTCTTCTGGAGTCAATGGCTCATCTTCAGATATGAATCTTCTCATAGCGCAAAACCGTACTACCTACAAAAACTAATTACGTACACCTTGTTCAACCAATTCTATACCAGCAGCCCTTCTCAAGGCATCAGCCTTATCAGTTTGCTCCCATGGTGCATCTATATCTGATCTTCCGAAATGCCCATAAGTAGCCGTTGGCTTATAAATAGGCCTCTGGAGTCTAAGATTATCCAATATAGCCTTGGGCCTGAGATCGAAATGCTCCCTGATAAGCTGCTCTATCTTGGCATCTGTAATGCCAGGGGCACAAGTACCAAAGGTCTCAACCATGATAGATATTGGGTGAGCCACTCCAATAGCGTAGCTAACCTGAAGTTCGCACCTACGCGCAAGTCCAGCAGCTACTATATTCTTAGCTATATATCTAGCCATATAGGATGCAGACCTATCTACCTTGGTGGGATCTTTGCCAGAGAAAGCACCACCTCCGTGTCTCGCCATACCACCATAGGTATCAACTATTATCTTTCTCCCCGTAAGCCCAGCATCTGCTTTCGGGCCACCAGATACGAACCTTCCTGTAGGATTCACATACAACTTGAGGTCCTTATCTATTAGCTCAGAAGGAATTACCGCTTCAACTACGTGCTCCCTCACATCCTTGCGTATCTGCTCGAGGGTAACGTCAGGATCATGCTGAATAGAAACAACAACTGTATCAACCCTCACTGGCCTGCCCTTACTATACTCTACTGTTACCTGAGATTTACCATCCGGCCTGAAATAGGGCACTATGCCCGACTTGCGAACATAGTCCAAGCGCTTTGTAAGAGCGTGTGCCAGATATATAGGCATGGGCATGAGCTCAGGAGTCTCGTCACAAGCAAAGCCTATCATCATGCCCTGATCACCGGCGCCTAACTGGTCATAAGGGTCAACGTCATGAGATGTCTTCACCTCGAGCGAGGAATCTACTCCAATAGCAATATCAGAGCTCTGCTCTTTGATGGAAGTCACAACTCCACAAGTCTCGTAGTCAAAGCCGTACTCGGAGGATGTGTAGCCTATCTCCTTCACGGTATCTCTAACTATAGAGGGTATATCCACATAACCCTCACGCAGAGTGATCTCACCAAAAACCATCACCAAACCAGTCGTCACGGCTGCTTCGCAGGCTACCCGTGCATTAGGATCAATTGCAAGGAAAGCATCCAGTACAGCATCAGAAATCTGGTCACAGATTTTATCTGGATGCCCTTGTGTCACGGATTCGCTAGTAAATAATAGTCTTTCGGCCTCCATGAAGTTGTCAGCCACTAAGGTACCTCCTATTCTTGGTAGAACCCATCAGGGAAGTTTAATTCTTACTTATTAGCTTATAATATCACACGGGTAATATGACTTGACATGTAAGGGGTCCAACACATATTCTTATTCCAATAAAAGAATATATAAGCAACCTTATCAAGAGAGGTGGAGGGAGACGGCCCTGTGAAGCCCGGCAACCAGCGCCCAGGAGCGCCAGGTGCCAATTCCGGCGACCAAGTCGCAAGATAAGGGACAACCATTACAGGCCCCTTGTCATTGCGCAAGGGGCCTGTTGCTGTCTCCTGATAACATAGAGAGGGTAAGATAAAGAATCATGAAAGATCCTTTTGTAGAGCGACTAGAAAAAGGTCCAATACTTTCGGATGGAGCTATCGGTACGCAGCTCTACGAGAGGGGTGTACCTTACGGTAAATCCTTTGATGAACTCAATATAGTGGATCCAAGCCTTGTTAGTGGTGTACATATAGATTATCTAAGGGCTGGAGCAGAGATCATAACCACTAACACCTTTGGAGCTAATAGAATCAGGCTAAAGGAATTCGGGCTAGAGAAAAAAGTCAGGGATATAAACCTAAGAGGAGTAAAGATAGCTAGAGAGGCCCGTGAGATAGTCGGAGTACCAGCATTCATTGCGGGTTCGGTGGGCCCAATAGGCAGGCCCGCAACCGAATACAATTCTCTGACAGACAGGGTAATTGGCGATACTTTCCGTGAGCAGATAGAGGCACTCCTTGAAGGGGGTGCTGATGTCATAATGTTCGAGACCTTCTCAGAGCTTGAAGAGCTATTGATTGCAATAGAAGTTGCAAAGGAAGTATGTGAGCTACCAATCATAGCTCAGATGTCTTTTGGTGAAGACGAACTCACTCACGGCGGTGATACCCCCGAGGATTTCGTCAGGGCGTTGAAAGATTCAGATGTAGATGTAATTGGTGTCAACTGCTCAGTCGGGCCACAAGGCACGCTAGACGTTGTAATGAGATTAATCGCTGCAGGAGCACATAGAGTATCAGCTCAGCCTAATGCTGGGTTACCATCTCGTAGAGGTCAACACTTCGTATACATAAGTACTCCAGAATATTTTGCGGAATATGCAAAGAAATTTGTTTCAGCTGGTGCGGTAATCGTAGGTGGTTGCTGTGGTACTACGCCTGCGCATATATCTGCCATGGCTGCAGCAATCAAGGATGGTAATCGTGCTACTACAGTCACCGTTAACATTGAACAGAAGTCCCCGCATATAACTGCAATACCCTCTGGAGAGCCGGAACCTACCAAGCTTGCACAGGCAATCAAGAGGGGTGAGTTCATAGTTAGCGTTGAGGTAGATCCTCCAAAGGGGTTAAGTGCTCGCAAAACTCTTGAAGGGGCGAAAATGTTGGCCGAGAAGGGGGTCAAGTGGATCAATATTGGCGACAGCCCGATGGCGAGGGTCAGAATGAGTTGTATAGCACTAGCCAAGCTTATTCAAGAAACCACTCCCATCGAGGCGATAATACATTTCACTACCCGAGACAGGAACGTCATGGCCATACAGAGCGATCTCATAGGCGCTCATGCTATGGGCATAAGGAATGTCATAGCCCTTACAGGTGACCCCCCTAGTCTCGGCGACTATCCAGATGCAACAGGTGTTTGGGACATAGATTCTGTTGGATTAATTAAAGCTCTTTCTAGAATGAACGAAGGATTTGATCTGGCAGGCAAGCAGATAGGAGCTAAAGCTGGCTTCTGTATAGCAGCTGCAGTTGATCCGACAGCCAAGGACATCGAGTTCCAAATCGATAGGATGTGGCAAAAGATAGAGGCTGGTGCTCACCTCATTATGAGCCAACCTCTATATGATGTAGAGGATCTTCAAAAGTTCCTTGATAGAGTGGGTAATATCCCGGTTCCTTTCATACTTGGTGTGCTACCATTGCAAAGCTATAAGCACGCGGAGTTTATGCATAACGAGGTACCGGGAATATATGTACCTGAGCATATACTTGATGCTATGAGGCGTGCCGGCTCCAATGGGCTACAGGAGGGAGTACGTCTCGCACAGGAGTTGGTTCATCAGGCACAGCATCTCGTACAAGGCATTTACCTCATGCCATCTTTTGGTAGATACGATGTATGTGCACAGGTCTTTGAAGCGCTGGATATAGACAAGCGTCCAACTGCTAGCAATAGTTCTGAAGCTCAAGCAGCAAATAAGTGAAATAGAGGAGTAAAGCATGGCTCTAGCTACGATACACGGTTATCCAAGGATTGGTAAGAACAGAGAGTTAAAGAAGGCACTGGAATCTTATTGGGCTGGCAAGATATCCAAAGAAGATCTGTTGAAAACAGCCAAGGAGATTCAAGTAAATAACTGGCAGACTCAGAAGTCTGTAGGTATAGACCTGATACCTTCCGGAGATTTCTCCCTCTACGACCATGTACTCGATACTACAGCTCTGCTTGGGACTATTCCTCCCAGATTTAGACATGATACCCAAAGCGTCGATTTAGATACCTACTTTGCTATGGCTAGGGGTAGATCTGGGGACAAAGCTGCAAATGCTATGGATATGACCAAGTGGTTCGACACTAATTACCATTACATAGTCCCTGAACTTTATCCCGATCAGGAATTCAAATTATCATCCAGTAAGTTTTATGACGACTTCCAGCTTGCCAAGGATATAGGTATCAGCACAAAACCTGTGTTAGTTGGCCCAGCAACATATCTGCTACTGAGCAGGTCTGAAGGAGGACATTTTAATCCCTTACTCACTCTTTCTGACAAGATAACGCCTATCTACATAGAAGTTATCAACCAGCTGGCAAATCTTGGAGCAGAGTGGATTCAACTCGATGAGCCTGTACTCGTAGAGGACCGTACCCAGGAAGAGCTAGATGCGATACGCAGGATATATGACCGAATAGCTTCGAATACAAGCATCCAAATAATACTTTCTACATACTTCGGTCATTTAGGTGATTCCTATCAGCAAGTAGTAAATCTACCAGTTAGCGCAATCGGGCTGGATTTGGTCAGGGGTCATCAGAATCTTGAATATATTCGCAAGTTGGGATTTCCCCAGGATAAGTATCTCGTTGCTGGGGTGGTGGATGGCAGAAATGTTTGGACTACGGACCTGCATGCAAAATTAGAGCAGCTTGAATTCCTCGCTACCGAGGTTGGAAGTGACAAGCTTATGGTGTCTTCCAGCTGCTCGCTCCTACATGTACCTATCGACGTCAATTTGGAGACTCACATCGACGATGAACTCAAATCCTGGCTTGCTTTTGCTGAGCAGAAGCTCGAAGAGATAGTGCTTCTACGAGATGGAATCAACCTTGGTAGAGATGCTATAAAGGACAAGCTAGAGGCAAATGCTGAGGTCATCCAAAAGAGGAATGCATCCATAAGAAGATTCAATCCAGAGGTGAGAGAGAAGATCACATCTATAAAGGAATCTGATTACACTCGATATCCTGATTATAAATCCAGGATAGAAACGCAGAGAAACACTTTACCGCTACCATTACTACCCACTACGACCATAGGCTCGTTCCCTCAAATTCCTGAACTAAGACAGATAAGGAGAAAATTCGAGAACGGTGATATCTCTCAACAGGAGTATGAGGGATATCTCGAGAACAAGATCAGGGAGCTCATAGAGCTGCAGGAAGATCTGGGCCTAGATGTATTCGTACATGGAGAGTACGAGAGAAACGATATGGTCCAGTACTTCGGAGAGCAGCTTGATGGTTTTGCTTTTACACGTCACGGATGGGTACAGAGCTACGGGTCAAGGTACGTTAGGCCTCCTATTATCTATGGGGATGTCAACAGGCCAGCACCCATGACGGTAAGATGGATAACATTCGCCCAATCTCTGACGGAAAAGCCTGTCAAAGGTATGCTTACCGGACCTGTCACAATTCTCAACTGGTCCTTCGTACGCGATGATCAGCCAAGATCCGAAACCTGCCTGCAGATAGCTAGAGCTATCAGAGAGGAAGTACTGGATCTGGAATCAGCAGGTATCAAGATCATTCAGATAGACGAACCAGCGATTAGAGAGGGGCTACCACTCAGGAAGTCGGAATGGAAAGAATATCTAGATTGGGCAGTCAAATGCTTTAGATATTCATCTTCCGGGGTGAGGCCGGAGACTCAGATTCACACTCATATGTGTTACAGCGAATTCGGAGACATAATAGAAGCCATATCCGATATGGACGCTGACGTGCTCTACATAGAGAACGCCCGCTCAGATCTGGAAATGCTGGAGGTGTTCAGGCAGCACGGTTACGATAAAGGTGTTGGGCCAGGGGTATATGACGTGCACTCCCCCAGAGTGCCAACAGTTGAAGAGATGGCAGACAACATCAGGGCAACCCTTACTGTCCTTAGACCCGAGCAGGTCTGGGTCAACCCAGACTGTGGTTTGAAGACTAGGAGGCCGGAAGAAGCAACACCTTCATTAAGAAATATGGTGCAAGCAGCCAACCAAGTAAGAGAAGAAATGCTGAGCCGCATCTCCTAGGGAGATGCGGCTCCCAATATCACATTATCTTTGGCTGTAGCGTATTCCTGATGTTACCGCATCTCTAGAGGCACGTACTTCAAATCCCTGGGACCAATATACTCAGATTCTGGCCTTATCAGACGCCCAGAGGATTTCTGCTCGAGGATATGAGCAGTCCAACCAGCGGTTCTACCTATCGCAAAGGTAGGAGTAAACAAGTCCTTGGTTAGGCCAAGCTCTCTTAGTAGGAGGGCAGTGTAAAACTCCACATTGGTGTTCAGGTTCCGACCCGGCTTATATTCAGCCAAGATGCGTACCCCTACTCTCTCAACTTCTCTGGCTAGAGCCAGTGCCTCCTTTTCTCCAGTTTCATCAGCTAGAGCCTCTGCAGCTCTATAGAGCACTTCAGCTCTTGGATCCCTGACTTTATAGATTCTATGCCCAAACCCCATGAGGCGCTTGCCTTGAGAGATAGCTTCTCTCATCCAAGACTCAGCCCTATCCGGGGTGCCTATGGCCTCTATCATCTCTAGTGCTCCCTCCGGAGCACCACCATGTAATGGACCCTTCAAAGCACCTATCGCTCCAGTTATAGCAGAAACCATATCTGACTGTGTGGAAGCTATCACCCTGGCAGTAAATGTAGAAGCGTTCATGCCATGATCTGCCACTGTAACCAGGTAGGTATTTAATGCTCTGACCTCAGCCGGATCAGGCTCGCTACCCTTGAGTTGATAAAGAAAGTTGGCGGCTATTCCCCAGTCATCCTTCGGCTCAGGGACTGACAAGCCGCTCCTTAACCGGTGATAGGTCGCCACTATTACTGGCACTCTTGCCGTGAGCGTTATAGCTCTATGGAGGTTATTTTCACGTGAGTCATCTTCTATGTTCGGATCATCAGCTGTAAGAGATGCAACTGCGAAGCGAAGAGCATCCATAGGATGCATACGTTTAGCAGCAAAGTTCAATGCTGCGATAGTTTCCTCTGGAAGTCTTCTGGCTACTGCAAGGTTTGAGTGTAATTCCTCCAGTTCAGGCTTCTTAGGAAGTCTGCCATGCCAAAGCAGGAAGGCTACTTCCTCAAAAATTGCCTTAGTCGCTATCTCCTCTACATCATACCCCCTGATACATAGCTTTCCATGTAATCCATCCACATCGCTAAGCTCGGTCTGCGCCACTACGATGCCTTCCAAGCCACTAGCAACAGCATGATGGCTACGGTCAGAGGCATCGCTATTAGTAGCACCGCTATTTGACATCAAGAACCTCCCGCATCTTTGTCTTTGATAGATATTCCGGCACGATTTATGCTCTTCAAGATGATACTATATTTTCCTTGGTTATATAGGCAGCATTTACCTATGAGCACACCCAAAACTCACACTATAAGCAAACAAGAATTACAATCTACCTCTCACCAAAAAGCTATTTCATTTAGTGAGCGTGAGCAAGAAGTATACCGTAAAGCGGTAAGTGCCCTAACCAGGTCCAGCTTACCTTTTGCTCTTGGAGGGGCAATAGCGCTAAACGCTTACACTGGCCTCTGGAGAGGAACAAAGGATATAGATATTTTTATATCTCACAGAGATGTAGAGCAAGCTACTAAGGCTCTTGAAGAGGCAGGATTTACCATCAAAGTAGAATTTACGCATTGGCTAATAAAAGCCTATATAGATGATTTATTCATAGATCTGATATTTGGCAACGACAACGGGGAGCTAGTAATCGAAAGGGAGCACATAAAGGGAGGCTCCTGTATTGATTTTCTAGGGTACAAGGTTAGCATACTTTCACCTGAGGAGATTATCGCTTCCAAGTGTTTCGTGGCAGTAAGACACAGATTCGATGGGCATGATATTGCTCATATAATACTTGCTCTTCAGGGAAATATTGACTGGAACAAGGTTATAGACAGGCTTGGAAGGCATAGAGCACTGCTATTATGGCATCTAATCTTATTCTCTTACGTATATCCAGGCTACCGACATCTAATTCCAAAGGATATTATGTGGAGTCTGATTCAGGAGCTATTCGAGACTCAAGATGAAAGTAAAGCATGTAACGGTGTATTTATAGACCCTTTCTCTTACAACGTGGACGTAGAAAGTTGGGGCCTTATCGACTGCAGAAAAATAAAAATAGCAAGGAATATATAGTCCGATGCACCAAGAGGAATGCATCTATGTAGAAGAGCTATAAGCTGGTTCTGGTGACAGCTTGCTGTATGGATACCCTACGGCATCAAAGCAGCCGTAGCAGTGTGTTGCATGGAATAAGGACAAAGCCTCCTGACCTAACTTATCGGTTATAACTTCGGCCAGACCTTGCAAGCTGAGATATCCTAACGAATCAACCCCTATGTAATCGGCAATCTCCTGCACAGTAGAATGCGCAGCTATCAGATCTTCATCCGACTTTATGTCGATCCCGTAGTAACATGGATGCTTGAGTGGAGGAGACGTTATCCGTAAGTGAACTTCCTTTGCGCCATATCTTCTTAGGGCACTTACTGCCCGCTTCATGGTATTGCCTCTGACGATGGAGTCATCCACAATAACTATCTTTTTGTCCTCTACATTTGGCTTCACTATAGAAAATTTCAGATCTACTTCCAAACGCCTTAGCCTTTGATCAGGTTTTATAAATGACCTCTCAGCGTAGCGGCTCTTGATGAATACTTCCTCGTAGGGAAGACCGCATTCACTGGCGTATGCAATAGCTGCGGGAATAGCCGAATCTGGGACTCCGCCCACCAGGTCAGCATCAAATACAGGGTGCTCCTGAGCCAACTTCCTGCCAAGGGCTTGCCGAACTGAATATACATATTTGCCTTCTATGGTAGTAGCGGCTCCAGCAAAATAAATGTACTCAAAAACACAGAATGCATGGCGATCACTTGAAGCTATTATCTTACTCCTGACGCCATCACGTCCTATCTCTACCAATTCCCCGGGGAGAACATCGCGTATATATTCGCCTCCCAACTTCTCTATCGCAGCGCTCTCAGAAGCCAGTATCCAAGCATCACCTATCTTGCCGAAGGCAAGAGGCCTCATGCCAAGAGGATCGCGTAGAGCATAAAGTTTACCGTCATAAAGCATTACAAAGCTGTATGCGCCTCTCAGCATAGGCACCACACTACATAGCTTCTCTGCTAGACTACTACCTGGCGCCCGAATTATGAGACGTGCAACTACTTCGCTATCAGTGTTAGAGACGAATGTCTCGTCAGGCATTAAAGCCTTGAGTTCCTCAGAATTTGAGATATTACCGTTATGAGCTAGCGCCATCTGCAGAGGATGCTGCCCCACAAGAAAAGGACCAGCGTTTTCGACACAGCTGGATCCTGTAGTGGAGTATCTTACATGGCCAATACCTGTTTTGCCCTGGATGGGAGGGGGGCCGTCCCTAAATACCTCCCTTACCTTACCCATCCCTATATGGGTATGTATGGAGTTCCCATCATATACTGCTATCCCTGCGCTCTCTTGTCCTCGGTGCTGAAGCTCTGTCAAACCAAGTACTAAGTAGTTAGCTGTATCGAACACCTCCCGAGGCTGCCATATCCCTATTACTCCACACTCTTCATGGAGCGCATCCATCTGGAGTAAGTTATAATCAACAGGTTTACAGAGCATTGCAATCCTATAATAGAGTTTCCTAACGTAGTATTGCAATGTTATGGCCTTAGTCTCTGGCGAGGAGAACTAAATGTCGTTCTTGTTTCACGAGATAACTTGGCAATATTTTTTGTTGACTTTCTTTTCCTGCCTAGGGATTTTACAGCTGGCAGCAGTAAGGGCAGGCAGGAAGTATCTCCAGCTATTCGGTAGTAAACCAGCTAACATATTCGTAGGACTTGCGTGTGTATTAATTTCTTATGTGCTTTTCTTCACACAAGCCAGTTACGCCATCAAAAGCATAAAAGGCATAGTATTGCATCCAAAATTCTATCCTCCCATGTCGCCTTTCTATCAATGCCCTTGGCCAAGGTTAGAGGGAGCACAACTATTCGGTGTGTTTTTATTCTCCGCTTTACTGTCCGTGATTTTTTGTTTATTTATTAATCTGATCAGGCACAGCAACAAAGAACAAATCCTATCCTTAGCCTCTTCACGAATTTCACAAGCCTATGAGGAGATTAAACTTGCTATAAGTCCCAGAACTTACAAGAAAGAGAGCAATTACAGAGGTAGCTAATGAACTCCATAGACACTCAACTCTTGCTCAAACTAAACAGTATGGTGGGTAAGAACCCAGTAGTTGATGTATTGGTTCAGCTTTTGGTAAACGAATACTTCGTTCCCGTTAGCCTATCACTGGTGCTTCTATTTATGTGGTTTGGGGCTAAGGAATTAGAAAACCTTAGATGGAAATTAGGCGCAATCAATGCTGCGATCGGAGTTGGGATTGCTAACATTATAGTGGCTACTAGCAACATATTCTATTTCAGAGATCGACCTTTCATGCATCTGGATGTCAACCTTTTGTTTTATAGGCCCACTGATTCGTCTTTCCCCAGCAACGCAGCCGCAGTGGCAATGGCACTAGCTATAGGTATATCCTTACATGATAAGAGGCTTGCACCTTTGGTGTTGCCTCTGGCAGCTTCAATAGGTATAGCTCGTGTTATGGCGGGAGTTCACTACCCCAGTGACGTCTTAGCTGGGTGGATTGTAGGCGCATTAGCAGCTTTCATAGCCCTTCTTATAACTAATTTTCTGCGCCCATTTATAGAGAGATTGATCTTAGCTGCCAAGAACTTAGGTCTAGCGTAAGTGCTAATCAGCATACCCTGTTAGTTCCACATATCCTTTACCAATTGTTGATCCTGTACCTGATATTTCAAAGACTCCTACAGCACCTTCCCAATATGTTACCCCGGTAGTTTGCTCAGTATTCAGTTCTTGGTTTTTTATTAGTGGTTTTATCCTTATTTGCCTGTTATCTCCTGGGATATGTATTTGCCAGCCCGAAGGATACTTTGCCCCTGTAAGTGAACTAGTCCAATAATCAGTAACTCGTATGGAAAAATCACTAGATTTTAGTTCACGCTTTCTGCCAAGTTTATCGATAAAGGTGCCAAATTGGCCCAGCCATCTGCCCCTATTATCACGCAGAACAAAGATCATATATTCAGTATCATTGTCTAATTGAAGGCTAAACCAATCCCATCCCCCTCCTAGATTCGTAAGGAAGTTGCCCCACTGATGATCCATCCATGCTCGCCCATTTACGGCATACTTTACTCCACGATCTATTAGGATTCCTCTAACTAGTAGCTTGGTATAGCTGTAATAATACGAATCTCCAGCAGGGCCAAAAGATATTACTCCATCGTCCCCATGGAGTACAGGAGGCTTTTGAGTGCTAAGGTTTAAATCTATAGAATAGCCTTTCATGTCTGCTCGGATCTTATAATTCCCACCAAGGCCTTCCAGAGTCCAGGAACCTAAGGCTAAGTTCAACCTATGGGTTGTGTTAGTATTTCCTCCAAATTGCTTACGCTGATCATAACTAAAGGATCTTCGATTCAAGTCGGTGATAGCAAAGTGGGCTAGATATATCTTGGGAAAACTCTTTCGATCCACCTGAAATATGACGAACTCAAAGCCATACTGTCTATGGCCATCTTGGCTTGTCAAATGTCCTGTATAATACCACCACTCAGTTAGGTAATCATGAGGAAGATCATCCTTTGGCAAAGTCAGCCTAGGTAAGGAATCGGGAACTGGAGTAGTGTTTATGCTATCCAGGTTGTATCCTTGAATTTGTCCCTCCGGTGCTGTCTGTAATCCGGCTGAGCATGCTGGCATAAGGAATATAAGTACACAAATAATAAAAAGATACCTACATTTCAGCATCAATACTATGCTCCCTCTGTGAGACCGCACTTAATCTAGGCATCCACCAGTTCCAATCACCCAAGAGTCTCATCAGTGCCGGCACAAGGATCATCCGTACAAGAGTCGCATCTATCAAAACCGCCAGAGCAGTACCCAAACCCAAGGCTTTTGTAAGGATAATCTCAGCTGATATAAAAGACAGCCCCACTACTACCACTATAAGAGCAGCTGATGTAACTACTCTTGCACTTCTTGCAAGGCCAGATATCACAGCTTGCTTGTTATCTTTATGCTTATCCCATTCTTCTTTGATACGACTTAGTAATAGCACCTCATAATCCATGGACAAACCAAATAAGATGCAAAACATGAGGATAGGCAGCGTGGATTCAACATATCCTTGCGGGTCGAACCTAAACAACCTGCTTAGGTGCCCTTCCTGGAAGATCCATACAAGTGCCCCAAAACTTGCACATATAGACAACAGATTCATAGTTATCGCTTTCAGGGGAAGTAGCAGTGATCTAAGGAGATACAGAAGCACTATATAAGTGCTAGCAATAACAAAAAAGAACACAGGGGGAAATTCCCTCCAAAGCTCGGAAGATATATCCATTACCTGAGCTGTAGGGCCCCCCACCAATAGCTTATAACCCGCAGGTAGTTGTGTATTTCGCAACTTAGTAACAATATCCTTAGATTTAGGATCATTCCATCCATACTCAGTAAATATTTGCATGTAAGTCTTGTTCCCGGAGAGAAAGGATCGAAGGAAAGTATCCGCAAATGGATCCCTTATGTTACGAGCATTAGCATAGATAAGCTTGTATTGCTCTAAGCTTAACCTTGGATCAATATCAACTATACTGAATACTCTTGTCACTCCCGCTTCCTGTTGAACAGCACGCGAGAGCCTAAAAAGTAAATCCAGGGAACTGGGTGAAGTAAGGGGTTTATTCGCTTCCACTACAACTGTAATTGGTGCAGAACTACCTGGGCCAAAGCTTTCGTTAACTAGGTCGAATACTCTCCGAGACTCATATTGAGTGGGTAATATGCTAGGATCAGGTGAGCTAAAGCGTGCGTTCAAAAAAGGTAACCCCATCGACACAAGCACAGGCATTACTAGGAATACTACTAGTAGTGGTTTGCTCATCATTTTCTCAGCTAGGGATCGCCAGAAGATATAACTGCCTGCTATAGATCTTGAAAGGGTACCTCTAACAACAAACCTGCTTAGAATAGCTATCAAGGCGGGAAGTAGAATAATGGATGCCAATATCGATAAGGTGACTACGGCAGTTGCAGCTATGCCAACCGATCTTAGAAACATGAACTTAAACAGTATCAGGCCTGTTAGCCCAAGTCCTACTGTGAGCCCAGAGAAGAACGCTGCTTTGCCAGCTGTAGTCACAGCTATAGCGACAGATTGTTCTACGTCTTCTGAGTTTTCGTACTCCTCTCTAAACCTAGTAACAATAAACAACGAATAATCTACGGCCAATCCCAAACCTAGTATGGTGACAGCATTAACTGCCAACAAAGATATATCAGTGTGGTCTGCCACTTGGCTGAGAAGACCAAGAGCTATAAACACTGATACACCCCCTACTATGAGGGGTAGAGCTGCAGCAACGATCGATCCGAAAACCCAATAGAGAACTATTGCACCTATGGGTATAGCTAATAGCTCTGCGCGACGAAGATCCTTCTGGCTAGCGCGTTCTATATCAGCATAGAATATAGGAGCACCACCTATTTGTACCTCTAGAGAGGTTGGTCGGATACTGTCTCTAATTTCATCAATAACCTTGTAACTTTCTTCAGCAGGTATACTTAATCCCACTACTTCTATGGCAGTATGTCTATCTGGCGATACTTGTTGCGGCGATATATCGTGAAAAAGTATCTCGGTTACATAAGGTAGCTTAGATACCTTGCTAAGAGACCTTTTTACTTCCGAAACGAACTGAGGAGAATCTGCAGTTAGGTCTGGGCTGTAAAATACAATCGCTAGAGCAGTAGGTGATTGCTTAAAATCCTCCTGAAGTATCTTCTCAACCTGTACTGACTCGAGATTATCGGTAGTGAAACCGCCAAGTTTGAGTTTATCATGCAAAGTAACAGCAGATGGGAGAGAAATAACAACGAGCAACAGCCAGAGCAAACAAACTATGTACCTGTAACGCAGGATCCTTTCGATTACAACGCTCATTATGTGATCGCCCATATTTGAGGATAACACTTAGAAGAGTTTTGCAAAACTTTACTTGGCTTATTTCTTGCTGAAATGCTTGGCAAGTCCCCCTGAGGAGGCCCAATTATGTTCAAGAAATTAGTTGATGCAATAGACCGGCAAGCCTGGCTGGATAGCTTAGGAGACGCCATACAGCAATCCATAGGTAAAGCCTTCCAGAGCTCAGGCAGGATAGGAAAGGAAACTCAAAATCTACTAAACGGCACATGGCTAGGCCATGCTCTACATCCAGCCCTATCAGATGTACCCATTGGTGCTTGGACAACTTCTATCTTCCTCGACATGGTTGAAAATGGAGACCATTCCCTAGCAAAAGCTTCTGATAGGGCGATCTTACTTGGTCTGTTGGCAAGCGTTCCAGCCTCTCTTAGCGGGCTAACCGACTGGCAGCATCTAATAGATAAGCCTAAGAGAGTAGGACTAATGCATGGTCTGTTGAACCTATCTAGCACAGCCCTTTACTCTCTATCTCTGGTGCTTAGATCTCAAGGACACAGAGGTGCAGGCAAACTACTATCTACTGTGGGATATGCAACTGTCATTGCCTCCTCCTACCTGGGAGGAGAATTAGTAATGGAATATCATTCTGGAGTCAATTGGGTAGGCACCTTAGAAGAGCCAAAAGATTTCAAGCCCGTCATAGAAGAATCCAAGCTGGAAGATAATACTCCTGTGTGTGTTACCGTAGATAGCGTGCCATTGATGCTAGTCAGATGGCAGGGAAACATTTATGCACTAGCTAACACCTGCCCGCACTTAGGGGGTCCTTTATGTGAAGGGGAGTTCGATTCTGGGATAATCACCTGTCCTTGGCATGGCTCTAAATTTGATGTTACTGATGGAAGCATAATAGACGGGCCTACAGCTTACCCCGCCAAGAGATTTCAAACTAGGATCAGTAACGGTCAGGTAGAAGTGAGGCTTGCTGAGATCTAAAGCGTGTGCGTTTTAGCTCATATCCTAGGACTCCCAGCAGTACCTTATGTTAGCTAATAATCTCACTTATCGCTAAGGAGGCGGCACCGATGAGCGCCGCCTCGCCTGGGTCTGTTGCCACTCTTATCTCCAGGTTATTTAGAAATGAGAGCTTAGCATGAGCTCTAACTGTCCTAAGCAGAGGATTAAGTATCAAGTCTCCAGAACGCATGACTCCTCCCCCAAGGACAAACAGGTTTACATCAAGTAGAGAGGCGGCACTAGCTATTGCTCTTCCCGTAGCTGTGCCTGCTCGTTCAAATATTTTTCTAGCGTCCTCGTCACCTTGCAAAGCTTTACGGGCTACTACCTCAGAAGTGATTTGAGAGGTATCCTGAGATGAGCCTGGGTGTAAAGCTGCAACGTAAAGCTTAGCTATAGAGGGACCGGAAGCTATGGCCTCAAGGCAACCTCTACCACCGCAAGCACATTGAGGCCCATCTTGTTCGACAACCATATGGCCTATATGTCCAGCATTGTAAGATTTACCATGCAGAAGCTTACCTAAAGCTATAATCCCTCCTCCAACTCCAGTAGAAAGAATTATGCCCATCATGTAGCTACTGCCTTTGCCCTCACCGAACATATACTGGCCTAAGGCGAAAGCTTTAGCGTCATTATCCATATAGATCGGTAAGCCCAGTACAGACTGTAGACGAGACTTTAGGGGGAAATCACGCCAACCCGGGATGTTAAGGGTAGAGACGACCCCTTCTGGTAATATCATTGGCCCACCCACTCCGACACCGACAGAAATTACATCTATATCATCAGATGTGGCTGCCAGGCAAGCGCGGGACAGTGCTACAAGCTGATTAAAGACGCTAACGCCGTCATTAGGATTATGGGTAGGCTGAACGTATTTCTGGATGATAGTACCTTTCAAAGTAACCACAGCGGAAGCTAGCTTGCTTCCGCCAATGTCAAGAGCGAGGACTGCTCTCGTCTTACCCAAAATATCCCCCTATGATAAAAACTTACCCAGCAGGAGTAGGATATCATATCCCCAGTGAGTTAATAGAGTGAGAAATATCGTGGAGCAGATTAGCACCAGCAATGTCAGCACAAGCCACAGAACTTTTGTAGATTTCTTTGTTGCTGGCAGTGAGTACTGTCTGGTATATCCTCTAGCAGTAAGAGTATCTGCATAGTATTTAGCACTCATACTAATCCTCCTAATAAATTCACGAGTCGACAAGAGGATAAAACGGCAAGGATAAACAAGAAGGAAAATCCAGCACCTCACAGGTAATAAATCTGCAAAAACAGAAACTAGGTTAAGATATCTGTCTCTTGCAAAAAATCGGATATGGCATCGGCAACTTCCATACTCTTAGAGAGCATCAAGAAATGCCCACCTTCATCAATAAGCTTTAACTTTGAGTTGGGAAACAAAGCTTTCAGTTTGTAGGCATCTGTAGCAGGAAAATAAGGGTCATCCGCCGCCCAAAGGATCAATACAGGCAAATTCAATTTCCAGACCAACCTTCTAGCAATCAGGCATCTTATTGGGTCTATGCCCCTAATGGACTTAACTATGTGTTGCCAAGGAAGTAGCCTGGAGTAATTACTTATGACGTCCCTAATTACTAGTTCATCGGTCTGAACTGGATAGATAGACCGGATATATTTTCGAAGCAAGGACATATACCTAGGGTTACTTATGAAATGAGGATATAATTCCCCTACTATCGGCCATGCAAGAAGTCCTAGAGATGCCAGGATATCAAGATGCAGGAACGCGGTAGTATCCATTAGTATCAAGCCTGATAGCCGCCTTCGTTTCCAAGCAGCATAGGTTAAGGCGTATAGAGCTCCCAGGTCGTGTCCTACTAAGACGACACTCTCAGATGCAAATATTTGAAGATAACGATCGATAAAATAATGATAGGAAGACAATGTAGGTGGGTTAATAGGGTCCGATCTGCCAATCCCTGGGAGATCGGGAGCCTTAGAAGGATATTGGCCCCCGATCTCTGACATAATCGGGTGCCAAATATAAGAAGTAGCTGGGATACCATGGAGAAAGACTAGACTTGCTTTCTTCTCAGGGTTAGTTTCTAAGGATCGCACCCATATATCATGGATATATCTTTCCGTCCAAATTGGTTCCACAGTTATCTCTACTCTATTTCACTCAACTTGTATTGATGCCAGGGCAGATCATCAAACAACGCCATGGCACCTTCGATATTGCTCTCTGCACCTGAATTTTTACTGACTACTTTGTTATCGATCCCATCGTACACCATGCCAAGGTTACGATCATACACCGGTGATTTGGCAGGATTATCACCATAGAACCAGGATTTAGCCTTTGTATATAGAGTGCTAAACTCTTCGTCAGCCGTATGTTCGTATGCAAGTTGGAAGTTAAGCACAGCAGAGCTAACCTCGTAAGGAATAGTGGTAGTTTTATCAAAGCCGCTTCTTACCATCGGAGCCAAATATGATCTCAAGCTGTAATTGGCAAGATCTAACCACTCCGCATTAGCGGTGTGTTGACAAGCCTTGAAAAGTACTCCTGGCTGAATGTAACCCCACAAGTGGGGATAAACGTCATGCTCACTTATGAGCAGTAGTCCATGATTATGATGAGAAGCGATCTCCTCACATATAGACAGAGCAACCCCAAGAAAGTCTTGATTGTGAGTGTGATCATATAATTCTAAGAGAGCATAGGCGACCAGAGCATTTACATCCATAAACTTATGAGATTGGCTTAGGTATAGCTCAACACCGCGCCTTAGACGATCCAGAGAGTCCATGTCTTCAAACACGATGTAATGCCAGGCTAAGGCCCATAAACCTCGAGCTAACCAAGGTTGACCACCAGGATAACTTGTGGGCCCATGATAATTCTTCTTTCCATCCCAATCGAGTATGAAGTTCACGAAACTACCATCATCTTCTTGCATAAACTTGACGAATTCGATCAATCCATGAGCCCAATCTCTAGCCCAAGGTAGTCCAAATCTCTTATAAGCTCTAAGTAGTAGAACTGCTAATCTGGCAGCATCATCTACACAAGCAACCCCTTCATAGCCGCTTTCATCCGCCCTTTCTAATACCCACGCTCTGCCTTTTCTCTCTGCATATACAGCAGGAGCACACATGCTTACTTCGTCCAAGCTAAGGGCATAAGTAAGCCTCCAGAGCTGTCTTATCATCAATACCTCCTGTTATATAGGTACTGTTATACTTAGAAGAAAGAATTAGAAAGAGAAGTTGAAGTTGAGTCAGGTCATTCAAGAAGAGGAAATAGTTGCCAAACAGTATGATCTGAATTTAATTAGGAGGCTGCTTACCTACGTTGTTCCCTACAAGGGGTTAGTTATCTTAGGCGTATTTCTACTTATTAGTACCTCCCTAACAGATCTAGCAGGTCCCTATATTATCAAAATAGCTATTGACAACTATATAGCTCGAGGCAATTTTAGAGGGCTCCTTTTCATATCCGTTGTTTACTTTATCATAAATTTGCTTAGCTTCTTGTTTCGCTACCTTCAGAGCTATGCAACAGGTGTCCTCGGGCAAAAGATAATGTATGACCTGAGGATGGAGCTATTCAGTAAAATCCAAAGCTTGTCATTGTCTTTCTTCGATAGGACACCAGTAGGCAGGATCGTAACAAGGGTTACCAATGATGTAGACTCCCTCAACGAGCTTCTGACATCTGGTATGGTCACGATTATCGGCGACACATTTACATTGCTAGGGATCACGGTCCTTATATTTTGGCTTAACTGGAAGCTAGCAATAGTAACTATGCTAGTTGTCCCCGTACTAGTGGTAATCACTAATTTTCTTCAGAAGAGAATGCGTGCAGCCTTCAGGGCATTAAGAGTCAGGCTATCACGTATCAACGCATTCATATCTGAAAATGTTAGTGGTATGCATATAGTTCAACTATTCAATCGAGAGGATAAGAACTTTCAACAGTTTAATGACCTTAATCAGGACTATAAGAAATCAGCACTGCGCTCACTCTTCTATTTTGCCCTTTTTGGACCATTGCTCTCACTAATTACAGCTTCGGCCACTGCGTTAGTTATATGGTTCGGAGGAAGGAGCGTAATAGCAGAAACCCTTACCATAGGGTCCCTAGTGGCATTCCTCCAGTATGTAGATAGATTCTTCTTACCCATTAGAGACCTGTCGGAAAAATATAATGCCTTGCAAAGTGCCATGGCTGCCTGCGAACGTATCTTCCAGCTGCTAGATGAGCAGCCAGCAATTAAGGATGCTTCCGATGCCAAACCATTGCAGCATATTCGAGGAGAGATTGAGTTTAAGAATGTGTGGTTTGCCTATAACGATGAAGAGTGGGTTCTTAAGGACGTGAGTTTCAAAGTATCGCCGGGAGAAAGTGTTGCTCTAGTTGGTGCCACTGGAGCAGGCAAGACTAGCATAATAAGCTTGTTATGTAGATTCTACGACATACAGAAAGGGCAGATACTTATAGATGGTATTGATATCAAAGAGATCTCAATCAAAGATCTCAGAAGACACATAGGGTTAGTTTTACAGGATCCATTTCTGTTTACGGGGACTATAGCTAGTAATATACGCCTGCATGAGTCCAGTATTAGTGATCAGCAGGTCGAGGAAGCTGCCAGGTATGTAAATGCTCACACATTTATAGAAAAGCTGCCCCTGAAGTATAACGAACCTGTTCTCGAGAGGGGGGCGGGACTCTCTCACGGGCAAAGGCAGCTTATATCGTTTGCTAGGGCTATAGCCTTCAATCCAGAGTTGCTGCTGATATTAGATGAAGCAACTTCAAGCATAGATACTGAGACGGAGGCGCTTATCCAAGAAGCTCTTGCTAAGATCATGAAGGGTAGGACGAGCATAGTAATAGCTCATAGGTTATCAACTGTACAGAATGTAGATCGCATTATAGTAATGCACAAAGGTCGAATAGTCGAGCAGGGCAATCATCAGGAGTTACTTGCCCAAAGAGGTTATTACTATAGACTCTACGAACTCCAGTACCGTTCAGAGGCTATAGCTTAGGACTCTTGGCATCGTACTTGATGTCCATCTATACCTAGACAAACCTTGCAATAGTTCTTAGTAACTGAAGAATTTAAAGTCCCTCAGTTGTATAATGAGCATAAAGATATGAGTTTCAATCATCATCCTCAAAAATTCATAGATAGCTTTGGTAGACATATAGAAGACCTGCGAATATCCGTCATAGATAAATGCAACTTCAGGTGTACTTATTGCATGCCAGCAGAGGGTTTGCCGTGGTTGAAGAAATCTGAGCTGCTGACCTTCGATGAGATAGAGCGCCTCGTAAGAATATCTGTAGAGAGAGGAATTAAGTCTGTACGTGTCACAGGGGGCGAGCCCACGGTGAGGGCTGGCCTACCGGAGCTTATACATCGCTTGGTGAACATCCCAGGCCTAGAAGACGTATCTTTGACAACGAACGGTTTCCTTCTTAGAAAGATGGCGAAAGACCTGGCAGAAGCAGGTCTCACTCGCATAAATGTAAGTTTGGACACTCTGGTAAGGGAGAAGTTCCAGCACATAACGAGGCGGGACCACCTTTCTGAGGTGCTGGCAGGGCTGGAAGAACTTGAGAAGTATCCTAGCATAAGACCAATCAAGATCAACACAGTAGCTATAAGAGGATTCACAGAGCCAGAAGTACTCGATTTCGCTCGACTTGCTAGAAGAAAGCCATATGTAGTCCGATTTATTGAGTTTATGCCTTTGGACGCGGATCAAACCTGGTCCCCGGACAAGATCCTGACCGGCAGAGAGATATTTGAGATGATTAATGCCGTCTATCCCCTGGTACCAGTTGACACGGACCCATCCTCCACCAGCAGGGTATACAGGTTTGCTGACGGTAAAGGGGAGATAGGATTTATAAATCCAGTCTCTGAGCCTTTCTGCTCTACATGTAACAGAATTAGGATAACTGCAGATGGTCAACTGAGGACTTGTCTGTTTTCTACCTGGGAGACGGATCTACGTACCCCATTAAGATCAGGCATGTCAGATGATCAGATAGGGGAAATAATGCTGCAAGCTATCAAGAAGAAAGAAATGAAGCATAAGATAAATGAGCCAGGCTTCGTGAGGGCTAGCAGGACTATGAGCCAAATAGGTGGTTAGGATATCGCCTTTAATTGAGATTTGTATCTCAGTAGCAGTTTGTGAATTACCTCTGATAATCCCTCAGTAGTTTGAATGCCGTTAAGATCCTCTAATCCGTACCATCCAACATCTAGTGCATCATCCCTCGCAATTGGTTCTCCACCAGCCCACAACGCCAGAAAGTCTACAATAACGTAATGATAAGATATCTCACCATCCGGAGTGTGATAAATGCGCTCAACTACTTCGTACAGATCTAGAGGGATGCAGTCAATAGAGCATTCTTCTCTAATTTCCCTCCTGACGGCTTCCTGTAGCTTTTCACCCAACCTAACTTTGCCCCCAGGCACACTCCATAGCCCCTGGTTAGGTGGATTACCCCTACGAATCAAAAGTATCCGGTCATCCTTAAGTACGATAGCCCCTATAGCTACGACGGGGCCTCTCGATTCCATATGCTGCATAGAAAACTATCGCCTGCTAACTAATAATTCATCCGGTAGATCTATCTTCTTGCTTCTAGGTAGAGGAAAGCGAGACTTCTTCTGCTTTTGGCGCTCGTCTCTAAAGGTACTCCAATCAACTATCCTCTCGGTAAACAAGATACCATCGAGGTGGTCCACCTCATGTTGTATGCACTGGCTAAGAAGTTGTTCTTCAGCTAGAAGCTTATGTTCCTTGCCATTCAGGTCTTTGTAACGTACCTCTACCCACGGGGCTCTGGGAACTTCAGCATACCTACCTGGAAGACTAAGGCAACCCTCCTGCATAGGAATCCTATCATGTGACACCTTTGTAATCTCAGGATTTATCATTACATACAACTTAGGTGGAGATACCTCAATCTGGTTACCATCTTCATCTTGCTCGTATTTCCCCGGCATCTCCATCACTACGACCCTGCGTAGATCACCAACTTGAACTGCGGAAAGTCCCACCCCATCGGCCTCGCGCATTGTCTCAATCATGTCCTCAACAAGCTTCCTCAGCTCGCTATCAAATTTAGTTACAGGCGAGGACCTCTTCCGAAGGACGCTTAGATCATCGGGATTTTCCATTTGTAATATTCTTCGTACAGCCATTGATACACACTCCTTACACGACAATTCTATCACTTGTCAGATATGAGTATCACTCTCGCAGGTGCCCCATCTGCCCCTGATAGCTTTAATGGCAGACACACTAAGTTATATTCCCCGGGAGAAATATTACGTAAATCCAAGTTTTCGATAATAACTATACCGTTCCCTAAAAGCAGCCTATGTATTGGATTTTCCTGGTTTGTGGGCGGCTCTACAGACATATAATCCATACCAACTAGCTGAATCCCCTTTCTAACTAGTAATTCAGCCGCCTCCGGTTCAAGACACACATACTCGTTGACAAAATCATGGGTTGGATTTTCCCATAAGGTAGAATTTGTGGTTTTGAACAAAACCCGTGTTATATGAGAAGGTAATTCTGGTATATCACCTGCAGATATATGACCATTACCTATCTTATCTATTACAAGGCACGGACCACACAGTACGCTTAGCGGAATACGATCAACGCTTCTAGCCCTGGCAAAAAAATGCAGGGGCGCGTCCACATGAGTGCCCGTATGAGTCACCATTCTAATTAGGCTGACATTGGCCTTGTCACCACTATCTATGTCAGACGTGCGTTTAATTGTTGGACCTTCTTCACCAGGCCATACCGGAAGTCCATCTTGTATAGGCACAGTAACATCATAGATTGTCATAGCGCCTCCAAACATGCCGAAAGTGCTGCATGATACCTAGAATAGTACTAGTTGTACGTAAGTGTATAATAGGTCCGCAGGTTGTTAATCACAACACCCATCCGCCAAGAGAGGAGGATTTTATCTTACTGTATGAAACTTTATGACACACTCACAAATCAGATCAAACCCTTAGCTGGCGAAGATGGTAGGGTGTCCGTCTACGTCTGTGGTATTACACCATATGACACTACTCACTTAGGACATGCATTTCTGTATGTAACTTTTGATGTATTGATAAGATATCTGGAATCTACAGGATACCAAGTCATCTATACCCAAAACGTAACAGACATAGACGACGATATACTAAGAAAAGCTAAAGAACTTAATATGTTCTATCTTGACCTCGCAGAAAGAGAAACTAACAGATTTCTCTCTGACCTTAGGGCTTTGAATGTTAGGATGCCTGATCATTATCCTCATGCCACCCAAGAAATAGATGGTATGGTGGAGATAGTTTCAAAGCTAATAGATAAGGGGCATGCTTACGTCAGGGACGGCAACGTATACTTCGATATAGACACGTATGAAGGCTTTGGTCAGCTGAGTAAGCTGAGCCGAGAAGAGATGATAGCTATAGCTCGCGAACGGGGCGGAAATCCAGAGGATCCTCTGCGAGATGATCCTCTGGACTTTTTACTCTGGCAAAGGAGCGCGGAAGGTGAGCCTGCCTGGGATAGCCCATGGAGCAAGGGGAGACCAGGATGGCATATCGAGTGTTCAACTATGTCCCTAAAGTATTTAGGAGCTTCTCTAACTATTCATGGAGGTGGGGCTGACCTTATATTCCCTCATCACGAGTGTGAGAGAGCACAATCCGAGTGCTACACCGGAATCTCACCTTTTGTAAAGCATTGGATGCATGTGGGCATGCTGAGATATCAAGGTGAAAAGATGAGCAAGAGCCTGGGCAATCTAGTGCTTGTAGATAGGCTTTTACAGAATTATTCTCCCGATGCTGTGAGGCTAGTACTAATATCTCACCATTATCAAGAAAGCTGGGAATACCAGGACAGCATGATTGAAGAAGCAGAAAAGCTTGCACAAAAGATTAGGATAGCCGCAAGCCTAGCACCAGCACATGATGCAGAGTTTCAAGATACATATGAGTTTGATCTCTTCAGGCAAGCAATGGAAGATAACTTGAACACCCCTAGGGCAGTAGAGCTCCTAAGAAGTTTATCGGAAGAGATCATTCAGAACGACGACAACAACAAAGCATGTGTGCTTAGGCAAATAGCCACAACTTTGGGACTCACACTGCGTTAGCTAAATAAAAAAGTCTGGTCGGAGCCTAGCAAAAGTTACATGTTTTCTAAGGCTCCGACCAGTTATTCTATAACAGCCTTCTGAGGATTAACCCAACAACCAAAGCTATCAACAGCCCTCCAGTGGCTACAGCGGGCATGACTGGTAACCCAGACCCCGAAGATACTGTAGACGATGCCGGATCCGACCCACTATCGCTTGATTGTGGCGTTGGGATTACCTTAGAGGAATTACCATCCTGAGCCTCTGTACCGGCAGCAGAGCTGTTTCCACTCGACTTGCCATCATCAGGTATGATCTGTGTGGGTTCAGGCGAAGGCTTAGGACTCTCAGCGCTATTATTATCAGCGACATTATTATCTTTGCTTGGTCCTTTATTCGATGAAGAAGGGTTACCAGCAATATTCTTTGAACTAGAGGACTCGCTGACATTGGTCAACCTGATTATGGATCCATGACTACCCACAGCCCAAACAGTACCACTAGGTAAAGCATCCAGCTCATAGAACTTTTCATTCAGTGGTAGCTTTACCTTGTACCAGGATTTACCATCCCAGTGCAAGGCTACTCCTTTCTCGTCACCTACAGCCCAACCGTTATTGGAGCTCAGCATAACCACATCACTAAGTCTGTCTTTGGTAGGACTCGAAACTTGCTTCCACTGAAGTCCATTCCAATGGATTATCGTTCCACCGGAGCCCACCGCCCATGCATCGTCATCACTTAGAGTATCGACTCCATAAAACAGCTCCTTCACGGGCACATCAACGGCTTTCCAATCCCCATTGACAACACGTGCCACCATTGGAATTGTCTCTTTTGTAACCGTATCCCATCCTCCCCCAACTGCCCAGCCATTACCATTCGGGAGAATAGACACTGCCCTCAAAGTCTTCATGACGTCAGGCTCTACATCTACCTTCCATCCACGACCATTCCAGTGGAATATCTCTCCACCCCCTCCTACCATCCATGCATTATCTGGAGATATTATGTCCACATCGCTCATGTATGGTACCCTGGGAATTGGTCTATCTACCTTGGTCCATTTAGTGCCGTCATAGTGAAAACCACCCATATAGTTTTGTCCTACGGCCCATCCTTCATTAGGATTGTACATGTAGATGCTGTGTATCCAATAAGGTATGGTCTGTTCCAATGTCCACTTACTACCATCCCACTTCCATATATGGCTTCTCCAGCCGTACTTGTTAGTGCGAGGATTATAATAAGCATCTCCTGACACGGCCCAACCTAGATCATCGGATAGCATATCTATTGCGTAGAACTGCTCATTGGTAGGACTTTCCACAGTTTCCCAAGTTTTACCATTTACCACAGTCACTTTAGCCGGTTCGGGTGGTTTTACATCCTTGAAAGCCTCGGAAGCATCATCTACTATCCAGACCCTAGTCTTTCCAGGTATTACGTAATTCTTATAAAGATCCTGAATGTCGTTGGGTGGACCTGCAATACAACCGTGAGTACTCTCTCCACCAGGGACACCAAATCGCCATATCTTTAGCGTATAACCCTTGTAGGTGTGTATACCTATCCCGCCTCTATTTGGTATGGCTAACCTCATGAAATAAGGGGTGAGCACAACATCCCCTGTGTCAGAGAAATCATAACCACCTTGATTAGGTCTGTTAGATTTCTCTATAACCTTGAAATATCCACTGGGCGTTTCCAGACCCTTCTGTGTCCAAAGAGCTCCGGTAGCGACAGGGATTTCCTTTATGACATCCGACCAAAGCGGAGACTCAGGATTGCCTCTGGCTAGGTAGAGCCTTTGCCTATTCTTGACTATTACCAAGTAATATTCGTCCCCTGAAGCTTGGGAGGTATTTATGTAAGAAAGAATTAGTCCTGCGGATATAAGAAACGCAAGTATTACCCTAATAGTCCGAATGAACATCATCCCCCCTAACAACACTTAACCTAACGCCACATTCACCTCACAATTAGACAGTGTATCAGACTGTGGGTAGATTATCATAAGCTATATGATGTTAATGACTCACTCAATAACTAATCAGAGAAAGATGCACTTAAGTTACGAGCGATCCATGATTTCAAATCAGCTGCTTCTTCGTCTGATACATAGTGAGCTATGGGATACTCTTTGTAGGTAACGTCTGCACCATGCTCTTTAAGAACTATCGATGCTTGTCTTCCCAAATCTATGGGGATAACATCGTCGTACAGACCATGGGCAACAAAGCAATGTTTGCTAGCAAGTGAAGAATCTCCCATGTCATGTCCTGGTGTGACTACGTAACCGCTTAGCATAATTGCTCCTGCAGCAACACTTGGTTCCTGAAGCAGGATAGACCCAGCCATAACAGCTCCTTGGCTAAAACCAAGCAGGTAGATCTTACTTGGGTCTATGGGATACGATTGAGGTAATTGAGTTAGGAACTCCCTGAGCAGCCCTATAGACCTCATGAACGTCGTCTTTTCAGGAGTACCAACACTTATGAATTCATACCAATGATAGCCAAAGCCAAGTTCAAACGGAGCCCTGACAGAAATGTAAAATAGATCTTCTCCGAGCTCATGTGCCAGGCTAACCAGGTCTTCCTCATTGCTACCTCTACCGTGAAGCATAACAACACAGGGGTTTGGCCCTGAAGTACGTTTAGCTGGTCTTATTACTATATGGTGCAAAGCAAGGCTAGCAGCTTCATAAGACTGACTCATACTTAAGTACTCCTTAGTGTTTTACGCTGACGTGAGAATCAGCAGGTGGTTTGCCAGGCGAAGGGTCTTCCTCGTCGTGCTGTTGAGACTTGTGAGAATATAGCGTCGGGATATGGCCTCTCGAAATTGAGATAAGCACTACGAAAAGTATTACAGCGAAGGGAAATAGCTTGGATATATGAGGTATACCCCCTAGCAAATCATGCACTATGGGATCCTCTATAATCATCTGACCAGCAGTATAAGCAAGAATAACTGCCCCAAGCCAGACAAGCCATGGAAACCTGTCTACAAGTAGAGCAACCAAGCCAGCTCCCGTCATAAGTATGGGGATGCTCAGTGCGAGCCCAAAGATCAATAGCCCAATATGGCCATGAGATACTCCCCCTACAGCCAGTATGTTGTCCAGGCTCATTATCAGATCAGCTAGAATGATTATCCTCATGGCATCCAAGATTCCTCGGGCTGCCTCTACTTCGCCAACACCTTCGGACTCAGGAGACAAGAGATTAAAAGCTATCCATACAAGGATAGCACCGCCTACAGCCATCAGAAGACGAATATTGAGCAATACGGCGGCCAAGGCAGTAAATGTCATCCTAAGTACTATGGCAGCAGCTCCCCCAAGAACTATAGCTCTTCTTCTTTGCTTACCGTGGAGCTTTCGAGCAGCCATTCCAATGACAACTGCATTGTCTCCACTCAAAACCAAATCGATGACAACTATCCCTAATACCCTTCCTAACAGCTCAAGTAAATCCATTTAGCACAACTCCAGATATAACAAGTCACAACCTATTGTAATCCCCTAACCCGTAGAAGAACCATCACTCCTCTATGTTATGTAAAAACAACGCTATGCTTGGTACATCATGAACTCATCGTGTACCTCTAACTTGGTTCCTAACTCAGCAGATAGCTCTAACATCCTTTGCATTATCTGTTGGCACTCCTGGCCCCTAGCCCTCTGCACACGTGCAAAAGAAAGCTTAACTGGATAAAGGGTCAGGGATGAAAAGCTATAGCCATCAAACGAGCATTCGAATACAAAAGACCAATCATTGTGAAGAACGGGATCAACAGCATAATCATCAATAAAATCTCCTGTATCGTAGAGTATTGGCTTATGTTGATATATCTCTATACCTTGAAATATGTGAGCACTGTGGCCATAGAAAACATCAGCGCCCAATTCGATGACGCGGCGAGCAAACTGTTTAAATAGAGGTGAAGGACGCAATCTCATGTTGGGGCCCCAGTGGTCTGAGAATATCACTATATCAGCTCCTAGGTCTCGTGTCTGCTGGATGGTCCTCTCTACCTCAGTTAGAACAGATGGATCCAGAGATACTTCCAGATAGTTCGTTCCGGGTTTGTTTTCACCAGCAGCAAACGGGGGTTCGTTATCAGTGAAAGCTACTACACCTACTGTGAAGTTACCAGCCTTTACTAGGCAAGGCTTAGAAGCTTCATAAATATCTTTCCCAGCACCTACAGGACAAATACCGGCTCTAAGTAGATAATCGCGCGTATCAAGTAAGCCCTGTTCACAGAAATCTAGAGTATGGTTGTTAGCTAGAGAACATATATCTATGCGAGCAGCTTTCAGGATCTCTACGGCTCTAGGCTCAGCTCTGAAGTGGAATACCTTGGGAGTCTTCGTCCATGGAGTATTGTAATCAGTAATAGCACACTCAAGGTTGATAATACGCAGGTCTGCCAAACTCAACAACTCAAGAGTATCACCCCAGTGATCCTGAGGAGACATGTGTTTGGAAGCTTCATTCACCCCTCTTCCAAGCATTACATCTCCGAGAAAGCAAATCTTCATCGCTTGCCCTCTGCCTCCTAATCTCCTAACCACTTAGGCAGCAAACTCTATTCCTAGGAGATATTTTGGGGCTTGGCAAGAAGCGCTTACTTGTAGTAAATTGTAGGTATGCATCCAATACAAATAATCCTAATCATACTCACTATCATCTCGATCGGGTTGCTCCTGGCCAGTGTGATTGGACTAAGGTTTGTAGACAGGTCCCTGCGCGCCTACCTATACTGGGCAGGTATATCAGCTCTAATGGGCCTAATAGCACCCATAACCGCCATGATAAGGGGACTAGGTTTTGTACCTATGTTGGACGAGGGAGACTTCATTCCATTCGTCTATTTCGCAGGGCTATTTTTCCTCCCTGCAGCGTTCGTCCTCTTAATCATGGCTTGGCATGAAAATAATAGCCTAAGAACACCGCAGGAAATACCTGGACTCAGAACTAGGACAATCACTGGCGAGGATAGGCACTACGGTCGAGAAATTCGACCTGGGTCCTAATTATTAGGACTTATCTCCCTTGAGAGTAAAAATCTCAAGGGAGATATTGTCTCTTTAGATAGCATCAAGTGCATTAGCGATATCCGTCAATATATCATCTGTATCTTCTATACCGGCAGATATCCTCACTAACCCTGGAGTTATACCAGCAGCACGCCTGCTATCTTCGTTCATGGTAAGGTGAGAGCTAGTAGCAGGATGAAGGACTAAGGTAAAGACATCACCAAGGCTAGTCGCAGGCAGACATATCTTCAGAGCACGCATAAACCTATAAGCAGCCTCGACTGTGTCGTCTTTGAGGCTGAAGGACAACATAGCTCCGTATGTTCCATGGAACATATCAGAAGCGAGATCATGCTGTGGATGAGACTCAAGACCAGGGTAATTTACTGCAGATACTGCCGGATGGTCCTTTAGAAGTCGACTTATAGCCTGAGCATTTTCACATTGTTTTGCAAATCGCAGGCCTAGCGTCCTCATACCTCGCAGAGTAAGCCAAGCCTCAAAAGGTCCCATTACACCTCCACTATAGATGGCTACAGATTGCATCCGGCCACACACATCCCAAGCCCCCGCAGCACATCCTCCCACTACATCCCCATGACCACTAATATACTTGGTTGTAGAGTTCAGCGATATATCCGCTCCCATCTCGAGAGGTCTGGCCATAAGGGGAGTGCAGAAGGTATTATCCACAACGAGAAAAGACCTCACAGCATGGGCTATATCCGCTATAGCCCTGATATCCACTATCCGCAACAAAGGATTAGATACAGTTTCACAGAACACTACTAGCGGCTTCTGGGAGGTAATCACGCGTTCAGCATTCTCCAAATCAGTCAGATCTGTATAAATTACCTCAACACCCAAAGGTCTAATAACCTCATTCAGCAGGGAAACAGTGACGCCATACAGATCCTTACTAGCGACAATCTTAGTTCCAGGAGATACCCCAAGTGCAATCAGCGAAGCATGGATAGCAGCCATACCACTAGCAAAGACTACTGCATCTGTAGCTGCCTCTATATCAGCTATAGCTTTTCTTAGTTCAGATACCGTAGGGTTGCCATTACGGCTGTATACGTACCCCTCCTTTTCGCCAAGCAAGATAGATTTGAGATCTGCAGGGTCCTCAGAAACGTAGGTAACGCTAGAATAGATAGGCGGGACTACGGGCTTGACCTCACCCACCCGAGAGCTGCACGTACTCGAGTGGACCAGCTGAGTGTTAAATCCTAAAGGCTTACCGTCGGGTCTACTTACCATGACAAATTCACCTCATGAGCATGCTCCATGAATTTCGACAAGAGATCGATAGTGGCTTCGAGATCCGATATCCTGGCAGACTCATTAACAGTATGTATGTATCTTACCGGAATGGAGAGGGTTATCACTGGCACCCCAGCACGCGCTTGCTGGATAGCTCCAGCGTCCGTTCCTCCCCTAGGTAAAATTTCCATTTGATATGGAATATTGTACTTCTCCGCTACAGATCTGAACTGTGAAACTAGCCTAGGATCTGAAATCGAATCAGCGTCCATTATGCTAATAGCGGCTCCTTTGCCTAAAGATGTAACTTGCTGAGTTTTATCCATCCCAGGTATGTCTCCAGCTATAGTTACATCAATAGCAACGCCTATGCTTGGATTTATGCCATAAGCACTAGTACGGGCTCCCCGAAGCCCAACCTCTTCCTGTACCGATGCCACAGCATACACCTTGACGTTGGGAGAAGCCCTCTTGAGAGCCTCTAGCATTATGTAAACCCCAATACGGTCATCCAGGTATGCGCTAGCAAATGACCATTCATTGACGACTACTTCTCGACAAAGTGAAATAGGATCTCCTACCTGCACATTCGCTTTGACTTGGTCAGGCGGCATCATAAGATCTATAAAGAGCTCTTCGATCTTTACGGCTTTGTCTCGATCTTCTGGTCTACTGAGATGTATAGGCTTAGAAGAAGGAGATATCAACCCCACGTAATCATCCTTCCCATGGACTATTACCCTCTGCATCACGAGAGTCCTAGGATCGAATCCTCCCACCGACACAAAGCGTATAAAGCCGTCATCATCAATGTGGCTGACAAGAAATCCTATAGTATCCATGTGGGCAGAAAGCATTACACTGGGTTCTTCTCCGTGCTTTACCCCTATAACATTGCCCATGGCGTCGACGCTAACTTCGTCGACGAGAGGAGAGAGTTGATCTATGACATACTTTCTTATCCTTTCCTCTCTACCGGATACACCAGGAGTGGTAAGCAGATCACGCAAAAGAGACTCGTTCATCAAAAACCTCCAACTTAAGATGTATAGACTTCCTCCCCACCCACGTAGGTAGCGAGTACCTCCGTCTCCAGCAAAGCTTCGGGATCACAATGTAACGGATCACACGACACTACTGCAAAATCTGCAAGCATACCAACATCAATGACGCCCTTTATAGATTCCTCCCCAGAAGCGTAAGCAGCGCCGAGTGTATAGGCACGTAGAGCATCATAAGCCGATATCCTTTCCTCAGGATACCAACCATTTGGAGAATACTCATGCCTGCGCCTTGTAACGGCTGCATATATTCCAATAAAAGGATCTAGCGTCTCTACAGGGCAATCCGAGCCAAAGGCTAAGCTTGTTCCCTGAGCCAATAGACTATTCCACGCATAGGAATACCTCCCCCTGTCACCCAGCAGCTTGTCTACAGCCATCATATCAGAGATACAGTGAATGGGCTGCATAGAAGCTATTATCCCTAGCTGTGCAAGTCTAGGTAAGTCACTGGGATGGAGGTGCTGTACATGCTCTATCCTATTTCTGAAGCTTCTGAAATTCGTGTTAATTTCAAGATTGTATTCGAATGCATCTAGGACATTCCGATTAGCTCTATCTCCAATGGCATGTATGGCGCAAGCGATACCGTTATTGTTAGCCTTATATATACCTTCCTTCAGTTCCTCAAGACTCATTACTTCAATTCCAGTATTGCTGGGATCGTCTAGATAAGGCTCGAGCATCGCAGCAGTACGAGAGCCTAAAGCACCATCGGAGAAGAATTTGACAGGTCCTATCCTGAACCATTCATCACCTTGCCCAGTTCTAAGACCTTGCTCTATAGCAGTTTCTAAGTGATAAGCTGGTATAGTTTTATATACTCTAAACTCAATCCGCCTGTTGGAGGATAGCTGCTTATAAGCCTCTATAGCATCCACACCGTCAAAATCGTGTATAGAAGTGATCCCTCTGGATAACAGCTTGTAAGAGGCTTTCACTATAAGCTCAGGCAGCTCCCGAGAGTAATCCGGTAGAAGGTGATCTATCAGGTCTTGAGCATTCTCTAAAAGCCAACCAGTAGGTTCGCCTGATGCATCCCTAACTATTTCACCCCCCTGAGGCGCAGAAGTATCTCTAGATATTCCTGCACGCTCTAACACAAGAGTATTGACCCATACAGAGTGGAAATCCCTACTAAAGAGTGCTACTAAGTGGTCAGGAGCTACATTATCAAGATCTTGCTTAGTGGGTGGTCTATTGACATCATGCCAGTTATTTATTGTCCAACCACTCCCAAGCAACCAAGAACCTGCTGGGAGAGATGAAGCTCTCTGTGCTACCTTATGTAGAGTATATTGTAGCGAATTAACTTCAGAAAGATCAAGCCAGTCCTGTTTTTTCGAGAATTCAGCAAAATGAATGTGACTATCCGTTAGGCCAGGTATTACGTAGTATCCAAATAGATCGATCCTCTGGAAACCATTACCAAGTATGCTCTCACAATCATCTCGAGAGCCCAGAGCTACTATCCTGCCATCCTGAACAGCTAAAGCCTCAACAACTTCCTCTTGGGATCTGAGTGTTAGGAAGCGAGCATTGTAGAAGAGCTTCTTACTCATACACATACCTCAAATTAAATCACCTAGGCATTCTATATCCCCGTTTATCGCAGTGTAAAGCGATCAATGTCTGAGATATTTAGGTAAAATTATGAACAGTAAACGTCATGCAAGTTTCGTAATAATATAACCCATGCTTACCAACGATATATATAAAACTTGACAAAAATTATTAGATTTAGTAGGATGAGGTATGAGAAAGGATAGCAATCAGAACTATCACGAGGACAGAAAATTCCCAAAGTACTCCATAAGTGTAGTTTCCATCATGACAGGAGTACCTACACATACTTTGAGGCAATACGAGGAATACGGGTTAATTAGTCCAGCTAGGACTGAGGGGCAGACCAGAAGGTACTCTGACGAAGATGTGGAACTGATTATAGAGATAGCCCTGTTAGCCAAAAAGGGCATTAACTATGCCGGTATTAAGGAGGTATTGAGATTACGCAAGTCCTGGCCACTCTCGCATCGTGTGCCAGGTGAAGAGGAAGAATAAGAGTAATCCACTGAGGTGAAAGAGATGAATGTAGAAGGTTGGACTGAAAAAGCCAGAGAGGCGCTTATCCAGGCTCAAAGAGAGGCTGAAAACAGGAGCCATAGCCAGATACAACCTGAACACCTGCTTTATGCTTTGCTCACTCAGGAAAATGGCATCGTACCTGCCGTAATAAGGTCTGCTGGTTCTTCACCTGAGGATGTGGTACGAGTGCTTGAGGCCGAACTTAGTAGGCTACCTCGAGTGAGCGGTACGGGTGTGCAGGTTTATCTTTCACCTGTGCTATCAAGGATCATATCCAACGCTGAGCGAGAAGCTCAGCAGATGCAGGATGAGTATCTGAGCACAGAGCATCTGTTGCTGGCTCTGTGTGAAGACATGGGCACGGCAGGGAGAATACTAAGAAGCAGGGGCCTTGACAGGAACACTGTACTGCAAGCGCTGTCCAAGGTTAGGGGTAGCCAGAAGGTTACAGATCCTAACCCCGAGGAGAAATACCAGGCTCTTGAGAAGTACGGACGCGACCTCACGGCTTTGGCTGAGCAAGGCAAGCTAGACCCAGTGATAGGTCGAGACGAAGAGATTCGGCGCGTTATTCAGGTGCTATCCAGACGCACGAAAAACAACCCAGTACTTATAGGCGAGCCTGGGGTAGGCAAGACAGCCATAGTCGAGGGATTAGCCCAGAGAATAGTACGTGGAGATGTGCCAGAGAGTCTCAAAAACTGCCGAATAATCCAGCTGGATCTAGCTGGCATGGTGGCAGGCACAAAGTTTCGTGGTGAATTTGAGGAAAGACTGAAGGCTGTGCTTAAAGAGGTAACCAGCAGCGAAGGCAAAATCATCCTGTTTATAGATGAGCTACATACTGTGGTGGGTGCAGGTGCTGCTGAGGGCGCCATAGATGCAGGGAACATACTCAAGCCCATGCTAGCTAGGGGCGAGATCAGAGTTATAGGTGCCACTACTCTGGATGAGTACCGCAAGTACATAGAGAAGGACGCTGCCCTGGAGAGAAGGTTCCAGCCGGTTTATGTTGACGAGCCCTCTGTTGAGGATACTATTAGCATCCTCCGAGGACTAAGAGAGAGGTATGAAGTTCACCACGGTGTGAGGATCAGAGACAGCGCTTTGGTAGCAGCAGCTGTACTCTCCCATAGATATATATCGGATCGCTTCCTCCCAGACAAAGCTATAGATCTAGTGGATGAAGCGGCCTCTAAGATAAGGATGGAGATAGACTCCATGCCGGTGGAGCTCGATGAGCTTGAGCGTCGGATCTTGCAGCTAGAGATAGAGCGGGAGGCTCTCAAGAAGGAGACGGATGAAGCTTCCAAAGAGAGGCTAGCTAATCTTGAGAAGGAATTGGCTGATCTAAAGGAAAAGAGAGAAGCCCTGCGCATGCAATGGGAAAGGGAGAAGTCCCTGCTACAGGAAATAAACTCCGTAAAGGAGAGTATAGATAGAGTCAAGCATGAGATAGAACAGGCAGAGAGAAATTACGACTATAACCGTGCTGCTCAGCTCAAATACTCTGACCTGACTAATCTGGAGAGGAGGCTCAAAGAGTTAGAGGAGCAACTTGCAAGGACCTCCGAAAACCGAATGGTGCAAGAGGAGGTGACTGAAGAGGATATAGCAGAAGTAGTTAGCCGCTGGACAGGTATACCCGTTAGCAAGCTACTATCCGGCGAGGTGGAGAAGCTCATCCACATGGAAGAGTATCTCAGACAAAGAGTCGTCGGGCAGGATGAGGCTATATCCGCAGTGGCTAACGCCATACGAGCCGCGAGAGCCGGGTTGCAGGACCCCAATCGCCCTATAGGCTCCTTCCTATTCCTGGGACCTACAGGAGTAGGTAAGACCGAAACTGCCAGAGCTCTAGCTGAGTTTCTGTTCGACGACGAGCGGGCGATGGTCCGAATAGATATGAGTGAGTACGGAGAGAAGCATTCAGTAGCTAGATTGATAGGAGCTCCACCAGGATATGTTGGTTACGAAGAGGCTGGGCAGTTGACCGAAGCAGTGAGAAGAAGACCTTACAGCGTGATACTATTCGATGAGGTGGAGAAGGCACATCCTGAAGTCCTGAACATACTTCTGCAAGTACTGGACGATGGTAGACTCACTGATGGGCAAGGGAGAACTGTAGACTTCAGAAACACCATAATAATCATGACCTCGAACCTTGGTAGCCAATGGATCATGGAACCCGGCTTGAGCTGGGATGAGGTTAGAAGCAGAGTAATGGACGCGGTAAGAGCACACTTCAGGCCAGAGTTGATCAATAGAATAGATGAGATAGTCATATTCAAGCCTCTAGGAGTCGAGCAGATCGAGCAGATAGTAGAGCTGCAGCTGAATAGCCTGAGAGAGAGGCTTAGAGACAGACATATGTCTATAGAGCTAACACCAAGTGCTAAGGAACATCTAGCGCTAGCTGGATATGACCCGGTGTATGGCGCACGACCCCTAAAGAGGGTTATACAGAAGGAAGTCGTTCAGCCACTGGCCATGCGGATCTTGCAGGGCGAGTTCAAAGATGGAGATACTATCATAGTAGATTATGTGAACGGGCAGATTCAGTTCAGAGCAAAAGCTAGAGAGCCAGAAGCAGCCGAAGTATAGACAAGTATAAAAATCCTATATTTTGGGTTGTGCCCGTTACTGCATATTTGCAGTAACGGGCACATATTTTTCTCCCATCCAAGCTCTTATACCATCATCTACCTTACGCAGGATCAGGTAGCTAATCAAGACCATTATCAGTAAGCTAGCGACTGCCAATGGCCTCCCCAGTCCTAAGGTATCTACTATTAGTCCCCAAAGCAATGGTCCAACTATGGCTGAAAAACGACCTGCCATACTATACAGCCCGTAAAGCTGCCCCAGGTAGTCACGCGGCGATAGCCTTATCATCAGAGGCCGATCAGAACTCCATGTCCCCCCTAAGGCTATCCCTGCTAGACAACCTATTACCCAAAAGAATTGCGAGCTCAAGTGTAAGGCTGGAACAGCTATGCCCGAAGCAAGCACTATCATCCAAAGGATCAGGACCATGTCTAATGTCCTTTTGGGGCCCACACGATCAACTACTACACCCCAGACAATGCCCCCAAATATCGCAGCTATGATGCTGACAAATGCTATCTTCTCAGCATCCGTCCTGCTTAGTCCGATCTCCTCAGTCATATAGATAGCCATAACTAATATGAGCGTATTAGCCGCATCTGTATAAAAAACCCTGCCTAAGAGGAATCTGCCAAGTCCCTCGCAACGCCTCATAATCCCCCATGTATTTCTAAGATTGCGCAGTACTTCTGCTGCAGCAGCAGCTGGGGACACTACGAATACATGCCTTTCTTTCTCTCTTACCAGGAAAAAACAAGGCAAAGAAAACAATAAGAAGGATAAAGCTATACCCTTGAAGACCAAACTGTACCTATCAGTTGATGTGCTGTCGCCTAGTACTAAGCTACCAATTAGTAGACCAACTAGAGATCCACAGTACCCTAATCCAACACCGATGCCTCCAATGAGTCCTCGGTTTTTCTCGGTGCTAACATCTGCTAACAAGGCATCGTAGAATATCAGCCCTACCTGGTAGAAGTAGTTAGCAATGGCAACTAGTACTAGGGATAGCAGGAGTCCACCACTTCCCAGGAAAAATGTAAGTCCTATACATATCAAGGTAGTAATTACGAGGAAGGGTATTCTACGAGGAGCTTGGTCTGATATGGCACCGAGAACTGGAGCCGTAATGAATACCAGCAAGTAAGACACGGCTAGAGCGTTGGTAAAAATTTGGTCCGATCCTCCAACAGCCTTGAGCCACAGAGGAAAATAAAAACTGAGTACAGCAAAGCTGAATATAGTATTTGCAAGATCATAGAGCACCCAACTTGCAGGGCTAAGCAGGGACTTGATCGAATATGGAATCCCTCTTACAGGGTTGGTAGGCATGCATTTTCCTCAACTTTTTAGCCTTATGATCAGCTAAAAGCTACTGAAATGCAACTCTCCTCTTCCTACGTCCGAAGAGCTTTCCCCCTGTCCACCCCAGTACGAATCCAGCTACTATAGAGACAATCAAGAAAGCAACATAGAGTACTAAACCGTTCGGGATAAAATCTCTTGCTGTTGGGTAAATATCGTAGCGCAACTTAGAGTAGATGCTTGGGAAGAAATTATACGATACTACTAAGAGTAAAAAGCTAACTATTCCAAATACTAAGCTAGCTAACGCCCCAGCATTCGCAGCTAGAGCTCCAATGCGAGAAGCCAACGCACCGCATACTATAAGCCCAACTGCAATCACTGCTAAGGCGATTTCAGCATATAGATAGTAGTTATTAGGATCTACATAGGACACAGCTGTCTGAATTATGAAAAAGATTAGTCCGAAGATAGTACCTATAGGCAAGCTACTAGCAGGTCGGGTAGTAGGTGTAGCAGAGCGTGTGCGTGCTGACGAACCAGCTCGAGAACCTCTTAGTATCCTCCTAACTTCGTCGCTCGTGATCTTGATATTCTCCCCTTGGAGGTAAATGGCTATTTGACTGGGAGTCCAACCAGGATGCTTAGATGCAAGCTCACGAACCCTGGTCTCAACGTCGACCCGCTTACTCATGGAAGGCTTCACTCCTGAAACATCTTGTTTCTAGCTAGATCAATCATATATGCAGTAACGTGTATCCGCAAATACAACACCAGGGAATCGCAAGCCCAATTGATTGTACTAAAATGCCTAAGGAAACCAATCATCTGATCAATTGGAGAAAAGAGAGTGCAAAAAGAGCTGGAAGTAGCTATTGAGGCCGCTTACAAGGCCGGAAAAGTCCTGAGAAGTATGTTTGAGAAAGGTGTACAAGTTCATTATAAAGGTCGAGTGGATTTAGTAACAACCGCGGATTTTGAATCTGAAAAGACGATTATAGAAACCATACACAAAGCATTTCCCAATCATGGTATATATGCTGAAGAGAGTGGCATCAAGGAGGGCACTCAGCCTCTCAGATGGATAATCGACCCCTTGGATGGCACTACAAACTTCGCGCACAACTTTCCTCTATTTGCAGTGTCTATAGCCCTTGAGCATGAGGAAGAGATGATACTCGGAGTGGTTTACAACCCCATATCGGATGAGATGTTCACGGCAGCCAGGGGCGAAGGATCTCGAAAGAACGACAAACCTATACAAGTCTCAGATACTGAGGATTTGATACATTCCCTTGTGGTCACAGGATTTCCATATGACAGGTCCGAGGTCTCGAGCATCATAGAGCTGTGGACTTACTTCACATTGCATGCTCAAGGAGTGCGAAGGCTAGGATCTGCCTCGCTAGACCTGTGCTATGTAGCAACAGGGCAGATGGATGCCTACTACGAGAGATATGTTTTTCCTTGGGATATAGCCGCAGGAGCTATCATAGTTCAGGAGGCTGGAGGTAAGGTAACTGACTTCTATGGTGGTAAGTTCACTAGCTATAAGAACGAAATAGTTGCCTCTAACGGCAAACTACATGAGGCTATGATAAATGTTACCAGTAGAGTCTAGATTGCCAACTTCTAGATTGACAAAGGTTATCAGCGTTGCTATAGTCTGGTGGCAAGTGAATATTGAGGATACGGGAGCTCGGGTCAGCCGGGCTGAGAGGGTGGACAATCCCCAGGGAGCTCCACCGACCGTTGGAACCTGAACCGGGTAATGCTGGCGCAGGGAATCATACAGATCTCTTTGGCCGTCGGCTTCTACCCGACGGCTTTTTTTGTTTGGGAGTGATCAGGACATGTCAACAGAGGATAATATCGCTATCGAAATAATTGGGGTATCCAAAGTATTTGGCGAGGGCGCTACGGCTACAAAAGCCTTGGATAGCGTCTATCTTACAGTATATGATCGAGAATTTGTATCCCTAATAGGCCCTAGTGGCTGTGGCAAAACAACATTACTGAACATCGTAGCAGGGGTGGAAGAGCCGACACAGGGTAGGGTTCTCGTCGGTAGTTCGTCCCATAGACTAGGGCATGTTAGTTATATGCCCCAGAAGGACTTGTTATTACCGTGGCGTACTGCTCTCGACAACTCAATACTAGGATTAGAACTCAAGGGTGTTGATAAGAAAACTGCCAGGCGTAGAGCCCAAGAACTATTTCGACTAGCGGGACTAGAGGGCTTTGAGGACGTACTTCCTTCCAAACTATCTGGAGGCATGCGCCAGAGAGTAGCCTTTATCAGAACTATTTGCTGTGAAGGTCGGGCTATGCTGCTGGATGAACCCTTTGCCTCCCTGGATGCACTAACCAGAGTAGATATGCAGAACTGGCTAATGCGAGTATGGGATGAAATCAAGATACCTACACTACTGGTTACACATGATATCGAAGAGGCCATATGGCTTTCCGACCGAGTTGTAGTATTTACCCCAAGACCTGGGCGAATTTTGGAAGTGTTAGATGTCCCTTTCGGCCGTCCCCGAACCTTGGAAATGAAGCTCACTGAAGAATTTTTGGCAATAAAACGGGAGATTATGGAGAGCTTAGGTGAAGGAAGTAAAGTCAAAGCACAAGTCAACTAGTGAATTGTTGCTTCCAATACTATTCATAATACTAATGCTCCTCGTCTGGGAAGTTTACGTTAGAGCTGCAGGAGTTGACCAAACAGTATTGCCATCTCCTTCAAGAATAGTTGCCGCCCTATGGTATGCAAGAAGCGATCTGCTGAACAATACCCTCTATACGTTGCTAGAAACCGCCATAGGCTTGACCATCTCGATCATAGTAGGATCGTTCCTAGCCATCTTGATAGATATATCTAAACTCGTAGATCGAACTCTGTATCCAGTACTGGTAGTGTCCCAGACCATCCCAATGGTTGCTCTTGCTCCATTACTTGTACTATGGTTCGGCTTTGGACTGGCTCCGAAAGTCATAGTCGTAGTGCTGGTGACATTCTTTCCGATAGTAGTCGCCATGGTAGATGGGCTTCGCAGTACTGACCGTGAGCTTATAAAGCTGCTGAAGACTATGGGTGCTAATAGGCTACAAACATTGACCAAGGTTCAGTTACCTGCTTCCCTCCCCTACCTGTTTTCAGGGATAAAAGTCGGCGTCACTTACGGAGTGATAGGAGCGATATTTGGAGAATACGTTGGAGCTTACCAAGGGTTGGGCATACTCATACAAACAGCCAAGAACTCCTTTAGAACAGATCTAGTCTTCGCTGCGATATGTGTTACTGCATTGCTTAGCATAGGACTATTCTGGCTGACGAATCTAGTCGAGCGCAAACTAATACCGTGGCATGCAAAAGCTACTTCATAGGAGGTTGTATGTTCAGTAAGAGTAAAACATATCTTATCCTAATTGTCTTGATGTTACTCACAGTGTCATGCGGTAGTCAGGCCACTCAAGCAACTCCGAGTGTCGTAAGAAGCGTATTCACAACAACGCCAAGCTCAAGCGAAGGAAGCAATAAGAAATTACAGACCGTAACACTGGCACTCGATTGGACACCAAATACAAACCACACAGGCATATATGTGGCTTTGCAGAAGGGGTGGTACAGAGAAAACGGGATCAATCTCAAGATACTCCCTTACTCCGAAACAGATACTAATCAGTTAGTTTCTCAAGGGAAAGCAGATTTCGGTATCAGTTTCGAAGAAGGGGTAGTAACTTCCAGAGCAGCAGGATTAGACGTTATATCTGTCGCTGCGATTATCCAACATAACACTTCTGCCTTAGTTACTTTGAAAGAATCTGGTATTAACAGGCCAAGAATGCTCGACGGTAAAAGATATGCGGGCTTTGGCTCTCCTTTTGAAAAGCCAGTTATATCAGAAGTAATAAAGTGTGATGGTGGAAAGGGAGATTTCAAGACGGTAACCACCAATGTGTTTGGATACGAGGCTCTAAAAGCTAAGAGAGCTGACTTCGTATGGATATTCATGGGATGGGAGGGCATTCAGGCAAAGAGAGAAGGGCTTAAACTAAACGTATTCTACATTAAGGACTATTGTGTACCCGACTACTATACACCAGTTATAATTACCAGCCGAAAGTTCTTGGACAGATCTCACGACTTAGCTAAGAGATTCATGGAGGCTACGGCCAGAGGCTATGAATATGCTATAAAGCACCCTGATGATTCTGCAAAGATACTGATACAAGCAGCACCCAAGGGTACGTTCCCAGACCCAGGACTGGTTGTAGAAAGTCAGAGATGGCTGAGTCCCAGATACAAAGCGGAAAAGAAGCATTGGGGTGTACAGGATCTGAGAGTATGGACAAACTACCCACGCTTCATGTACAAAACGGGCAATCTACTAGGTCCTGACAATAAACCGCTCAAGCAAGAGCCTGACTACAAATCCTACTTCACGAACGAGCTGTTACCTTATGGTAATAGCTAGGATCCTCAGATCTTGCTATAGCTAGGGTTTATATATAGCTTCGTTACTAGAGACTAGTTTTATGCTATATTGCTGGCAGCATTAGTGCTGTACTTAGTATAGTTTTTATTCCGCGCCAGGTGTTACTTGTTTACTGGAGGTGAAGTTAATGCCTACCAAGGCACTAAATTTTAGCCTTTACGTGATAACAGACCCTGATCTATCAGGGGGCAGAATGCACACGGAGGTAGCAAAGCTCGCGTTAGAGGGTGGAGCTAATGTTATCGAATTTAGAGACAAAAGAGCTACTGTTCGAAGGCAATATGAAGTCGCTAAACAGCTGAGGGAACTTACTAAGCAATATAACGCATACCTGATAATAAATGACCGCCCAGATATAGCCATGGCTGTAGAAGCAGATGGAGTTCACCTGGGTCCAGAAGACTTGCCTATAGAGGTCGTAAGAAAGCTGGTAGGTGATACCATGCTAATAGCAGCCAGTGCTTACGATCCCCAGGAAGCTCTAGAAGCCCAAGAAGCAGGTGCTGACTTTATAGTCGCTAGACCTTTATTCAGGACAAGGTGGGCAATCGATAAGGGCCCATCTATGGGAATAGATGGCCTTCGACGGCTCACACAGACGGTAAATATTCCGGTTGTACCTGTCGGTGGTATAAGGGTGGATAACCTAAAGGATGTTATGTCTACTGGAGTCCTATGCCCTGGAGTTACAACGGCTATAGTAGGGGCAGATGACCCAAAGAGCGCTGCGCAAGAGATAAGAAAACTTGTCGACTCTCTAAGAGTAGCTGCCTCTAGCTAGAGGCAGCTACTCTATGTGACTTAATCTTTTTTGATCAAGGATCTTAGGACATACTGCAACACTCCCCCGTGCTTGTAGTATTCAAGCTCTTTCGGAGTATCAATTCGCGCCAGGGCCTCAAATTCCACTTGGGATCCATCTTCACGCACAGCTACAACTGATACCTTGGATCTCGGTTTCTCTATATGTGTTATTCCAGATATATGATAGAGCTCTTTGCCACTCAATCCTAGGCTCTGGGCATTTTGTCCATTTAGGAACTGTAGAGGGAGCACACCCATGCCTATGAGGTTACTCCGGTGTATCCTCTCGAAGCTCTCTGCTATCACGGCCTTTACTCCAAGAAGATTCGGCCCCTTAGCTGCCCAATCCCGGGAGCTCCCAGTTCCATACTCTTTACCAGCTATTACTATCAAAGGCACACCTTCGTCCTTATATCTCATTGCGGCTTCGTAAATGCTTGTTACTTCACCTGAAGGGATATGTATGGTCCAGTTACCTTCCCTGTCAGGGACCAACATGTTCCGCAGGCGTATGTTGCCAAATGTCCCCCTCATCATTACCTCATGATTGCCTCTACGAGAGCCAAAGCTGTTGAACTGTACAGGAGGTACCCCCTTCTCCATTAGATATTGGCCTGCGGGACTATTTCTGGGAATAGATCCTGCTGGCGAAATATGGTCGGTAGTGACACTATCGCCAAGCAAGGCAAGGACCCTTGCTCCGTGTATATCCTGAAGAGGTTCCGGATCAATCGACATACCATCAAAGTATGGTGGCTCTTGAACATAAGTAGAATCAGGATCCCAACTATAAAGTTCTCCTTGAGGCACGGGAAGATTGCGCCAATGATCATCTCCGGAGAACACGTTTGAGTAGATTTTCCGGAAAGAGTCTCCACTTACAGACTTTTCAAGTACTTCATTGAGCTCCTCTTGTGTAGGCCATATGTCATGCAGGAATACTGGTTGGCCGTTAGGATCGTAGGCTACAGGATCTTTGGTAAGGTCCAAATCGACAGTCCCGGCTAGAGCATAAACCACCACTAACGGAGGGGAAGCCAAATATGCTGCTCTAACTAACGGATTTATCCTGCCCTCAAAATTCCTGTTACCACTGAGAACCGCGGCTACTACCAGTTCATTCTCCTGAACCGCCTCGGCAACTGGTCCTAATATTGCACCACTATTGCCTATACAGGTTGTGCATCCATAACCAACTAGGTGAAAACGTAAAGCCTCAAGGAATGGAAGAAGCCCTGATCGCTCAAGATAATCAGTAACCACTTGAGAGCCAGGTGCAAGGCTTGTCTTTACCCAAGGTTTGCTAAGGAGCCCACGTTCTACAGCCTTCTTGGCCACTAGCCCTGCAGCGAGCATAACAGATGGGTTAGAAGTATTGGTGCAGCTGGTGATAGCAGCTATCACTACTGATCCATCTGAAACTTCACCATGCTGGCCGTCCAGCCTCACATCAACTACTCGCTTGGCTTCAAGTGTTGCAGTTCCCGAAGAAGTACTAACGGCACCACTAGGTTGCTCATTATGAGCACGTATCAGGGAGCCAAAGGTATCATAGAAAGACCTCCTTACATCCTGAAGCGCCACTCTGTCCTGAGGTCTCCTTGGCCCGGCCATGCTTGGCTCGACAGTAGATAGATCTAACTCTATCACATCGCTATAGATAGCCTCTGGTGAGTCGGAGTACCTGAATATCCCCTGAAGCTTGGCATAGTGTTCTACTAGATTAACCAGTTCATCAGACCTACCTGTCATCCTGAGATATCGAAGTGTCTCGTCGTCTATAGGCCAAATAGCGGCTGTAGCTCCATACTCGGGACACATATTCGATATCGTAGCTCTATCAGCAACGCTAAGCTTATCAAGGCCAGGGCCAAAGAACTCTACAAATTTATCTACTACGCCTCTTTGCCTGAGTATCTGGGTGATAGTCAAAACCAGGTCGGTGGCTGTGGTACCACTTTTCATCTCGCCGATTATTTTGAAACCTATAACCTCGGGGCAGACTATATACATAGGTTGCCCCAGCTGTACTGCCTCGGCTTCAATACCACCTACGCCCCATCCAAGAACGCTAAGTCCATTAACCATGGTGGTATGAGAATCAGTCCCTACAAGGGTATCTGGATAAGCTATCTGTTTGTTGCCATGCGTAGATACTTGCACCACTTTAGCAAGGTATTCAAGGTTAACCTGATGAACAATACCAGTACCGGGGGGAACAACCCTGAAATTATCAAAAGCTTGTTGAGCCCATCTCAACAATGCATATCTTTCCCCGTTGCGCTGGTACTCTAGCTCAACGTTCTGATAGAAAGACATCCTAGTACCAAAGAAATCCACTTGTACAGAATGGTCTATGACAAGGTCAGTAGGTACCAAAGGATTGATCTTCTTAGGATCTTTACCCATACGCGCTGCAGCCGATCTCATAGCTGCAAGATCGACCACCACAGGTACTCCAGTAAAATCTTGTAGCAGTACCCTAGCAGGCATCCATGGAAATTCATATTTACCAGCATCTTGAGGGGACCATCTTGCTAAGCGATCTATTTCGCTCTGGCTCTCCTGAGAGGAAGTACGTAAAAGATTTTCAAGAAATAGCTTTATGGTTAAGGGTAATTTATCTATTGATGTATACCCCTGAGATGCTAGCTTCTCTAGGCTATAGTACGAATAGGAAGCCCCGTCGGGCGTCGAAAAGCTATCTAAGGAGCCTAGACCGTCATTGCTTGCTCTTTCCATAGCACTGCCTCCAAATGAGATTAATCTAGCGACTTACACCCAAGCTCATTACGTATATATTCACTAGGATCCAGGCCGTTCTGGAAAATCCGAACTAGAAGTAGATCACCAGAAACAACAGAAACTGACACTATCTCTGAAGTAGCTACATTGCTGATTCCCAAAGCTGGCCCCCTAATCATGTTAGCATCTTGCAACCTGTAATAGAGTCCAGCAGTAGTTATGCCCTCAACCACATCCGACAGAGGCAATAAGGATATAACCTCTCCAGGGTGAGAGCGAATGCTTATAGACCCTTTAATAAGGCGCACTTCCTGAAACTCATTGAGCAATCTCAGGTCATAATTCCTAAACTTAGGAGAGGTCAATAGGAGAACATTGGCCAAAGTATGGTCTATCCTATCTCCAAAAGGAGCTACGACCAATATGGTTGAACAGCCATTATCGACAGCTTGCTTTATGGCCAATTCAGTATCTGTATAATCCTTTTCGGTTGGGAATGTTATTAGGTCAACTGCAGCTTCTCGAGCATGGGCAAGCATCTCCGGAGAGATGGAGTCAAGATCACCAACCAATAGGTTGGGCTTGACTCCTGCTACCTGAAACAAATGATAACCCGAATCAACTGCTACAAGAAAATCCGCTTCCCTAAATAAGGGTGAGAATAGCTCTGGAGAGGAGATCTCGCCCCCGGATACAAGCACCGCTAGCATTGGTCATTTTGGTAGCGAATAAATTTCATCACTTATGTCTACTTGCACGCCTTGAGATTCCAACCACCTTTCGGCGTCCATCGCAGCCTTGCATCCATCACCAGCAGCTGTCACAGCCTGACGGTACTTGTGATCGCGCACGTCTCCTGCTGCAAATACCCCATCTACGTTGGTAGCTGTACTCCATGAATCTTGGGCCTTTATGTAGCCTTTCTCATCCAGTTCTACCTGACCAACAAATATATCGGTGTTAGGTTTGTGTCCGATCGCTACGAAAACACCATCAACGGGGATTTCTCTCAACTCTCCTGTAACGACGTTACGAACTTTTATAGCCTTGACATTTTGATCCCCTAGTATCTCTTCAACCACTGTGTTCCAGATGAAATCTATCTTGGGATTGGATTTAGCCCTTTCCTGCATTATTTTGCTAGCCCGTAGCTGATCCCTTCTATGTATGACGGTCACAGAGCTAGCGTATCGAGTCAGGAATAGTGCTTCCTCCATAGCTACGTCGCCACCACCAACTACCACCACCTTCTTGTCTCTGAAGAAAAAGCCATCACAAGTGGCGCATGCTGATACACCTCTTCCCATAAATTCCGACTCACCTGGAACACCCAAAAACTTGGCAGATGCTCCAGTGGCAATGATCACAGATAGAGCAGAGTATTCCTCTTCATCAGTCCAAACCTTAAACGGACGCGACGAGAAATCAACCTTGGTCACATCCACCGGTACTATTTCAGCCCCAAATCTTTCTGCCTGTTGCTGGAATAGAGCCATTAGCTCAGGACCTTGAACACCATCAGGAAAGCCAGGATAGTTTTCTACATCGGTCGTTATCATCAGCTGGCCACCCATTTGGCTACCAGCGAGGACCAGAGGACTTAGGTTGGCTCTAGCAGCATAAATAGCAGCTGTATATCCAGCTGGACCAGAACCTATGATTATCACGCTTCTAGTATCAGTCTGAGCCATAAATGATCTCCTAGAGAATTGTGTTATCACTATGGACTGCAACAAAAGTCAGTGACCCAAGTATTCCATAACTATTTTCTCACATTTACAAAGCAAGTATATGTTATTGAAGAATTCCCGGCAGATGTATAAGAATAGACACAATATTGGAGATAGCTGCAACCCACTTTTTACAGGAGTAGGACCTATATGAACGAATTGGATCAAAAGCTTGAAGCAATAAGACAGCTGCTAGAGAATAGCCAGCTCGATGCCTTGGTTCTAAGAAGAGTCAGCTCGTTCGCTTGGGCTACCTGCGGCGCATCAAGTTATGTAAATACAGCATCCGAGCTCGGTACAGCTACGATCGTGATCACCCAGGATAGCAAGTACCTGATTACCAATAGAATCGAGGCACCGAGGCTTTCTAAAGAAGAGAAATTAGAGGAACAGGGATGGACGTTCATAGTGGATGATTGGTACAGTGAACAAACGTCTCTATCCAAGCTAATTGTTGGTAAAAGGGTTGGAGCCGACTTCTCAAGTAAAGATTTTGTGGATGTATCAATAGATATAGCTCGTCTGAGGTCCAGGCTTTTGCTTCCAGAGCAGGAGAGATTTAGACAGCTAGGTAAGATCTGTGCTGAGGCGATGAATGCGGCCATCCACAAAATTACCCCTGGACAATCAGAGCATGAGATAGCTGCAATACTTGCATACGAGACCGAATCTAGAGGAGCTTGGCCAATAGTCGATCTAGTTGCAGTCGATGATAGAGTCTATGATTACAGGCATCCTCTACCTACCGACAAAAGACTTTCAAAATATGCCATGCTCGTCCTATGCGGCCGAAAGTGGGGGTTGGTATGTTCTATAACCCGCCTGATCCACTTTGGGAAGCTCCCAGAAGATTTAGCAATAAAGCAGTCTGCTGTGGCTAACGTGGATGCTGCGCTAATACATCATACTCGGCCGAACACAAGGTTATCCGATGTGTTTACCCATGCAATACATGCCTACAAGCAAAATGGTTTTGCTGATGAGTGGAAGCTGCATCACCAGGGCGGCATAGCAGGATACGAAAGTAGAGAGTTCTTTGGCACTCCCACATCACAAGAAATAGTGTATGAAGGACAAGCATATGCTTGGAACCCAAGCATCACTGGAGTAAAGTCTGAAGACACGATACTGGTCGGGGCAGATAACAACGAGGTGCTCACGGACATAACCGATTGGCCTAAGATAGAAGTTGACATAGATGGTCATAAGATATACAGACCAGCGATCTTGGAAATTTCCTAATCTGGGTGTTGATTCTAGGGATTAATCAATGAGATTAGCTGCAGGCTGAGTACATTGCTCTCAGCTTGCAGCATATGTGTACCATCCGGTACTTGTACCAGCTTGCAACATGGTAAAAGATCGCACAATTCTTTCGATACTCGGACTAGGACTTGATTAGACTGGCATCCAACGTACACCCAAGTAGGAACATGAAGGTTGACAAGATCATTTTGATCTAGATCATAATCTGCTGCAAACTGTTCATACCAGAAACGACTCGCTTCCAGTAAAAGTTTGTTCCAAGTGGGCGAACTAGCTACATACTCCACAAAATCCTTGCCTTGAAGCTTCTCTAGAAAAAGCCTGGCAGTCCAATCTTTACCCATATTAGGACCCAGTCTCTGTACCCTTCTGAGATTCTCTGACAGGTCTATGACAGCTGGATCATTCCGAAGTATGCTAAGCGCTGGGGGTTCTATCAGATGGAGCGTCTCGACTTGGATCTCTCGTCTTAACGCAATTTCCAAAGCTACTAATGCACCATAAGAGTGACCTACCAAATGAATTCTGTCGATCCCTATGAGGTCTGCCACTTTGAGAATATCTAAGGCATCTCCCAAGATAGTGTAAGGTCTAGGTAATTTTGGACTTGACCCATGCCCTCTTCGGTCCACAACAATAAGCTTTGCGAAGGCTGCGAGCTCGCCTATCTGACGCTTCCAAGAAGCCCTCCCATTGCTAAAACCACCATGAACAAATAATACTGTCTCCCCATCGCCATAGACGTAGTATTTTATAAGGGGTGATTTAGAAAAACTATTATTTCTCACTCATCACCCTCTTGTGCATCTCACTCACCTGGCTCCTCAAGAGCTTGCCCGCTGCATTACGAGGCACTGACTCCACAAAAATCACCCTCTTAGGAGCTTTATATGAAGCCAAACGAGACTTACAGTAGGATCTTACTTCCTCCTCAGTGAGGTTTGAACCAACTTTCAACTTAACGCTGGCTACAGGAATCTGACCCCATTCTTGGTCAGCAACAGCCGTAACACATGCATCATCTATTTCAGGATGGGACATAAGCACACTTTCAACTTCAACTGGAGATATATTCTCCCCACCAGATACTATCAGATCATCTCTCCTATCGATCACATAGAGAAAGCCGTTATCGTCAATATATCCGTAATCCCCAGTTCTGAATTCTCCACTCTCCCTGGGTAAGATCCCCGCCTTTGGATCCCAGTAGCCGCTAAAGAGCATAGGAGCCTCAACCACTATCTCGCCCTCTTGGTTTGGACCCAGATAACCTCTATTCTCATCAAAAACCTTCAGAACCGCTGGCATTATAGGTCTTCCCGATGAGCTTGGCCTGGATCGTACCTCTGATGGAGGCATGGTCGCTATTTGAGAAGTAGTCTCGGTCATACCATATGTTGGAGCCACAGGTAGTCCCATATTTAGCGCCTCTAACACAAGATCAGGTTGAATAGGACCTCCACCTAGGAGTACGCATCTCAAACGTGACTCGTACCGTACTCCATTTCGGCTATCTATCATCCGTCGGAGCATGGTGCTGACTACCGATAGCAAAGTAACATCGTGCTTCTCGATATCATAGTTGACCGATTCAGGATCGAACCCTTCATGAAGTAAAATTGAGCTCCCATAGATAACGCTGCGAATGATGATAGACATCCCTCCAACATGAAACAACGGCATACAGGCTAGCCAGATATCCTGAGGAGTAGCTCCTATGTTTAGAGCCGAGCCAACAGCGTTCCACCAGAAATTACCATAAGTCAGAACTATACCTTTGGGCTTACCAGTAGTGCCAGAGGTATGGATGATAGCTAAAGGATCGCTGGACTTGAAATAATCCCGGGAGCTAAAACTATGATCTGGGGATGAGTTCAACACCATTTCATCCATCAAAACTATATCTGCACTATCACACAGAGCCATATTTGCCACTTTGCCCAGATTAGAACTATCAACAAGTAGTACTCTGGGCTTAATCGTATTGAGTTGGTAGGCAACTTCTTCTCGAGACAAGCGCGTATTTAAGGGAACCACAATGGCACTAATCTGCATGGCTGCATGCACAGCATATATAAAGTTAAGAGACGGCTTAGATAATATGGCTATTCTGTCATGAGGCCCTACTCCTTTTTTGGCCAAGATCGAAGCAAGAGCCACAACATTATGGTAAAGTTGTCGATAAGTAATGACCTCATTCCCATACAACAGTGCCTTATGATTGGCATTAGTTTTAGATTGATATAGAAGCCAGTTAGGCAAAAGGAAGCTCTCAGACATAACGGCATTCCTCAGGAGAAAGGCTAAACTAGCAAAGTCACTGATAGGATCAACCCAAAAATCAGATGTAATCTACCTGTAGCTTTCAAAGCTGAATTTAATTCTGGCCCTTTAGAAGAGTACAGTACTGTCCGCGTGGACCTAATAGCCAGGGGCAAAGTGAAGAGAACCGCTGCAGACCAAATAGGCAAGATCCCTGAGATGACACCAATGATCACGGTAAGATAAGCAACCAAGATAAGTACTAAGTATTCACTACGCGCAGCACGATCACCAATGATAACGGCAAGGGTTTTCTTGCCAGCAGCTTTGTCAGAATCGATATCGCGAACATTATTGACTACCAGTATGGCAGTAACTAGCGCAGCAACAGGTAAAGAAAGGAGTAAAACGAAGCCGTTTACAGACTCTGCATGTACGTAGTAGGTACCAATGACAGCCACTAGGCCAAAGAAAATGAACACAAATAAGTCACCTAGGCCTATGTAGCCGTATGGAATAGGACCTCCGGTATAAGTAACAGCAGCTATGATAGCCGCTATACCTATAACAAGTATCGGCCACCCTGCAAGATAGATAAGATATAAGCCAAGCAAAGCTGCAATTAGGAAACAAAGAGCAGCCGCCAGAAACATGGTTCGAGGAGTAACAAGGCCTAGCTGGAGAGGTCTTATGGGGCCTTTTCTGTTCGAGGTATCGGCACCGGAGAGAAAATCATAGTAATCGTTTATGAAGTTGGTACCTATCTGTATAAGTAAAGCCGCAAGGAGCGCAGCAACGAATCCCAGAGGTCGAAAGTGACCCTCTCGGATGGCGGCTGCTGTACCCACCAACACTGGGACAACAGCCGCAGGTAAGGTCGGAAGTCTAGTAGCTAACAGCCAAGCCCTGAGCATGTTCATTTGATCGTATGCGGGCCTGCCAGTCATGAGAAATAAAGACCTCCTAGTCAAGCTTAGGGTAACCTAGGAAACTTGGAGAAATCCGGCTTTCTCTTCTCTAGGAAAGCTCTATATCCTTCCTTAGCCTCTTCTGTCATGTAGTAGAGCATCGTTGCATTGCCAGCGAGATCTTGGATACCTGCCAGACCATCTGTGTCGGCATTGAAGGCAGCCTTGAGGAACCTAAGAGCTATGGGACTCTTCTCAAGGAGTTCCTTGCACCACTTGATGGTCTCCTCTTCCAGTTGCTCAAGCGGTACAACCTTGTTTACTAGACCCATCTCAAGGGCTTCTTGAGCAGTATATTGCCTACAGAGGTACCATATTTCTCTGGCCTTCTTGTGACCCACTACTCGGGCCATGTAGGTTGCACCATAGCCTGCATCAAAGCTCCCTACCTTAGGACCAGTCTGGCCAAAGATAGCATTATCGGCAGCAATAGTAAGGTCGCAGATCAAGTGCAACACATGCCCTCCACCGATAGCATAACCAGCTACCATAGCTATAACTGGTTTGGGGAGATACTTTATCTGCTTTTGAAGATCTAGCACATTCAGCCTTGGGACGTTATCTTCACCAACATAACCACCCTCACCCCTGTATCTCTGGTCACCTCCAGAGCAGAACGCTTTATCTCCTGCACCAGTTAGGATGGCAACACCTATCTCAGGATCCTCACGTATATCGTTGAAGGCATCTATCATCTCTTTGACGGTTTCAGGCCGAAATGCATTCCTAACCTCAGGGCGATTGATAGTTACTTTTGCTATACCCTCCGCTTTCTCATAGATTATGTCTTGATACTCTTTCGCCTTCTTCCACTGAACCATATAACACTGCTCCTTTCAGTTTTTAGTTACGCTTACTAACAAGCCCATGATGCAATAAAAAATTAGAGACTATCAAAACGAATCTATCTGGATCCTCAAGATGTACACAATGACCACACCCCTCCACCTCCTCCAAGCTCGACTTAGGCATAGAATGATGCATTCTACGCATCATCTCAACATATTTTTTATCCTCACACCCAGCAACCAATAATGTTGGGCAATCTATACTAGACAACTGATTCCAGATAGGCAGATCCAATCCAGCGCTCAGACCTCGCAGGCTATTAGCTAGGCCTATAGGTCTATGTGAAAGTCTTTCGGCTCTAATCCGCAGCCTGATATTTTCTGGTAACTTTTTTTGGGTATGAAATAGCGGGAGGCTCTCCCAATAGTCGACAAAAGATTTCACTCCCTCTCTTTCAATCATATCGGCCAATGATTGATCACTACGTAATCTTTCTTGTCTGCTATCCTCGTCCTCTATCCCAGGAGATGTGCTCTCAAGGATCAAGGCAGTAACACGAGAAGTGTCCTGAAGAGCCAGACGCATGGCTATGCGTCCGCCCATGGAATATCCGAGCAAAATATACTTACTGACATTCAAAAGGTCCAACAACTCACATAAACATCGCACCGCATAATCCATACTATATTTATCAACCTCTAAAGGGGCTTCAGACAAGCCATGTCCTACCAGATCAGGAGTTATTAGGGAAAAATGGTCTTGCAGGGGCTCAATTATATGTTCCCATGTATGATGTGAGCCCGTGAAACCATGCAATAGAAGCATGGGGAAGCCACTACCATAAGTCTCGTAATATGTTTTTACTCCAGCAGTCAATGCTACAGGCATGATTACTCTAAATTGGGTTCATAGATGCTATATACTTTTGTATTTCCTGGCGAATGTCAGCCCGAATCTTTCTATTTATATCGCGGTCGGTACGTATCTCAATTAAGTCCGGGCCTTCCAAATTTTGGCATTCTAATACCGCATCTCGGAACTCCTGCCAGCTACTGCAAGGATGGTATCTGACCCCCAAGGCTCCAGCAACGCGCCCTAATTCAAGATTATGAGGAGTCCCAAAAAGCAATTCAAAGAATTCTTCATGGTTTCTGTATGGTAGCAGCGAGAATATGCCACCTCCATTGTTGTTGACCAGTATCACTTTTATGGGGATAGAATGTTTAACTGATATTGACAAAGCTATGGCGTCATGTGCAAAGGACAAGTCTCCTATCACAAGAAAAACAGGTTTACCTGATGATGCCGCTACTCCAGTGGCAGTGGACAAAACTCCATCTATACCGTTGGCACCCCTGTTAGCAAAGATATGAAATGCCTTGTCTGTAAATGGGAAGTAAGTTTCTAAGTCTCTGACTGGCATACTGTTACCGACAAATATTTGAGAGCCAGCCGGAAGAGCATCCGATAGTTCAAAGAAAATACGCCCTTCGAATAGAGCATTGTTGATTCCAAGTACGGTCTCTGCTAGTTTGCAGGAAACTAGACTGTCCAGCTCAGCCCACTTACTCAACCAACCTACGTCTCGATTCAATCTATCAGGCAGGAACTGGAGAACTGAATCAACAAACTCTTTAGCACTCGATTGTATAACTATGTCCGCAGCCCAATCAGGATCATGCCATCGGCCAAAATTATCGAGCAAAATACTGAATTTGAGATCTAATTGTCTAAGATAACGGTTGAGATTCTTGGATGTAGGAGAAGCTCCAATCCTCAGTACTACCTCTGGAGGTTCGGGTAAGTAGCGAGGATCTCCACCCAATAGCAGATCATAGCTAGAGATAAGTAAGCTTCTATCTACATTATGAATACCAAGATTAGAAACACGATCAGCTACTAGCAAATAGCCGAGCCTAGCCGAAAGCTCCAGGATGGAATCCAGATGGTCACTACCTCCAGAATAACCACATACTATCCAACCTCTCCTAGACTGCTGTAGCAAATCCGATATCTTACTCGCTGATGCTTTCGAGAGAGGAGAAGTCCCCTCAAGATCAGGCGTAAGGATAGAATGCATATCCTCGCAAGAATCATCTTTCCTATTTTCGATTTCCTCAGGTATAAGGGGTTCTCTGAAAGGAAAATTGAGGTGTACTACACCGGCAGGAAAAGATAGTGCAGTCTGATAAGCCCTTCTAGCCACAGCTTTCAGATATCTATCTACCTGAAAATCATCCGATGGGACAGGCAGATTTATATGCCACTTAGGATAAATACCATACAACTTACTCTGATCGATAGTTTGTGGAGATCCAAAATCAACAAGCTCGGGTGGTCTGTCACAGGTAATGACTATCAACGGTGTAGCAGAATAACTAGCTTCTATAACAGCCGGATAGAAATTAGATGATGCCGTACCTGATGTACACAGGGCCACTACGGGTTTTCGGGAGTGCTTAGCTAACCCCAAAGCGAAGAACGCCGTAGAACGTTCATCGAAATGCACCCAGAGTCTACGACCTGTCTCAGCAAAAGCTATAGCCATAGGAGCGGATCGGGAGCCAGGACTTAAACACACATGCTCCACACCGCATCTAATCAACTCATCAGCTAGAGCTCTAGCTGCCAATAGGTTAATCTTTCCAATTTCACTCATAAGAGATCCTACTTGATGCCATATACCCCGAACGGCAGGGAGGAAAAGATAGGTCGCATCTTAGCCTCGGACTCCAGATACTCTGCCTGGGGATCAGAATCAGAGACCATTCCACAACCAGCAAACACAACAACCAGCTTATCTCTTACTGCAGCACATCTGAGTGATACAGACAATGAACCGTTACCTTCAGCATCAATCCACCCCATGGTACCGCTATAGAGCCCCCGTGGTTGAGGCTCTAAGGCAGAAATAAGATCTATAGAAGGATATCTAGGATAACCGGCCACAGCCGCGGTTGGATGAATATATGTCAAAGCATCTAGCAAATCACGTCCTGGCTGGAGATATGCCTTGATAGGAGTTTGCAAGTGCAAGATATTAGGTAAATTTGTAACTGTCAGATCTTCCACACCTATATGAGTTGCTACTTCCTTTAAAGCTTCAACTATACTCTGCACTACGAGATTGTGCTCATGCATATCCTTGCTGCTACCAAGTAGCCTCTTTAAGGCTAAGCCCTTCTGAGCAACTGAATCTTTTGAGACCTCTAATGGTACTGATCCGGCAAGGGCCATAGTAGCTAGCTTCCCATCGTAAACTTCCGCAAGCATCTCCGGCGATGACCCTACAAAGCAGAAACCATCCTTACTAAGAGCGTAGAGATAAAGGTTAGGATAGTCAGAATGCAAGTTCCTCAGGAAATCACCTAGATTCAGCTGTTGGTCAAGAGCTAAGAAAGCCTTTCGGGAAAGGACTACCTTCTCTACTTCTCCAGATCTTATATGCCTCTTTATGGTGTTTATGGCAGCGCTCCACGTACTGATATCTAGATCAGTTCTATAGCCTAATACCTGAACATTCTCAGCTGCATCACTAGAAGACTTCTCGGGATGAACTGCTGTTAGCAAGTCTAATACCTTAGATATCTGAACCAATTCTTCTTTCCTCGATATGGCAACTTGCAAGTAGGAATTGTCATCTCGAGTGTATAAGCATACCGTCGGCAAAAACACAGTTAGACAAACTTCTCTGGCCCAGAAGGCTTGTGGATCATCAGCGCGATCAAAGCTCGAGTACAGTCCTAAGATGGGAGAAGAGCTATCTCCTATATCAAAACAAGACAGAAGGTTTTGAATATCTTCTCGAACAATGGCTGGAGCCGCGAAATCTTCATATTCTATAGACCTCGCAACCCCAAACCCGAGCATGGAAAATCCTCTATCATCAGACCACAGATAACACTGACACTGGTTGTCGGCAGATAGCTCAGCAAATAGGGTAATGAGCATGTCTAGAGACAGGTGTGGGAGTTCATAGAACAGTATAGAGGGTGATTCAACATCTGATACCGTACGAGATATCTTCAAACTCAGATGCTTAAGATCAGCAACATCTATAGACACGATTACAACTCCAAGCAGTATATCCAAGACAGTTTAGCGCAGCAGCAACTAAAGTACTAGCCGCTAGGTGTCTCTAACTTTTCATTCTCCCTGTACAGGGTATCTGTCTCTTCTCGACGGAGCAAGGTATGCGAGAGTATCACCTGTATAGCAGAGGCAACAGGCACAGCCAACAACACTCCTATTATCCCCATCAGTGATCCACCCGCTAACACTACGAAGAGCACTGTAAGAGGACTTAGCCCAACAGACCTCTGCATGATCTTAGGAACAAGCAGGTGGTTTTCCATCTGCTGAATTATTACATAAAGTAAGACCACTAATATGGCCTGCTTAGGTGACTGCGACAGAGCTATTAGGACCGCTGGTATCGCTCCGACTATGGGGCCTACTATGGGTATAAGCTCTGATATACCAGCTATAAGAGCCAATATGGCGGCGTAATTAATACCCAGGATCGTCAAACCTATAAAAGAAGCAATTCCTACTATAAGCCCAAGCGTTATCTGCCCTCGTGCATAGGCTCCTATTTTAGCTTCTATCTCATCAATGATATGCCTTATCTCAGGCCTACTGCTTGGAGAAGCGAGGCCTACCCAGGTACTTTGCACTCCCCTTCTTTCAAGCAACCAGTAGAATGCCATCACCAATATAGCCACAAAAGCACCTAGACCACTAATGAAGCTCAGAGTTACGTTCAATATACCCGCAGCCAACCTAGGAGCAGAGGATATAAGCCTCCTATAATACTCCTGAAGATCGCCAGATAGATTCTCTACCGGTATATTGAACCTCTGCTGTAGTTCTATGATCTGTCTTTCGACAGCCCGCACCATATCCGGGCCAGACTCAACTAGCGCCATTCCTTGCCTAACAGCAGTAGGAATTATCAAGGAAAGTATCCCAGCAAAAACTAGGATAATTCCTAGATAGACTATGGCTATGGAAATTCCTAGAGGCAATTTCCTATTTAGGAAGGCGACAGCAGGGGAAATCGCCGAGGCGAATATTATAGCTATCACGAACAGCACAATTATGTCAAGCAACCTTATAACCAGGTATGCCCCAGCTAAAGTTAAAAGAACTACTAGGGTGTTGATAAATACTTGCTTGGCACTCATGAACCCTCCAGGTTCCGAACATTAGATAATATTGTCCATCCTAATCATCTCTGTGTCAAAGTGTTCACTTCTAGAGTTAAGAGGCTACTTGATGCTACAGTAGAAACACCAGCCTTAGGCGATTTCTTGTGAGGAGGAAGTTGTATATATGTCTGACCCTATTAGAGTCACAGTATGGAACGAATTTAGACACGAGAAGACTCACCCAAGAGTAAAGGAAATTTATCCAGATGGCATACATAACGTAATAGCTGGCTTCCTGAAACAACAAGGTTTTGAAGTCCGGACAGCTACGCTGGATGAGCCAGATCACGGCCTTGATGACAGCAAGCTAGATTCAACCGACGTATTGATATGGTGGGGCCATATGGCACACCATGAAGTATCTGATCATATCGTTGATAAAGTCCAGCAAAGAGTACTAAATGGCATGGGACTTATAGTCCTCCATTCAGGTCATTTTTCTAAGATCTTCAGACGAATGATGGGCACCAGTTGTGATCTAAAGTGGCGCGACGACGATTACGAAAGAATCTGGGTCGTTTCACCAGGTCACCCCATTGTAGAAGGGGTAGATCAGTACTTTGAACTTCCAGAGGAGATGTATGGCGAACCATTCGATATACCTCAACCTGATGAGTTGGTGCTGATTAGCTGGTTTAGAGGGGGAGAGGTCTTTAGAAGCGGTTGCTGCTATACGAGAGGAGCTGGAAGGATCTTCTACTTCAGGCCTGGGCATGAGACCCTGCCCACATATCATAACGAGAACGTACAAAAGATAATCTCGAACGCAGTAAGGTGGGCTGCGCCTAGATTCACTCCTGTCAGAGTGTTCGGGAATACCCAACCGGTGGAAAAAAGAGCTTAGTCATCTATAATCGTAAAAATCCCATCTGTTAGGCGTGGTACTAGAAGTGAGTACCACGCCTAACTTTTGTAACCTGTAAACAAAAAGGAAAATAATCGGTCAATCAATAGCGAACTCATAACTACTAAGTAAGTTCTATGCTAAACTCCCCTTCTAAGAAGCAGGCGATGATATTTGAAATTTCCAGGAGTGCTTTATAAAGTGAACACAACATTTAGAATATTCACTCTGATCACGATAATAAGTCTTATATCCGCATGTAGAATGCCTTTCCAGGGCAGTGGACAAGACTTGAGCACTCCAACACATCAACCAGCAAGGGCAACGCTAGAGATATCCAGCACACCAGCAAAAGCAGAAATAAAAGTCAACGGAAAAGATTCAGGTAGAACACCCAATACACTTCATCTCTCGCCAGGTACGTACAAGGTGACTGTTTCGCTCTCGGGCTACAAAGAATCTCAACAGGAAGTACAGTTGGGTGAGGGGGATAGAGTAAGCTTAGACATTAAGCTTATTGCCCTCAACGGCGCGCTTAATATCAACTCGAAACCAAACGGAGCATCGGTGCAGGTCGATAGCAAACAGGTTGGTGATACGCCAATTAGCAAGCTAAGTGTAACCCCGGGCAAACATAGCATAACAATTCGAAAGGATCACTATAAGGAATGTAAAAAGATAGTAGATGTATCGCCGGGGCAAACAATAGATGTTAGTTGTAACTTGGCTGCTGTAAAACCCATCTTGCTAATAGACGTCCCAAACAAGAATGTAGTCGTTTTTGTGGACAAACATAAGGTGGGATCAGGAGATCAAAAGCTCGAACTAGAAGTTGGTAAGCACACTATCTCTGCTAAGAGGGAAGGGTATTTCGAGGCAACTAAAGATATATCCCTTAGTCCTGGAGACATTAAAAAGATAACCCTTAGCCTCAAACCTAAGCCAGGCACTATTGCTATTACTACTTCCCAAAAGGGGGTAAAGGTCTTTATAGACCGAAAATTTAGAGGATTTGCACCAATTACGATCAAGAACCTTGAGCCTGGAAACCATTGGGTAAGGCTTAACAAGCGTTACTACGAAACCTTCCGCAAGAAATACAAAGTAGCTCCTGGTAGCACAATAAAAGTAAAAGCTACTCTCGAACAGATAGAATCCGCTCCACCTCCCCGTAGACCTCTAGCAGTCATGATAGAGAACCATCCGGATGCTAGACCACAATCAGGTCTAGCATATGCAGATGTGGTACTGGAAGCACCTGCAGAATTTGGGATATCTAGATTCATAGCATTCTTTATCACAAGGGAGTCACCAGTAGTAGGTCCTGTGCGGAGCGCAAGGAAGTATTTCGTTCTTTGGGCCAAGGAGTTCAACCCGATATACATACATGCAGGTGGTGCTCCAGGTGCAGCAGGACTTGCGGATCAGATAGGACTGGTCAGAACAAACGCCCTTTGGGACGGTCGAGCTTTTTATAGAACTCAAGACAGAGTAGCCCCTCACAACTTGTATACCAGCACATCAGCACTGCGTAGATATGAAAAGATGGTCGGTCGAAGTCTCAAAGGAGGTACTTGGGGAGGCTTGCTCTTCAAAGACCAAAGCATAAAGCAGCCGGGCAGAAGAGCTGAATACATAAATATACGCTTCAACGATTGGTACTATGTGGAATGGCGTTGGGACCCTAAAACCAACACTTATCTAAGATGGATGCAAGGTGAGCCCGCAATAGAGAGAATTACTGGTGAACAAATAAGGGCTTCAACTGTGATAGTAAGAGTACATCAGATACATCGCATACCTGGAGATGACAAAGCCAGAGAAGATGTACAAGTATTCGGGAGCGGTCCTGCTTACATCTTCCAAGATGGTACCGTCCAGAAGGCGACGTGGAAGAAGACTAGCACCAAGCAGCCAACGATCTATCTTGATAAAGATGGAAAGCAAGTAAAAGTGAATAAAGGCGCCGTATGGATACAGGCTATCCCACAATACGGCAGTCTAGATTGGAGATAGATTAGCAGGGCTAAATTATCTCCCTTGCCTGGCCGAAAGCTGCATGCTATCTTTATCCTGGCATCAATTGTGCTGCCGACAATCTGTGTGAAAATCAATATTTCCAGGGAGTAGGAAAATGGCTCAAACCACAGCTACCAAGGTGCGCATGACCAGGGGCAAGTTCGAAGGTCTAAACAAAATTGCGGACGAGAAGGGAATAATAGCTGCCGCAGCCATGGACCAGAGAGGTTCCCTCAAGAAGGCTCTTGCTAAAGCCAAGGGGGGCGATGTCTCCGACCAGGAGTTATCAGAGTTCAAAGCTCTAGTCTCCGAGATACTAACTCCTTATGCCTCGGCTATACTCCTTGATCCGGAATACGGTCTAGAAGCAGCAAAGAGAAGGGCAAGCGGCAAAGGATTGCTATTGGCGTACGAAAAGTCAGGATATGATACTACTACAAAAGGTAGGCTTCCGGACCTGCTTCCTGAATGGTCGGTACGTAGGTTAGTGGAAGCCGGGGCAGACGCTATAAAGATACTTATGTACTACGATCCGGACGACGATCCAAAGATCAATACCATTAAGCATGCATTCATAGAGAGGGTAGGTGCAGAATGCAGGGCTCTGGACGTGCCTTTCTTCCTAGAGCCCGTATGCTACAGTGACGAAATTGGTGATGAGAAGAGCTTCGAGTTCGCCAAGGTCAAGCCCTCGAAAGTAAAGAAGTATATGGCTGAATTCTCACAAGACAGGTACGGTGTGGACGTACTCAAAGTAGAAGTACCTGTCAATATGAAATATGTAGAAGGTGTGAAGGCTAACACCACCGGCGAGGTTGCTTATACGCGGGAAGAGGCCATCGAGCACTTTAGAGAGGCTGCATCTCTCTCTAAAGTACCGTTCATATATCTGAGTGCTGGAGTCAGTGATGAGGTATTTAGAGAAACTCTAGCTCTAGCTAACGAGGCTGGCGTGCCTTACTCCGGAGTATTGTGCGGTAGAGCTACATGGCAGGACGGGATACCAGCCTACGCCCAGGGCGGGGCAGATGCTCTGAGAAGCTGGTTGAGTGACCAAGGAGTAAAGAACATACAGGCCTTGAACGAGGTTATATATCAAGGTGCTCGTCCCTGGTGGGAGAGATATGGTGGACTGGACAACATAGAAGTTGTAGATCTACCTGAGACGTTTAGATAAGGCAAAAAGCTGTTCATAGACAGAAGCTACGGAGGTGGGAAATGGCTACGCAACAGGTAGAAAAAAGGACCGAGTCAAAATACATAATGGGGGAATTCCCAATATACCTTGCCGGGAATTGGGTAACCACCTCCAGTCAGCTAGAAGTAACTTATCCATATGATGGCTCGGTGGTGGCTTATACCTATCAAGCCGGGAAGCAAGAGCTCGACAAGGCAATAACTAAAGCACAGGAGGCTTTTTACCAGCTCTCTTCTATGCCGAGCTTCCAAAGAGCCAATATCTTACAACACGTCGCATCCCGCCTCCGTGAGAATAAAGAAGATATAGCACGCACCATTACACTAGAAGCTGGGAAACCGATAAAGGATTCGAGGGTGGAGGTAGATAGGGCGATTCTTACCTTCACCCTCGCTGCAGAAGAGGCCAAGAGGATTCACGGGGAAGTAGTACCCCTTGATCTATTACCCTCTGGCTCAAACAAGATGGGTATAGTGAGAAGATTCCCCATAGGACCTGTAGCTGCCATCTCACCTTTCAACTTCCCATTAAACTTGGCAGCTCATAAGGTAGCACCGGCTATCGCTGTAGGGAATCCCGTAGTTCTCAAGCCGCCTAGCAAGACACCTATCACCTGGCTAAAGGTAGCTAGGTTCTTCGAGGAAACAGATCTGCCAGAAGGTGCACTTAGTGTGCTGCCTATGGATAGAAATACCGGAGATCTTCTTGTCTCGGATGAGAGGATAAAGCTCCTCACATTTACAGGCTCGGACGTGGTTGGTTGGGAGCTAAAAAAGAAGGCAGGTAAAAAGAACGTTATTCTAGAGCTTGGAGGCAACGCAGGCGTAGTGGTGGACAAGGACGCAGACATAGAGCATGCCTCTAGGAGACTAGCTTACGGATCTTTTGCATATGCAGGACAAATCTGCATCAGCGTACAAAGGATATTCGTACATAAAGACATCTACGAAGATCTTAAAGCAGCACTAGTAGAGCAAACAGGCAAACTCAAGGTAGGCGATCCTCTTCAAGAAGACACCGACGTATCTCCTCTTATAGATAATAGAGCCTTGGATAGGGTAGAGAGCTGGGTACAAGAGGCCGTACAGAAAGGAGCTAAGGTCGTTACTGGCGGCAAGAGAGACGGCAACATATTTGAACCCACAATACTCGAGAACGTCCCTGAGGATGCTAGGGTTTGTTCCCAGGAAGCTTTCGCTCCTGTAGTAATCATCTCACCAGTAGAAAATTTTGAGGACGGGTTGAGAGCTATAAACAGATCCAGATTCGGCCTTCAGGCAGGTGTCTTCACCAATGATATAAGTAAAGCTACACTAGCTTTTAACGCACTAGAGGTTGGTGGAGTAGTCGTAAACGACGTACCTACTTTCAGAGTAGACAATATGCCTTATGGCGGTGTAAAAGACTCTGGATTGGGTCGAGAAGGCATACGCTATGCGATAGAGCATATGACAGAGTACAAGATCATGATACTTCCCTATGACAATAGGGACTTGGGAGCTTAGCTCGTCTTTGGCTGCTTGTATGACTATATCCTAGCTCCAAAGACTCTTTATATGCTCAGGAAGTTCGTGTAAAGGTAACCTTTTTTGCTCGCCGCTCTGCATATCTCGCAGCGTAACCTCGTTGTTGGCTAGCTCATCAGGTCCAGCTATGATTACCCAAGGAATGCCGAGTCGCGATGCATAAGTTAGCTGCTTCCTAAGTGAACCAGGTTTACCAAGATATAGCTCCGTCTTTATCCCTTTTCTCCTCAGGTTAGCTGCTATCTGAATGGAGCTGGCAATACAACTGGTATCAAACACGGTCACAAACACATCAGCTGACACCCGAGGTGGAGTCATTAGTCCTAATTCCTCAAGTACATCTATAATACGCTCTAGCCCCAAGCTTGTACCGACTGTGGGGATTTTCTTGCCCGCGAATATACCAACAAGCTCGTCATATCTGCCTCCCCCAGTTACAGATCCCACTTTGGGCTCATCAACTACCGTCTCGAAAACGGCACCAGTATAGTAATCTAGACCTCGTGCCAGGGATGGTTGAATCAGATAGGAATTCATATTCACGTTATAGTTAGAAAGGAGGTTGAGTATAGACCTAAGTTCGTTGATTGCTTGTATGCCCTCAGGCTGGTCCTCAAGGAGTCGCTCAAGATGAGACAGCACTGTATCCGCATCTCCCTCGATGTTTATAAGAGCTATAAGCCTATCGGAAGAGTCAGGAGACAAACCAAGTTGTATTAGCTCCTGTCTAACTCCATCGGCGCCTACCTTTGATAGCCTATCTATTGCTCTATATACATGGACAGCCTGTTCGGGACTGGCACCAGCAACCCTGGCCATCGCAGAGAGTATCTTGCGGTGATTGATTAGAACTCGGTACTCTTTAAAACCTACTGCACTTAGGCAATCAGAGATAATAGCCAGTATCTCAGCATCAGCAGCTGGTTCATCTGAGCCCACTATATCCACATCACACTGCCAAAACTCGCGATATCTTCCCTTCTGAGGTCTTTCTGCCCTCCACACTGGAGCAATATGATAGCGCTTGAAAGGCATAGGAAGATCTGGGTGCATCCCAACAACCCTAGCAAGCGGAACAGTTAGATCATACCTCAGGCCGACCCTTCTACCTCCAGCATCCACGAACTTATACATGAGAGTCTCAGCTTCAGTACTACTCTTCCCCTCAAATGTCTCCGCATATTCAAGGGAAGGTGTTTCTAGGGGGAGGAAACCATACCTTTCAAAAATCTCCTCAAAGGTGCGTATAACGTATTTCCTTAGAGCCATGGACTCCGGCAGGAAATCTCTGAAACCTCTCAAGCGCTGGGGGTTTAGTCGATCCGACAAATTGGCCTCCCAAAAGGTGAAATTTCAACTCTATTTGCTATGCTATTAGCAACAAAAACTTGGTGATGAAAAAGTATATCACGCAGGTAACCTAACGGATCAAAGTGGAGTCCCATGCTTAGAGCTAGCGTCAAGACATTATCAGGCATGCATCCTGTAATCGTTGGTAACGAAATATTGTCATGCCTTCCAGAAATACTAAGAGAATATGATGTCGGCAAAAGGATATTTGTAATAACTGATAAGAATATCGCCGACCTGTACGAAGGTACTATAGCAAAAATCCTAACTAGTGCTGGTATAGAAACACACACCTGCGTAATTCCATCTGGGGAAGAATACAAGAATCTCGAACAGGTTAGCTATCTATGGGATTGGCTAGCTGAAAATCGAGCTGAGAGAAAGGACACTATATTAGCACTTGGGGGTGGCGTTATAGGAGATCTAGCGGGCTGGGTAGCGGCTACATACCTCAGGGGTATGCATCTAGTTCAGGTACCTACCACTCTGTTAGCACAGGTGGACGCCAGCATAGGAGGGAAAACCGGCATAAATCACCCAAGAGCAAAGAACCTTATAGGTTCTTTCTACCCGCCCAAACTTACCTTCATAGATGTATCTCTTCTTATAAGCCTGCCTGAAAGGGAGCTTAGAAGCGGATGGGCAGAGGTCATCAAATATGCTATGATCTACGATTATTCTCTTTACAATTATATTGCAAATCATCTAGACGACTTGAAATCAAAAGACATACCAAAGATGCTGCCTGTGATTTCGCGGTGTGCGGAAATAAAGCTGGATATAGTGACGAAGGATCCTAAAGAGTCAGGGCTAAGGGCCATACTCAACTATGGACACACATTGGGTCATGCTATAGAAGCTGCTACTGGCTACAGCAAATATCTTCATGGGGAAGCTGTGGCAATAGGGATGCAGGCAGCCGGGCTAATAGCCAAAGAGATGGGTTTGCTTGATGAGGAATCATTACAACTCCAGAATGAACTGATAGCTGAGTTCGGGCTTCCTAGATACGCCGAAGGTATTGAAGCTGCTAGCGTCAGAGAAGCTATAAAACTTGATAAGAAGATCGAGGGTGGCAAGAGTAGATGGATACTACTGAGAGCTATAGGTAAGGCTGAGATAAGATCTGACGTCCCACTAGACATAGTGGAATTGGCTATGCGGGAGTACATACGGTGAGAATATTGCTTATACATGGCCCCAATCTGAATATGCTTGGTCAAAGGCAGCCAGAGATATACGGCCGTGTTAGCATGAAAAAGATCAATGAGCTATGTCGCCAAAAGGCTGAAGAGCTAGGATGCGAACTGGTTATAATGCAGAGTAATCATGAAGGCTTCATAATAGATTTCCTCCAGGAGAATTTCGGTAACTGTGACGGGATCATAATAAATCCTGGGGCTCTAACGCACTACGGACTAGCACTCAGGGATGCTTTAGAATCCATGAGGGTACCAATAGTCGAGGTACACTTATCAAACGTCTACGCGCGCGAGGAGTGGCGACACAAGTCGGTCATAGCACCTATAGTCTTGGGCCAAATAACTGGATTTGGATATCGAGGATACACAGCAGCACTTCAACTTCTATATGATCACCTGTTAGATAGATAATAAGTAAAACTTATCTAGGAAAGTTCCAATGGGAAAAGCAGGAAGCGAAATTGAACAGCTTAGGCAGGAGATAGATGAAATAGACAAAGCACTTGTCGAACTCCTAAACAAGCGCGCTAGTTTATCCCTGCGTATAGGAGAGCTCAAACGTAACGATTCGCAAAGTGCAGTATACGTCCCAGACAGGGAAATAGTGGTATACTCCAACATCATTAGTGCTAATCGCGGTCCTCTGAGCGACTCAGCACTGAAATCTATCTACGATGTTATCATCGAGGAATCCAGAAGACTTCAGATGAGCCTTTATCACAGGAAACGATGAAGCTCGAATCTTTGTTGGTAGTTCTGATAACAATAGCCATAATAGGTGCAATAGCCTATACCGATATACGCGTATCCATAAACTTCGCCAGGGATCCTAACTCAGGCAACAGGCTACGACAGCTATCATTCTACTGGCTTCCGGTTATCCAGATATCATGCTTCCTGCTCTTAGCAAGTGTACTGCTTATAAGTTACTCTACTGGGAACGGTGCCGAAGCCTTGAGAAGATGGGATGCATCCCTGCTTCTTCAATTGGCGATGCTACTGGCATTATTAGCACCAATAATTACATCTATACAGGCCTTTACGCTGAGTGAGCGAGCACGAAGAAGAGGAGACGAAGTCTCGGCAGGTAAGCTGTCGTCGAAAGGTTTAGGCATGATAGTACTTGGCGTTATAGAGGCCATGCTAGTTATATTCCTGACTTTTGCCTTATTAAATCCAGCATAGGCTAGGAAGAAGTAAAGCATATGGATTTGATCAGGGTAAGAGTCCTTGTGTCTGGCTTGGTACAAGGAGTTAACTACAGAGCTGAGTGCAAACGTAAGGCTACTCAACTAGGTCTATGTGGCTGGGTTAGAAATTTACCCGATGGCCGCGTGGAGGCTGTCTTCCAGGGGCCCAAGGAGAGAGTAGAAGAAATGCTGCGATGGTGTGAAATAGGACCTCGAATGGCAAGGGTTGAAAAGATACAGGCCATGCAAGAAACTCTACAGCAAGACTGTAAATCTTTTGATATTGTTTATTATGTGAAATAGTTTTACTTCTCCAAAGAGGATCATGACAGATATAAAAAGATTCACTAGTTTACTTTGGCCTAAAGAAAAGAGCTCCGTACATATCTCAGATAGAGTCTACGAAGATCTCAATTTATCCCCCATTGTGCAGAAGCTAGACATTGACGCTCGGCATCGAGATGCAATCAGGCAGATCATACAAAATCTCCCAACAGATCTCGAAACTATAGCTTATCGACAGGAAATACTCGAAGATATATTGAATGATGAGCAGTTATTTAAGGAACTATTAGAGCTATTGCCGAAGATAATTGAGCTCAGGAGTCCGTCCGGTTACCATTGGCCCGGGGATTCCCCACTAATCTCTGTGATCAATAGAATAAGCGAGCTTGATAGATATATTGAGTGTTTGGACCAACTATATAACGCCCTTGCACATGCGCCTTATGTTAAATCGAAAGGTTTGACATCACTCAGAGAAGATGTAGCCAGAGCTCATGATGACCCAACAATCGAACACCTACGAAAAGAGCTACCTAGTCTACACGAAGCCCTAAGTGAAACAAACAGCGTAACTATAGGTATCAATCTTGGACCCGACTTGCAGCCTGAATCTGCTGCTATCATCAGCTTTAATAACTATGTATTTAAGGGCAAGAAGACTCTGCTTGATAAACTCCTAACTACTAGTAGCGAAGACCAAAGATTTGGAATAGGTCAACTTCACAGATCAACTTCTGGAGGACTGCCAAGAGACGGCAAGCTTTATCAGGAGCTTCAAACACTATTAGAGAATGCTGTAAAACCCCTCTCGAAGGTTCTAGATACTTTCAAAAGAGTTAGCTCAGCCCCAATAGTAGCTCTGGAAAACGATATAGCGTTTTACCTAGGAGCCGTAAGACTGGTAAAACACCTGGAGAAAAGAGGGTTGAATTTCTGTAGACCCAGAATTTTACCGATGGGGCAAAAGTGCTTTTATGCAGAATCTCTCGTCAATTTATCGCTAGCTATTCAGATGGAGGCCAGGGATAAGATAGACGGCTCAGACTTCAGTAGATCAGTTGTAGCGAATGATGTACTTGTAGACGCGGAGTATCCGCTACTGATCGTAACAGGTCCAAATAGAGGGGGTAAAACAACGTTCTGCCGTGCTATCGGACAAGCACAAGTTCTGTTCCAAAGTGGTTTATTCGTGCCTGCGAAGGAAGCTAAGATAAGTCCGGTTGACAACATACTAACCCATTTTCCCGGCGCGGAGACATCGACAATTGGAGAAGGTAGACTGGATGACGAGATACGAAGGCTCAGAGAGCTGTTCGAGGAATCCACAGAGAATTCTCTCGTCTTATTGAACGAACCTCTTACCAGTACATCAGAAAGGGAAGCTTTGGTTATAGCTAAGGATTTCGTCAAAGGATTGCAGCTAATGCGGGCCAGAGGTGTACTCATAACACATCTACACGATCTGGCTCTGTCGGTCAATGAGCTTAACATGCAATCTGAGTCAAAAATCAGAAACCTAGTGGCGGAAACCTCTCACAAAAATGGCAGAGTAGAGTCCACTTTCAAGATAAAGCCAGGAGAGCCAACTAGCACTTCTTTCGCATCAGAGATAGCTATCAAGCATGGATTGACCTACGAAGGTTTGCAAAGAATTCTAAAAGAAAAGAATCATAGGAGCTACATAGAAAAAAACTAAGAAGGGTATAGAACTAGGTAAGATTACCTAGTTCTATACCCTCATAGGCTCGGCGGCGGATCTGCCGATAGCGCTGGCCACCCTCCTGACGCCTGCCATCAGCTCCTCAAAACCCTCAAACGTCACCTGCTGGGCGTTGTCGCTCATCGCACCCTCCGGATTGGGATGCACCTCCACCAACAACCCATCAGCTCCAGCCGCCACAGCCGCCAAACTCACAGGCACCACCAAACTAGCCCTCCCTGTCCCCTGACTGGGATCCCCTATCACAGGCAGGTGCGATAACCCCTTCACCAACGCTATCGCCCCCACATCAAACACGTTCCTCGTGTAAGGATCAAACGACCTTATCCCCCTCTCACACAACACCACTCGCCTGTTGCCCTGCGCCATGATGTACTCCGCTGCCAACAACCACTCCTCTACCGTCGCACTCATCCCACGCTTCAAAAGCACTGGCATCTCCGTCCTCCCCACCGCCTCCAACAACGCATAGTTCTGCATGTTCCTCGTGCCTATCTGCAGCATGTCCGCATACTCCATCACCACCGGCAGCTCCTCCACACTCATCACCTCCGTCACCACCCCCAAACCCGTCTCCTCCCTCGCCCTGGCCAGTATCTCCAATCCCCTCACTCCCATCCCTCGAAAACTGTACGGCGAGGTCCTGGGCTTGTAGGCCCCTCCCCTCAACAGCTTCCCTCCAGCAGCCTTCACCGCCCTGGCAGTCGCCAGCGTCTGCTCCTCGCTCTCCACACTGCATGGCCCTCCTATCACCACCACCTCCTCCCCTCCTATCCTCACCCCGTTGACCTCCACCACCGTGTCCTGCGGGTGAAACTCCCTGCTGGCCAGCTTGAAAGGCTTGCTGATCGGCACCAGGCTCTCCACCCCACTCATGCCCCCTAGCACTCCTGCTATCCGATGCACGTCCACCCCCTGCCCTATCACCCCTATCACCGTCCTCTCCATCCCTCGACTCACATGCGCACTCAATCCCTCCACCTCTATCCTCTCTATCACCCTCCCTATCTCCTCCTCACTCGCTCCAACCTTCATCACCACGATCACTTTATGCCTCCGTAAACAAGTTTTTGTAGAAATTAGGCTGTGGACTTAATCTCGTTCACGTTCTCTTTGCTAAGAGATTCAAATGTAGCAGCACGCATTTGGCCTAGATAAGCACGGAGGGAATCTAAGGCCTCCTGCCAGCTTGGAGAGTTCTCTATCATGCTGATGATAGCGCTGGCCACTACAACCCCATCAGCAAATTGATGCAATTGTCTAATATGATCGGGCTTAGATATACCGAACCCCACAACAAGAGGTAGATCTGTTTGTCCTCTGACGGTTCTGAGGAAAGGCTCAAGATAATCAGGAAGGCTATCTCTAGCTCCAGTTACTCCAGTAAGAGATACACAATATAAGAAGGCATTAGCTGCCTGTGCAGCCAATTTGATCCTGTCAACCGTGCTCGTGGGAGCAACCAAAAATACCAACCCCACTTCATATTCACTCGAGTAAGTGCTAACCTCTTCTGACTCCTCCGGCAGGAGATCCGGAATTATCACCGCTGATATTCCGCTATTAGATGCATCCTGGAAAAATCTTTGTACCCCATACCTGAGTATGGGATTGTAATAGCTCATCATCACTATAGGAATACTTACTTCCCGTGCTATGTTCTCCGCAACTTCCAAACTAGATCTCAGTGTGGTACCATTAGCAAGCGCTCTATTAGATGCCCGCTGTATAGTAGGGCCATCTGCCAGAGGATCCGAGAAAGGCACTCCTAGCTCTATAATGTCTGCACCGGTCTCAGCATACATCTTCGCTATCTCGACAGATGCAGGTTCGTCAGGAAAGCCAGACATTATATAGGGAATGAAAGCCAACCTGCCTTCATCTCTAGCTTTTTGGAAACTGTCAGCAACAGATATCATATTAGGCACCTACCTCCTGAGCAGGACCAACTATGGTCCCGAGATCTTTATCCCCACGCCCGGAGAGATTGATGAGTATTAAGCTGTCAGTAGACATTTGAGGAGCTAATCTAGCGGCGTAGGCAACAGCATGTGCAGACTCCAGAGCAGGGATAATACCTTCTGTACGAGAAAGAAGCTTGAATGCCTCAAGAGCCTCATCGTCATTGACGCTGGTATACTCCGCGCGTCCTATATCCTTGAGATATGAGTGTTCTGGGCCAACCCCGGGGTAATCAAGGCCTGCACTAATACTATGCGTACCCATGATTTGGCCGTTCTCATCTTGCAGTAGATACATGGCAGCCCCGTGAAGGACACCGTAGCTGCCTGCTACGAGGGTAGCAGCATGTTTACCAGAGCTTATACCCAGGCCGCCTGCCTCAACCCCAACGAGCTTTACATCTTTGTCCTCAATGAACGGATAGAATATGCCCATTGAGTTGCTTCCTCCCCCCACGCAGGCAACTATAATATCTGGTAAACGTCCCACCTTAGATAGAAACTGCTCCCTTGACTCTTTTCCGATCACTGATTGAAAATCCCGCACTATCATAGGGTAAGGATGTGGTCCCACAACTGACCCTATAAGATAAAAGGTCTCTCTAACATTGGTAACCCAATCCCTTATCGCCTCGTTGATAGCATCCTTGAGAGTTCTGGTACCAGATTCGACGGGCACCACAGTGGCACCCAAGAGCTCCATTCTATATACATTCAGTTTTTGCCTTTCAACATCCTCGGAACCCATATAGACCACGCAGTCTAGACCCAACATGGCGCAGACGGTAGCAGTAGCCACACCATGTTGACCAGCTCCAGTTTCGGCTATTATCCTTCTCTTGCCCATCTTGCGAGCAAGTAGAGCCTGTCCCAGAGCGTTGTTTATCTTATGAGCACCTGTATGCGCTAGATCCTCCCTCTTGAGATATATTTGGGCACCACCCAGGATCTCAGACAGTCTTTTGGCATGATATAAGGGAGTAGGCCTACCCACATAATCCTTCAGCAGCTGGTTAAGCTCTTGCTGGAATTCGGGATCATCTTTGATGGAAGCGTAAGCCTCTTCTAACTCATCCAAAGCAGGCACCAAAGTCTCAGGAACGTACCTGCCCCCATACCTACCAAACTTACCTTTATTATCGGGATAGTGGCTACCTATAGCAGAAAAAGAACTTGTATTCTCAGTCATACTTCCACACCCTTTACAGCTTCTATAAAAGCTTTCATTTTGATAGGATCTTTGACGCCATCAGTCTCGATCCCACTACTTACATCCACGGCCTTAGGGCGCACCATTCTTATAGCTTCCTGCACGTTAGCCGGACTTAAACCTCCTGCTAACATGACAGGATAGAAAGTCGATATCTCCCGGGCTATGGACCAGTCAAATACTCTCCCTGTACCTCCCATCTTGTCCTTAGAGTATGTATCCAGAAGGATCATCTCACATAAAGGTTTATAGATCTCAACTCGAGATCTAGTGGTATAAGCATCTAGGACGTGAATAGCTTTGATCACTGGTTTCCGGATATAGGAAATGATCTCTGGTTTTTCATCCCCTGAAAGCTGTACTAAATCCAAACCTACGAGATCTGCAACTTCATTAAGCCTTTCTGGGGTTTCATTAACAAAAACCCCAACCAATTTGATATCACCTCTCAGTTGATCAGCTATACGCGCGGCATCTTCAGGACTTACGTATCTAATAGATTTCTCATAAAATACAAATCCTAAGTAGTCGACACCAAGCTGCGAAGCTAGACGTGCATGTTCAAGCGTCTTGATGCCACAAAACTTAACCTCGACGCTCACCCCTCAGCTCCTCTATCTTCTTAGCAGGATCACCTGAGACAACAAGGGCTTCACCTACCAACACAGCATCGGCTCCAGCTGCCTGTACGCTTTCCACGTCAGATCTACTAAAGATACCGCTTTCCGAGATCACTAGTACCTCTGAATCAGTACGATCACGAATATATGGAGCCAATCGCTGAGTAACTTCAATCGTGGTATGGAAGCTTTCCAAGTCTCTGTTGTTTATGCCGATTAGACGAGCTCCTGACGCCAACGCCAGGTCTACATCTTCTTCATCATGAACTTCTACAAGAGCATCCATACCAAGCTCAGAGGCAGCATTTATGAGACAGGCAAGTTTGTCTCCAGTCAGCGCCCTAACTATAAGCAGTATGGCGTCCGCGCCATTAGCCCTGCTCTCAACTACCTGGTACTCATCAAGAATAAAGTCCTTGCGCAACACCGGGATACCAACCTGGGAGCTCACACTTTGAAGATCATCAAGCGATCCACCGAAGTATTTCTCATCAGTCAGTACACTTATAGCTGATGCTCGTGCATTCTGATAAACCCGAGCCATCCAGACAGGATCGAGAGTTGTGTTCAGATCTCCTTTCGATGGAGAGCGGCGCTTGACCTCCGCAATAACCCCCACTGTGTTTACCGTGCGCAGTGCTTTGTATAAGGACCGCGGTGGTCGGACTCGATCAAGCCTGCTTATGAGGACATGTTCAGGATTAATATTGCGCCTTTCCCTGATTTCCTCGAGCTTGTTATCAATGATCTCGCTTAGGAAATTCTTGCTCATAGTCAACTGTATTACTCCAAACCCACAGCTTTCTTGACAGCATTCAGAACTACTGCAGATGTCTCGCGTGCACGCTCAGCTCCCTGAGCCAGAACGTTCTCCAGATAAGATGGATCCTGTCTTATATCACGATACCTCTCCTGGAGAGGAGCCAGGTACTCAACCAACCTTTCAGCAAGCTCCCGCTTAAGATCGGCATAACCCTTTCCTTCAAAGTGAGCCTCTATCTCCTCCTCGGATTGACCAGTGACAGCCTGATAAATAGTTAGAAGGTTATACAAACCTGGCCTTTCCGGGTCGAACTTTATATCTCTACCAGGGTCAGTCACTGCCCTAGCAATCTTCTTCCTGATATCATCTGGACTATCCAAAAGCCTAATAGCATGGTATCTACTCTTCTCACTCTTGCTCATCTTCTTGGTAGGATCATCCAGTCCCATCACGCGAGCACCATACTTAGGTATGTATGGTTCAGGTATGGCCAATGTATCACCAAACAGTCGATTGAACCTCTCAGCCAGATCCCGCGCAAGCTCAAGATGCTGCTTTTGATCCTCTCCTACGGGCACATAGAGAGGTACTGGGGGAACGTTTCCATATAGCAGGATATCTGCAGCCTGAAGCACAGGGTAATCAAAGAGCCCGACACTGGACCTCTCTCTATCACCCTTCGATTTTTCTTTGAACTGAGTCATGCGTTCCAGCCACCCCATTGGTGCGATGCAGTTAAGTATCCAGCAAAGCTCAGTATGAGCTGGGACATGCGACTGCACGAATATAGTCGATACCTTTGGATCCACTCCGCAGGCGATATATAGCGCTGCCACCTCTCTTGTCTTTTCGTAAAGCTCCTTAGGATCCTGAGGGGTGGTGATAGCATGCATATTGACTATGCAGAAGAAGGAGTCATGCTCGTACTGCATAGCAACCCAGTTCTTGATAGCGCCTATATAGTTGCCTATATGTAGGTCCCCGGTGGGCATGATTCCAGATAAAACCCGAGACTTGGGGGCCTGGGATAGATTGGCTGGAACCTTTTCAAGCTCAGAAACGCTCAATGTAATGACCTCCTAATCACCCTAATTTTCTTCAGCAAACCTATGAGTCGCACCTATGAAAGCGTCCAACTTCTCCATAGCAGCTCCTTCATCGATGACACGAGCCGCAATCTCCAAGCCCTCTTTCAGATTTTCAGCTACATCCGCCGCTACTAAGCCCGCAGCAGCGTTTATTAGAACTACATCTCTAGCTGGGCCTGAGGTACCAGTGAGAACTTTCCTAGTAATATCAGCATTAGTTTCTCTATCGCCTCCGCGTAAACTCTGAGTTGAAGAAGATCTAAATCCAAACTGCTCTGGACAGATCTCGTACCTGCTTATCTTCCCATCCTTAAGTTCGTATACCATGCTAGGACCAGATAGCGTTATCTCATCAAGGCCATCCTCTCCATGCACAACCAACGCATGTACGGAACCCAGCTCACGCAATGCCTCTATCATCTTCGATGCTAAGGCACTATCAGCTACCCCTAGCACTTGTCTTCTTGCTCCAGCAGGGTTAGTAAGAGGTCCCAGTATGTTGAATATAGTCCTTACTCTCATTTCCCTTCTTGGACCTGCTGCATACTTCATAGCTGGATGGAACAGAGGAGCAAACATAAAGCCCATACCAGTATCCTCTATAACTCTCTCTACAGCAGTAGGGCCAAGGTCAATCCTCGCTCCTAAGGCTTCTAAAACATCGGCTGATCCACACCTGCTACTCATAGCCCTATTACCATGCTTGGCAACCTTGGCACCAGCTGCAGCTATAACGAAAGCAGCAGTAGTACTTATATTGAAAGTGTCAGCCTTATCTCCACCAGTTCCACAGGTATCTACGACATCACCCTTGACATTTACCCTCAGAGCCTTACGACGCATCACCGAGGCAAAACCTGCTATCTCATCTATAGTTTCCCCCTTCAAGTGCAAACCCATCATTATGGCACCGAACTGAGCACCAGTAACTTGCCCCTCCATTATCAGGTCCATAACTGCCTCAGCCTGATCTCGAGTCAGAGATTTACCTTGGCTAAGTAAGTGTATTGCCTCATAAATTACTGACACATCCCTTTCCATGACCTAAGCTCCTATTAGCTGTAATGGCTCTTTGAGATCCACGTTAAGGAAGTTTGCAAGTATCTTGGATCCATATTCGGTCAACACACTCTCAGGGTGGAACTGTACTCCCTCGACAGGCATACTTCTATGTCTTAATCCCATAATCAAGCCGTTAGAAGTTTGGGCAACGATCTCTAACTCATCACTGATGGACGATCTATCTACTACCAAAGAATGATAACGCACTGCCTCAAAGGGAGAAGGTATGTCTCTAAATACCCCTTTACCTGTGTGGTATATAAGGCTGGTCTTGCCATGTAGAAGCTCACCAGCATTCACTATCCTTCCACCGAAAACCTGGCCGATACATTGCATACCCAGGCAAACCCCAAGTATTGGCAACTTGCCACCTAAACTCTTTATAACCTCGCATGATATACCTGCATCATCTGGAGTCCCCGGGCCTGGCGAGATAACGATACGATCAGGAGCCATGTTTTGGATATCACTTATAGTGATCTCATCATTTCTATAAACTAAGACCTCCTGCCCAAGCTGCGAAAGCATCTGATACAAGTTATATGTAAAGCTATCATAGTTATCTATTAACAGCAGCATTAGCATTCTCCTTTGAGAAACTCTCAGCCATACCAATTGCTCTCATCAAAGCCCTGGCCTTGTTTCGGGTCTCTTGGTACTCCCTAGCAGGCTCACTGTCAGCGACAATTCCAGCTCCTGCCTGGACATGCGCTAGCCCATCCTTCATCAGGATAGTTCGTATAGTTATCGCCATATCCAGATTCCCACCATAGCCGAAGTAACCCAATGCGCCCGCATAAGGCCCTCTCTGCTCTCTTTCCAGATCTGCTATGATCTCCATAGCTCTTATCTTGGGTGCGCCAGAAACAGTTCCCGCAGGGAAGCAAGCTCTAAGGGCTTCCCATGAAGGATAATCATCCCTTAACCTACCAACCACGTGAGATACTAAATGCATCACGTGAGAATACCTCTCTACATCCATTAACTGGGTAACTCGGACTGTGCCAGGGATAGATACCCTGCCAATATCATTTCTTCCCAAATCAACTAGCATGATATGCTCTGCTCTTTCCTTGGGATCGGCTCGCAACTCCTCCTCTAAGCGCTTATCTTCGTCTTCATCTTTACCCCTGGGTCTTGTACCCGCAATTGGATGCGTACTAACTTCACCATCCTGCACACGTACCAGCATCTCGGGGCTAGCACCTACCAATGAGATATCACCCATCTGAAGCAAGAACATATAAGGAGATGGATTAATAGCTCTAAGAGCTCTATACACATCCATAGGAGTAGCAATGGTTTGCCTTGTCCATCTTTGAGATAGAACTACTTGGATGATGTCTCCTTGAGCTATGTAACGCTTAGCTTTCTCTACAGCATCACAAAATTCTTCAGGAGTCATATTCGATTGGATATCTAAGTCCTCAGAAGGGACTTCCGCATCAACCTGAGATAGGCGTTGAGGTAAAGAAAGTCTATCTATAAAGCTATCTATACGCTCAATAGCCCTCCCATAGGAGCCAGATAAATCCTCATCTACTAGGGTGTTACTAAGAACGATAGCTCTGTGCCTAAGCCTATCAAATATAAGAATGGTATCAACAAACATCAATATCGCATCGGGAACATCTATAGCCCTTTCTCGAGCCAGCGGCAATCTTTCCCATAGAGAGGCACATTCATAACCTATATACCCCACTGCCCCACCAAGAAACCTCGGCAGATTTCTCGGTTTGCCCACTATCGGCCTGGACAGTCTCTGGCTAACGAGATCCAGGGGATCATTTGTATCCAGAGGAATTAGATGCTCATCCTGCAAAACTATAGAACCATCTCGCGAAAAGATAGCTATAGCCTGCGGATCAGAACCTAGAAAGCTATAACGGGCCATCCTTTCGCCACCCTCAACGCTTTCAAGCAAAAATCCGTAGTCAGAAGATAGCAACTTAGCATAAGCAGATAGAGGCGTTTCCAAATCCGCGAGGATCTCTTTATATATCGGAACTATTACTCCTGGCTTAGCTATCTTCTTGAAAGTTTCAAAGTCGGGTGCGTACACTGCCTATTCTCCTAACTAAGGCTGCTTAAAATTCAAAGCCCTCCGTCCCAGACAAGCTGGGGACGGAGGGCTTCCGCGGTGCCACCCCAATTAGGCCTAAGGCCTCACTCAGGAGGTACGGGAGACACAAGCTCCGATACCTCTCTCCTTGTAACGGCGGAGACTCCGGCGAAGCCTACTTGCAGGAAGCTTTCGGTTCGCAGCTCCCAGGCCCATTCAGCATTCGCGCTGGCACCGGCTCACACCTAACCCGGCTCTCTGAGCCCCGCTTGAATGCCTACTATTCCTGTTCAAAGCCTTTCAAAATATTTTCTTTGTGGAGAGTATACAACTTGACCAACGGATAATCAAGACTAGCTATAGTAACAATGGTCAGACTTCAGTTTATCGAACATGATCATGCCAAACATTAGGTGGTAAAGAATCCGGGGCCTCACTAGGATCGAAGAACGCTCTCATTGTCCATTCAGGATGTTCGTACCCGCTGGCCCTGGCTTCCTGCATTACTCTGTCAGCCTGATTGATGGCCTCACGCGCATTGGGGCACACAGCTATCAATCTGAAGCGCTGAGCAGGTCGCATACGCACATATACAGCATAATATAATGGCTTTTCATACTCGACCCAGGGATGAGCTTCAAACACCCTGTCCCAAAGCACTTCTTCTATATACGGGGACAAAGCCTCCTGACGCCTTGCCATCTGAGGGCTTTCTTTGAAGCGTTTTATAGTCTCCAGTGAATCAAAGTAGCCTACACCCCACATCTCATTAGGATCATCGGTAGGCAGCAATACATAAACTGTAGGGCCTCCCGGTTCATTTGGAGAAACCGGCAGAGCATTGCCTGGATCATGCCATGCCTTTAGAAATTCCTTCATAAGACCTGGTTTTATACGACGTGCGGTGATCCAGACGTACACTTCTCATCTCCTAATATAAGGTATTGACAGAAATCACTGTTCGGAAGATTCCTTCGAAGTACCTTCTGGCAGCGACTCCTGTGCAGAACCTGCAGTCAATTGTCTCTTCAGCTCCTGTAGCTGCGCTTCTATCTGACTGTCCCCTTCCAAGGCAGCGAACTGCTCATCTAGGGAGCTTGCCGATAGCTCGGCTTCAGCCTCAGCTCTAGCCTCCTCTAGCCTTATCCTCTCTTCCATACGTCCAAGCTCAGCAGCAGGATCCATCGTATTGAGCTGTGCACTTATGGTAGCGACCTTACGCTGAGTCTCAGCTCGCTTATGTCGGGCAATCAGGACTTCTCTGTTTCTTCTAGCGTCCTCATACTTGCTTTCTAGAGCCTGAAGCTCATTCTTCAACTTGTCAACTATCTTTCTCTGGGCATCTAGCTGCTGCTCATAGACACTGGCATTTTCCAAATAGTCGTTATATCTGCGGAGCGCCTCTCTAGCCAGATCATCACGTCCCTTTTGAACTGCCAACTCTGCCTTCTGTCGCCACTCATTAGCTAACGACCTGTTTCTTTCCAAATTAGCCTCTATGATCTTCTCCTGAGCTATCATTTCCGCAACCTGAGCTCTAGCTTCAGCGATGGCACTAGCCATGTCGCGAATGATCTGATCTATCATAGCTTCAGGGTCTTCGGCCTTATCCAGCATGGCATTGATGTTAGCCCTAAGTATCGTACCTATACGCTCTATAATGCTTGCCATCTTTCCCCTCCTTACCATCTCTCGATTCTATTCCTTTCTGTCTTCAGATCTTCTCTTCCAAACCGATATGTTTTCAGGACGCTCCCATCTTCCCGAGAATATTTTGTTCTCATCCTGCCAAGTCTCAACCCAGAGAAAGCCTTCACTCGAATCATATCTTCTGTATGTAACAATTAGCCCACCTCTCGATCCGCTAGCCCCGGTAACTTCAACAAGTGCCGTGCCATCGATCGCAGCCCGATAACTTTTACCCTCACTAGTAAAAGAGTCTCCCTCTGGTATGACTATGCCAGTGACCCTATGCATGATGCCTATACGGGTACCGCCGTCCGCGACATAAAGCCATGTGTCATCCTTAGAAGACAGCATATATGTCCACCAAATCTTATCTCTATCCCTCCATTCAAGCCTAGCGCTGATAAGATAGTCTTTTTCCTCGTAGGTAACCGCATCCCCCGGCGACAAACTAGTAAAGTCGGACAGATTGGTTGCCCCCACAGGAGCCACATCGCTCAGAAGCTCAGCTACAGTCGGTAAAGCTCTAGAGTGAGTGCCAGCAACAAGCGCATATCTTCGATTTATAGCGTCCTCAAGGTTATCAGTTATAGAGGCAAGCTCCGATATGGAGCTAGTACGAGAAGATTGATTGGATAAATCTCCAGTGAGCTTGGATACAGAATCTTCCAACTTTTCAACTAGACCTTGCAGGGCGCTATCCACGCTTTGCACAGCTATATCACTACCTGGTGAGCCAAGTAGTGATTCAGGGCTAGCTAATCGGTCGTACGCAGACCTCTGTAACACTCGAGATGCACCTTCAAGCCTCACTGTGATGTCTTCCAGCATAAGGCAAGAGGTAGGATCTAAAGTGGATTCCTCCAATTGGAGAATTTTCTTGATTCTATCGCGTTGCAATTCTATGATCTCAGCTATCTGTGCTCTAGAAAGAGTTTCTACTTCCAAAGCCTTCTGCTTAGACACAATAAATTGCTCGCGCTCCTTCTCCTTGGATCCCTGCATAAAAAGATATGCGCCACCAAAGACCAGCGGAAGCGCCAAGATAACTACGACAGATAAGCCTAATATCTTCCCTCCTGTACTGCCGGCTGAGGTTAGAGTCCAGACAAGACAAAGGAAACCCAGAGCTATCCCAGCAGCAGCTATGAGAGCACCCCAAAACCTGCCCTGAGGGATCATCCTAGTTTCTCCAAAAAATCCTTGTCACTAACTGAAACCAGCCCCGCCTCCTCCACTACCTCCTCCAAATCCGCCGGCACCACCGCCTCCCCAATGTGAGCTGCCGAAAGCATCAGAAGCCATATCCAGTAAGTCCGCAAGTCCAGCGCTAGAACGGTCAAGTACACCACGACCGTCTCCCATATTAGTTAGACCTGTATTATCATGCAGACCTTCTCCTGAGTCAACACTTCCCGAAGAACCACCGTGATGTCCAGAGCCTGAGACACCGCCAAATGGAGGGAAGATTATTATAGGTCCTGGACCAGCCCAAGGAGAGCTACCATAACCACTACGATTTAATCCTTCCCATCCATAGCTGCCTCTATACCATGATGGAGCCGGTACACCAACAGACGAAAACTTCTTGATCCACGAGTTACTAAGTCCAAAGACTGTTGCATAAGAAAGGTATTTTTCAAAGAGTTCACGCTGCTTTGCTAGGTTCTCAGTTAACTCCATCCTGGCAAGATAGTTTCTAAAGGCTAGCCATTTCTTTGCCTCTATAGCTCCTTTTACAGTACGCACTGGCATGACCTCAGATAAGGCAACTAGAGCCATGCCCAAAACTGCAAGAATAACGAATGGTAGAGCTCCAAGAAACCAGGAGACATAAGTGTTAAACAAGATAGAAACTACTAGCGCTCCTAGAACCCCTAGAATAACCACAGTCCACCCAATGCGTCGGTAAGTCTTACGTACAGACTCAGGGTTAGCCTTGAACAGGCCAAGTTCAACAACTTCCTCGTAAAGGTTAGAAGTGAATACTTGCATGCTCGCGGTAAATACCTGCTTAGCTTCAGATAGATATATTTCCTTTCTATCTCCATTGTTGAAGAACATCCATAGAAGAGCGCGTTCGTGGGGAAATAGAGAAGAATCCTTTACATCTCCAAGCAAAGTTATTCTATAGTCTCTGTTACTGCCAAGCAGATCGTTTCTTTCCACAGGTTCGAGAGAAATAACACCCTTTTCCGCAAGCGATACGATGGTACTCACCACGTCCTCAGATCCTGCTTTCCCATCTATCAGGACACCTACCAGCGGAGCTGGAAGATCACTAGGAGGCTCCTTCAACATACTTGGGCCAGGCCCCACATCAGGATCCTTACCTTTCGTATACCAAAGCAGGACTAAGAAGACAGTACCCAGCGAGGCCAATAAGACTGCTACGAACAAAGATATGAAGTTAGCTATCGGCCTTATGTTCTCAGCAATATAATCAGCCCTATCTGCAGCAGCCTGCCAGCTGGGTGGTGGACCCTCAACAATACCAGCGGGAAATTCAACCCTAACCTCAAATCCGTCATAAGCGGGAATATCGCGAACAGTAAACACAGCAGTGTTATCTGTAAATCTAGATGTTCCCCCTAACCTCTCAGGATAAGAAGCCAATGTTACCTTGGAAGGATCTATGGGCTCAGGGAAAATTATTCGTACAGTGCTGCTTTGCACAGGGAAAGCCCGATCTGGAGGCACTGCTTGCCATCTTATTTGTCGAGAGTTGGGGTAAAGCCTTACCACACCAACAGCGGTGTAGTTTATTCTAAACGTGCGCACATCACCTGCACCGGCAGTATCAAAGCTCCAAGTTATGACAACATCATTTCCTCTATGGTCGGCATTAAAGCTTAGAGGAGTAGCCTGCCCCTGTGAGTCTAATTGTTCCACCGATACATCCTTGATCTCATCTATCCGATCTAGCGGTATCGTTCTGCTCCCGTTGCGCCATGTGCCGGATAAGAACTTAACTTGTTCTATCTCAGTCACTCTTACTTCATTAGATCTAGAGATACTAAGAGTAGAGTCGAATCTTTCCCAGACAAGGGACTTATCTTGAGCATGGGTAGAGGAAGACAAGATAAAGGCGGGAAAGATGGCAATAACGAAAGTAAGCACCAGGAGAACGGAGACTCGAAGTAGGGTGTAGTTTCTCATTTGTCTATCCTGTAAATTACCCTAAGAGTAACTGATATAGCGCACACTAGGAGAAGCACAGCTGTACACTTGGCTATCAAGTTCTTCCTTTCCACAAGAGTTGCGAACAAAGGCCGAGCGAAATCTAACCTAACGGCTAACTTATACCATGTTGGTTGCTTACTGACAGTGTTCATTATCTAAGCCCCAGCATCTCCCTAGGTAACAACTCAGAACAGCATAGAGAGGTTTCAACGACTTTCGTGTTCGCTAGGAGAACTAGCAAATACAATAGATGGTAGATTGATGTGGATACCCCTGGAATCTATACCTATGACGTTATTTAGATCGAGTTCGAACTCATTGTTTTGCGTACGTACCACAAATTTATTTTGGTATTTGGATTCAACAACACCTATATTTCTGGAATCCGAAGACCATACTGGGCTGCCTATCTCTATCTGAGATGATCGAAATAGTCCTCCTCCGGATTCAAAATCCCACTCTATGGGATGTACGTTCTCCGCACCTATGGACTTCAATAAGGCTATCAACTGTTCAGATGGAACTGAAGAAGATTTAACGGTGATCAAGGATTCTCTGATCTCATCATAAGAACTACTTCTAGGCCTGCTGTATATAAAAGCCACTGCAGATAGCAGACCAAGTAAAGCAGCTCCAAGAAAGGTTCCAGAAATAACCGCCCCCCAAGCATGAGAGGCGGCAAAACGACCTATACCATGAAGATCAAAGACTCCAAGAGACAGAATCCACCCTATCAAACCACCTAATATTGCACCACTTAATATTCCGGTGAATAGCTCCTCAGGTAGTCCCTCACTATCCAGCGAGGTGGAAATAATCCGGGAAGATTGGTGGATTACGGCTATATCTGAGGGCTCTACGCCTATTTCCCTAAGCTTCTCGACAGCTCGAGTACAATCTTCTTCTCTCAGAAATATTGCCAAAACGGCTTGAGACATAACAAATGCTCCAACATCGAGCTAAGACTCTTTCTTAGGGTTCAAAGCATTGGCTTCTAGATCCTTTTGAACTTCAGCTGGTTCATGCTTGGAGTCTGCCCAGTGGTAGAGATAGGTGGATACATAATCAGCTGGAACATCTCCCCAACCGGTCAGCAATTTCTTCTCAGCTTCTGAATTGAGCATAACACCATTAGAGCCTATATGCTCAACTGCTTCCACGGGAATAGGAACTGAATGCTCAGACAAGCGAAGCCAAGCTCGCCTCTTGTCAGGGGAGACTAATATCTCCTCAATGGTTCCAAGCAGCTGCGGACCATTGGAGGATAGCACGAGCATGCCAACCCTAATAGCATCTAGTCTGGGTCTACTATGAGCCACCTAAACCCTCCATAATCAGGATTTAAAACAGAAATATGGCATATTTCTTGCTTCTCTCTTACCGTGGCTAAGCCTCAGAAGTAATCTAAGATTGATAGTATCATAATTGCGGCGAGTTTACACAGGTTAGACCAAAGACCGAAAGAAGAGAAATCTTAAGGAGGAAAAAGTGAGCAAGCTAATAACTGCAATTAAGTGGTTTGTGTACGGATTGACCTTCGGTATACTATTTGCCCCGCGTAGCGGTAGGGAAACCAGGGCACAAATCGTACAGTGGCTTACCGGTTATGTTTCTGATGTTCTCGATGCAAGCAGCCAAACTATAGATAGAACAGCAAGGCGTACTCAGGAAGTAGTGGAACAGGCTCAACGAGCTACTGAAAGAGCAGGAGAAAAGGCTGAGTCAATGCAGTCATCAGCTAGCGAAAACATATCTAATGCGTCCGAACAGATAAGACATTCGGGGCCGGATACCCATTAGAACACAAATTCAGTAACTAAAGAAGCTCTTGCTAGTGATGCTGCTGGAGATTGATCTATTATTATCCAGCAGCATATTCATATAATTCCAACCATATTGTGGAGAAGATATGATCCCGATCTCTGATGTCAACTATAGAGCTAGGTTTCCGTTTGTTAACCTGACGCTAATTGCTATAAACATACTCGTTTACATATATGAAGCCAGCTTAGGGGGAATTAACTTAACTGCAAACACCGCATCGATAGAGGCTTTCTTCACTAGGTGGGCAGTTATTCCAGTAGAGTACACCCTTGGAAGGGATATAGGTGCTCCATCACCACACCCTATATTCATCACCCTCTTTACCGCTATGTTCATGCATGCAGGTTTGCTTCATATAGGTGGCAACATGCTTTACCTATGGGTATTTGGAGATAACGTCGAAGCTAATATGGGACATGTAAAGTATCTTATCTTCTACCTTGCATGTGGCATAATAGCTGGCATTACACATATCCTTTTCAATAGACTATCACCAATCCCCAGTGTGGGAGCAAGCGGTGCTATAGCTGGTGTGCTTGCTGCCTATTTAGTACTGTTTCCACGAGCCAATATAAGAACACTAGTAATATTTTTCTACTTCATCACTACCACCTATATACCAGCTCTGATACTTATAGGAATCTGGATACTGCTACAGGTATTCCAAGGTATAGCTGATCTTGGCGCGCCCACAGCCCAGACAGGAGGAGTCGCCGTTTGGGCACACATAGGTGGATTCGTTGCTGGATTGATGTTGGTCTTCCTATTTCGAGGAAGAGAGGTCAAGGTAACGCCAAGAGGTTATTATGATCCAAGGTTATAACTACCTGGAAAGGAGATAATTCGCCAAGTAAGATATTATCTTCTGAGCTACATCCTCCTTAGGTAATTTAGGAAGTTCAAGGTAATCATTATCTTTAGAAATAATGACTACCTTTGCATATTCAGAGCCGATCGTCTCAACAGCATCGTTTGCGATAATAACATCCAAGTTCTTCTTAGTTAGTTTGGCCTTGGCGTTTTGTATTAAGTTCTCCGTCTCAGCTGCAAATCCAACCTTAGCAATTGGTACCTCACTAATCGAAGCTAGTATATCTTGTGTTTCAACTAGTCTGACTACTAGGTCCTCGCCAGTCTTCTTCATCTTGGAAGGACTTATCTGCGCAGGTGCGTAGTCGGCAACTGCGGCAGCCATGATAAGCATGGCTGCATCGGAGACAGCAGAACTTACCGCTTCTAACATCTCAGCAGATGTCTCGACTCTTACTACCTCTGCCCCCCAAGGCAATGATTCTTGCACTGAATTCGTGACAATAAGAGTTACATCAGCCCCCATATCGATCGCTGCTTGGGATAGAGCCAAACCCATCTTACCTGATGATCTGTTGCCTATATACCTGACTGGATCAAGAGGCTCTCTGGTACCACCAGCTGTAATTACCAGTTTTCTGCCCTGCAGAGGGCCTTTCCGACCTAGATGCCACCTAATAGCCCCCAAGATATCTTCTGGGTCAGGAAGTCTCCCATACCCGACATCACCTGAGGCCAGATCACCATAGCCCGGCTGCATTACCGTCACACCACGCTCCACCAGCCTGTGAACGTGGGACTGAACGACGCTGCTCGTCCACATTTGATCGTTCATAGCAGGAATAACAATAAGAGGGGCATTACAGGCGAGAGCAGTCAGACTAACAATATCTGATGCAAGCCCTAAGGCTATTTTCCCCATAGTGTTAGCAGTAGCAGGGGCGATCACCATCAGGTCGGCATTACGAGACAGTTCAACATGTATCTCGGGGTGGTCAGGAGATGCATCCCAAGCCGAGGTATATACTCGGTTCTTGCTCAATGCCTGAAAGGTGAGTGGAGTAACGAACCTCGTAGCAGATCGGGTCATTATCACATGCACATCCGCACCTAGCAAAGCAAGGTCACGCACCACTTGAACGACTTTATAAGCGGCGATACTTCCACTAACACCGAATACTACCTTCTTGCCTTGAAATCTACTCATGCAAAGACTCTTCCGGCTTGGGAGTGTTGAGGTAATACATGAACCTAATTCCATCGATGGTGAGATCTGGGTCTATGTAATCAAAGATCTTAGTAGCTTGTGAGACAACACCCACAAGTCCACCAGTACCTATTACTTTACATGGTCCCACCTGCTCATGAATCGCTGCTACAAGGCCATTTACCATAGCTGCATAGCCCAGCACAATGCCTGATTGCATAGCCTCAACAGTATTCTTCCCAATAGGTTTAGGTGGCGGCACTAGCTCTACTTCGTGCAGCTTAGCAGTAAACCTTCTTAGAGCTTCAGCAGATATCACTATCCCTGGCGCTATAGCACCACCTATGTAATTTCCTTCTTTAGATATCACATCAAAGGTAGTTGCTGTGCCAAAATCAACAACAATTGCTGGTCCCCCGTATTTCTCTCTGGTAGCTAGGGCATTGACCACGCGATCAGCACCAACTTCCTTAGGGTTATCAGTAAGGATTTGGATACCCGTACGCACGCCGGGAGCTACCACAAAGGGATCTAAGTGAAAATGACAAACAGCCATATTTCTTAGTTCGGTAGTAACGCTTGGCACCACGCTGCTAATACCTATATGGTCAATGTGATCAGTAGTTAAATTTGCAAGATGAAGTAGTTCGCTTATGACCGCTGCCCATTCATCTGCAGTACGCGTACTGCTAGTACTAATACGCCAACGAGCGATCCATCTAGAGTGGTCATGTACTCCTATGGCTACGTTCGTGTTGCCTACATCAATGGCCATGAACATAATTTACCGCCTATCGAGATCTATTACTTCTTCTTCAAACCCTAGAACTATATTATCTATCAATCGCGCCCGACCTATATGTGCAGCAAGTGAAACTAAAGCCTTATTACCAGCTAAGGAATCAAGCTCTTCAAGTGTGTAAGGATCGGCAATACTGATGTACTCTAGGCGTATCAAAGGCTGCTGTGATAGGAGTTCGCGAGCAGCATTCTTTAGATTGTCACAAGAAGTTTCGCCCGCCAGCCATCTATCCCTTACTAGCATCAAAGCTTGATACAAGGTAGGAGCGACTAATCTCTCTTCAGGCGTCAAGTATACATTTCTAGAGGACATAGCAAGGCCATCATCTTCCCGCACCGTAGGGCAAGGTACCAACTTGACAGGGATATGAAGCTCTGTCACAACACGATGCAATACAACTATTTGCTGAGCATCTTTCTGCCCAAAGAAAGCCATATCTGGCCCTATTATGTTAAACAGCTTGCATACAATTGTGGCTACGCCCTTGAAGTGTCCAGGCCTCTTTGCTCCCTCAAGCTTATTAGCTATTGGTCCTGGGTCAACTATGACATCCATTCCCAGTGGGTACATCTCTTGTACACTCGGGGAGAATACAGCATCAACGCCTTCCGAAGACAAGATACGAATATCTCTTTCTATATCCCGGGGATAACTATCGTAGTCCTCGCTAGGACCGAACTGAGTTGGGTTAACAAAAATACTAACTATCGTATGATCACAAAGCTGTTTAGACTTTCTTATTAACGAAACATGGCCTTGATGCAGATAACCCATAGTAGGGACAAAACCAACCGTGCCAGTGAGGCGTCTTCTAAAGGATCGAATGTCATCTACTGTTTCAAAGACTCTCATAATCCTAACAAACTATCAAGTTGATCTATAGGTATGTGTTTACCTTTGCCTTTTTTAATATGCTCCAAAAGTAATAGTCCAAGCGATTTGTAGGCCGTGAGCGCTTTGTATAGTTCAGCATTCTCCAAGTACTGCAAATGCTTATGTAGAGTTATAATGTCCCCTCTTGATAGTGGTCCTGTGATGGCATTCTCCAACCCCAGCTCCGATGCGTTCTGCAGAGCACCAACAGCGAGCGAGATAACTGCTCTATAAGCCTGATCTTGTGGTATGCCTGCCTTCTCAAGTAAGTATCTAGATTCTAGCAATAAAGCAATCAGATAGTTAGAGGCCATGACAGCCGATATATGATATGGAACTCTACTCACATTACGGAGGTCAAAGAAATCGAGAGCTATGCTCCTGACAATATCGGATAGGAGTTGAAAGACAGGATCGGGAGCATCAATTCCCACAAAGGATTTAGATAACAACTTCCAGGAGTCTCTTGAGGCTAAGGTCTGGTAAGGATGAAATATACCGATCAATCCGCCAGATGCACGTACAGGTTCGAGAACATCAATGTCAAGGGTACCGCTAGTATGGACTATGCACTTACCTTCAAGAGAGCTTGGACATCTGGCTAATTGATAGGCAACTTGTTGTATAAACCTATCTGGAATACATATGAAAACGACATCCGCGCGTAGAAGAACATCGTAAGTAGTAAGGCACAAATTCGCTGACACGCTCTTACATAGGTCAACAGCCCTATTCCAAGATCGACTATAGATAGCACTAACTTGCCACCCGGATCTATAAAGCGCCATGGCCAAGGCTGAGGCAGCTTTACCTGCCCCAATGAAGCCTATCCTTAGCTGTGAGTATTGCACCTCAAGAGTCAATTTCCTGTGGATATTCTAGCTTAGAAGTTACCTAAGAATAGGGGTATCATGTAGGGAGAGCAACATAAATCGATGAAAGGGGAAAGCATGTCAAGCAAGTGGAAGAGCTTTCTTATAGGTGTTACCACCACGTTATTAGTCCTACTTATATTCTTTATGGGCATATTTACGGGCTATGTTTATTCAGAAAGAGGCGGCAGACTCACTAATATTGCGTCTTTATTTACAGACAATAAGCCGCAGGATCAGTCGACCGACCAAGTTTGGAAAGTACTCCAAGAAACCTATCAACTTATAAACCAGGAATACTATGGCAGACCCGTAGACAGCAAGAAGCTACTTTATGGAGCAGCCGAGGGAATGGTAGGCACCCTCGGTGATCCCTACAGCACCTTCTTACCACCACAACAGGCTGAGTATCTCCAACAAGAGATGAGCGGTAAATTCGAAGGGATCGGTGTTTACGTAGAATTCAATGGCAAGCAACCCGTGATTGTTGCACCAATTGACAACTCTCCGGCTGAAAAAGCTGGGCTACGAAGAGGAGATATCATCGTAGCAGTCAATGGTGAAGACGTTTCAAAGATGGATAGCAATGAAGTAATAAGCAAGATCAGAGGTCCTAAGGGAACACCAGTAACTCTTACGATCAAGAGAGGAGATAAGACTTTCGATGTGAAAATTTACAGAGCAGACATCAAAGTCCCACAAGTTAGCTATCAACTAGTAAATGGAAATATCGGTTACATTAGAGTAACTATATTCGGAGACAATACTACATCAGAGCTAGATAAGGCTATAAATCAAGCCAAAAAGGATAAGGTTAAAGGGGTAATATTGGACCTAAGAGATAACGGTGGTGGATGGGTACAAGCTGCTAGAGAAATGCTAGGCAGATTTCTCAACGGCGGGGTAGCTATGTATGAAGATACCACCAAGGGACCAGGCGGAGAACACCCGCTGGATGTCATCACTGGCAAAGTAAGTATGTATGATCTTCCTATGGTCGTACTTGTAAACAAGGGCACCGCAAGTGCTAGCGAGATAGTATCTGGAGCACTGCAAGCCAGGGGTAGAGCAGAACTCGTTGGAGAAAAAACATTTGGGAAAGGATCAGAGCAAAGGGTCCATACTATGGCGGATGGCTCGAGCGTGCATATTACTGTAGCCCACTGGCTTACACCCGATAAGAAAGATATAAACGGCAAAGGGTTAACGCCGGATTATATAGTAAAAAGTACAGAACAAGATAACGGTACAAGTGGTCCTCAGTTCGAGAAAGCAATAGAAGTACTCAAGCAAAAGATAGCAAATCAGGGATTTAGGGTTCCTGATAGGGTTAGTGCCCTGGTGCCCTAAACATCACTATAATAGGCAGTCAGAGAAAATCATCTGGAGGACCTATGCAAGACATAGGGGAAGCTCTTCGGGATGCTAGGCTTTCCAAAGGACTAACGTACGAATATGTATCGCAAATTATAAAGATACGTCCCGAATTCCTCAAAGCTATGGAGGAAAACAGGTTTGATCTTCTGCCCGGGGCGTTCTATGCTAAGAACTTCCTGCGTCGATATGCGGACTTTCTTGGGCTGGATTCTGATGCATTAGTGGAGTCTTTCAACGAGCTAGAAGCTGCTCATGAACAACATATATCGGCAGCTGCAAATACCGTGAGCAAAGGCCATATTAGCCCAAGTTTTGGAGCTATAGCTGTAGCGCTTGTACTAATCGCCGCCATAGCTGTACTCGCATACGGGGTAGTAGTTAGTCCAAGGAACAAGCATGTTGCAGAAGTAATACCTACACCTAGTATATTCCCAACTATTCCACCAACTACTCCCACTCCGACTGTATCAAGAATAGTCAACGTACCCACACCAACTCTCGTTAGTCAATCTAAGTCCACCCCTACTGTTCAGCCTAGCCCAACACCAACGTCAACGCCTAACAACAGTCAGAAAACAGCAGGAAATAATGAGGATAAAAGGCAGAGCGCTGATAACCAAAGAAGTACAGATAAAAGGAAAAATCAGCGTTCTCATAAGACACGCAAAGAATCGAAAAAAAAGGTCGCTGGAAACGTTATAGCGCATATTAAGACCCTAGCTATTGGCAACGTGGTAGTTAGGGCAGATGGGGATGTAGTTTTCTCTGGAACAATGAAACCAGGCCAGGAGAAAGACTTCGGCGCATACAATCAGCTATATATATACTCTAATAATGCCCAAAATCTTCTAGTATCTGTGAATGGTTGCAGTGCCAAGACATTAGATCAGTATGGATGCCCAGGTTGTGTCATTGCCTATTACTACTTTCCAAGCAATTACTATAGATGCTCGTGATAGGTCAGACAGTTCGATTAGCCGACGCCATCAGTATAGCGAGAATTCTAGCAGTTCCTATAATATTAGGATTTGTACTGTGGCATCCTCCTTCTCTCTTTGTTCCAGCGGCTGCCATATTCCTTATAGCAGCCATCTCTGATTTGCTGGATGGCTACGTTGCGCGCAGATCAGGCAAGGCTAGCACATTGGGTATATATCTCGACTTGGTGGCGGACAAGATACTGACCTCGTGTGTACTTTTAGTCTTTGTGGACTTGGGAATACTCCCTACATGGCCGGCAGCCCTTATTATAACTAGAGAGTTTATAGTATCCGGACTGAGAACAGTGGCCGCGGCAGAGGGTTTGATAATACCTGCTGCAGCTTGGGGAAAACACAAGACACTCGTCACAAACGCTGCTATATTCATGCTTTTCCTAGCTTTCGCTGGAAGTGAACTACCTGCGAATATGTCTATCTCAAGTGTAACGCCAGTGCAGATATTTGCCTATTTCATAATGTATATAGCGGTTATTCTTACCATCACAAGCGGCCTAAGATATGTGTACAATGCCAGACACGTTCTCTTCCAAATGATGAAACACTAGACTTATCGGTCACGTCATAAATAGAGATGAGTATAGTAAGACTAAATACCGTAGCTTTCATCTGCTTGACCTTGCTCTGTATGGCTTGTGGCGTCAGCAAAACAGGATACAACGCCACACAGGAAACCAGTTGGAAAACGGCCCAGATCTCCCCGACAAACACGCCTGTCCCTGCTATAACCACCGCAATTACACCAACGATACCAGTGGAGGCTACCCCTTCCGCTCAGCAGCTGGCAGTAGCTACAGCAGTCGATTATCTTAGTCGGAGACTTAACACAGATCCAAGACTTATTAGAGTAATACAAGTTATTCCCAAGGAGTGGCCAGATACATCCTTAGGTTGTGCCGAAAAAGATAAGTCATATAATCAAGTCATGACTCCTGGCTATATAATCTTACTCAAATACGACAACCAAAGATTTGAAGTTCATACCGATAAGAACGGGAACGCAGTAATGTGCAGTAAAGATGAGAGCAAAAACCCCAACGTGGGTGGTTCACCTATTGAAGAAAGAGCTATCATTGCTGCCAAGAGAGAGCTGGCTAGCAAGAAGGGTCTGCAGTTAGGTGAGATCGAATTAGTAAGTATTACATCTCGGAACTGGAGCGATAGCTCCCTCGGATGCCCAGAACCCGGAATGATGTATATGCAGGTAATAACGCCAGGATACGTAGTCAAGTTGAAGGCTAGGGACAATATATACGAGGTACATACCGACAGGAATGGAAGAGCTGTGTTGTGCTAGTCGTAGTCGCCGGGCATAATACAATTCTGTATATGATTTGAGTCTATTACTCGCCCGCTACGAGAGATCGTAACAGTCACTGCATCAAACCTCACCGGCGGATCCTTCTCCCCGTCATAACATTCAAAAATCCATATCTTAGCTAGGGTAAGTAACTGCCTGGCTTTATGCATATCTATAGATTCCTCAGGAGTACCCAAACTTAGGCTGGAACGGGTCTTGACCTCGACAAATACGATTTCATCTTTGTCCTGGAAGATAATATCTATCTCGCCTTGTCGGCATCGCCAATTTCGCGCAATAAGTTTATATCCCTTTGATAACAAGAAATTACAGGCATAATCCTCCCCAATACGCCCAAGAGATTTACTCATGTTGTGCACCTAGCACAGTGCTTATGGGAGCGAATGAGCGCCTATGTTGAGGGGTAACACCATAGATAGCTATCTCAGCCTGATGCTCGCGTGTGCCATAACCCTTATGCTTATGAAAGCTGAAACCTGGGACGTATTCTGTAAGATCTGCCATGTATCGATCTCTCAAAACCTTAGCTACCACAGAAGCAGCAGCTATAGATAAACAGAGAGCATCACCATCAACTATCGCTACCTGATTAATAGAACAAGCCCTAATCTTGAACGCATCAATCAAAAGTACATCTGGTAAATCGGCATCTCGTAAGGCGCGTAGCCAAGCCAGCTCAGTAGCCCTAGATATACCCAAAGTATCGATCTCATCAGGAGTACTTGCGCCAATGCCGATATATAATGCCGATGCTTTTATGGCTTCGTAAGCTAACTCCCTTCTGTTAGGTGATAGCACTTTAGAGTCCCTAACGACCTCAGCAAGGGACTCTAAAGTGCTGAGGTCAGGAGGAAGTACCACTACAGCCCCAAATACTGGCCCAGCCCAGGCACCTCGACCGGCCTCATCTAGACCAGCCACGTAAGCATAACCCTGGCGCCACAGAGTAGGCTCGAATGGGTGAAATCCCTTTTCCTCTATAGGGGCTATTGAAGCGCACATAGCACTTACTCTACTGAGTGCGCTTCTCCTTTAATCTAGCAGCCTTACCACGAAGATTTCTTAGATAATAGATCTTAGCGCGACGCACCTTAGCGCGCCTTACAACCTCAATTTTGTCGATGCGCGGCGAGTGCAACAGAAAGTTGCGCTCGACCCCAATTCCATGGGAAGCGATCCTTCTTACGGTAAAGTTTTCAGCTATACCACTACCTCTGCGTCGAAGCACTACGCCTTCGAACACCTGAATTCTCTCACGGTTACCTTCCACAACTCGAGCATGGACGCGCACAGTATCACCAGGACCGAAGTCCGGTATATCAGATCTTAGTTGCTGTTGAGCAACAGAAGCTAGAACCTCTTGGGACATCGAAATCACACTCCTAGTATTAAGAATGTTTTAGCCAACTTTTGTGTGAAGATAAGAGTTTTTACACGAAAAGAACGCCAACAGGCATTTTACTGATTTACAACAGCCGGTGTCAAAGTGTTCTCGTACGCCATGCTAATCAATAAATCCCCTGCGCAGATATTGACAACCCCTCCTAACTAGACTATAAATTGCTAGAAAGGCGGTTATTTCGGGGGACGAAGATGCATAAGTACGAGAAGGAAATAGAGGAAATAATAGCACGACTTGAATCCAAAGAATCCCCAAGACGCACAACCTCCAAGACTTATAGGGATATCCCCCCGGTGCTGCCGCGCCGTAGAATGTCTTTTTCAGCAATCATGAATAAGGTAGCAGGTAGGCTTGGTTCAGGCTTAAGGGATAGCGAACTGCTGATATCAGGCGTGCTACTAATCTTTATATCGTCTACACTACTCTCAGGGCTTGGTGTTATCCAGGATTGGATAGCCGTGATCGGTGCAATCCTCTTCTTACTACCAAGCGTTTTCGGTGCTCTAAGGTGGAGACCTCAAGATAGACCTGAGAAGCTATGGCGAGGCAGGCCTGTGGATGATAGCAGTCCTTGGGATAACATGATAGACAGGTTTAATGGCTCGTCTAGGGATTTTAGAGACAGGTTTAAGAGGCGCTAGTTTTTTTATCCTAGATACTTTCCGTATATCTTGTAACCACCTCTGCATAATTTGAAACCGAATGACGAATATAGTTTGAAAGACCTTTCGTTAGTTTCTTGAGTGCTTAGCTGCGCATACTTAGCTCCCATGACATGTAGCTGCCTAAGAGCCCAGGATAGTAGTTGCGCCCCATATCCCCTACCTTGAAAGTTTGGCCTAACAGCTAACCTATCTATATGCCCCCAATCGTCATAGAGAGTCAGACTTACATAGCCAATAGGTTCTTCAGATTTGTAGGCCACCCACGCATGAACTCCAGGGGAATCAAGATATTCTTCAAATTCCCTCCGGGAGTTCCGCCAGAGCCATGGAAAAGAGTCCCAATCTATTGCTATTAGTTCAGCTATCCCCCTTTTGAGCACTGATTGTATTTCCAATTCCACACTTAACTCAGGCCCAGGTATATGAGTGTTCCTCAGCACCAATACTGTTTCCAAGCAAGAAACCTTGACGGTATGATAGAAGTGAGCAGCTGATTTGTATTCGGTAGGGTCTACAATAATTGCTCCAGCAGTGTTGATTATGGATTCCATAAGAGATGTCCACAAAGCTGGCCTATATCTGTCGCCCCTGGATTCTAATATCTCAACTATGTCATCTCTGTTCCTCCATGGACCTGCTATAAGATACGCATTCGTACCAGGCACATACCATGACATACCTGGGTATTTAGCAACATGTTGCACTAAATCTTCCCGGGAAAGAAGACTGGTCCATGGAAGCCTCAGATTAGAGGCCCTTTGTGGATCAAGTGGAACCGGTAACGCAAACTGCATTCCCTAGAGTTACCTGCTTTCAGTGACTACTGTGTTATTTTACTCCCTGGATAGATGAAGTATAAACAAATGAGATATATGCTACAGCATTGGAAGTATAAACTGAATAGTGTTTGCTAGAATTCTTCGTATCGATCTGTGAACGACAGATCTTAGTAAGGGATAACACCATGCCTAAACCCATAGACTTCGAGATAGGAGACATACTTGAGTTAAGGAAGCCACACCCGTGCGGTGGCCATACTTGGACTGTTATAAGACTAGGGGCCGATATAGGTATAAGGTGTCACGAATGTGGTCGAAAGGTGCTGATGCCTAGAAGCGAGCTGGAAAAGCGAGTAAAGAAGAGGATCCCAGCCCCCTCAGTTGAGGAAACCACGTGAGTAATATATCCACATCGCTGAGAAGGCCAGAAATAGAGCAAAGCATACTTAATCCTGTTTTCCTTACGCTGTGGGCCATGCAGGCTCTTACTCAGACCTCTCAAAACGTAATCAACTTCGCCCTGCTAATTCTGGCACAAACCATAACTGGGTCAACAGCTCACGTAAGCTTCATAATACTATCCTTCAGCTTACCAGCTGTCATCTTCAGTAGCGTAGCTGGCGTCCTGGTTGACCATTGGAACAAGCGTGCGGTGATGGCAGCCAGCAATATAATAAGAGCATTTGCTGTAGCAAGTTACATATTCGTCAACGACAGCTCGGATATGCCTAGAGTGTACTTAGCCAGCTTTGTGTTGGCCTCTGCAGCTCAATTCTTTGCCCCTGCAGAGGGAGCTGTTATACCGAGGATAGTAGGAAAGCGAGCATTAATAACTGCAAACTCGTTATATAACTTGACTTTCATGGCTTCTCAATTCCTAGGATTTACCATAATAGGGTGGTTGCTCATACGCTTCATGGGGCTTAGGAACGTATTCATACTCATAGCCGTTCTGTACGCTATTGCAGCAATAGTAATCGCAACTCTGCCCATTCCCGACATTCGGGCAAGGACAGACGAAGGAATCAGTCTGGAAAAGATATGGCAGGATCTAAGAGAAGGCTGGCACTTTATTATTGAAAGGCGATCCTTAGCGATCACCATTATACACTTGTCTATCGCCAACTCCAGCTACTTGATGCTAGGTACATTAGGACCCTCGTTTGTAACAAACATACTGCATATAAGATCAGAAGATTTAGGGTTACTACTTGCACCTGCAGGACTCTTCACTTTATTGGGAATAATATTGGTCAATAAGTTGGCTAAACCTAGCAACAGGCATGAGATGATACACTTTGGACTAATGGGTGTGGGAGTTAGTGTGGTAGGACTAGCGATCACTACTCCCATCACGAATCTCATAGCGGAGAACGCGTCAGTTATTACACCTTCTTGGTTAACGACTTTTATTGCAGTATTACTAAGTATGTTGTTTGGATTCTCGGCAGCTTTTGTGGCCATACCTGCGCAGACAGTACTTCAGGAAAAGTCACACGATTACAACAGAGCTCGAGTCCTGTCGACATTCTACACAGTCTCTAATGCGGCATCCTTTTTCCCTATATTGCTTGCAGGTAGCATAGCAGACCATATAGGTATACTACAGACGATGACTATAATTGGCCTATTTATAGTTACCGTTGGAGCCAGTAGTCAATACCTATTCTTACAGAACAATAGGAACTGGGATAAAACAAGGATAGGTATCACGGAGACATTTCCCCGGAAGGGCTCAAAAGCTTAACAGAAAAAACTCTACTTAAGATTATCTTTGCTGTAGCTACTATCTGCAGGATTGGAATCCCTGTGCAAGAACTCTCTAAGAAGGTCAACAGGTACTGGGAATATCAATGTAGAATTTTGGTCAGCCGCTATCTCGGTCAAAGTCTGCAGGTAACGTAACTGTAAACTTATAGGTTCTTGCGCCATTATAGCTGCGGCATCCTTTAGTCTCTGCGAAGATTCGTACTCGCCTTCAGCATGTATGATCTTAGCTCTCTTTTCACGTTCAGCTTCGGCCTGGCGAGCCATAGCACGCTGCATACCTTCCGGCAGCTCGACATCCTTTACCTCTACTATACTTACCTTGACTCCCCAAGGCTCAGTCTGCTCATCAATTATCTTCTGCAAAGTATCATTAATCTTCTCTCGATGTGCTAAAAGCTCGTCTAACTCGGATTGTCCCAGGACACTTCTAAGTGTAGTCTGTGCGATTTGGAACGTAGATTTTATGTAATCTACAACATTAATGACCGCCATCTTAGGATCAAACACCCGGAAGTAGACTACCGCATTGACTCTTACTGAGACATTATCCCGAGTTATCACTTCCTGAGCGGGAACATCCATAGTAACCACACGTAGATCTACCCTCACCATGCGCTCGATGAGAGGAATGAGAGGGATCAGCCCAGGGCCTCTTACACCGGCAAATCTTCCCAGCCTGAAGATGACTCCGCGTTCATACTCCTGAGTCACCCGTAAAGAAGCACGTACCAATAACGCTAGAACTATTATCAGAACTGTAATCACATATAGCATAGAACTGCTCCTCGATTACATAGCTATCTTGCGAAGCTCAGCTATCTGATCACGCAAGATAGCTGCTTTCTCAAACTCTAACGCCTTGGCAGCCTGTTTCATCTGAGATTCCAGATCCTTTATCATCCTGAATATCTCATCCTTGGACAGATTCACAGCACCGTCCGCTCGATATTGCTCCTTAGACTCAGCGATAGCCTTGACTCTCTCAGTAATATCACGCACTTCCTTGACAATGCTCGCGGGCACTATGTTGTGCTTGAGGTTATATTCCATCTGGATAGCCCGCCTACGATTCGTCTCATCTATAGCTTTTTGCATAGATTCCGTGATGGTATCTGCGTACATGATAACCTTGCCCTCAACATGACGAGCAGCTCTACCGATCATCTGTATAAGCGACCTCTCGGAACGCAAAAAGCCTTCCTTATCAGCGTCTAGAATAGCTACTAAGGAGACTTCCGGCAGATCCAGTCCTTCCCTCAAAAGGTTTATGCCCACTATTACATCATAGACTCCAAGGCGTAGATCGCGAAGTATCTCAACACGCTCCAAAGTATCTATCTCGTGATGGATATAGCGGTTCTTGATACCCATTTCGCTCAGGTAATCAGACAGTTCTTCGGCCATACGCTTGTTGAGCGTAGTTATGATCACCCTCTGCCCCTTGGATACCCTCTCGTGCACCTCCTCCAGGAGGTCGTCTATCTGACCTTCCGTAGGACGAACGCTGATCTCCGGATCAAGCAGACCGGTAGGCCTGATGATCTGGTGGACTATCTGTTCTGAGTGTTCCTCTTCCCATGGGCCAGGGGTGGCTGAAACGTAAATAGCATTGACTATATGAGACTGGAATTCATCGAAAGTTAATGGACGATTATCCAGGGCTGAAGGCAGCCTAAATCCATACTGAACGAGCACCTCTTTCCGCGACCGGTCGCCTGCATACATGCCCCTGATCTGAGGCAGCGTAATATGAGACTCATCAACTATAAGCAGGAAATCGTCAGGGAAATAGTCAAGCAACGTTATGGGGGGCTCCCCAGGTTTACGTCCCGACAGGTGCCTGGAATAGTTCTCGACACCTGAACAGTAACCAGCTTCAGAGAGCATCTCAAGGTCATATAAGGTCCTCTGCTTGAGCCTTTCAGCTTCAACTATCTTACCTTGCTCGATAAACCAGTTATAGCGTTCCTCGAGCTCTTCTCTAATAGCCTTGATAGCCTCTTGGAGTCTCTCTTGAGAGGTCACAAAATGCTTTCGTGGATATATATCCGCCTTGGTGCGCTCAATAAGCACCTCGCCAGTAAGAGGATCTATCTCGGTAATTCTATCTATCTCGTCTCCAAAGAATTCAATCCTTAGCGCAACCTCATCATAAGCAGGCTGTATCTCAAGAGTATCGCCTCTAACTCTAAACGTACCTCTCGACAAAGATTGATCATTACGCTCATATTGAGCCTCTACAAGACGACGGATGACCTTACTGAGCCGCACAGTATCGCCACGTTTGAGGGATATAACAAACTTGCTGTATTCTTCAGGAGATCCAAGTCCGTATATACAGGACACACTGGCAACGATTATGACATCTCGCCTTTCTAAAAGAGCCATTGTAGCGGCATGACGCAGCTTGTCTATCTCATCATTTATCTCAGTGTCTTTTTCTATGTAAGTATCGGTCTGCGGGATGTAGGCCTCAGGTTGATAATAATCGTAATAGCTAACGAAGTACTCTACAGCATTGTTGGGGAAAAATTCTTTGAACTCAGCATATAGCTGTGCTGCCAGGGTTTTGTTATGAGCTATAACAAGAGTTGGACGCTGAAGCCTTTCTATAACGTTAGCGACTGTAAAAGTCTTGCCGGTTCCTGTTGCCCCAAGCAACGTTTGATGCCTCATCCCGGCTCTAACGCCTTCCACCAAGGCTTCTATAGCCTTGGGCTGATCACCTACAGGCCGAAGGTCAGATATTATCTTGAACTCACCCATAACTCCAACCCAATCACACCATTATGTAAGTCAAGTTCATTATATCTGACACTGAATATATAAACGAACTGAAGATCTAACCTCCAGCGATAAAGAAGAAGTCCCTGGTACCTTTTATCAGTCAAAGTACCAGGGACTCACAATTTGATCCAAAAAGCAGTTTTTATTCTGATTTCACGGCAGCAATATGCAAGGTAATCTTGACCTTATCGCTTACAACTGCTTGACCACTTTCAAGCAAGGCATTCCAACGAAGCCCATAATCCTTGCGATTGATTTCCGTTTCAGCGCTAAAGGCTGCTCTCTGCTTGCCATATGCATCGATTAGCTGCCCCTCAAATGTAGTATGCAACACTACCGGCAGAGTTACGTCCCGGATAGTAAGGTTACCATGCACATCGGCTGTGTTCTCGCTTGTCCGTTCAATCTTAGTGCTTGAGAACGATATATAAGGAAAACTCTCAGTGTTGAAGAAATCATCCGAACGCAGATGTTCATCGCGCTTACTGTCACCTGTGTCTATGCTGCTAGCTTCTATCTTCGCTTCTACCTGCGAGTTCTCTGGCTGATCCTCATCAGCATGGATGATTCCCTCAAATCTACGAAAGTAACCTTTGACCGTAGATACCACCATATGACGCACAGAGAACTCTATAACCGAGTGTGCGGAATCGATCACCCAAGCGGTACGAACCTTTGCACCGGTTTCTATTAACATGCTTCCCCCTTATAAGTAACTTATTTTTGATAATCAATTTTATCTGTCCATGTAAACCGTTGTCAAGGAGGCACATAATGTTTACAATTGTATTAGGATGGAGGATCACAGAATCAAACACGATGTATTCTGTCCGTACTACCAGAAGACGATCGAATTGATCGGACGCAGGTGGACTGGAGCCATCATAAGAGCACTGCTCTCCGGGGTGAACAGGTTCTCAGATCTGCGAGAGTCTATACCTGACCTTAGCGATCGCATGCTTTCCGAGCGCTTGAAAGAGTTGGAGGAGGAAGGCATAGTAGAGCGCCACGTCTATCCGGAGACGCCGGTACGGATAGAGTATAAGCTGACACCCAAGGGAGAAGACCTGGCGGAGATAGTGGAAGCAGTATCAAGGTGGGCCCACGAATGGTTAGCCCCACATGAGTCCACGGATGAAGTTAGGACCGTTTCATAACCTCGGCATTGGGTGTTAAAGCGATAAACACAACAGCCCATACAAGCTGTAGGTGCTTTCTTGTCTCCAATTTAGGCAGTTCTAAAGAAGCCTAGCTACCCGTTGCTGCTATAGAGGTATCCTTAGGGGCGTGTAAGAATTGTTCCCTGTAAAGCTTTGCGTATAGTCCCTCGGCAGCAAGTAACTCGGAATGTGTACCTCTTTCTACAATCCTGCCTCTGTCTATAACAAGTATCTGGTCAGCGGACAAAATAGTGGATAGGCGATGAGCTATAGCTATTGTTGTCCTACCTTGCATTAAAGTAGCTAGGGCTCGCTGGACAAGTCGCTCTGAACGAGTATCAAGCGCACTAGTAGCTTCATCTAGTATAAGTATGCGAGGATTCTTGAGGACTATTCTTGCTATAGCTATACGCTGCTTCTCACCCCCCGAAAACCGATAGCCCCTTTCTCCCACGATGGTATCAAAACCTTCAGGCAGCTCAGTTATACGGTCATAGATATTAGCAGCTTTTGTAGCGGCTATAAGCTCTTCCTCGGTAGCATCTGGCTTAGCAAATAGGAGGTTTTCGCGCACAGATGCATGAAACAAATATGTCTCCTGAGATACCATGCCTATTATCTGGGGAAGACTCGCCAATCTTATGTCACGTACATCAATGCCATCTATAAGCACTCTGCCCTTAGTAACATCATACAAGCGAGCTATCAGATAGGCTATGGTGGTTTTACCAGCCCCGGTTGGACCTACCAAGGCCACGAGAGAACCTGGCGGGGCATCAAAGTTGATGTCATATAGATTCATAGGCCGTCCTGTGCGGCTGTAGCTGAAGTATACATGGTCGAAGGTTATCCTGCCTTTTACGTCGTGTGGGTCAAGCTCAATAGCATTTGGCCTATCGGTAATCTCTACTGGAAGATCTAGGTATTCAAATATGCGATCAAACAAAGCTAACGCTGCTTGAATCTGAACCTGCACGGTCAGGAGCTGTCCCAGGGGGAAGAAAAGCCTACTTTGTAGAGTTGTGAAAGCTACTATCCCTCCAACCGTTATCGGAGGCACCTGGTCAGGAGGAGTATGTATGATCGTTCTACCTGCAAAGTAGTAGACCAGTGCAGGGGTTATAGAGAAGAACGTAGAGGTAATCATGAAGAACCATCTACCAACCATTTGCTGGCGTAGCTGAAGATCAGCAAGGCGCTGATTCTCGCGTGAGAACCTATCGATAGACTCACGCTGCCTGCCAAAGGTCTTGGTCAGCAAAACGCCAGACACAGATAGAGACTCCTCAATTAGAGCGCTAATATCAGCAAGGCTCTTCTGAGTGTTCTTAGCAAGCTCTCGCCTGATACTACCGACTTTGTAAGTCAGGTATAGGAATAGAGGTAACAATGCCAGAGAAAGCAAAGTTAGCTGCCAGGAGAGCAGAAACATTGCAGTAATTGTAGATACAACAGTAGTTATATTAGATACTATGCTCGAAGCGGTGTTAGTAATGACGTCCTGTATTCCGTTGACATCGTTACCTAGCCTTGATTGTATTTCTCCAGTTTTGGTCTCGGAGAAGAACCTCAAAGACATCCTCTGCATGTGCCTGTACAGCTCGTTCCTAAGATCGCGCATTACCCTTTGGCCTATCAAATTGTTGAGGTATGTCTGCCATACACCGATAAGACCATTCACCACGGGAATAACGATCATTAGGACCGCATACAAGATGAGTTTATCCATGTCTCGCTTGAGTATGGCATCATCAACTATCAGCTTGAGAAGATAGGGGTTAGCCAAGCCGACTACGGAGATAATAAGTATCGCTATAAGCACTAGCAGCACATGTAGCTTGTACGGAGCAAAGAACTTGACGACCCGCCTAGCGGTGCCAGCCCTTACAGGCTTCTCAGGTTTCTCAGCCATAAGTGCTCTTCGAAATCCACCCCCGCCACCTCCTGCCCCCCTAAGCATCCAACGACCTCCTATCGCTACTGCTACCACCTACACCAACAAGGCTCTCAGCTTTGCGCTCTGCATTCCTCTGCAGGCGTATGTAAACAAACAAGATGGCTACCAACGTACCAGCCAGACAGATAATTGCCATGAGCTGTAAAGTAAGAGATACACCGATCAAAGCTGAAAGGGATCCCACTATTACACCACCAAAAGGCGTACTACCGGCAAAGACAAGAAAATACAGGCTCATGATCCTGCCACGCAGATGGTCAGGCGCCAGCAGCTGGAGCCTGGTGTTGGCATTGGAGCTGAAGGTTACACTGGCGAAACCCAGGATAAATAGCCCTAGAAGTGTTAGTGGGTACAGCCTAGATACCCCTACTAACAATAAGGAAAAGCTGAATATTAGTGCACCCGCGAGCATAACTCCTACTCTAGCCTTACCAGCATAGGCCACAGCTAATGCAGCTAGCACAGAACCCACGCCCATGGCAGATGTCAGTATACCTAACACTTCGGGCCCGGCCCCTAGTATGTACTTATCTATAAGAGGAAGCATGACGGTGAAGTTGTAACCAAATATACCCAAGCATGCCATCAGCAATAACACAAGCAATATGTCTGAGTGACTGAAGGCATATTTGATTCCTTCGGCAACTTGAGTAAGCACACGTCCTCTCGGTGAACGTGCTACAGCGACAAATTCGTCAGTACGCATAATAAGAAGACCCAATATGACAGCGAGAAAGCTAAGAGCATTAGCAGCAAAAGCCCCACCGGTACCTAGCCATCCTATCATTAGGCCCCCTATGCTAGGACCGATTATCCTAGCGGAGTTGAAGAGCATGCTGTTAAGGGCTACAGCATTAGCAAGTTTATCTGGTCCTACAAGCTCCACTACAAATGCTTGTCTTGTGGGATTGTCAATAGAATTGATTACCCCTAAGCAAAATGCCAATACATAGACATGCCATAGTTGAACATGATGCGATATCACAAGGATTGCCAAAATGCCGGCTTGGATAGCAGCTGAAGATTGGGTTATGATTAGGACCCTATGTTTTGGTAATCTGTCGGCAAGTACCCCTCCAAAAAGAGCCATGACGGTAATGGGCAAGAACTGCAACATCGTTACGAAACCTAAAGCACTTGGTGAATTAGTAAGCTGAAGAACCAGCCATGATTGAGCTATGGTCTGCATCCAAGTGCCGGACAGTGATATAAGCTGCCCAAGCCAAAATACTCTATAGTTATAGACAGACAGCGCGCTAAATGTCCGCCTTATACTAGCGCTCAGGCTCAACAGACACCTCCAATGGGTTTGACGGTGGGGGAAGTGTTTCAGCAGCACTACCAAGCTTCTCTAGAGCCTGAGTGACCTCTTCAAGATCATCACCTAATGCACTAGCTATATTTGCCAGATACTCCCTGTTGATCTGTCGGATATCACCCACAACGGATTCTCCTTCGGGTGTCAACCTAAGGGGTATCACTCTGCGGTCATCAGGAGCTTGCAGCCTTTCAACTAATCCAGCTCTGACAAGCTTATCCACCAAACCGCTAACAGTAGATACAGTTACTCCTAACTGCTGGGATATAAAGTTAGTTGTAGCCCCTGGATGCCTTCTCAATATAAACAACACCCTGAGTTGGGGGAGTGTCAACCCTTTGTCTTCCCATAACCTTAGCCTAAGCGCATCTACCAGGTGTACTACCTTCCAATATGCTCTTCGGAATCTAGCAAGGTTTTCTTCTTCCATACCTTTAGTCCTCCAAATAATTATATACTGATATCTAACATTTCGGAAATACCAAAATGTTTGCAATTTGCATACTCTTCTCAAGAGTAACATGCAGTCTAGCATCTAACAACAGTGGTTGGAATTAAGCGTTTAGGCAAGAAATTATAATGTGCGTTCTTGAGTTTCATATATAGGGTAGAATTCAGCAGGCTGGGCGTCTTTGGCATGGTTGATGATAGCGGACAGTAATTATATGTAACTACTGGTTTGCTTTGAGCAAAAGAAAGTATTCAGGGGTGAGTAATGGCAAATAGAAGATTTGAGGGGAAAATAAGGGCCCCGGATTTCCCAGGTGGTCTTAAGTGGTTCAACACAGATAGGCACATAAGCCTGGCAGATTTGAGGGGAAAGATAGTTATACTGGATTTCTGGACCTACTGTTGCATCAACTGCATGCATATACTACCTCACCTGCGAAAACTCGAGGAGAAGTATCCAGATGAGTTGGTAGTAATAGGAGTGCATTCAGCTAAGTTTATGGCTGAAAGATCAGACACGGGGATAAGAAATGCTATTAGGAGATATTCAGTCAGGCATCCAGTTGTGAATGATGCCAATCTCCAAATCTGGAGTGAATATGCCGTACGAGCCTGGCCTACTCTCTATTTCATTGACCCTACCGGTCGAATAGTGGGTATGCACGAAGGCGAGATAAGGTTCCCTGAGCTTGATAACATCATCTCGCAGATGATCCAGGAGTATGACTCATTAGGCATTCTCGACCGGACCCCTATAAGATTCAATGCAGAGAGGGCTCCAGAGGGAATACTCGCTTTCCCCGGCAAAGTGCTAGCTCTGGAAGATGAAGATAGCCTATATATAGCTGATTCAAACCATAACCGTATCCTAGAGTGCTCGCTATCCGGAAAGATACGCCGAATCTGGGGAAATGGTGAGGAAGGATTGGTAGATGGATCTGCCTCAGAGGCAAAGTTTAATCACCCTCAGGGCATGGCGATACGTGGGAATGAACTGTACGTTGCAGATACAGAAAACCACGCCTTGCGTCTACTACATCTAAACGAAGGTAAAGTCGAAACTATAGCCGGTACTGGAGAACAGGGATATCCAATCTCTTTCCAACCATCAATTGGAAAGTACACAGAGCTAAACTCACCCTGGGATCTAGAGATAGTCAACGACGTACTGTATATAGCTATGGCAGGGTGCCATCAAATATGGGCTATGGAGATGCCATCAGGAGTAGTGCGCCCTCTTGCCGGCACGGCCAGGGAAGGCATTAAGGATGGGCCAGCTTCTGCAGCATGGTTAGCTCAGCCAAGCGGGCTTACTACGGATGGCCAATTACTATATTTTGCCGACAGTGAAACTAGCTCTATTCGTCTTCTAGATCCAGCTAGTGGAAGAGTAGAGACTCTGGTAGGCATAGACCTATTTGAGTTCGGAGATGTTGACGGTGTAGGCGGAATGGTTAGACTTCAGCACCCCCTTGATGTTGAATGGCATGCTGGAAAGTTGTACATCGCCGATAGCTACAACAACAAGATCAAAATTCTAGATCCGCATACACGTGAGTGTCGAACCTGGGTTGGTTCAGGCAAACAGGAGCTAAGGGATGGTACCAGGCAGGATGCTAGTCTTGCTGAACCGGGTGGCCTTTCTGCCACATCTCGCTATCTTTACGTAGCCGACACCAATAATCACGCTATTAGAATTGTAGATTTCAGCACAGGTGAGGTATCTACACTGAAAATACACGAGTAGACTGCTATGTAAAAATTACTATATAAACTTAGCTTGAAGCCATTATTGTAAACTTAATTCAGCTTTATTAGATATATCACAACATATCGTGCAAGTATTGTGAGCTTCATCGTAATACCATGTATTACTTGTCAGCGTACAGGTTTGAACACGTTCTAGTATCACACCGTCAACAAAAACCTTAGTAGGCACAAATCCAGGGGTTAGTTGAAATGTAAAGTCATGACAATCAATTCCTTGGGCAATTTCTATGGACAAGGTAATTTCCCCATCCAGCGGTGTACTTTGTTTATAGACAGCGGTTTCCATCGCAACATAATAGCTAGCAAGCTTGCTGGGGGTCATCCAGATGATATCTTTTCTCCATACAGTGTCTATACGCCTTATTACTTCTCGCAAGCCTTCTAGGCCCTTCCATGAGCCATTTGAAAACAAAGATTGCCAATGAGTGGTCATTACTAGGGGACTTTGATGACATAAGAGAAATCCTAACCTCCCATTCAGGCCATCTTCTGTAATCCACAAGTCAACGTCTGGATCACGCCCTTTCTGGGTGTGCCAAGCGAAATCCATACATGTACCCGAGACTATACTGACCAAAGATTCACCATCTCCGCACATGGAAAGTCTTGGAGATACGACCTCGGAGGTATCATCACAGTGGACAAAATACCATCCGTGGTTTGTATCAGTAACAGCCTTAAGCGAAGTCCTGATGGCTTCACAGTATAGATCTTCAACGGCTGCTCCTAACCTCCAAGGTGATGTAACACCATTGGGAGATAATCCAACGTTGGTAAGTATTTCTAATGCAGTGCTTATATAACTAACCATTGTGTCCAAATCCTGTCGATCAAACCATACATCCTCACGCTCATCTAGTGGCTGCCACGCAGTGATATCCATAGCGTAATTGTGAGTCAGCAATTCAGGGGAGATATCACACCTTCTCGCAATTCTCTCCCTAACTACAGTGAGAAAGAGCTCTAATTCATCTCTACCAATTCCTGGCAAGCAATTATCTATTCTGCCAGTAGCTCCTGGGCAAGGGATCAGAGAGAATTTGCCTTTTACATCATATTGATCGAGCATATCAGCAAAAGCCTCAAGGAATGAAATTGGCGCTACAGGCTCATGACCATCATGAGGGAACTCATACCATGCAGGGTTACGACAAGGGACAGGATCATCTACTAGCAGGACGGCCGGTATTTTCTGTCTCGGCCAGAAGATTCTAAGGTTGTCTCTACTAGGCATGCTGGGTAGCTCCCGATGGGGTAAACCTTTTTAGAGATAGAAAGTCTATTGGGTGAGATGTGCGTCCTTCAATAGCAAGATCCGCCAGGATCTCCCCAATTACTGGAGCGAATTTGAACCCATGCCCTGAGAATCCACAAGCAAGCACTACCCCGCTTTGGAATGGATGATGATCCACAACAAAGTGTTGGTCCGGCGTCATGGTGTACATACATGTGGAGGCATCTACTGGGTGAGATATGGAAGGAATTAGCTTAGCAACTATGCTTTTTAATCGTTCTATCTCGTCCGGTGTAACTCCCCTGGCGATAGTATCTGGGGTGCAAGGAGTGCCGTCATCATGACGACCAAACTTCATGCCCACACGCTTGTTGTAAGGCATGCCATAGTACGTTCCCTCAGGCAATTGCCACAAGTGTACTGGCAAGTTATGTCCATCTATACCATCACGCTCATCCCCACGCCTAAAGTAGGCCACAAACACTCTTAGAACCTGTAAGGGAACGCCTATGTCTGCAAGAATTTCAGGCGCCCACGGCCCCACGGTCAGGATGACTCTCTCTGCTAGATAACCGCTAGGCGAAAGAGATGTAAATACCCTGAACCCCGAGCCTTCAGTCCTCCAGGACAAAACTTTCTCTCTCATGTGCAGGTGCACCCCACGAGCTGCCGCTCCCTGAAGGAAAGAGGATATACAAGCTTCAGGCTGCAGGACTCCTACACCAGGTTCGAGTATGGCCTCCAAATTCTCTGGCACATGTATTTCTGGATAACGATGTCTTAGTTCATCACTAGTTAACAGTTCACAAGGAATATTCCACTGTTGGGAACTGGACAGCACACCACTGATAAGTTCCCCGTCACGAGGCCCTACATATAATCCTCCGGTTATAGTAAGCAATCGAGTATTAGCATCTTCTTCCAGTAATCTCCACAGTTCGTAAGATCGTCTTACAAGGGGTACATACTGAGGTGATTCAAAGTACGCCTCACGAATTATTCGACTTTCACCATGGCTGGAACCAAGAGAATGCGGAGGCGAATAAGTGTCGAAAGCTATCACTCTGTATCCGCGAGACGCTAGCATATAGGCAGTAGCGCTTCCCATTGCCCCCAGCCCTACTACCGCTACATCGTAACTAGCATTATTGCTAGAACCCACAAGGGCACCTCCCCATATAATAAATCAAGCTATATGTGTTGCGAACATAGTAATTGATTGTAATAAGGTAAAGCTCATCTCTCCACACCTACGAAAACAAAGTCATTCTAGCCCTTTACAGCTCCTGTGGTAAGCCCTTGGATAAGTTGCCTCTGAAATATCAGGAAAATCACTGTGAGCGGTACGTAGATGATTGTAGCCCCCGCTGCGGTAACTGGTATGTTAGTAGTCCAGCGCTGCTGGAAGTACAGCAGGCCGACTGGTAAAGTCTGATACTGAGGATCTGTTGTCACCACAAACGGCAGCAAAAATTCATTCCATGTCCATATAAAGAACAGTAACCCTAGGGTGCCTATGACTGGACGAATAAGCGGCACGAGCACCCACCATAGTATCCTCCACGAGCTAGCCCCATCCACTATTGCAGCCTCCGTTATATCTCTGGGAACGCTGCTGAAGGCCTGCCTCAGCAGCAAGGTTCCAAAAGATAGGCTGAGCGCGATTTGAGGCAGTATCAACCCCCAATAAGAATTCAGCATGTACATAGTCTTAAGGACGTAGAAAAGTGGTACCACTATTGCTTGTAAGGGGACTATCAATCCCAGTAGCAGGAAAGCAAAGAGAAACCTTGCACCTTTGAAATTGAAACGGGAGAAAGCATAACCTGACATACAAGACAGAATGATCGAAGGTATCACCACCGCCACCGCAACTATCAAGCTATTTATAAAGAAGCGGCTAAATCCTCCCTGTGTCCAGGCAGTAACATAGTTTTCAAACTGCCACCTACTAGGAAGGGAAAAAGTTCCTTGGACAAGTTCTATGTCGGTCTTAAACGATGCTAAAGTGGTGATAATAAAAGGGCCTATGGCTACTATCAGGCCAACTATTAAGGCTAGATAGATCAAACCTTTCTTAATCACTGCTTTCTCCAAATAGCCTTAGCGTGACCAAGGTCAAACCTAGAGTTAGAACAGCTATGATAACTCCCAGCACGGAACCATAGCCTACTCTGTTTATGTTAAATGCGTTCTCGAGCATATAGAGCACCACTACGCTAGTAGATCTTCCCGGACCGCCTCTAGTAGTAGCCCATATTACGTCAAAGACCTTGAGAGCATTTATTAGGTTAACAGCTATCACCACTGCTATCTCCCCACGCAGTCCTGGCAGGGTAACCGCTAGAAATTCCTGCCAGCCAGAAGCTCCGTCAATCCGGGCAGCCTCATAGAGTTCCTGAGGGATCTTCTGCAAACCCGCGAGGAAAACTACATAACAAAAGCCATAGGTAGCCCATGCTCCTATAAGCCCCACAGAAGGTAGAGCGAGGTTGAAGTCGCCCAACCAACCTAATGGTTGTATACCCACCAGCCCCAGTAGGCTATTTACAGGACCAAAGGCAGGGTTTAGCATCCATCTCCACACCACGCCTATAAGCACTCCAGGCATGATGTAAGGCAGGAAAAAACCTACACGGAAGATAGAACTACCTCTCAGCTTGAGATGATGAACAACTGCAGCAGGTGCCAGCCCTAACACAGCTGGCAATAAAACGTAATAAGGAATTAGTACAACGTTATGCCAAAGAGACAGCCAAAATATAGGATCCGAGAAAGCCTGCACGTAATTAGCTAGTCCCACGAACCTGGGTGCTGTGTACCCATCCCAAGAAAGCAGGCTGAGCACCACAGCACCCAAGGTAGGTATGCCAACGAACAGAGTAAATATTACTAATGAAGGCAGTAGGTAGAGATACGGCTCTAAAGCTGAGCCGTATCTCCTGCTACGTCCAGACATGCTGTACTTCACTCTGTGATGACCTACTTTTGTTCTTGCTGCAGGAACTTGGAATAATCAGCCTCAAGCGCCTTTGCAAACTGATCAGGGCTCTCCTTGTGTGCTAGTAGAAGTTGGAGATGAGCAGTTAGGGTGTCATAGAAAGTAGGAGTAGCCCAGTCCAAGTAATGTCCCAGAGCATTTTCGTCATTGACCTTATTCCAAGCTTTGTAGAGATCTCCAGATACCGTATTAGGCTTTATATAAGACTGAGGAACCTTTATCGCTGGTAGCTGGCCATTTTCAAGCAGCAACTGAACTGCTCTATCTGATACCAAGAAATTGATGAACTTAGCAGCTACGTCCGGGTATTTAGTGGTCTTGATGATGCCATATGGTATACCAACACCCCCCACGTGGAGTACAGTCTTATTACCTCTGGGTGGCATAGCGAAGAAACCAGCGTTGCTCCCCATAGCCTTCTGTATATCCCCGGTTAGCCAGCTCCCCTGCAAAAGCATTGCACCCTTGCCAGCAGCAAAAAGCTTCCATGCATCATCAGAATGCAAAGCAGCGTAGTTCTTTATAAAGTAGCCTTTGGATTCCCACTCTTGAAGCTTAGCAGCTGCCTGCTTGATCTGAGGAGTATCCCAAGACTTGTTCCCTTGGCGGTAAATTAAACCATCCAAGTATTCCCTGTTAGTCATGGTCCCCAGTATCTCTCCATAGAGGTGAATAGCCTGCCATTTATCCAGATTCCCAAAGATAAGTGGAGTCACACCCTTGTCCTTGAGAGTTTGCATTACCTGCTCTAACTCATCAAACGTCTTAGGAACCTGTATGCCGTTTTGCTGGAAGATTTTCTTGTTGTAATAGAATCCCACCAGCTCTCCGGTCTGAGAAACTCCCCAGAGGACACCTTTACCAAAGGTTTTACCATCTTCTGTGTACATATTCCTCGCAAGCAATGCAGGCGCAAACTTCTTAGACCAGCCATACTGCTTATCATACTTGGTTAGAGGTATAAGTAGCTTGGCTCTCACCAGGGGGCCCATGCTACTTTCTCCATTGTTTATCTGCGCTATATCAGGGCCTTTACCAGAGGTAATCGCCCTCTGTAGTGTTTTCTGCAGCTCATCAAATGGATAACCCTCGTGCTCTATCTGGACTCCAGGGTTATCCTTCTCGAATTCTCTCGCCAGGGTCTCTATAATCTCTTTCTGCACGCCTGAAGTAGCCGTATCCCAGACAACGAGTTTGATATTCTTCTGGGATTGGCTACCAGAAGTGGGGCTAGGACTCGGTTGGGCACTAGCAGACGGGCTCGGGCTACTCGGAGAAGCTGCTGGAGTACCTCCCAGACTAGGTCCTGTTGTCTGTTGACCGCACGAGATCAAAAGCAGGAAACATATAAGGGACAAACATATTGAAGTAAGTCTAGGCTGTCTCTTTGGCATTATAATCTACCCCCGCTCTAGCTCGATTAAGCAGTAACTAAATATATAGCACAATAACGATCCCAGGGTATTGAAGAACACCCTGGGATCCAAGTAAGCAGCTCACAAAAGATGCTATTTATCTTTGTCTGACCAGCGTATATGGACCACTTCCCATGTAATCCACTACCGCAAGATAGTATGTGCCTGTTCTGCCTCTTGGCACCGTGTACTGTAAAGTAACGGTATCCCCATTCTCCTCTCCTATCTTGATAGGTATAGTCTCTGCAATAGAAGTAGCATTGGGAGCGTAAAGCTCCAGTTGGAAGCTGGTGCTTGCAGGTCTTGACAAAGTAAACGAGTAAGTCCTGCCTTCTACCATCCTGTATCTGTAGACATCGGCACAATCTCCATTACACCCGGGCAGAGGGCCGCCAGAAACACCATCTGCAAGCTCTAGGTAAGCCGTGAGCGGCTGGCCAACCCCAGGACCAGGAACTCCAGGTATATTACCGTTTCGATACACCCAGTAGTGGTAGCTGCTACGCTGACCGTTAGATTCGCCAAACGCATTGGACAAATTCCCCTGGCTATTGATGGCATAGAGAGCCCAATGAGCATACCTTCTCGAGGCGTTCGCGCTTGTACCATCGGTTGGGGCATTAGACAGGGAAAGTTGTGCTCTGCGCAGTAGTACCCCGTTACGGTAGATACTAACCATCGCATTAGGACGTGTGTAACCGCCGGGAGATAGCCATTCGACTCCGTATCTGATCTTGCCAGATGGTGATAATTGTCGAACTATGGCCCCCTCATGCGGGGTGATATCATATTCGCTATCATGTAGCACTTTGACGTATGGGTAAGTAGCAGTTGTGCCCTTGTTTAGAGGATTATAGACGAACACATCATTGGGCTCGGAAATAGCGGGTACGCTGATGTAGGTATCTAGAAGAGCCATAGGCATACTGGCCGGGTTGACGGGCCACGGATAACCCCTTGCAAGGAAATACGCAGACTGCCACTCATAGAAACCTGTAGCCACATTGTTCCACTCCAACATAAAGGTATAGGAACCATCATTTCGGAGTGGAGCGAGGCTAAGATCACCAGGATCAAGGTATTGGCCCGATACAGTATTAGCATTCCTACTGTTCGCGATGTAACCTGCCCTATTAGCTGTTATCGTGTAGGTTCGACTGCCTGCAAGGCCACTAAATGTATAGAATCCAGCCTTGTCGGTCGTGGTAGTAGCAAGTTGGGTGTTACCGTACTTGATAGACACGGTAGCATTTGCGATAGGTATACCTGTAAACCCATCTACTACCCGCCCGGTAATACCGGTCCCAGATACTCCTAATGCCCTTCGTAAATCAAGCCTCGGGGTGGCTATAGGGAAGCCCTTGGAGATGCCCAAGGATTGCCCAGTAGAAATAAGCCTATCCTGAACCTGTCCTACGGTCATAGCCGGATATTGGCTCATTACCCTAGCAGCAGCTCCTGCGACCATTGGAGAAGCCATAGATGTTCCAGAGAACTCCACATATTGGCCACGTAGTGTGGGAGCAAGCACTTGCCATCCAGGAGCTGCTATCTGGGCCAGGTTGTAGGTCAAATTAGTATAGGTATTATCCGGAGAGCATTGCACGAATCCTGGATCATAGTCGCCGGGAGGAATTATCTTCTGACAGTCATTCAGCTTAATTGGAGTAGAGTAGTTACTAAAGAACGCTCTGTAATCATTGTAATCTGTTGCAGCCACAGATAGGACTCCAGGGAGCGCAGCAGGAATAGGAACGATCTTTTCACCTGAAACCACTGCAAGGTACTGAGATGGATTGTCGCTATCATTACCAGCAGAGGCAACTGGCAGTATGCCACTATTTCTGAGTGCAGATATGCGAGCAGCCATTTCTTGATACTCTGGCGAGCCTATATCCGCATAGCCTCCCCAACTCATATTGGCTACTTTTAGATCGGGAATTTGGGTTTTAGCGAGGCGTACGTAATCCAGAGCCGCAAATATCGTCATAAGGTCCGTATAACCGAGATCATCAAAGATCCTAACAGCCAATATCTTGCTCTTAGGCGAAACACCAGTAGTCCCAAACGAGTCATCGGCAGCGGCGATTATCCCCGCTACATGGGTACCATGTCCGACGGCATCCATCGGATCGTTATCCTGATCGATAACATCACAGTAGAAACCTGCTTGAGCTAAAGCAGCCGGGCAGGGCATATAATTGGGCTCTATGTCGGGATGATTATAATCTACTCCTGTATCTATCACCGCTACTACTGGTGCATTAGAGGTCGGGCTGGGAGCCAGGTCATAGCCTATTCTTTGAAGGCTCCACTGGAATGTCCCAAGGTTGCCTGGTATGGCTTGTGGTGACAGGGTCTCACTGGCTCCTTGATTCTCCCAAGCTGGCTTAGTAGATGAAAAGTCCCTTCTAGCTTGCTTGCTTATAGATACAGGCAAACCTGGTATATCACTAGGAACCTTTATTTTTCTGTTGAAAAAAATATTAACAGTATTGCTGTCTGCCTTGAGGAGGTTATACGCCCGGCTGGCAGCCTGTGCGTCTGGATAAACTGCAAGATAAGTCCTACGAAACCTAGTAGAGCTTTTAGTGATCTTACCCCCGGTTGCTCTAATCTTGTTCCTGGCTTGCTCAACAGATATCCGCGACGAAAAGACTACTACCAGCTGACTTTTGACTTCGTTCAAGTTCTGTCGCAATGACCTCAGATTCTGTTCAATATGATCATTGCCAGCCGCACGGCTTGGACTAATTTGTCCAGCTATTGCTACTGTCAATGTTAAGATGCAGAGCAAAGCACAGACCCTGGCATAGAAGTTAGCTTGACTGTATTGCATAATTCTCGCCTTTCGGAAAATGGTGACTAATAACCACTTGTACCGCATTATAAAGAACGTTTTATCCTGTACTATAGTTACTAAGATGTATCCTCCCTCCTTATAAAAAAACTTTTACGTTGATAACTACAAAGTGAATAGCATATTGCTAGGTTTCCACCTTGATCTTTAGAAAGTCATTCTAGTTGATAGGTGTTATATTCGTGTTGAAGAGGAATAGAGCTATGAGATTCATGGACAAGCTGAAGCGGATCCAAGAGGCCCACAATACTCTGCTATGCGTAGGACTGGACCCTGAGCTTGATTTCCTTCCAGAGGGATTTGAGAGATCTCACAGGGGTGTGCTCGACTTTAATCGTGCTGTGATAGATGCAACCTCAGATCTGGTTTGTGCCTACAAGCTCAACTTTGCTTTCTATGAGGCTATGGGTGCCGATGGCTTCAACCTTCTGCAATCGACGTTAGAACTTATCCCAACTGGGGTTGTGACTATAGCAGATGCCAAAAGAGGCGATATCCCCAACACCTCCAGAATGTATGCCAAGGCCATATTCGAAGTATTGGGATTTGACTCTGTCACTGTGAATCCTTATATGGGGCTAGACTCGATGATGCCGTTCTTCGGCTACCACGAGAAAGGGGTTTGGGTCCTATGCAGAACGTCGAACTCAGGGGGAGCTGATATCCAATTGCTGGAAGTGGACGATACGCCCTTGTACCAGCTTGTGGCATCTATGGTAACAAGAGATAACTATGCGGCCGATGTAGGGCTAGTAGTAGGGGCAACTGCGCCTGATGAGCTGGAACAAGTAAGAAGGATCGCCCCTAAGCACCCACTACTTATTCCGGGCATAGGTGCACAAGGAGGGGACCTCGTTGCGGCAGTAGGAGCTTCCCGTTCAGGTCCTGTAGTAATAAACGTCTCTCGATCGATAATTCATGGCCCTGTAGATGGGATCAGAGCTAGAGCTGAAAAGCTATGGTCAGAGATAAATGCTCTAAGAGCAGGCTATCCATGAGCAGACAGTTACGATCTGCTAAAGCCACCGCCTGCGCTTGAAGTAGTAGTACAAAATAACAGTAATCAATAACATTATAAGAAGCACGCCCGGATAGCCATAGCGCCAATGCAGCTCAGGCATGTGCTCGAAGTTCATACCGTATATACCCGCAATGAGCGCGAGCGTCATCAATATGATCGACCATGATGTGAGTGTTCGTACAGTTATGTTTAAGTTATTGGAAGCTACGGTCAAATAGGACTCGAGCACGCTATTGAGCAGATCACGATATAGATCAATAGTATCCGTTACCCTCATGATATGATCGTACACATCCTGAAAGTATGTCCGGACATCTCCTTCAAGCAATGCTGATTCCATCCGGCTAAGATGAAGAAGCAGATCTCTCTGGGGACCAAGCACCCTCCTTAGCTGTAGCAGCTCCTTACGTAGTCTGAACACCTCTCCCTGAAGCGTGATCTGTCTTCCCGAGAAGATAGTTTCTTCAAATCTCTCTATGTGATCGCCCAAGGTATCAACTAGTGGGAAGTAGCTATCGACAATTGAGTCAATTATGCTATACAGCAGCACTCCTGCAGAGGGTTTGAGCTTGGAGATGTTCTGCTGCCATCTCCGAGCTACATCATTGAGCTCAGATATTTCCTCCCCATGCACCGTGACGATGTAGTTCCTACCTAGGAATATATCTAACTCTACCTCCTGTATGTCCACTTGCTCCGGAATAAATCTGGCGGTGTAAATAACGATAAAGTAATAGCTATCGTACTGATCAATCTTAGGCCTTTGCCAAGGTTTGAGCGCATCCTCTATCGAGAGTTCATGGAAGCCAAACTCTTCCTGAAGCTTTTCCATCTCGTTCTTGCTGGGAGAGATCGCATCTACCCACAGCAGGTTATTTTCCCGAGATATGACATCGCTTATGTCTTCGATATTTATATTGGGAACTAACTCACTACCTTCTTTAGAAAGCATTATCTTGAACAAAGTTGATCTCCACCAGCAAGATTCCTGAAGGGTTAAGCCTCATGGTAAAACCCACCTGACACTTTTGCTATTTACTACCTAGAAGGGATCGCAGTTCAAATTGTTCATCTGCAAGCTGCTTGGGGTCTACAGGAATACCCCTTGAGATGATTCTCCTAGACACAGAAAGTTCTCGAGGTCTGTTCACAGCAAGCGTAGCCACCAAACGATCGCCCGAAATATAGAATGCACACCAGGAGGTTGATGTTTTATCTCCTCTAAGGACTATCTGCTGATAGTCTTCTGCATATCCAACATACTGGATATGCAAATCGTACTGATCAGACCAGAAGAAGAGCACCGGAGAATAGGACTCACCTTTACCTAGGATACTTCGGGCGGCCGCAACTCCTTGGTTCTGAGCATTATCATAGTGCTCGACCCGCACGAATTTCTCGACACGGGGATAGAACCACCTAGCCACATCACCAGCAGCAAACACCCCTGGGACAGAGGCTCTACAGTAATCATCTATCAGAACACCATCACTCATTTTAACGCCTGAGCTTGCTAACCAAGAGCAAGCCGGAGTCACGCCTATTCCTACCACTACAAAGTCACAATCAAGCTTCTTGCCTGAACTAGTGATAACCTGCTCTACTTTGCCAGCACCTCGGAAACCCGTGACATGTTCCTCTAGGTGTATTTGTACCCCATGAGACCGGTGCACCTCAGTAAATGTAGCTCCAATATCTTGCCCAAAGGCTTTCTTCATTAACGCGGATTGCAGCCCCACGATTATCACTTCGAGACCCATCTGTATGAAGGAAGCTGCGAGCTCACAAACTATAAAGCCAGAACCTACAAGGACAACCCTTTGGGCTTTTCCTGCCTCAGATCTTATACATCCGGCATCATCCAAACTACGCAGATAAAATATGCCCTCTAGGTCATTGCCAGGTACCTCCAGCTTCTTGGGAGTAGCGCCCGTACATAGCAGGACGGAGTCGTAGGTGATCCTGTTGCCGTCGTTCAACACGAGCATTCTCTCGCGAGGGTGAAGTTCCACGGCTCGCTTACCAAGTATCAGCTTAACCTCGTTATCATCATAAAACTGATCAGATTGTAGATAGAGACTATCCTCACTTACCTCGCTTCTCATGAACGCCTTTGATAGTGGAGGACGTTCATAAGGTCTGTAAGCCTCTTCACCCACGAGAATTATCTCTCCATCGAATCCTTCCTGACGAAGAGCTTCCACTGCCCTACCACCTGCCAGGCTGGCTCCCACAATTAATATCCTTTTCAACTCACACTCCTCAGGCCAAAATATATCCCGAAACTATCTTACACTTTGAGGACTATGCAAGGACTAAATGAAAAGTCACAATATCCGACCTAAGATGTAAGAGTCCATGTTAGGACAACCCACACCTTGTGAGTCATACGCTATTTTCTGATAAATTGCTGTGTAGCACCTTTTACTTGGAGGAGCACATGCCGAGAGAACTTATTGCCATTGCGCCCAGAACACCGGCTATTCGTGAGTATGATGACCCGCCCCTTGGTCCTAAGCAAGTACGCATACGCACTGAGTTCGCATCCCCGAAACACGGTACGGAACTGGTAGCGTACAGGAACGATCCAGAAGCAAACCGTCCATATGACCCTGATGCAGGCGTGGTCAAGCCAATATCGTCCGAGGAAGGCCTAAAGAGGTTCCCATTTAGACTAGGGAATATGGCAGTGGGAACCGTCACTGAGATAGGCAGTGAGGTAACTAGGTTTAGGGTCGGTGACAGAGTATTCGGCCATTTGCCCATACGCGAGACGCATACGGTGGATGAATCGGAGGTAGATGCAGTCCCCGAAGGGATATCCGATGAGGCGTTAGTATGCCTTGACCCCGCTGTGATGGCTATGGCGATTAGGGACGCCAGAATAGATCTTGGAGATAGGGTGGCAGTATTTGGGCTTGGTGCTATAGGCCTAATGACGGTACAGATGGCCCGACTTGCGGGAGCAGATATGGTAATAGGAGTAGACCCCGTTGAGACCAGAAGGAAGTTAGCTGAATCCTTGGGAGCCGATGTCACGCTGGATCCGACAGTCGGCGATGTCGGAGTAAAAATACGCGAGCTTACGCCACCATTCGCCCCTATCGAAGGCACATCCCCTAGGAGAGTTATAGGGGGATACAGAAGCGCATCCCAAGACAGGAGTGGCTCCGGCGTGGACGTATCAATCGAGGTTAGCGGCAACACTATAGCACTACAGCAGGCTATTAGATCAACCGGATTTGGTGGCAGGGTATGTGTGCTCTCTTTCTATGGCAGAGATGCCAGCGGCTTATACCTGGGTGATGAATTCCACATTAACCGTATTGAGCTCATATCAGCGCGCTCAGAGAGCCTGCCTATGAGGGAATATCCTCGCTGGAATCTCGATCGATATGTTAGCCTGGCACTCAAGTGGCTAACAGAAGGCAAGCTTCGAGTTGAGGGGATAATACAGCCTGTAGTGCCCTTTGATGATGCTCCCGAGGCATATAAGCTGATAGATGAGCATCCAGATAGAGCGATCAAACTGGGAATAATATTCCCTTAGCGTCCCGTCCGTTCTTTGATTACAGAGATCTTTCGAATCAGGCTGCTTGCCACCATTCTCGAAGCAGGTGTGCACACTCTTGCAGGGCAGCTTCAAGCTCACCTGCTATACGGCATTCTATGCCCAGATAACCGTCATATCCTATTTCTTTTAGCGCTCTAAAACCTTGAGTGAAATCTATGTGTCCCTTGCCAGGCTGTAGACGATTACTATCCGCTACGTGCACGTAGACGATTTGGTCTGCCGCAGCTTTTATGCTCTGGGCTATATCTGCTTCTTCTATGTTCATATGAAAGAAATCTGCCATTATCCTGACTCTTGGGCCTATCTCCCGAGCCAAGTTGCAAGCATCTTGAAGAGTGTTGACCAGATGTGCTTCATATCGGTTGAGTGGCTCGAGGAATATAATCGTGCCTTCAGTCTCAGCTAGTTCCGAGAGCTCCCTCATTTGCGTTATAAACAACTCTCTCTCCAGCTCCATAGCATTCCTATATGGAGAGAGGTCAGGCAGTAGCGGTTTGGTCCCGAACTGAGGTACGAGCAGCACTCCAGTAGCACCCAATTCAGCAGCAAGGTGTAGTCTCCTCTTGCCAAGATCCATGGCAGCTCTCCTTACAGCAGAATCCGGAGAGAGCAGGTCAGCAGTACCAGAGATGTTGGCAACGGATATGGGGCTGTTGGCAAATATTGAACGAAGCTCCCATACAGACAGGCTTAAGGATGCGCCATGCAGCTCAACACCTTCTATGCCTATATTTGATAGCCATTCCAGCTTCTTGCGTAGAGAGTCTCCTGGTATCATTCCTTCTCTGATAGCCAGCTTCATAAGCAACTCCTGAATATCTATGCAGTAGTGCGCTGCGCCTCAATGGCCCACTCAGGTCCTGCAAGGATAAGTCTCGTAGTTTCTTCGGACACGGCAAATTCAGCATATATGGATGACGTGTTTATAGCAACGAAAGTGTTGAGGTTCTCGGGTATCATCGATATATCCAACTCGCCGGGGATCACAAGGCGTAATGCATCTCGATCAAGAGTTACGGCGACTGTCTTACTTTCTGCGATATAATCACCGACAAAGCTCTGCAGGTACGATCGGTCGTATAACTCTTCTGCAGCTCGACGTCTGAAGACTACCTCAGAGACAGATGCTTCGAGAGGAATACTAACTCTATCTATGATTCCCCTGGAATTAGCTGTAAAGGTAGCAGGCAAGGGGCTAGGTAACTTCTCAAACTCTAGTAGAAAAGTATCATAGTGATAGTGGGCACCCTTTCCTGAAAGTTCATTCAGGCGCACTGATAGGCTTCCATCCTCCTCTTGGGAAATCTGCAGGGTCCCATACCCAGGGTGGCTATAGGTACCGGTATAGTCTTCTAAGCTGTGTGAATGGGCTGCATCAGGCTTCCTGCCCTTTTCTCTGACCTCGCGCCCCAGAGTTGTCATTTTCCTAGACTGTTCCTGCTCAGATTCAAGCCTAGCATTCCAGTCCAGTGGGCTCATACCAAAAAGCCTGTCGTAGATACCAAAAGTGATTGCTTGTGGAGCTGGACTCTGCCCCATATTTGACAGCACCACCAGGCCGATACTTAACTCGGGACAGAAGCTGGTCAGAGCAGAAAACCCATCTATATTGCCTCCATGATAAAGCAATCTACGTCCCCTATAAGTCTGTGATACCCATCCAAGACAATAATCCTGATAAGATAGTTCTTTATACCTTGGAGGAGTGCTTATGGGCATGTGGGGAGTACGCAGCTTTTCCAGGGAGCTTGTCGATCCAAAAATCTCATGAGTGGAATATCCCAAGTGAAATAGCAACCACTTAGCCATATCTCTTACACACGAATTTATCGATCCTGCTGGCCCCATAGCATCCAAATCAAAAAAGTCGGTTCTTCTTACTGCTTCGTTCTCCTGCACGTAGGGCAGAGCATAATCAGTCGATAGCTGTGACGCCCGCACTGAAAAGTTGGTATTGCTCATGCCCAAAGGCTTCAAGATGTGCGTGAGAACAAAATCCTCCCAAGTCATTCCTGTAAGTTCCTGGATCAGGCAGCCTGCCACAACATACATTAGGTTTTGATATTGCCAGGCAGCGCGCAAGTCTTTACTAGGTTCGAGATACCGCAGACGTGACAGTAGATCCTTCCGGGATAATTGAGGGGCACTGTACCACACCAGGTCATGTCTTGGCAAACCAGAACTATGAATAAGCAGATCGACTGGAGTGATCTTTGCAGACGCATCCCTATCATATAGCTCGAATGACGGTATGTACTCCTTGACCGGGACATTCCACTGCATCAGCCCACGCTCTACTAACAAAGCCAGGGCAGTAGCAGTGAAGGCTTTGGTACAGGAGCCTATAGCGAACAGAGTGGATTCCGTTGCTGGTAGTGCAAGGTCAAGATCTCTTTGTCCAAAACCTCTGAGCAACTCTTCTTTACCATTGATGACTAGTGCCAAACCAATGGCAGGGACTTTCCATCTATGTCTAGTTTCCTCAACCCAGTTTTCTATAGCCTCAATATCGATATTCATAACCTCCTCCAATGAGAGCGAGCACATTTTACTATAACTTCGTTACAATGCTTTTGACAGACACCAAGGAGAGAGAAGTTGGAGGCAAACATATCTGTCAAGTCGGCTGATATACGAGTGATGAGCTTTAACGTCAGAGGCGCTGTCCATAAAGACGGTGAGAATGCTTGGGATCATAGAGCATCGCTGAACTTAAGAACTATTCTGTCTAATAATCCAGATCTCATAGGCTTTCAAGAAGTGCAGGAAGGTAATCTACAAAAGTACCAAGAGATGAGAGACTACGATAAGTACATTGGGCTGCAGTATGGCGCTAGAGAACCTTGGGAGTATGCCGCCATCTACTGGAAAAAGGATAAGCTGGAAAGGATCAATTCAGGCGGGTTCTGGCTCAATGAGGATTGCACTCAGATGGGACTTGGATGGGATGCCGCCTGCATCCGCGTGGCCACTTGGTGCCTTTTCGAGCATAAAGCTAGTGGGTTGAGATTCTTTCACTTCAATACCCATCTAGATCACGAAGGCCGCACTGCAAGAGTAGAAGGGACAAAGAAACTGCTCTCTCAAATAGAATCTATAGTCCCTAATAGATTTCCTGTGCTGATAACTGGAGACTTCAACTGCACCCCCGAGACCGAACCGTACAAGCTTTTTATGGATGCGGGCTTTAAGGATGCCTATTTGGAGGCTGGTTGCATGGAAGATAAGGAGGGGTTCACGTTTCACAGATTTACTGGCAAGCCTACGCACTCTGGCAGGATAGATTGGATACTGGTAAGAGATGGAAATGCCAGGTGGTACATCAGGAGTTTCCACCTCGATCGAACCGGTGAGCCTCCAATCTTCCCTAGCGATCACTTTCCTCTGATCGCAGATCTATCATTAGGTCAGTAATATTATGTCGGATAAACTACATCATGATTAGATCAGTTTCTCTAATCCCCTATCGGGATTTGTTTGTCCATTTGCGGCTGCACTTCCAGATACTGCTGTCACCTGTATACCTATGGGGTTGGTTGCTTGCTGGAGGAAGCTTAGGCTGGGATCAATGCCTCGGATATATAGCGCTGCACGTATTCCTGTATGGAGGAGCTACGGCTCTTAACTCCTATTACGATCGTGATACAGGACCAGTAGGAGGCTTGCTTCATCCACCTCCTGTGAGTGGATATCTCCTGCCATTTTCACTGGCTTGCAAGCTCATCGGCTTCCTTATAGCCTGTACGATTAGTCCTGGATTTGCTCTGGCATACATAGTGTTTGCCGCCTTGTCTGTGGCTTATTCCCATCCCCGTATAAGGTTGAAGAGCTCTCCGTGGAGCAGTACTACCGCTATCGGCCTTGGGCAAGGGTTAGTTGTGTTCCTAGCAGGATGGCTGGCAGAAAGAGGGGACTTATCTGGTGTCATGTCGATCAGAGGTACTATAGGAGCCATGACAGCCATATTTATCATACTAGGTTTATATCCACTTACACAGATATACCAGATAGAGGAGGACACAAAACGAGGCGACAGGACGCTTGCTGTGGCCATTGGCCCTGCCAAATGCTTCATATGGGCTATAAGCTTACAGACCATTGGTGGATCGCTGCTGGCTTATGTGCTAGCAAAATCGTATAGCGGATGGTATGCGGGCATTGCACTGGCGGGCACTGCTCTCCAGGCAATCCTCCTAACTTATTGGTCCAGAAGGTTCGACGAGAGAGCAATCATCAGCAACTACAAGCAGGTAATGCGTCTGAGCGCTGTTACAGGTATATCCCTGACAGTTTATCTACTGTGGTTGATAGCTATCTATTAGATAGAGAAGAGTCTGTGGTTAGCTATGGGCCTTCAATCTCCTGAGTTCCCAAATGACAACTGAGGCCATTAAAGCAGTAGCTACAGATCCCACAACAGGTTGTATTGGAGCCCAGAAGTTTAGGGCTCCACTTGCACCTACCAAGAGCAGTACCAGCTTATTGCATGTTGGGCATCCTATCGCAAGGAAGGAGAGCATCGCACTTATAGTTGGCCTGTGTATGGAGTTTAGAGAGCATCCTTTTCTGGTAGAGAGATAAACCCAAATGCCAAACAGCAAGGCGTTCACGCACAACAACAGGTAATCGAATAATCTCACTGGTGTCATACGAGTGAATAAGGGATTCGGTATAACGTCCGTAGGGGTACCTACCAAGAGCACGAAAGCTGTTGCCGACACTATGGAGGTCACAAGTGGGTGCCTCAACATGGCTCATACACCGTCCACAAATAAACTATTGGGATTGGATCTTGTCGCTCCAAATTGACGAGCATAGGCTATGATAGCAGCTGCTGAGGTAAGCAAGGAAATGCAGACACCCCAAGGAATTATCACAGCTGAGAAATCAGGGATGCGAATCATGAGGTTGAGCACGCCCACAATCAAGCAAATAATCGATGGATAGAGGTTATTAATACCTTGCAGCTTGGTCTGTACTATAGAAAGAACAGTTGCTGCTGTAAATGTGCAGACGCCAGCAAGTATTAACCAGAAAGATGCTTCGGACCAAAATCGTACGTAGAATGCCTTGTGTTCGGGTGATATATACCACGGCATTGAGGACCACCAATAAGCTAGATCTGTCAAGGTTACCGCCAGGAAATAGCCAGCCCCAAACGCAAGTAATGTGGATACAAGCTGTGGGCATCTTGAGAATATCAACTTATCACCACGACCTGGATGTGGCATATCTACCGATATCAGAAAGATAAAGCTACCGATAGCAGTAAGACCATGCAGGAGTACATTGGGGCCAAAGAGAGGCATAAACCCGAAAAGAGTCTCAGTAAAGGGAAACAATCCCAGCAAGGCTAGCAGGAAGAACATAATTGCCGCGAATCTGAGCGACATGTAGGCGGTGTAATCGCTCCTGGATGCATACAAAATGACGCTTCCGATTATTATATGAAGTGCATTTAAGAGTAAGTTTCTGGGTAAAATGCCGAACAGATACCCATAGGCATTCTCGATGATCAAGTCAGGTGCAGAGTCAGGCCAAGGAGCATGAATCACGGGTATGGCCCCCATAACACCCAACAAGGTAAAACAGAATCCAATCAGAGTGCTAAACGCCTTGATCATGGCATACCCTCTAAGCCCAGGCCCATCGATCACAAGCGGTTGGTTATCTTGACCCAACGAGGCATGGATATAAATGCTCTCGAAGCTCTGCCAAACAATACATAGATTTTGCGCCTAAAGACTACAACCGGCAACCCTAGCAGCATCAGGATCCTCTTCTCCATGGGCATATAATCCCACCACAGCTGCTTGCGAATCCTGTAAGTCTCCTTCCATTGCACCTGCTTTGGAATACTCAGCTTCATACTCTTGCCGTCACTGACCATGACAGAAAGGGACCTCTTTTCAAGCAGGTTGGGCTTCTTTCTAGGGTACTCTACCCATGCGTGATCGAGAGAATAACGCAGCTTGTAAGGCATATCCTTGTATTCTAGGATGCTAGCAAAGACGATCATACGTGCTTGGCAATCTCCTGCCCTGTTAGCCAAAGCTTCACTCACAGTAGGAAAATACCAGGGAACATTATAGGTTTGCCACGGGACCTCGTAACGAATGTAGCTATTCACGGCGCTCTCGATAGCTGCCGGATCATCAGGCAACTTCGAGGCCATATCTGCCACAGCTTGTTCGTCGATAGGCGGAGATATAGCCCTTGGGATTGAAGAGAAGAACATTGCTGGATTGGGGTAAAGAACAAAGAAGCTCCACAGCAGATACAAAGCTATGGAGCTAGAGATATATCGAGCCCTGGTCATCTTTCCACCACCTTTCGCCTGTGGCGGAATTATAAACATAGTTCTAAGTTTTTAGAAGTGCTTAGAGTTCATCGAATTGTCCAAGACTTATGCTAGAGTTATCCCCGACATTAAGGGTAGTATGGCTGCCCCGCACTACTGCGCTGTTGCCGATCAGAGAGTGGTAGAGAGCTGCAAACTCTATTGTGCACTCTTGGCCTAGAATGGAGTCCTGAATTATGGACGACTTTACCACAGCACCTTCATCCAGGCTCACATAAGGACCAATAATGGAGTCTTCAATCCTAGCAGTCTCCGGGATGTAAACAGGGGACCTAATGACACTACCTGGGAAATTGTACTCATGCTGTGGATGCTTGCTGAGAAGATATCGATTCGTCTCTAACAATGCAGACGGAGTACCAGCGTCGAGCCAGAGGTTAATCTCTTCGGTCTCAAACTTAGCACCCTTATCTATCATTATTTGAATAGCATCCGCCAGATAAAATTCACCTTGGGTTTGCTTGTTAGAGGATATTAGCTCATCTATGGCCTCAATTAGCTGTTCTCCATAGCGGAAATAATACAGACCTACTATTGCCAAATTGCTCACAGGGGTCTTGGGCTTCTCAACTATCTTCTTTACATACTTGCCGTCGAGAACGGTAACGCCAAACCTACGAGGATCCTCTACTTGATGAACGTACAAGAGGCCATCCGATTCTACCTGCAAGAGTCTAGTCACATCTGTTTCAAAGATGGTATCAGCAAAGACTATGAATGTAGGACCGTTTATCCACTCCCGTGCAAGCTGGATAGCATGCGCTTGCCCCTTAGGTTCCTTCTGTTCCACGAAACGAGAGTTGAAGCTGTAGTGAGTCTTTATATATTCCTCTATCTGCTCGCCAAGATATCCAGTAATAAATATCATCTCCTCACAAGGCAGAGGGGAGAGACGATCTATGATGTGAGCCAGGAGTGGCTTACCCGCGAGGCTTACCAGTGCCTTGGGTCGAGTATACGTATGAGGTCTGAGCCTTGTTCCAAGTCCTGCAAGTGGAAGTACTATCTTCATAGGCTAGCTTCATCTCCTATTTTTCTTCTTGATGCTTGAACGCGATTATATCACTCTGAAGTTTAGTGCCAATCCCTAGATCTAGTTTTGTTTTAGTTGTGGTCCTTATCATTGGTTGAGAGCAGATTGAAAGCCCAGAATCAAAGCGCGGTCTCTCAGCCTTCATATCTACTCATATCAGGGCAAATATTCGTCACGGTCGTGGTCATAATTGTGCCTCCATACTCGGCCGCTTTCTGATAGGCTGCCTTGAGGCCAGCAAAAAGGGCGTCGATATCCCCACTAACCGTAGAGTGCGTTGGGAAGACTTGAACCTCTAGACCGCTTTCACGAAGAGCATCTATAGCCGCATCGACTGGGGTATAGTCCTGCTGTCCTATGGGATAAACTGCTACAAGGGCCGTTACCTTCATGTTACCTCCTTTTTGGCTACCAAAAATGCTGGTTGATTACCTGCCCTGACTCCAGCCTTGTCCGCTTCATCAAATGGGGGGCGAGCATCAGGCGCCAGGTGCACGCATCCTTTGACTTCCTCGGATTCTATCCCCAATAGCCTCCCGATATCTTCCCGACTCTTGAACTTGGCATGTGGCCAGGGAGGTATATCCAAATCTCCAAGGTATCTGTATAGCGCCGCCCAAGGCGAAAGAGCGTTAAGTACACCCAGTACTATCCTTCCATGAGGCCTAACTATGCGCTTCATCTCGGAGATTACGATCTCTGGATAACTGACGAACTCAAGTACTGTTATTGCAACCGCGGCATCGACGCTGTTATCTGCCAGCGCCATGTGCTCTGCTGTTGAGTTGATCCAGCGCACAGACAGATCTCGAGTAGTTCGGACGCCGATATCGCGCATGGGGCCAGATGGCTCTATAGCTACAACGTTGACACCAATACGAGCAAGTTGTGCAGCAAACCTACCGGTACCTGCTCCCACATCTGCGATAGTCTCGCCTGCTTGTGGTGCCAGCAGGGCCATAACCAGACTAGTTTCCAACTGATCTATATAGTTACCAAGAGGTTCTTGGTACCATTGGTCGTACTTGGAAGCTATAGGGGCGAAATAATCCTCAAACACCTCCAGGGCCCTCCGCAAGGTATTTAACAATAGTCTCTAACTTGCCGGCCTATTACTCGGAGCCATCAATTCTCCTATTAACCGGTCCTTGAGAGTCCACACTCTATCCCTCAATCTCTGCGTGGTGACAATACGAATCCTACGCTGATAGGATTCATAGGCAGAGAGGTCGTGAGAGCGCATACCTGTGGCCTCGCTCCAGGTCATTATTTGATTCAAACCTATTGGTGGCCTGCGAAATACCACCAAGGCATCCACATCCCAACGCTCAGGCTTAGGAATATCTATCAGTATTTCGTGGGGCATCACCTCCAGTCCAGTAAGTTCGGACAAGATACTAGCCAGTCTGATCTCAAGTTCCTTGCGACTTCCTGGATGGTAGAAAAGAGAATTAAGACGCTGGAAAGTCACTCCTGCTTGTACAGAGAACTCTATGGCTCGCTTGTGTAGCCTTCTTGCAACTAAGCTCTCAACCAAACTCCTTGTAGTATCTGGCATGTCCGAACGAAGCAGCAAAGCTATTAGAGAGTAATCATCATGGTTTATTAGGTCCTCGGAAGACAGCACCCCAGCCTCTATAGCGTCCTGTACGGCTCTGAGTAGCATCACCATACAGGCACGATTAGTATGATGCCAGTATACGTTATCGAACATTTCCTGACGCGCACGGATCAATGAATGCAGAGCGCTGATACCTTTGTCGGTGATAGCCAGATGTGGAGAGCCTTCAAATTGCAGGACACGCAGAGACGCTATAAGCCTTTCAGTATCCACCCTGCCATAGGGAACATTACATGCCTGAGCATCTCTTGGCAGATAATCTATCTTGTCTATATCCAGTGCACCTGACAGCAAAGATCTGTATATTAGCCATCTGCCGTTGATCTCATGTTCCGGGGATTTGCTAGGGGCTATCAGGCTTATAACTCGATGCGGGTCTACTCCCCAATCCCACAGTACAGACGACACATCGGTGGAGCCTATCACCATGGCTCCTACTTCCTCATGAGGAAGCACCGGGGGACCTAACTCTTCGATGCCGTGGGAATACGGGTAGTGACCTATATCATGAAGTAAAGCAGCGGCAAGAACAGTTCGGATCTCGCCAGGTTGAGGGTCCTCTAGACCACCGTTCTTCCCTAGACGTATCAGATGCTCCAAGGCCTTCCTGGCGAGGTAATACACCCCCAGGGAGTGTTCATATCGAGTGTGGGTGGCACCGGGCCAAACCATGTAGACCCAGCCAAGCTGCTTAATACGCTGCAGCCGCAGGAATTGAGGGGTAGATATGAGCGCACGTACGTGTTCGCCGATCGGAACTTGGCTGTAGAGGCTGTCGCGTATGACGGTGACATCTTCGCCGATAAAGTTTTCCATTTGAGGATTGTAGCACGACTTTGAAACCGTGTGGTGATGGCAGGCTGGTCCCATTTATTTGGGAACGCCTGCCATCACCTAACCTTATAGTTACTTCTCTACCGGCAGGCCCTTCTCACTCCAAGCTTTGATTCCACCTTCAAGGTTATAGGCCTGCCTGACTCCAACTGCGGCTGCCATCTCAGCTGCGACTGCGCTCCGCTGGCCAGATGCGCAAGAAAATATCACCTTCTGGTCTGGAGATACATACTTGGTGGGATCTGATAAGAAGGTTTGAAGAGGCACGTGCCTGGCCTTGGGCATGTGACCCTCATCCCACTCATTCTGCTCGCGCACATCTATAAGGACGGCCTCGCCGCTCTCGACCATGCGGTAAGCTTCCTCTGGAGGTATGCGGTCAAACGGTTCTTGAGTTTCTTCTTCATCCTTTGCAAGACGGTAAGGCATGTCTTTTCCTCCTGTAAAGTTTCTAGCAGCAAACTATAGGCTTTTCTTCCCCTGGCTCAGTATTGACTACTCTAATCCCCTGTTCCCTAACATCTCCATCAATTATGTAAAAAGCCCGTAGCCTGGGATTATCTCTATCCTCAAGGCTACATATGAACTGTAGGACATCCGGATAGAATCGGGCAAAATCCTTGTCCATCTGAGAGGGATACGCCTCGCTTGAGGGATGGGAGTGGTAGATGCCGTAGAGCTCCCACCCTTTCTCTTCGATCTCCATCATCACCTTAAATTGTTCCTGAGAGTCCATGATAAACATAGCCATAGGGTTCTCAGCTGAGTTTTTCACTCTATAGACCTGTATTGGGTCGGGGTTGCCTGCTATAAGTCCGCATATCTCATTAGGCCAACCTTCCTGTGCATGCTGGACTATAGCTTCGTAGATCTTTCTAGGTAGTTCTACCATACGCCCTCAACACATCCTCTGCTTAGATTTCAACTTTATGAATTCTACCCGTTTCAACATCATAGATGGCAGGCGTAATGATCGTGTCTTTGGCCAGGAGACCAGAGCCAAGTAACTTGCGTATGTCCTCCCTCAGGCTCTCCTCATGGCTGGTGAACGGTAGGAAATCCAACCCAGAGGCATCTACATTTAGATCCTGTTTGATCTTGTCACGAAGCTGCTCATTGGTGAAGCTGAGCATACCGCACTTTGTGTGCTGGATGATCGCGACTTCGCGAGTGCCAAGCAACTGCTGAGATATCACCAGGGATCTTATCACATCCTCGGTAATGCGACCTCCAGCGTTGCGTATCACGTGAGCATCACCCAGATCTAAACCCAGAGCGCTGATGGGATCGATGCGGGCATCCATGCACGTGACTATAGCTATATGCCTCCTAGGGGGCGCAGGCAGATCGCCATAATTGAAACTTTGAGCGTAGCTCTGATTATTCGCAAGCAACTCATCGAATACGGACACTTTCACCTCCCAAAACATGGGTATGACTGGGCACTCCCAATCATACCCATGATACAAAATTCAGCTCTATAGACTATTGAAAGATCTCGGTAGTGCAGTCGCCTCCGGGCAGGTGCATCTCATGAGCCCGAGCTGTGCCGAAATCAACGTAGAAGTTCTCATCCAGCTTCATCCCGCCATCGGGATCGCAGTCTATCTTGAGCATCCAAGACTTAAGTTCTGGGTAGAACTGGTTATCCCACGAGGAGTAAAGAGAGTTGGTCACGTACAGCCGGCGACCATCCATAGATAGCTGTAGCATCTGAGGGCCGCCTTCGAGCTTGCGACCATTCATGTACACTGGCTGCAGGACTCCTCCGAGCCATACCTGTCCTGTAAGCTTGGGATTGGCTGGATCGGAGATATCATATTGGCGCAGGTCACCATGCAACCAGTCAGAGAAGTAAAGGAATCTGTCGTCCATAGAGACCACTAAGTCGGTGATAAGGCCCGGCACCGGGAAAGGCCAGCCCTCGACATCCTTTGGCTCAACCTGAATCACCTTCTGCGCTTTCCATTCACCATCCTCTTTGTACCAGCGCCAGATGGCACTACTAAGGGCTGCGCCAACGAAGCCTGTTTCGGCATCTGGGTTATGCAGCCACCGGACTTCGAGCGGGATCGAACCTTCCTCGCCTAGATCGATGCTCTGTACGACCCTCTTCTCAGATAGGTCCCAGAAGTGTATGCTGTGGCCATACTTCCCCTCTTGGACATCCTGCAGGTTAAAGCCATCCTGGAAAGTCTTGGGTGCAGCCCATTCGCTAGAGATAAGGGTGTTCTTCCTAGGTTGATACCAGAAGTCATAGTTGAACTGTATTTCCCCGGGTCTAGCCTCCCACCTGCCAAGCACGTCGAAGTTCTTAGCATCCAGCACAGCGAACCCGCCTGGAGTATCGCCGTTCTCATCGCCGAGCATGCTTATGACGACTACCTCGCCGGGCATGCAGTGAACGGTGTGGGGTGCCGAAAGGCCGGTCTTCCGTTTGATCTCCTCGCCAGGTATCACTTTGGCAATCTCAGGATGGCGGGGATCGGTCATAACATCTATTATGTGGACGTTGGTGCTCCGGAATCCGGGCACCACTATGTACTGGCGATTGAGGTTAGTGTGGCAAGCGCTGCTGCATACTTGCCATCCAAAGTGGTGCAGCTCATCACCCTTATTGGGCATGTATGTCTTGTGAATTATCTGACCGTACGTATCGGAATCGGGATTGACGTCCACCACCGCTAGAAAATCTGGCTCATCAACTCCTGTACCAGTGTGCAGAGAGGCAACATAGACTATCTCTTCCCTCGGGGCCTTTAGGGCCTCTTCAGGCGATGCATAACCAACCCTATGGCCGATGCCGTGGGCGTGATCATCATGGGACTGCATCTTCGCTACCTCCTATAGCTTTAAAGTAATTATGGGAGGCGATGCGCACCTCCCATAACACCGTTACCTAGCGCTCTATGGGTGCCCCTACGACGCTGCCCCACTCGGTCCAGGAACCGTCGTAGTTGCGTACATCCTTGTAGCCCAGCAGCTCGTGGAGCACGAACCAAGTATGGGCGCTGCGCTCACCGATCCTGCAGTAGGTGACCACCTCCTTATCGGGTGTAATGCCCTGATCCTGGTAGATCTTGCGTAGTTCTTCAGGAGATTTGAAGGTGCCATCCTCGTTGACCGCGGTGCTCCAGGGAATGTTCTTGGCACCAGGTATATGCCCGCCTCTCTGGGCACCTTCCTGAGGCAGGTTCTCAGGAGCCAGCAGCTCACCAGAGAATTCCTTGGGGCTACGGACATCAACCAGTCCTACATCTGGCCTTCCAAGTACCTTCATAACCTCATCCCTTAGAGCCCTGAGCTGTGGAGTGGGTTCAGGAGCCTTGTAGTCTGTCCTAGGATAAGAAGGTACATCGTTGGTGAGCTCTCGCCCCTCCTCAAGCCACTTCTTGCGGCCACCATTCATGAGTTTGACGTTATTGTGACCATAAAGCTTGAAGAGCCAGTAAGCGAAGGCAGCGAACCAGTTATTGTTGTCACCGTAGAGGATTACAGTGGTATCAGGAGTGATGCCCGATCTCGAAAGCAGGTCCTCCCACTGCTCCTTATTGGGGATATCGCGGACTGGCTGCTGCTGTAGGTCCTGCTTCCAGTTCCAGGCGATGGCACCTGGAATGTGGCCCTGCTCGTAAGCCGAGGTATCTACATCCACCTCAATGATACGGATGTTGGGGTCATTGAGGTGCTGAGCCACCCACTCCGTGCTTACCAGTGCGTCAGGATTGGCGTACTGCTGAGTAGTCTGCTCCACCGATTGGGTCATGTCTTTCCTCCTCAATTATCGATTTGATTTCCATTTGCAACAAATCTCATGCAAGATTGCTCTTGCAGCGATCCAAGCTTAGGGACTACCCGATGAGGGCAGTCTCGTGAGGCACCCCGCAGAACTCAACGTAGTCTATGGGCTCGGTGATAGTGGGGTGCTCACCACATACCGGACAATTGGGATCCTTGCGCAGCTTCAGCTCTCTGAACTCCGTGTTGAGAGCATCGACTATCAGCATGCGTCCGATGAGGGGTTCGCCTATGCCTACTATAAGCTTTATGGCCTCCATGGCCTGTATGGAGCCGATGATGCCGCACATCACGCCCAGCACCCCCGCCTCGGCGCAGCTCGGCACAGAGCCTGGAGGTGGAGGTGTGGGGAAGAGATCCCTGTAGCACCCATAGCCTGGTGCGTAGACCGTGACCTGACCATCAAAGCGCATGATGCTGCCGTCTACCAGAGGCTTGCCCTCCCAGTAAGAGACGTCGTTCACCAGGTAGCGGGTCGGGAAGTTGTCCGAGCCGTTGATCACGACGTCATACTGGCGGATTATCTCTCGGGCGTTTTCCGAGGTCAGCGGCTCATTGTGTTTGACGACGTTGACCGTGGGATTGACCCTGTGTATGGCATCAGCAGCGGAGTCGACCTTGGGGCGTCCAAGATCAGCGTCGCCGTGAAGTATCTGCCGATGCAGGTTGCTGATCTCGACCACGTCGAAGTCGACTATACCGATGGTACCCACCCCCGCAGCTGCCAAGTACAGAGCGGCTGGGCTCCCCAACCCGCCGGCGCCTATGATGAGTACCTTGGAGTTGATCAGCCTTCTCTGACCCTTGCTACCGATCTCCGGCATGATTATATGCCTGTGGTACCTCCTGACCTGCTCAGGGGTGAGCTCGGCACCACCAGCCATAGCTGGCAGAATACCAATCTTATCTCCATCATTCACAGGAGTATCAAGCCCCTGCTTGCCACGTACATCCTCACCATTGACGAAGAGGTTAATGAACCTCCTAACAGAGCCATCTGCCTCGTACAGCTGGCTCTTAAGTCCTGGGTACTGCTCAGCCAGGTTAGCCAATACTTCTGAGACATTACTACCAGATGCCTCTACCTTGGTCTGCTGGTTAGTATGTACCCTTAGAGGACCTGGTATCTGAACCTCAACCTTTGCCATGAGTTATCCCCCTTGATGGTATGGTCTTTACAAAAATCTTCTTGAAGAGAATGATACTATCTTGGACCCTGAAGCCTCCACAACTCGGTGGAAAGATATCTTGTGCCAGAATCTGGGAAGAGCACAACCACAACCCCATGACGGAGGGTGCGTGCTACATCAAGCGCTGCCTTCAGAGCTGCCCCGGCGCTTGGCCCAACCAGGATGCCTTCCTGTCGGGCCAGCTGCCGAGCAGCCTCGTAGGCATCCTCTGTACTCACGCCGACCTTCTTATCTATGACGCTGGCATCATAGATACCTGGTACGATGGCCGTCTCCAGGTGCTTGAGCCCTTCCAGACCATGAAACGGCGCATCAGGCTCCACACCTATGAGCTGCACCTCGGGGTTAAGCTCTTTCAGTCGGCGGCCGGTGCCCGTCATGGTGCCAGTAGTGCCAAGCCCAGCCACGAAGTGTGTCACTCGCCCTCCGGTCTGGTCCCAGACCTCGGGAGCGGTGGTGTCGTAGTGGGCCCTCCAGTTGGAAGGGTTGTTGTACTGATCGGCGTAGAAGTACTTTTCAGGATTCCTAGCGACAAGCTCCCGCACGTACCGAATGGCCCCATCAGAGCCCTCGTAAGGATCGGTATAGATAATCTTAGCCCCATAGGCGGCGATTATCCTCTTGCGCTCCTCACTGGCGTTCTCAGGCATGACGATCTCGCACTGGTATCCCTTGACAGCGCAGATCAGAGCATAGGCAATACCCGTGTTACCGCTTGTGGAGTCTATAAGTATCTTGTCATGGGTGAGCCTGCCGTCCCTCTCAGCATCCTCTATGATGCGCAGAGCAGGCCTGTCCTTGACGGAGCCTCCTATGTTGAACCACTCGGCCTTGGCGTAAAGCTCCACGCCTGGAGAAAGCTCACGCTCGAAGCTTCGCAACCTGATCAAAGGCGTGTTGCCGATGAGGTCCAAAGGCGACTCTATAGTACCTGCCCTGTCGAGGTTGATGATTGGGTCGTTTACAGTATACGCACCATACATGATATGTGCCTCTCAAACTATACTATCTATAAGTGCAAAAATTCGCAATAACAATGCCAACGCATCCACTGTCTTCTACAGGATATCAGAATCAAGGAGATTTGTGCAATAGTATGGGGCTGATGGGTCGGCTTATTATATGCATCCATTTGCATTTACTATCGGATATCTGTTATGATTGAAATGCTATTAGTCGCATAGGGGGTACTTAGGGTGTCGGACACTATTACTGTAGAGAAGGCAGCTCAAAGTCTGCAGGAAATGGGATACAGGCTTACGCCACAGAGGCTCATGATCCTGGAGGCTGTGCTCTCCAGTGAAGATCACGTGACTGCAGAAGAGCTGTACGAGCATGTCAAAAGCAGGTATCCACATATCAGCTTCTCGACGGTCTACAGGACGATGGAGGTGCTTCGCGACGCGGGATTCGTGACTCAGACCGACCTCGGCGGTGGCAGAGTGCAGTATCATCCGGTCGATAAAGCCAAGCATCACCACTTGATATGTCAGTCCTGTGGACACGTAGAGGAGGTAAGCGATGAGATCTTTGCGGGGCTGAGGAAGGATCTGCATCAGAAGTATGGTTTTGATGCCCTGCTTACCCACTTTGCAATCTTCGGTCGCTGCCGAGTCTGCAGGGAGAGGGAAAGTCGGCAGCCCCATCGCTAGTAATAACACAGTAAGGTTACTATGACCTGAGCCGCTAAGTATTAGCCTGACCTTATATTCTAGCTACGAATGGACTCACTTAAGATATTAATCTATCTAAATCTCTTATAGTGTCCATAAATTTTGATGATACATGTTCTCCACTTCTTCTTCAGATACCCTTACTGGTATGTAGATTGCAGCGCAGGTTCTTGGCCTCTGAAGGCAAAATATAAACCACTTAAGAAAGGAGAGCGAGAGCATGTATCTGAGGATAGACAAGCTACAGGTGGAACTACCGCAACCCGAGCATCCCGATCCTAACGCCGCCGCCGCTGTACAAGAGCTGCTAGGTGGCAGGTTCGGTGAGATGTCAACGTTGATGAACTACACTTATCAGTCCTTCAACTTTCGAGGCAAGAAGAAGCTTAAGCCATATTACGACCTTATAGCCAACATCAGCACTGAGGAACTAGGACACATAGAGCTGGTTGCAGCCACTATCAATATGATGCTTACAGGCTCCACCAAGACGGACGAGCCCGTGAACGCGCCATTGGGCTCCGCGGTGAACTACCGCAACGTCCACCACTTCATAGTCAACGGCCAGACTGCCTTGGTGGGCAATTCTATGGGTGAAGCCTGGAGAGGAGACTATGTGTTCGCCAGCGGTGATCTGGTCCTGGATCTGCTGCATAACTTCTTCCTGGAGTGTGGCGCACGCCTCCAGAAGCTGCGTGTATACGAGATGACGGACAATCCCGTGGCTCGGCAGATGCTCGGTTACTTGCTTGTAAGGGGTGGAGTACACCAGGTAGCTTATGCCAAAGCTCTCGAGACGCTCACAGGTGTAAACGTGACGAAGATGCTGCCTGTCCCCAACATCGAGAACGCCAAGTTCCCTGAGGCCAGAAAGTTCGAGGAGCAGGGCATACACAGGACTCTGTACAGGTTCAGTCCTGAGGACTACAAGGACGTCACACGCATCTGGACCGGTACTCACCCCACCGACGGTGGTGAGCTGACGGTGGTAGATGGCCCTCCAGCTGGAGGTGAGATTCCTGAGCTAAATGATGTGCCAGAGGAGTTCGCCCCGGGATACGATCCCGAGATGCTGGCAGAGATCGCCAAGAAGCTGATGTCCTAGCAGCACCAGCACACGGGGGAGGTACTCGTACCTCCCCCTATTTTTATGCCTTCTTACATATGACCTCATGGAACGTATTATGCGGACGTATCTGTAGAAAAAGTGTAAGGAGTAGTGTCATGACTGCTATAAGGGCCAGGGGCGAGTCAGGTATAGCCCGAGGTATAGGGATGGGGCTACTTTTCGGTGCCATTAGCCTAGTGTTGATGCTGGTGCTTACCCCCATAGTTGGCACAGTAGCTCCAGCCTTAGCATCATGGGCCGTGCTGTTGATATGGATAGTGATGCCCATCCTAGCCGGCTATTTCACAAGCATCAGGCTGGGAGGAGCATTAGCTGCAGGCGCGGTGGCTGCCGGTTTCGTAGTAGCCCCGCTGCTAGCTATGCAGACCCTTAGGTTTACCGTGTTCGCTATGAAGGTCGGCTTCACAGACGCCAACTTCACGGGCCAACGTATCTCCGTGCTGCTCACGATAGTGGGCGCCACGATCGTCGCCGCAGCAGTGGGACTTATCCTTGGGTGGATGGGGTTCTTCCTCCGCAGGCACTCCCTATAGCTGCACATAGGTACTTTACTACAGAGTTGCTGTAATCCCTCAACCTTTAGGAATAGTGCTACCTAGCTTACTCAGCCTGCAGCTACTTTAGGGTATTGACTTACTGGCTGAGTAAGGATATATTCATGCCACAACTGTATTCAAAGTTTGAATAGTAAAAGTCTAACTACTAAGTATTGGAGAACTTATGGCCCACTATGGTAGACAACCTCTATCTATAGAGTACGCGCTATTGGGCTTGCTGGAGGACAGTCCTGCACATCCTTACGAGATGCATCAGAGGCTAATCAAAGCTAGCCCCCTATCACACGTCTGGAGGATCAAGCGTGGGCACACCTACGCACTACTCGGTCGCTTGGAAGAAGAGGGACTGCTAACCAGCTGGCTGGAGCCTCAGGATGCCAAGCCTCCGCGCAAGATGCTCGCCCTGACGAGGGAAGGACGTGAGACCTTCACGCGATGGATGTACGAGCCCGTTAGGAAGCCCAGGGAGATGAGACTGACGTTTCTTGCCAAGCTGTACTTTGCAACACGCAAGGGAACGGCCAGCGAGCTAATAGCCGCCCAGCACAATGAGTGCCGCAGGTGGTTGAGCGATTTGGAAAGTGTTCACTCGGGTGTTGATACCTATGAACAGATGGTGCTCGAGTTCCGCAGGCAGCAGGTGAGGTCGATCATGGAATGGCTGAGCACCTGCCGTGAGATGATAAACCGCAAGGAGGGAGGAGATGTGCTCTCAGCTTAGGTATCTGCTATTGTCAGCGTTGCTAGTATTGGCGCTGGGATGCGGGGCAGGCGGGATTGGCTCATCAAGCAGCGGATCGCAGACCCTGACTGTGTTTGCTGCCGCATCCCTGACTGGTGCATTTACTCAGATAGGTAAAGAGTTCGAAGCTGCCCATCAAGGCGTGAAAGTGGTGAACAGCTTTGCCGGCTCACAGGACCTGGTGGAACAGATGCACCAAGGAGCACCCGCTGACGTATTTGCATCTGCCGACGGGAAGAACATGCAGAAGGCCATAGACTATGGACTGGTAGAGAAGGACAGCCCCAGAACTTTCGTCCGCAACCATCTGGTGGTGGTCACACCTCGAGATGACCAAAAGGTAAGGTCTCTTGAGGATTTGTCAGCTCCTGGAGTGAAGGTAGTGCTGGCATCCCAGGAAGTACCAGTCGGCAATTACACGATGCAGTTTCTGGATCTAGCATCCCGTGATCCGCAACTGGGAAATGATTTCAAGCAGAAAGTACTAGCCAATGTAGTATCGTATGAGGATAACGTCAAGGCGGTGCTGCAGAAAGTGACTTTGGGTGAGGCAGACGCAGGAGTGGTCTACAGTTCAGATGCAACCACAGCTCCCAGAGACAAAGTAAGCACCATAGAGATCCCGGATGCTTACAACGTAACAGCCAGCTATCCCATAGCCATCGTCAAAAATAGCAAGCACGGTGATCTCGCAAGGCAATACGTTGAGTTCGTGCTTTCGGCTAGGGGACAGACTATATTGAAACAGTACGGCTTCATTCCGGCAGGCAAGACCAAGTGAGCAGCAGGGAAATGATGCAGACGCAGCTCAATGAGACCAGTACGAGCGAGGTAGCATGCACACCGAGCACAGACCGAAGGTCATGGTATCCGAGGCACCTAGCACTCATCATCGCCAGTGCTCCAATGATGCTCTTCCTGGTGATTCCAATGATAGCGCTGGTAGCTCAGGCACCACTGGAAGAAGTGATCGCGTACCTTACTGACCAACAGGTATCGATGGCTATAGCGCTAAGCGCCTACACTACAATAACCACTACGTGTGTGACTGTAGCGCTGGGCACACCGCTGGCCTATCTGATGGCGCGTTATCGCTTCCGCGGTAAGAAGATGCTCGACACCCTGATCGATCTGCCGCTGGTACTGCCCCCCTCGGCTGCTGGCATCGCCCTGCTGCTCACATTCGGCAGACATGGCATCCTGGGGGAGCGGCTTGCCGATTTGGGCTTGCAGATACCATTCACCCCATTGGCGGTAGTGCTCGCGCAAACCTTCGTCTCAGCCCCTTTCTATATACGAGCGACGATGAACGGGATCGCATCGGTGGACAGCTCACTGGAGGAGGCGGGCATGGTGGACGGGGCGGGCTCCTTACGGTTGTTCTGGAGCATCACATTCCCGATGGCAAGGGTAGCGATGATCAGTGGAGCAATCATGACATGGGCCAGGGCACTGGGGGAGTTCGGTGCGACGATCATCTTCGCGGGCAATTTCCCAGGGCGCACGCAGACTATCCCCATCGCCATCTACCTTGGCTTCAACATCGACCTGGAATCAGCAGTGGTGCTCTCAGCGATCCTGCTGTGCGTGTCGTTTGGAGTGATCATGATCGTGAAGTGGGCGCTGAAGCAGTCAGTAACGCGGGCAGAGATCTACTAGCAAGCGGAGATTAAGTAGCAGGCTGGTATGGAGTGGCGTGCCCGGAGGGACTCGAACCCCCGACCACTTGGTCCGCAACCAAGCGTTCTATCCAACTGAACTACGGGCACAAATTTCCTCACACAAAGTGTAGCAAAGAGATGAAGGGGTGGCAAGATATGGGAGGAGCCCCCTATAGATAGGGCTCCTCCCTCCCCCTAACACGGTTTGTCCCTCTCAACGAAGAACTTCTAGCTACCGAGATTACACCGAGCAAAAGGAAAGGGTATGAGGTAGAGGGAGATCCCATACTCCTCTGGAGCCCCCCTCTACAAACCCACATATTGCCTCCATGAGTACTGAGGATCATAGCCCAGCATGCGCCTCGCCTTATCTATCGAGAGCAGCGTCTCGAAATCTCCTATCTCTTTGTGGAGCGGCACGTTGGGAAATACCTCGGCAAGCAACTCTCTGCTTGGACGGTTCATGACGGTATCGGCCGCAGCTATGATGAACACCTCGGCACTATTGATATCTGCCTGCAATCCCAGCCTGCATGCCTGAGCAACATCTCGAGCATCCACATAGCCCCAAAGGTTCCACTTTCGCTTCGTTGGGTCATCCCAGAACGTAGGAAACTGCGCATAGTCTTGGGGTTCCATGATATTGGAGAAGCGCAGTCCTATGAATGGGATACCCGTCCAGCGGTTGAATTGCCGTGCCATCTCCTCGCCCAGCACTTTCGACAGGGCATAGCTAGACTCCGGATATAGAGGGTGGTTCTCATCTATAGGCGCATATGCTGGCTGCTCGCGGTCGAAAGGCAACCCCAAAGTGGTCTCGCTGGAAGCCCATACTACCCGGGACATGCCTATATCCTTTGCCACAGAGAAGACGTTGTAGGTGCTCAGCGTGTTAGTGCGGAATGTTACCTCGTCGGTGCGAATACCGGGAGCGGGGATGGCCGCCAGATGCACAACCATCTCATAGCCCTTGAAGGCATCGTAGGTCTCGCCAAGATCAGTTAGATCGGCCACGAGCGAGGGGCAAAGCCTCTCAGCTGGCGGCACCAGATCTACACTTAGCACCTCATATCCATGTTCCAGGAGGTCTCTAACGACCGCTCTGCCGGCCTTGCCACTACCGCCTGTCACGACTACTTTAGGCATGAGATGTTCCTCCGTGATCTATTGGGTCTGAGCTACAGAGTCAAGCTCGGTCAGGAACTGCTCGATCTCATCCAGTTCCTCCTGAGAGAGTCTGAAATCGGCAGCACCGATAATGCCCTCCACCTGGTCGGGCCTACGTGCTCCAACTATCGCGCCCGTTACAGCCGGATGTCTCAGCACCCAGGCGATCGCTACCTCGGCCGGGGACTTCCCGTGACGGCTACCGATCTCTCGTAGCTTCTCGACCAACTTCAGATTACGTGAGAGCCTCGGTTCGTTGAACTCAGGGCTGCGTTTACGCCAGTCATCGTCCGGCAGGTTGCGCACCCACTCGGCAGTCACTTTACCTGTGAGCAGGCCAGAGGCCATTGGCGAGTAGGCAATTACTCCTATATTGTGCTCCTGACAGAAAGGCAGTATCTCCTTCTCGATGCTCCTGTTGAGTAGGTTGTAAGGTGGCTGTAGGGATGAGATAGGCGCGATGCGCATCGCCCGCTGCATCTGCTCCACGCTGAAGTTAGAAACACCTATATAGCGTACCTTACCCTCCTGCTGCAGCTCTGCCAGTGTGCTCCAACCCTCTTCTATGTCCTCGTCAGGGTTTGGCCAGTGGATCTGGTATAGATCGATCACTTCCACACGCAGGCGCCGCAGGCTCGCTTCCAGCTCACGACGAATAGAATCTCTCTTAAGGCTGTTGGAGATCCTCCCACTCTCGTCCCACACAAGACCACACTTGGTGAAGATGTAAGGCCTATCAGAGATGCCATCTAGGGCCCTTGCAACTACCTCCTCAGAATGGCCGAGACCATAGACAGCAGCAGTATCGATCCAGTTGATGCCCAGATCAAGAGCCTTGTGGATAGCAGCTATGGATTCATTGTCGTCCTGAGGCCCCCAACCGGAAGCCCAACCACCACCTCCGATCGCCCAGGCCCCGAATCCTATAGGAGTGATCATCATGTCTGTGTTGCCCAAACGTCGAGTATCCAACTTCACAACCTCCTGGAAAACAAGATTTAACGCGGGGAACCAGCATATCCATCTGCATTATACTTGCCATCATACCTGGTTGTTAGGGTGTATATAGGGTATCCTATGAGAGCACTAGCGTGACAGTGCGACTAGTTTATAATGGACAGAGTTCAAGCTGACTATGCTTGGTAACAGCGCTGGGAGGGGACATGAATCAGCAGGAGATACAGAAGATCGTCCAGAGGATAGACGTGCTCTCGAAAAGCGTCGCCGACAACCTCGACAGGCTCCAGGCGGCCACAGACCCTGACTGGATAGATGAACTCAATGCAGAGATCTCAGCAGCCCGTCGTGAGATAGCACAGCTCAAGAAGAAGCTGGCAGAAGCTACTCGCCAGGAGGCACAGGAGCATGAGGCAACTCAGTAGCGATGTGGCCATCATAGGCGCCGGTGTCGTCGGGGCCGCATGCGCTTACTTCCTCGCGGAGATGGGCCACTCGCCAACGATCATAGACCCCATGGAACAGGGAGCTGCCACACCTGCAGGTGCAGGTATCGTCGCCCCTGGAGTTACTTTCCACCCTTCACCATACTACTTTCCTTTAGCTTACAGGGCCGTTAGCTATTTGGAAGGACTTGTAGATAAGCTTGGTAACGAGCGCCTGCTCGAGAGGTGTGGCTTGTTGTATCTCATAACCGATCCCAGATCGCCAGTAGATGCCGAGAGTCTCGCCAGGCAACTAAGGCGCCATGGCATGGAAGGCGCCCCGATGCACGGGCATGTAGAGGTGATAGACCCAGAGTACGTCCACCGCTACTTCCCACTGCTGGTCCCCAGCCAGGGAGCAGTATACGTGGATGGTCCGGGCAGACTCAATGGTGCCAACCTACGTGATGCCCTCCTGTTGCAGGCGATCAAGCGAGGAGCCCATTACATTCGTGCAAGGGCAAGCATAGATAGCATATCCCAACAGGAGATCGCTCTGAAGGCAGACAGTACAACCATCACTACTCAGAGGCTTGTCCTGGCAGCAGGTGCATGGTCCAGGCAGATCATCGGGCAGTTCTCAGCAGTATCACTGCCCATCAGCCCCCAGCGCGGACAGATCCTGCATCTGGAAGTTCCCGACACTCGCACTGATCAGTGGCCAATTGTAATGGGCGACTTTCCACATTATCTGCTCACATTTCCTGTGTGCAAGGTGCTGGCAGGCGCAACACATGAGGACGTAGGCTTTCATCCTAAGCCAACGTTGGCGGGCATCAGAGAGATCGCTGACACGATCTACAAAGTAGCGCCGTCCCTTGGCTCCGCCAGATTATTGGGAGTTAACGTAGGATTACGACCCGTCACACCTGACGGCCTGCCGATCATCGGACGAGTGCCCGACCTCCCGTCGGTAATTGTCGCTAGCGGGCATGGAGCCTACGGCTTACAGCTTGGCCCTTATACCGGTATGTTGGCAGCCCAGCTGGCCACCGACCAGGAGCCGGATATGGACCTCACGCCATACTCACCTTTGAGGTTTAGCAGCTAGTCCCTCCTCCTGAGCTATCATCTCCTCTGCAAGTCGCTGCCTCTCCTGTAGCTGAGAGCTGAGCGTCACTTTGTACTCTCCCACACTATGGATGTCTCGCAGATGGGATGGTAGCCGCTCCACCTCGCGGGCATGCTGGCGACGCGCCTCCTCAAGATCAAAAGATTCAGTGATCCTGCCAGCCTTCATCATCGGCCTCAGCAGTGGAAGCCACTCTCCATCGTCTGGCGCTTGCTCCTCCCTGCCAGAGATCATGTCCTCCGCATAGAGGCCTGTGGTGTCTATTCTACGCCAAAGCTGCTTGGCCCCCACGATCGTCCTCTTGCCCTCGCTCAACTTCAGCTTAGGACGCCCATCGAACTGCACCAGCTTGTAGCTCATATCCAACACTGGAGCATCCTCTGCCGTCACCACGCGTGTGCCCACTCCAAAGGAATCGATAGGAGCACCATTTCTGAGCAGCCTGTCTATCTCGTACTCATCAAGACCACCACTCGCCATGATCCTGATATCTTGAAGCCCTTCAGAATCAAGTAGCTTCCTAACCTGCCTGCTGAGTGCTTCGAGGTCGCCGCTGTCGATACGCACCGCTGAGATCTGCTTGCCAGTGCCCGCAAACTTTCGGCTGACCTCCACAACGTGTTGCGCCCCCATAAGCACGTCGTAGGTATCGATCAGCAGTGTTATCCTGTGTGGGAACGTACTTACGAATCCCTCAAACGCCAACCTCTCGTTAGGGAAGGACTCCACGAAGGAATGGGCCATGGTACCCACCACAGGGATACCGTAGACCTTGCCAGCTAGCACGTTGCTGGTCCCACTAAAGCCTGCCAGGTAGCACGCCCGGGCAGCAGCCAGTCCTCCATCTATTTCGGGGGCACGACGTAGCCCGAAGTCGAATAGGGGCTTGCCTTGTGCCGCCAGCACACACCTAGCGGCCTTGGTCGCTACCAGGGTGGGATAGTGCAAAGCATTCATTACGACCGGCTCAGCTATCTGCCCATGGATAATGGATGCAGTTATTTCCAGTACCGGCTCGTTGGGGAACACTATAGAACCCTCGGGGACCGCCCACACATCTCCCTCGAACCTGAAGGACCGTAGATACTCCACAAAGTCGGGGCGCACCTGAGGCAAAGTAGCGATGTACTCTAGCGCACGCTCGTCGAACCGCAGGTTCTCTAACCGCCTTAGTGCATCCTCCACGCCCGCCACCACTAGGAAAGATCTGCCAGGAGGCAGGCTGCGAACGAACAGGCTAAATGTAGCACGGCCATCCATCCCGAGTGCATGGTAGCTCGCACCCATAGTGAGCTCATACAGGTCTATCGAAAGAGGTATGGCATTCTCGTCCAGGTAGCTCATCACAATCACCCCCAGGGCAGAAGTCAATACCGGTCTTTTGCACATAGGCCCTTTTATATTATTATTCACATTGCACTGGGGTCTAAAATTCCAGCATCAAGGAGGGAATCAGCATGAAGATCGGAGCACAGCTCAAGAAGCCCTGGGTTTGGCTCTCGGCAGCAGGACTAGCTGCAGCAGCCGGTGGCCTTTGGCAGTGGCGCTCTCGCAGGCGACGCACAGAGTTTTCCATAGGACCGACCATCCGCAGCAGGGATAGACACCCCCTGGAAACTCCACCTGAGACCGCAGGGTGGTGGGCTGACCTGCGTAGAAGAGCCGGATGGCTATGACACCTATACCCTGACAGGCTGAGCAACCAGAGAGAAATTGCTCTTGAAAAGCTCCCTCTCCTTGGCGATGATCGCTCCAGCACACACCAGCGCAACCAACGCACAGATTACCAGTGAGGCCACTGGCCCCACAGCTGAAGCCAGGCTGCCTATGTACAAGCTCCCAAAAGGAGTCAGCCCTAGCACAACCAGCATCCAACAGCTCATGACTCTCCCCCTGAGCTCATCCGGCACCACCGTCTGCAAAAGCGAGTTGCCCATCGCCAGGAAGGTCACGATCCCCCATCCCGCCACAAATAACGCCACCAGCGCGAAAGGCAGGTGACGCATTACCGCAAAGGACATTATCCCCAGCGCCGACGCAACCTGGGCAACTATCAACCACTTGCCCTTGCTCGTGATCTCTCCCTTGAAGGCCAGCATCATCGCACCCACAAAAGCTCCGAGTCCCACTGCACCCAGCAATAGGCCATAACCACTCGCTCCCATATGCAGCACATCCTTGGCAAACACTGGTAGCAGAGTATTGTAGGGTTGCAGGAAGAGCGTCTGTACCGCTGCCAGCACTACGATCGTTCTGATCCTGCTATCCGTCCATACATGACGGGCTGCGTACGCCAGGCTCGCGGTCTCTCGACTTCTGGTAGAGGATAAAGCCTTACTGGCAAATTGCGGTCGTATAGCCCACAGCGTGACCATCGCGATCACCAGCGTCAGTCCGTTGAAGAAATAGGCTCCGGCGATACCTATGTATTTCACTGCAAAGCCGCCTAGAGTAGGCCCTATGACACCAGTCAGGTTGAACTGAGCCGAGTTAAGCGCAATGGCATTCATCAGGTTCTTGCGACCCACTATCTCCGGTAACATCGACTGCTGAGATGGCATACTTATGGCACCCACGGACCCAACAACCAGCAACCAAACCATCAACAGCCATATGTTCGCCTTTCCAGTAACCACCAACAGCCCCATGAGCACCATAAAGATAGCATTGATACCCTGGGAAGTCATAACAACCTTGCGCTTCTCTAACCTATCAGCTAGCATCCCTCCCGGCAGCGACAGCAGCAGGAAAGGCAAGTTGGCGCAGAACGCTACCAGACCAATCAGGAACTCCGAGCTGGTAAGGTTCACGATCAACCAGCCCTGGGCAACTATCTGTACCCACATGCCCAGTGCTGCAATCATAGCCCCTGGAAAGTATATACGATACTCCTTGATGCGGAATGAACCAAAGGCACCCGGATAGAAGATATCTGCTGTCTTCTTTGCATCAACGCTAGAATAATTATTTTCCGTTTGCAAAATCCCGCCCCTATGTCAAAATAAAAACATAAAGAGTCACGGATTCACCTCCATGACTCGGACCAGAATCAATTATGCCATCAATTTCGTGAGGACACACTAATAGATTTCTATTAAGTATCCTCTTGATTTTTGAATTTGTTCGGAGGGTGGAATGTGCGCTCTACTCGAGGGTGCTAGACCCTTGTTTGTCTTCATGCCGCCACAGCATGATAACAGTCGGGAGTGGGCTAGGCGCCTTTCTAAGGATGTACCCGAACTGGAGGTTGTAGCACCAGAATCCTTTGAGGAGGCAGCCAGGCTCCTTCCACAGGCAGTAGCAGCCTTTGGCACAATCCCTAGAGAACTGCTAGCCCTAGCTCCCAACCTCAAATGGCTGCAAGCGCCGGCTGCAGCTCCTCCAGCGGGGTACTACTATCAAGAGCTGGTGGAACACCCAGTCATAGTTACGAACTTCAGGGGTATATACAATGAGCACGTTGCGACTCATGCCATGGCCTTTGTACTGGCCTTTGCAAGAGGTTTCCATCGGTACATACCCCTGCAGCTAAAACACCGATGGCAGCCCGAACCCGAGCACTCTGGGGTAGTCTATCTGCCAGAGGCTACAGCACTAGTAATCGGCGTAGGAGGCATTGGTGCCGAGATAGCCCGCCTATGTGCGGCGTTCGGCATGCGCGTCGTGGGCGTAGATGCAAGAAGGCAGGATATGCCGCCAGGAGTTACTCGGCTGCACCCACCAGACGTCCTGGATTCTCTGCTGTCGACTGCAGACTTCGTTATCATGACCGTACCCCATACCCCTGAGACAGAAGGCATGATCCACATCAAGCGTCTTCAACTCATGAAGCCATCTGCGTTCCTGATCAATGTCGGTCGCGGCAAGACAGTAGTCCTAAAAGACCTGATCAAGGCGCTGCACGAGGGCATCATCGCAGGCGCAGGACTAGATGTATTCGAGGAGGAGCCACTTCCCCCAGATCACCCTTTGTGGACCACACCCAACTTGCTCCTCACCCCACACGTGGCTGCCAATGGCCCTTACCTCAATGAACGCAGGTATAGCATCATACTCGAGAACGCTAGGAGGTTTGTATCGGGTAGAGAGCTCATCAACGTAGTTGACAAATCCAAGTGGTACTAAGATCAACACACGGAGGCAGGGATGCACCCAAGTTCTGAATCTAGCCGACAGTTTCTCCATATCAACGTCCTGGACTTCCTACAACAAAGTACGGCGGGTAAGGTCCTGTGGGCTCATCAAACAGAAGACCTCAACATCAACTTGGTACATCTGGACGCGGGCGCGTCAATCGACAGGCACCATAACAACGAGGTAGATGTGCTGATACTAGTAATTCAGGGGGAAGGAAAGGTAGAGATAGATGACGCAGAGATAAGTATCAGAAGTGGTGACCTGCTGGTCATCCCTAAGGCCGCCCAAAGGAGCATCGCAGCCACAAAAACGAACCTACTCTATGTTACCTGCCATAGGCGCAGACACGGACTGATGCCCACGATAAGGGATAGGCACTAGAAATCTTCAGTTATCACAGAGAATTTCTGTATCATTGCCAATGGTTGAAATCCAAATCTGTTGGGAGGAGAGCGTTATGTCTGAGGTTAAGTTTGGAGTATTCGTACCACAGGGGTGGACCCTCGACTTGGTGGAGATAAGAGACCCCATAGAGCAGTACGAAGCCATGACCAACGTAGCCAAAATAGCCGACTCCATTCCAGGCTGGGACTCCATATGGGTGTTCGATCACTTCCACACAGTACCGGTGCCAGTGCCTGAGACCACCTTTGAGTGCTGGACCATCACTGCTGCCCTGGCCAGGGACACCAACCGAGTCAACATAGGCCAGATGGTCACCTGCAACGGCTACCGCAACCCTGCACTCCTGGCCAAGATGGCCTCCACCGTCGATGTCGCCTCCCATGGCAGACTCTACTTCGGCCTGGGAGCTGGCTGGTACGAGCATGAGTGGCGGGCCTATGGCTATGGCTTCCCTGAAACCAGGGTCAGAATGGGCATGTTCAGGGAGGCTTGTGCCATCATCCATGCCATGTGGACCCAGGACTACCCCCAGTTTGAGGGCAAGTACTACCAGATAGATCGTCCCATCAACGAGCCCAAGGGAGTGCGCAAGCCCCATCCCTCCTTCTGGATAGGAGGTGGGGGAGAGAAGGTCACCCTCCGCCTGGTGGCCCAGTACGGCAACGCCTGCAACCTTGCCTCCGATCCTGAGCTTCTGAAACACAAGCTGGAAGTGCTCAGGCAGCACTGTGAGGAGCTGGGCAGGAACTACGACGAGATCATCAAGTCCACGGGAGTAACTGTACACCTAGTACGCCCTGGACAAGACCCGCGTGAGGCCACTTGGCGAGCTCGTGGCAGGCAGAGCTTTGAGGAATACTCTCGCAACGTCATAGTGGGTACTCCGGACGAGGTGGCTGAGAGGTTGCAGACCATCGTAGATGCTGGTGCTAACTATTTTATAGTTACCTTGCCTAGAGTGGCCTACGACACAGAACCACTCCACTGGTTCGCAGAAGAGGTAATCCCTCACTTCCAGAAGTAACCACGTAGCTGCCCCAATCTTGGGGCAGCTACCACTCGAAATCCCTGTAGAGAGACTCCCTCGGCAGATACCTGATAATAGGAGAGCCGTGAGGGCAAATCGCAGGGACGCTAGTGTGTCCCAGCCTTTCCACAATCCACACCATATGATCATGCTCAAGCGACTTACCTCTGCGCACAGCCATCCTGCATGCCATGCGAGTGATAAGCCTGTGCTTCCAGTTGCCAGGATCCTCAAAAGCAGAAGGCTCATCCTGAAGTATCCAGAGAAGGTCTGAGGTGGTTAGATGATCTCCGATCTCTTTTCCTGCATCTGGCATAGCTCGCACTAGCAAGGCATTTCTACCAAACACCTCACACTCAAATCCCAGTGCGGAGAGCTCGTCCATGTATTCTGCCAGCTTTTGCACCTGGTGAGTACGCAGCTCGATCACTACAGGCTCAGACAGCAGCAAAGCCTCAGATCCATCCATACGCTCAGTGAGAAAACGCTCATATAGCACGCGCTCGTGCGCCCTGTGCTGATCCACTAGGTAAAGCCCTTCATCTCCCTCCAGCACTATGAGCCTATCGTGCAGCTGGGCAAGCACCTTCACGGGAGGTAGGTTCGGGGTTAAAATCTTCTCATCAGACCAACTCTCCCTCTCCTCTGCTACCTGTAGCCTTGAATAGTCCGAGGGGAAAGGCTCGATGCCATAATACAGCAGCGATTTGGAGGCGGAAGGGTTCTTCCCAAGAGCACTCCTCAGCTGCTCGCACACGCTCTCGATCACTTCTCTCTCATCTAGGAGCTTCACCTCCTGTTTGGCTGGATGCACGTTTACATCCAACCTGGACGGATCCAAATCCAACTGCAGTAACAAGATCGGGTGCCTACCTTTTGGTAGTATGCCCCTATAAGCCTGTTCCATACTCGCAAGCAGCGCCTTTACCTGAGCCCATCTGTTGTTAACCACTATGTTAATGTGATGCCTGCTAGGTCGTGTCACCGCAGAATCGCTGAGGATCAACCTGTACCTGCCATATCGCAACTCCCTGATCCCCAGATCGAGGATGTGCTCCTCAAGCTCGCCACCATACAGCTCTATTAGTGCTGCCAGGCGATCACCTTGGCCACTGGTACTAAGAAGCATCTTTCCTTCGGAGTAGAGCCTGAGAGCTATATGAGGGGAACTAAGATAGAGCCGACGAAGCACCTGCGAGATGTGCCCCACCTCCACCTGAGGCTTGTCCACCATAGCCAGCCTCGCAGGCACATTTCGAAATAGATGGCGTGCTACGACTACAGTACCTCCAGATGCAGGCGCTGCGTGGTCCGCTACTACCTTGCCATCTCGGACAGTAATGGATCTACCTACATTTTCCCCTTTCGCCGAGCTGGTTATGGTGAGCTCCGACACAGCAGCTATGCTAGGCAGAGCTTCTCCTCGAAAGCCAAGCGTCGTAATAGCGTCTAGTCTACCTTCGGGGAGCTTGCTAGTGGCATGCCTTTGGATCGCGACAGGCAGCTCATCAGCTGCTATCCCCACGCCGTCATCGACTACACTTATATGTGCCAGCCCACCTCCCTTCACATCCACACGGATCGATGATGCTGCCGCATCTATTGAGTTTTCTACCAGCTCCTTCACAACCGATGCAGGACTTTCAATCACCTCACCAGCTGCGATCATCCGCACAACTTCCTCTGGGAGTTGCCTTATCCTCGGACGATCTAATCCAGAATCACGTGCTATGTGGCCGCTATACTCTCCATACTCATAGATCACTTCTCATACCCCTCAGACGTTGTTGCCACTCTTCTATCTTCTGTAGAGCCTCTACAGGTGACAGACAAGCGAGGTCGGTATCAAGGATATCCTCAGCGACACCTTCAAGCTCGCTCCTCGAGGGTTCAAAACCCTCCAATACACCCTGGTACGCCAGCATACTTCCTTCGAGAGTCTTTACAGCAGATATCTTCACCGGCAACGGGTTCTCGCTACATGTATACCGCTCTCCAGGCTCAAAAAGATGCTTTGCTAAATGACAAGAGGCATTATTTATGTCGACTTTGGATACTAAGCTGTTAGCACCTTCATCTTCCTTATCCCTCGTAGATTCACCTTCAGTACCAGCGCTCAGAGCATGGAGTATGTTCTCAGCCCGGCCAGCCACCCACGGAGGCAGCCCTGCTAGCCTGGCTACGTGTATTCCGTACGCCCTGTCCGCGGCTCCTGGACGTACTGAGTATAAGAACACGATGTGATCTCTCTCCTCAGCAACAGACACATGTACATTCTGAGCACTTGGGAGCTTCTTAGCTACCGTAGTCAATTCTAGGTAATGGGTGGCAAATAGAGTTCTAGCCCTAACACGATCATGTATGTCCTCCAGCACGGCCTGAGCTATCGCCATGCCATCATAGGTGCTGGTGCCTCTACCAATCTCGTCCAGCACGACCAGGCTCCTCTCCGTAGCTCCGTTAAGTATGGTAGCTGTTTCCACCATCTCTACCATGAAGGTACTTGCACCCCGAGCAAGGTCGTCATGGGCCCCCACCCGGGTGAATATACGATCAACGAGTCCTATACGTGCGCTCTCAGCAGGCACGAATGATCCTATCTGTGCTAGCAGAACTATAAGAGCCACCTGCCGGAGATAAGTGCTCTTACCGCCCATATTTGGGCCCGTGATCAGCAACACTCTCGGCCAATTACCGCCTATATAGCAATCATTGGGAACAAACCTCTCCCCCTCTAATGAGGACTCGACCACGGGATGCCTACCATTGCGTATCTCGATAACGTCCGAATCATCTACCAATGGTCGGACCCAACCGCATCTGGAGGCTACTTCTGCTAGCGCCACAAGGGCATCCATCTCCGCCAGAAGCTGTGCAGTAGCCAACAACCTCCGAGTGTTAGCGCTTACAAGCGACCTTAGGAGAGCAATGGCCTCGTTCTGTAGGCGTTCTATGGCATCCTCAGCTCGCGTTATCCTGGATTCCACCTCCTTAAGGGCTTCTGTCACGAACCTTTCACCAGTAGAAATAGTCTGCTTGCGCACGTATTCTCTCGGCACCAGATGTAGGTTGGGTCTAGTTACTTCAATGTAGTAGCCGAATACCTTGTTGTACCCCACTTTCAGGCTACGTATACCTGTTCGCTCTCTTTCTTTTTGTTCCAGTCTGGCTAGCCACTCTCTAGCGGATCGTAGCTCCTCAAGAGCATCTCCCAGCTCTGGCATGAAGCCTGGCAGTATCACTGGAGAGCCATCATCAGCCTCTGCTACGGCCATCTGCAGACGAGAAAGAATATCTTCACAAGTGTCTATACTGCTTGCTAAATTTGCCAGCGCCTGCTGATGTGTACCTGATAGTATCCTCACTAGAGAATCTACATGTCCTAGAGCTGAGGACAGCGACAAGAAATCCCTTAGAGTAGATCCAGACTGAGTGCATCTGCTAACTGCTCGCTCCAGGTCGCCTATCTGGACAAGCTGGTTGGCGATCCGCGCTCGTACCTGAGGCATCTGGACAAGGGGTTCTATGATATCCTGCCGCCTTCTAATCTCCTGCAGATCACGTAGGGGTGTGTTGATGAGCCTTCGCATGGCTCTGGATCCCATGGGAGTACTAGTCTGATCCACTACTCCCAGTAGGCTACCCCTACTGCCTCCCGTGCCAAAACTGCGTGTAAGCTCAAGGTTTCTGCGCGTCGCAGGGTCCATCCCCACCATATCTTCCGCACACTCCATACGTATGGATGTCAACATGCAGAGGAGTGATGGGTTGGTCTGCTCTATATAGGTGTATATGGCCCCCGCCGCCCCAAGGGATGCTTTTGCATCGTGGCAACCAAAGGCATCAAGCGATCTGACACCAAAGTGCTTGCACAGCAATTGGTAGGCAACTTGTGGGTCACAGTTTTGGCGTCTAACAGTAGTAGCATGAGACTGAGATAAGACTAACTCGTAGGGGAATCCCTCTGGAATCAGACATTCTGCAGGAGATATCCTTGCCAACTCCTCTTGCAGGCGCTCCGACGCGTCTTCGCCTCTAAGCTCCATAAGCCTGAATTCACCAGTGCTCACATCCACCCAGGCAATTCCTATCCTGGCACCCACATCATATACCGCGGCTAGATACCGATTCTCCCCTGCAGGCAACAATGCAGATTCCACTACAGTGCCAGGTGTGAGCACTCGGGTTACCTCACGCTCCACCAGACCCTTTCCAGGCTCACTCATCTGCTCAGCAATGGCTACGGTGTGTCCTGCATTCAATAACCGCGACAGGTAGTAATTGAGGGCATGATGTGGAACCCCAGCCATAGGCACACGGCCACTTCGCCCAAAAGTCCTCGAGGTCAAAGTAACGCGAGCATCGCGCGCAACCACTCTAGCATCGTCATCGAAGGCCTCGTAGAAGTCACCCATCCTATAGAGCAAAATCGCATGGGGATACTTCCTCTTAAGCTCCAGATATTGCCTTCTGGACGGTACCAGATCCCTGGCCGCCAGCTTGTTATCTATGTTCCTGATAAGAGATTCCACCGGATCTTCAGGCATGGCCCTCCGCCCTCCATTGGATCGCTCTAGCAGATGAGCACCGTACGCTGTATAGCATAAATCACTCTGATAGTTACCGACAAATAACCACGAATCAGATAGCTACAGGTATCAAATATCTATTGCTCCAGATTGCAATATGACAAGCAAGCACAAATACCGAACTATTCTTGTTGCAAAAAGATGCATGTAATATATGAGGTCATTTTCTCCAAAACTCTTGAGATTTAATTGGCATAATTGCTATCATCTCTGTAACCATGGAGTATAGTGTATCTATTGCAATTAATTTCATCTAGTAAGGCCATGGTAATTCTAGAAAGGAAGGGTTGTGAACATGAAGTTTCTACGCCCCTATAAGAAACTCAACAGCGTTGAGCAGGCAAAGCTGAAGCGACATCCACTTGATGTCCGCGATGACATCATCAATAAGTATGCTAAGGAAGGACCTGAAGCTATTGCCGCAGTTGAAGGCGAACAGGAACGCCTCAAGTGGTTCGGCATTTACCCTCAACGCCAGGGCGGAGATGCCTTCATGTTCCGAATTAAGATACCCGGCGGCAGACTTACCTCCCAGCAGGCCCGAGTGATTGGACAGATGGCGGAAGAGTTTGCAGTTGGACCATATCCTAATCCCGTATTCGGTACGGGTTTCCTAGACATCACTACCAGACAGGATATCCAGCTGCACTGGATAAAGATCGGTAACATCCCAGAGATGTGGCGCAGGCTTGAAGAAGTAGGCATGACTACCACCCAAGCCTGCGGTGACTCGGCCCGCAACGTCGTCTGCTGCCCTGTGTCCGGACTCGATCGTGAGGAAGTCATTCACGCATATCCCCTGGCTGAGGCCATAAATCAGTTCTTCGTAGGTAATAGGGAATATGCTAACCTCCCACGCAAGTTCAAAATGAGCATAACAGGCTGTGTAGAGGACTGCGCTCAGGCCGATATCAACGACATAGGTCTTACACCTGCTAAACAGGAAGACGGCACTTTGGGCTTCAATGTTAGGGTTGGTGGCGGCTTGGGAGATGGCCCAAGGATGGCCAGCGACATAGATGTCTTTGTTACTCCTAATCAGGTGGTAGAGATATGCCGGGCTATAGCTCAGGTTTATGGGGAGCTTGGTAACAGAGAGAATAGATGGACTTGCCGCCTGCGCTACCTCGTACAGGAGCTAGGACCAGAACAGTTCAGGTACGAGCTTCAGCAGCGAGCAGCATTCGAATTGACCCCAGCAGGCGAGGACCTTACAAAACGCTATAGGGGTGACCATATAGGCGTGCACCCCCAGAAGCAGGACGGTCTATACTACGTTGGATGCAACGTCACAGTTGGCAGGATGCAAGGCAAAAACCTGATAGAGCTTGCCAGACTTGCCGATGAGTACGGCAATGGCGAGCTCAGGCTCACCAACGACCAGAACTTTGTAATTCCCAACATACCGGAATCCAGTATCGATGCCTTGCTCTCCGAACCCTTGCTACAGATACACTCCCCCTTCCCCAAACCATTTGAGCGAGGGGTAGTAGCCTGCACGGGTAATGAGTTCTGCCGGTTCGCCATAGTCGAGACAAAAGCCAGGGCTTATCAATGGGCCAAATACATGGATGAGCACGTGCAGACCGATCAAGAAGTTATACGGATGCACTTTTCAGGATGCTCTGCCTCCTGCGCACAACCCCAGATAGCTGATATCGGCCTTCGTGGAGACACAGCCATCACTGATTCGGGTGTGGTGGAGGCAGTAGATATAGGGCTTGGAGGTAGCCTCGGACCAGATGCAGCCTTTATCGACTGGGTCGAAGGCGCCAAGCCAGTGGACGAAGTCCCCGAAGCTTTGGTCAGACTGTACAAGCGATATGAAGCCGAGAGGAAAGATGGCGAGCGCTTCTACGAGTGGGCCAGGCGTATCCCAAACAGTGAGCTTAGAGCAACCCTACAGAATGGAGGTGGTCAATAGTGTCAGGTTTCTCTATCCGCAAGTTCATGAACGGCATTGAAGAGCCCCCGAACAAGATATTCTTCTGGGAGCTCGAGCAGGCGGTTATAGATCCCGGAAGGTGCGTACAGTGTGGAGCCTGCGTGGCCGCATGTCCCTCCGATTCTATAGGCGTGGCCGAGGATGGACTACCCAAGCTAGTTAAGATGTGCACGGGTTGCTCGCTCTGTTGGGACTTCTGCCCTCGTGGTGGCCTGCGATACGAGGCCGGCTGGAAGATGTTTGCAGAGGACTCAGGAGCAGGCTTGGGCACTATCCTTGAGAGCTACACGGCAAGAGTCTCACCATACATAGACGGTGTCCAAGATGGAGGCGTCGTGACCGCATTGCTTATCGCACTAATGGAGGCAGGCGAGATCGACGGAGCCCTGCTAGCTAGGGAAAGCAAGACAACACCGTGGAAAGCAGAGCCATTTATAGCTCGTACACCGGAAGAGGTTATAGAGTGTGCAGGCAGCTTCTATAACCAGACCATGGCCTTATCCCATCTGGACCTCAAAAAGTACAAGCTGGGGCCCGATGCCAAAATAGCCCTGGTTGGTACACCCTGCGAGATACAAACTCTCAAGGCGATGCAGGCAAGACCATGGAACTGGGGCTCAAGCAACGTTGATGCCGTGGTGCTTACGATAGCACTCTTGTGCACCAAGAACTTCAACTACGAGAAGCTCATGGTTCAAGAGATAGAGCGCAAGAGAGGCATACCACTGCATCAGATAGGCAAGGTGGATGTTATTCGTGGCAAGATGCTAGTGTACGATCACGAGGGCAATACGCTAATTGACGAGCCCGTCAAAGACTTCCATGGAGCTGCTCTCAAAGGATGCGATGAGTGCGCAGACTTTCTAGGGCGAACAGCTGACATCTCCGTAGGGTCCGTAGGTAGTGCTGATGGCTACTCCAGCGTCCTAATAAGGACTCAGGCTGGCAAAAGGGCATTCGAGTATGCCAAGCCCAAACTGGAGCTGAGGCCGTTGGACAAACCCAAAGCACTGGAAAAGCTGGACGAGCTGGACAAGAAGGTAGCTTTCGAGACACTCGAGAGACCATTCGACCCCGATGCACCTCTATTTATTGAGTATGAGGATCACCTTATGCACTATGCTGGCTCTGATAGAGCTCCCGTTGAATATGATGCTGTGAGGTATTGAGGTATTAATGATGATGAGCAAGACTCCCATACTGCACATCCCAAAGGAACCCAGCGAAACTCTCACAGAGATCAGGGCTACTTATGGCAAGTCTCAGCTCGAGGCACTGCATCTAGTCAATGATGGTAACATAATAGCCAGGTACCTCTGGAAGGAATGGCATAAGCCTCTTACACAGGCGGGATTGACCTACAATGACCTGTTGAGGGCAGTCAGGGGGTATAGGCAAGAATTCTGGCTGTGGGTAATGGGTGAGAGGCCCTGGGACCACTGTGTCGTGGGCACAGCAGGTAGGCTAGCACGGAGAGTATCTAGCAGTAAGGTCAAGCTCGAAATAGAGGACCTGGATTCAGGGTTTCTATCAGAGCTCGTAAGCTAGTCTCGCCGGGAAGTCAAGCGCCTATAATAAAGGGGCGGTTTGGTATTTACTCCTCCCGCCCCTTTAGTCCTTTATTATCAAAGTCTCCATGACGTTAGCTACATCCTCTGCCTGGTCCGTTGTGTCCTCTAGCAGCCCGTACAACTCTTGCCACCTCAGACCGTTAGCTACATCTTCAAGCGTCTGTGCACCTTCAAACACTTTGGCCAGAGCTTCATCTAGTATGGCATCTGCTTCATTCTCCAGGTCATGTATCAGCACAATGTTCCTCTGAACCTCATCGTGATCTCTGACCTTCTCAAGTAAAGGAATAGATCTATATATTATGTGTCCTTGATCCCTGATCACTCTGCCAAGGGTCACAGCTTCAGGATATATGTTGCGTATACCGTACAGGTGAAAACGCCTGGCCACAGCGTATATATGGTCAACAAAATTGTCTATCCTGCTACTAAGTGACTGGACATCCTGACGATCAAAAGGTGCTATGAAACTTCTGGAAAGGGCATTGAGAATAGTATGGTTTATATCATCGCCCTTCTGCTCCAGCTCATGGATGTGCTTTGCTTTCTCACTAACATGCTCAAAGTTGCAAAGCAGATCATAGAGAGCTTCGGAGGTCTCATACGCATTCTTTGCAGCACTTGCAAAGTACTCAAAATAAGGTTCTGAGTGAGGAAGAAAGCTCTTGAAAGGCATACACATTCCTCAAACTAAATTCTATTACAACTACAGATTGTATCGAAAAAACACTAAGTTCGTAATTATCCATAAGTTCATATGCCTGAGAGCCACAAGTTATACATACCGCAAACAGTAATAGCATTGGAATTAGTAGAAGGTAAAAGAAACAGAGGCGGGAAAACTCCCGCCTCGACATGCAGCTTTTCCTGTTAAGAGCCGTAATTATGGCACATCTTGAGGTCCAGCGGATCCTTCAAGGTACGGTACAGTGCTCGAGCGCACGAACTCTACCTCTACCTCCCCCTGCGGCAGATTAGTAACCCTTTGCACGATCCAGCCAGTAGTCGACATCTGGTGCACCTCACGTGACATCTGATCCCGGTCACGATACTTAATAGTCCTGGTTTCCAAATGGGATTCTCTGTGTTCAGAAATAGCCATAGACATCTCCTTTCTAGCTCCAGCAGTTATCACAGAGAGCCGAGGGGAAATAAAGGAGTTCACCTGAGGGCAAGTTGATTTATCCCATGACAGGGAGCTGGATGTCCTTGGCACCAAGCAAAACTCCTTTCGTACGCCTACGGGGTTAGCTGACGGGTTAGGGTCGAAAGGCTACCCTGTCCAGACGGACTTCACCCCAATTACTTTTGGTTCCCCCGCTCCCTTTAAAAGGGATTCGGCTCTCTAAGCAACCTAAAGTAATTATAGCAGCAAAGGACCTTATCCAGGCTTTAATCTAAATTTTTTTATATCAGCCCTGTTCCTGTTATGTTCTATCGTAGATTGACTACAGTAGTAGTTTGTGCTAACCTATGATTGAATCTATTTGGTAAATTCCTGGATGATTTACCTTTTGATTCTCCTAGCGGTGCATATCAGCTAGCTAAGCCTTCCTTAGGTGGTTTCCACGAGCTACTTGAGTCATGAATATCCGTTGCATTCTATAGACTATAAATTTCACACATATGAGTGTGAGACCTACCATATTCCCTTGCAATCTTCCTTTGAGTGAGGTTTCAGCTAATGGATAACACTAAAAATCAAGAACTAGAAAGGAACAGCGAAGAGATCGCAACCACAACGATTACAGAAATTCCAGCAGATACGAGAGCATCAGACCCTCAGCAAAGCCAACAAGCGCACGATACAGATAAGCAGCCATCAGATCAGATAGCAAGCGACAACGTAGAGCCCGGTAATGTAACTTCAGAGAAATCATCAGAAGATCAACTTGAACTTCCTATATCTGAACAGAGAGTTGAGAATACCCCTGAAGTCGCGACAGAAGTGCCTACCAGCCAGCAAAGCAGCATGCATACTCAAGGAGATAATTCTTCCAATAGTAAACAAGCAGATACCTCAGTTGTTACCGAACAATCGGCCGAGCCTGATCCCCCAGTTGCTGAGGTAACAAAAGTAGCTGAAGTCGGGCAACAGGAGGAGCAAGCCGAACACAGGGAAGATGCAGCTCAGGAGCCTTCCTCGACAACAACTGTGGCAGAGGAAGCTACCTCCGAAGCAGCAACTCCTCCAGAGGTGGATAAGGCGGAAGAAAAGCCGAGTAGCAAGAGGTCGAAGAAGAAGCCAAAGCAGAATAACGGTCGGAACGGGAACAACCAGCAGGAAAGGACGAATGGTAACAACACGGCAGTTGCCGTGGCCAAGAAGCCTTCTAACGAGACAGAAACCGTTCAGGCTCCCACCTTCACCTTTGCAGAGCTACAGAGTATGACCAAGACTAACCTGCTTGCCCTGGGCAGAAGCCTGGAAGTCGAAGTCTCAGGCAGCATGACCAAGGAGACCCTGATCTATAAGATACTGGAAGCCCAAGCCAACCGCGCTGGTTATCTGCTGAAGCAGGGCATTCTGGATATCATAGAAGACGGCTTCGGATTTCTCAGGCAGGAGAGGTATCTGCCTTCTCCAGATGATGTGTACGTCTCACAATCTCAGATTCGTAGATTTGGGCTCCGTACTGGCGACCACGTAATAGGTCAGGTTAGGGCTCCAAAGGACAACGAAAAGTATCACTCCCTGCTCAGGGTGGAAGCCGTAAACTATATGGACCCAGAGGCCGCACGAAAGCGCCCATTTTTCGACCAGCTAACGCCCATCTTCCCTAACCGGCAGCTGGTCCTTGAGACTACCCCGAAGCAACTTAGCACTAGGCTTATAGATCTGGTAGCACCAATAGGTAGGGGCCAGCGTGGCCTTATAGTATCACCGCCCAAGGCAGGTAAGACCACGCTACTCAAGGACATCGCCAACGGCATAACTCACAACTACGATGATGTTCACCTCATGATGCTCCTGATAGGTGAGCGCCCTGAGGAGGTTACAGATATCCGTAGATCGGTAGAGGGAGAGGTCGTAGCAAGCACCTTTGATGAGCCCGTTGAGGACCACACCAAGGTCGCTGAGATGGCTCTTGAGCGAGCCAAGCGTCTGGTTGAGTGTGGGAAAGACGTAGTGATACTCATGGACAGTATCACCAGGCTGGCAAGGGCCTATAACCTGGTAGTACCCGCAAGCGGCAGAACGCTCTCAGGTGGCATAGATCCCGTAGCCCTGTATCCTCCCAAGAGATTCTTCGGAGCGGCCAGAAACATAGACGAAGGCGGGAGCCTCACAATAATAGCCACATGCTTAATAGATACCGGTAGCCGTATGGACGATGTGATCTATGAAGAGTTCAAAGGTACTGGTAACATGGAGCTCCACTTGGATCGCAAGCTCCAAGAGAGAAGGATATTCCCAGCTATAGATGTGCAACGGAGCGGTACCAGAAGAGAAGAACTGCTCATACCTGAGCCAAAGCTGCAGAAGATCTGGACTATGCGCAGGATGGTAAGTATGCTAGGGGGACTTGAAGGTACCGAACTCCTCCTGAACCGCCTGGCAAAGACCGAAAACAACGAGGAATTCCTGAATACCCTCAATAAGGAGCTTTAGATGTCACGGTGGCTATCTCAACCCGATAGCCACCGACACACATCAAGTGAGTGGTAGCTAATTATCATATCGGCTCCCGCCCTCTTGATACTAGTAAGTATTTCCATAACAGCTCTGCGCTCATCCAGCCAACCGTTCATGGCCGCAGCCTTTACCATAGCGAACTCGCCACTGACATTGTAGGCTGCAACAGGAAGGTCAAACCTTTCTTTGACCTTGGATATGACATCCAGATAGGCCAACGCGGGCTTGACCATCACAATGTCTGCCCCCTCGATTACATCCATGTCAACTTCCCGGATAGCTTCCCTAACGTTTGCTGGGTCCATCTGGTAGCTTCTCCTGTCACCAAAGGCAGGTGCAGACTCAGCTGCCTCTCTGAAAGGACCATAGAAGCAGCTGGCGTACTTAGCCGAATAAGCCATTATGGGCACGTGCTGAAATCCTTCAGCGTCCAGCAGCTCCCTGATGGCTAGTACCGTACCATCCATCATATTCGAAGGTGCTACAATGTCCGCTCCAGCCCTGACATGCGACAGCGCTGTTCGCGCCAGGAGCTCAAGAGAATCGTCATTCTGGACATCGCCGTCTCTTATGAGGCCGCAATGCCCATGAGAAGTGTACTCACACAGGCACACATCAGTTATAACGATCATCTCAGGGAGTCTATCCTTTATCTCCCTCACAGCGACCTGCACCACACCATGCTCATCATAAGCCTGCGAGCCAACCTCATCCTTATGATCGGGAATTCCAAACAACAGTATCGCGCGAATTCCAAGCTCCCAGGCGGTTTTGATCTCAGATAGAGCCAGATCAACCGACTGCTGCCTCACTCCTGGCATAGAGGCGATATCATTACGTACAGAGGTTCCCTCTCTGATGAAGAGCGGTAGAATCAAGTCCTGGGGACTGATCTCTGTCTCTCTCACTAGCGCCCTAAGGCTTTCTGTCCTCCGTAGCCTGCGTAGGCGCACTCTGGGGAATGAATATCCGGCAGTGGTACGAATAGTACTTGCATCAGACACCAAGACACCTCCAGTCTAGCCCTGACATCAGCTATACTCGACAAACCATTTCTCTATCGCCTTCACAAGACCTTCTACAGTGTAGACGTTCGCAACGACATCAACTCGCAGTCCCAACTCTTTTGCAGTATCAGCTGTAATTGGACCTATACATGCGACGCACAAGCTTTGAGGTAAATAGCTTGGATCACCTAGAGAATCTAGGAAATGCTTGACTGTTGATGAGCTTGTAAACGTGATAGCGTTAGACTGAGCCAGTAAGTCCTTCAGATACTCCCGGTCATACTTAACAGGGATAGTCCGATAGATCGGCACCTCCCTAACTATAGCACCTGCTGCTTCCAATCCTTTGCGCAATACAGGCCGTGCACTATCTGCCCTAGCAAGCAGTATTCGCTGCCCGCTCACATCTCGGTCCAGGAGAGCTTGAAGCAGAGCCTCAGCAATATAAGAATCAGGCATTACATCCACCCTGATGCCATAAGATTCTAAGGCAGACTTGGTAGAAGGGCCGATACAGGCGAACTTCAGTCTACTCAAAGGAACTTCTTCAAGCCCCAACTGCCTCAGGCGATCAAAGAATATTTTCACACCGTTGACGCTGGTGAACACAACCCAGTCGTAGCTACCTAGCGCATTCAACTCAGCATCCAGTTCAGAGCTGGCTACGTTGGGGTTTATCTCTATTGTCGGTAGCAAGATAGGCACTGCTCCGCTACTTTCAAGCAGCTTCACGAGAGAGTTTGCTTGATGGTTTGGACGGGTGATGACTATTTTCTTACCAATCAATGCGCCTGCAATCTTAGTGTTAGTCGACTTCCGGCTCATAAATAACCACCAAATTCCTATCAGCTGATAGTAAGCCTTATACCCAAGTCAAGCATCTCCCTAGCAACTCTCTCTCCCAAGTGATCAGCTTGATCAGGAGTATCCACTCTTCGCGTGATCACAACTTGAGAGCCATCGGGTGCTGCAACCATACCGATCAAAGATAGCTCTCCATCATGTAGCTCAGCATATGCTCCAACAGGCATACTACAGCCGCCTCCCAGCGCACGCATAAGCGATCTCTCAGCTAAGTAAGCTACCTTGGATGGGAAGAAGTTTATAGCGTTGAGCATCCCAATTATCTGTTGATCATCTTCCCTAGCCTGGACAGCTATAATTCCCTGACCGGCTGAAGGTACCCAGCTATCCAGAGGCAGAGGCTTAAACTCTACAGGTAGATCCATTCTCTTAACTGCAGCATAGGCCATTAGTACCACATCGTAATTACCCTCAAGCATTTTCCTGACTCGAGTGTCTACGTTACCTCGAAGGTTGACTACGTTAGCATTCGGCCAATAAGACCTTACTAATGCAGATCTACGAACACTGCTAGTACCAACCCGGCTATTATTAAGGTCAGGCATGGGCTGACCCTTAGGCCACAAGATACAGTCTCTGGGATCCTCCCTCTCAGTAAAGGCGGCTATAACAGTTCCCGGGGTAGAGAGTGTCGGTAGATCCTTCAAACTGTGGACTGCCAGATGTATGTCACCGGCTAGCAGTGCTTGTTCAATATCCTTTGTAAACACTCCTACCTGGCCTATTGCACTAATGGGAGCATCGGGACTTCTATCCGATGTAACCTTGATCACCACTGGTTCAAATTGAAATCCTGGATACAAACTCCTAAGTCTATTGATCACCCACTGAGTCTGCCAAAGTGCCAGCTTGCTTCCTCTGGTGCCTACTTTAATTACTTTCAACTCCAAACACCTCTCGAATCAATTGTAGCTTATCCAAAAGTGAATGCGTCCAATGGTATACTTGCAGATGGAGGTGTGTCTTATGGAAAGTAGACTTGTGTACATGGATCACGCAGCAACTACACCTGTACATCCTAAGGTGTTAGAGGCTATGATGCCCTACTTCAACCAGGAGTATGGTAACCCAAACAGTGTACACTCATTGGGGAGGAGCGCTCGAGAGGCTGTAGATAGAGCCCGCGAGACTGTCGCTCAGATACTCAATTGTCAATCTCAGGAGATTGTCTTTACAAGCTGTGGTACTGAAAGTATCAACTTAGCTATAAAGGGCATCGCTAAGGCCCGAGGAAAGACTGGGCATATCATTACATCAGCAATAGAGCATCATGCTGTGCTCCATACAATCGAGCAACTAGAGCGAGAAGGCTATACAGCCACTATTTTACCCGTATCTCCAGATGGACTGGTGGACCCAGATGACGTGCGTAATGCTATTAGGCCGGATACGGTTGTTATATCTATTGGTTATGCGAACAATGAGATTGGAACTATACAGCCAATAAGGGAGATAGGCTCTATAGCTCGAGAAGCAGGTATCCCGTTCCATACGGATGCGGTACAAGCAGCGGGAAGTCTAAGCCTGAACGTCGAAGAACTGCAAGTCGATGCTCTGTCGCTTTCTGGGCATAAGTTTAATGCACCAAAGGGTGTGGGGATACTGTACATACGTAGCGGCATTCCACTTGAACCGCAAATGCAGGGAGGCGGCCAGGAGAGCGGCAGGAGATCAGGTACTGAGAATGTGCCCTACATAGTGGGTATAGCAGAGGCGCTCAGGCTGGCACAGGAGAACCTGGAAGCTCACAATGAACATTGTATCTCACTAAGAGAGAAGCTATTTGAAGGGATACTATCGGAGCTACCAGACACGCGAGTAAATGGGCATCGCACTCAAAGGTTACCCAACAACGCACATGTGGCCTTCAGGGGCATCGAAGCACAGTCCATACTCATGGGACTTGATCTAAAGGGTATATGTGCTTCCAGTGGTTCCGCTTGCCATTCAGCATCCATAGAGCCTAGCCACGTACTCAAGGCAATAGGCGTTCCAAGCGAATACATCTACGGTAGCGTGAGGCTCACGGTAGGGATAGATAACTCACAGGAAGATGTTAGCTACGTACTGGAAGTACTGCCTTCACTAGTCAGAAGGCTGCAGTCACTATCCCCGTTAGTTGAATCAGCTAGCTAATACAGTAACCTTCTCCAGGGATTGGCGCAGATCCTCAGGAAGAGGGCTGTGCCATTCTTTGTACTCACCGTTTGGCATAACTACTCCTAGGCGCGAAGCATGCAAAAACTGCCTATTCAGACCTTCCAGTCTGCAGTTACCGTAGATAGGATCCCCAGCTATTGGATGACCAATAGCCGCAAAATGTACCCTTATCTGATGCGTTCTGCCCGTTATGGGTCGAGCTATAGCAAGCGTGTATTTTCCCAATGACTGTATCGTAGAGTACTCAGTAACGGCTTCTTTGCCTCCGGCAATCACACTCATCTTAGTTCTGTCCCTAAGGTCTCTTCCTATAGGCGCTTCGATACGGCCCTCAGGAGGATCTAGAGCTCCACAACAAAGCAGAGTATATTCCTTGAATATCTTTCTAGCCTTCATCTGGCCCTGGAGGTAGTTTAGGGTATCCAGATCTCGTGCTACTATGATCAGGCCACTAGTATCTTTATCCAGCCTGTGTACTATACCTGGTCGATCGGTAGGTTGCTTTAGCAGATCAGGATATCTAGCTATTAGAGCATTTACCAGGGTGTTATCATAATGCCCAGGAGAAGGGTGGACCACCATGCCGGCGGGCTTGTCAATAACTATAATCTTGTCATCCTCATAGACGACACGTAGGTCCACATAGGATGGGATCAATGCGACTTCCCCTTGTGGAACCCTGGGAATGGTCAGGATCAATATTCTATCCCCCTCTCTAAGTTTGTAAGAAGGCTTAGAGGGGTGATCATTCACCAGGATAGTACCTTGTTCGATAGCACGCTGAACTTGAGACCTTGAAACACTCTCAAGTTTATGAGCTAGCAGTGTATCGAGCCTTTCTCCGACATCTTCAGGACTAATGATAAGTAGGGCTTCAGCTCCGTCAGTTACTGGCTTCCCTCTCATAAGTCTTTACTTCCGACTGCTTCTCACCTCCACTATGCAGGATTAAGTAGGCCAATAGCAGAACCACTCCTATGGTAATACTTGCATCACTTACGTTAAACACAAAGGGCCAGATCCGTACATCTATGAAGTCAACGACATGCCCATATCTTATTCTGTCAGTAAGGTTGCCTATGGCTCCACCTAGTTCCATCCCAAGAGCCAGCCGCACTAGCCAAGGAGCGTATGCTATCCTTCTTGAGGACAGCAATATGATTACGGCTACCAGCACAGCAGCAATAGCAAATATCAAGGATGCTTCCCGAAACATTCCGAAAGCTGCGCCGGTATTATGGACAAGTCTTATCCACAAGATATCGTCTAGTACTTTCCTATAGGCCCCTTCTTCCTTGCCCAGAAGTCGGAGCACGTAAGCCTTGGATGTCTGATCTACAAATAGTATTAGAGCTGCCGTCATGTAAGTCAGCAGTAGTCTTCTGATAATGAATGATTTCTCCTCTTGCGCAGATCTCAATTTACATTACCTATGAACACGATCATATTTTTCCTGGTCAGCAACACATCTTACAGCGTAAGGCCTTGCCATAAGCCTCTCAATGGGTATCTCCTGACCACAATCTATACATATACCGTATGTGCCCTCATCCATGCGCTTCAAGGCTGCTTCTATCTCGTTCAAAACAGATCTAAGGTTTCTTTGGAGAGCTATTTCTTTTTCCTGCTCGAAGGTATCAGTACCTTCATCGGCCATGTGGTTGCCGTAGCTGCTATCTTCATCTCTAACAGACTCTCCCCATTGAGATGCATCCGATTGCAGATCTCTCAACTCTGAAACTAGTCTAGCACGTTCATCCTCCAATCGCTTTCTTAGTTCGGATATCTGTTGGTCTCTAATGGCCATGTTTGCTATAACTCCTTTCTCAGAAGTCCAGGTAATCTAAATAGTATTGGTTCGTGGATTATATCACAGCATATGTCGATCTCATTTGACGTTGCTCTGCCTTATAATTCACTTGCTATGAAGAGGAGACTAAGGCTTGCTATTACAGGCGGAGGCACGGGCGGACATCTAAGTCCGGCAGTGGCTGTCATAGACGAGATCAGAGCCAGAGAAGATCTGGAGGCGGAGATTCTGTACCTGGGCAGTAAGAACGGTATAGAATCCACTGTCATCCCACTAATGGGGATTGAATACAAACAAATACCTACTGGCAAGCTCAGGCGATATCTATCGTTACAGAATTTTTTAGACATATTTCGTGTAATAGTCGGTATCTTAAAGTCGCTCATACACCTTAGTAGTTTCAAGCCAGAAGTCTTATTTGCTACCGGTGGTTACGTATCGGTGCCTTCAGTCGTAGCGGCAAGTCTGCTGAAGATACCGGTAGTCATCCATGAGCAGACTGGCAGTCTGGGATTAGCCAACCGAATATGTGCACGCTTTGCCGATGTGATAGCAATTTCCATTCCAGATACCGCTAATTTGCCACATCACAAGAAGACTGTCCTTACGGGTAATCCAGTCAGGAAGAACGTTCTCAGCGGCAGCAAGCAGAACGCAGCAAGGAGATTTGGATTCGACCTATCACTACCAACCATCTACATTACGGGCGGCGCCCAAGGATCTCACAAGATAAATACCATTGTCGGGGAAGCTCTGCCACAACTTTTGTCGATGGCGCAGGTAATTCATCAGACTGGCGACTCCGAACACGGTAAACAAGACTACGAACACCTAACCAGAATCGCACTATCGCTCCCACAACAGCTACAACAGAGATACATTCTATTTAGATATATAGGTAATGAAATAGGTGATATATATGCCATCAGCGATCTGGTAGTTGGCAGGGCAGGAGCAGGCACGGTAAACGAGCTTACAGTTCTGGGCAAGCCGTCTGTACTCATACCTTTGCCGCACTCCGCAGGGGACGAGCAAAGAGCAAACGCTGAGAGGCTAGCTCAAGTGGGAGTTGCAGTAGTCATAGAGGAAGCAGAGCTATCATCTAACATACTAGTAGACACCATTAGAGAGCTTGTTTCTACACCTGATAAGCTGAGGCACATGTCAGAAGCTGCATCACAAATAGCTCTAGAGAGAGCTGAACATAAGCTAGTAGATCTTATCCTGCAGGTTGTAGAGAGCAAGAACACAAACTCTAGGTAAGGCTAGTCTTTAGGTAGGCTAGTCTTTGCCAGCCGGTGGATATAGAGACTTACCAATAGCCTCAGCAAGGGTCTTGGCTTGGACGATTTGAATACTGTTTATCTTTTGAGCGTTCTTCTTGACGGGTGCGCAAACTGCTCTCTTGAATCCAAGGCTAGCAGCCTCGGATATCCTTCGATCTATATTAGGGACGCTGCGTAGCTCGCCCGATAACCCTACCTCCCCAACAAATATAGTATCCTCACGCACTGGTCTGTTGAGTGCACTCGAAGCTATAGCTACAGCAACAGCTAGATCGGATGAGGGTTCATCGAGCCTGAGACCCCCAACCACGTTCACATATATATCTTGATCAGCAAGCTTGAGCCCTACTCTTTTGGTGAGCACTGCAATGAGAAGCAGAAGTCTGTTGTAGTCAAGTCCGTTACTGGTCCTTCTAGGTATACCAGTAGGATTATGTATAGCTAGCGCTTGCAATTCAACTAACAATGGACGGCTACCCTCGAGCAGCACAGCTATAGAAGACCCTACTGTGTCCTCAGGCCTTTCTGATAAGAATACCTCCGAAGGATTGGGAACATCTATCAGTCCCTCTTGGGTCATCTCAAAGACCCCCACTTCATTGGTCGATCCATAGCGGTTCTTGGCCGCACGAAGTAATCTGTACTGGTGGGCTCTGTCACCCTCGAGGTACAGGACCGTATCAACTATATGCTCGAGAACTTTGGGTCCTGCAATGGCACCCTCCTTGGTGACATGCCCCACAATAAACATGGGAATGTTCCTAGATTTAGCTGTCAGCATAAGAGCCATAGTACAGTCCCTTACCTGACTTACGCTACCTGCGGCGGATTCAATATTCTCTGAGTATATAGTCTGAATAGAGTCTATGATAACTAGGCTTGGGGACTGTTCCTCGATAAGGTTCAATATGGCCTCCAGGCTCGTCTCAGAAACAGCCCAAAGATTATCTGGTATACGCCCTAGACGAGATGCTCGAAGTCTTATTTGCTCTATAGACTCTTCTCCAGAGACATATAAGACAGTGGACAGCTGATCGCATAGCAGACAACATAGTTGCAACAATAGGGTACTCTTACCCACTCCTGGATCTCCACCTATCAATACCAGCGATCCGGATACTATGCCCCCACCAAGCACCCTGTTAACTTCAGGCATAGGCACATGTATTCTATGTATATCATCTGCTGATACGTCCTTAAGCCTTCTAGGACGCGAAGTAACGTTAGTCGATATCCCACTAGTAGTTGGTGCAGGCTGTTCTACTGTTTCCACATAGGTATTCCACTGCCCGCACTCAGGACACCTACCTTGCCACTTGGGGGAAACATTACCACAACTGTTACAAACATAAACGGTTCTAGATCTAGTCTTAGACATATGTTCCTACTCACTTCTCCATAAAATATGGAATCGGGGTTTTACCCCGATTCCAGATAGATTACAGATAGCATCTATTTGTGAGAACTCGAGCTATGCGGTTACAAGCTCCTCTTCAAGATGCAGCACTATCTCGTCGTCGTGAGCATCAACCACTACTGTAGATCCTGGCTGGAACTTACCCTCAAGGACACCCTCAGCCAGTTTGTCTTCAACCTCTGTCTGTATCAACCTCCTCAGTGGTCGAGCACCATAAGTTTGGTCGTAGCCTCTTCTGGCCAGCGTGTTTAGAGCTTCCTCGGTCAGCTTCAGCTGAATCTGCTGTTCAGCCAGGCGTTCCCTCACGCGATCAATCTGTATGTCTACTATCTTGCGTATATGCTCAGGCGACAACGAGTGGAACACTACCACAGCATCGATTCTATTCAGGAACTCGGGCCTGAAGTGCTTCTTCAGCTCACTCAGAACCTTGTCCCTCATGTTCTCATAAGCCCTCTGTTGGGCCTTAGCCTCATCGGTACGGATCGTAAAGCCTACTGTCGTATCTCGGTTGATCATCTCCGCACCGATGTTGCTGGTCATGATTATGATTGTGTTACGGAAGTTTACCCTCCTACCCTTGGCATCCGTAAGGTGACCATCCTCCAGTATCTGGAGCAGCATATTGAATGCCTCTGGGTGAGCCTTCTCTATTTCATCTAGAAGTATGACAGAGAAGCTCTTCCTGCGGACAGCCTCTGTCAGCTGGCCACCCTCTTCATATCCAACGTATCCTGGAGGAGCTCCAACCAATCTCGCTACCGCATGCCGCTCCATGAACTCTGACATATCAATCTTGATAAGAGCGTCTTCGCTACCAAACATGAACTCGGCAAGCGTCTTAGCGAGCTCAGTCTTACCAACTCCAGTAGGGCCAAGGAATATGAAAGAACCTACTGGCCGCCTTGGGTCTTTCATACCTGTCCTGGCTCGACGCACGGCCCGAGCCACAGTAGTGATAGCCTCATCCTGGCCCACGATGCGCTTGTGGAGCTCTTCCTCCATCTTCAGGAGCCGCTCCGACTCTTCACCAGCTATCCTAGTTAGAGGAATGCCAGTCCACATGCTCACTACCTGGCTTATATCCTCTTCGGTTACATAAGGCTCCTCAGCTTGTTGTTCTTCCTGCCACTGCTGCTCAAGCATGCCTATTCTTTCCTGAAGTCTCTCTTCGCGGTCACGGAAAGCAGCAGCCATCTCATAGTTCTGAGCATTGATAGCGGCTTCCTTCTCGTCCTGTATCGCCTTCAGATGTCTGAGAGCATCCTTCAGGCTTGGAGGACTTGCAGCCCTGTGCATCCTTACTCGGCTGGCAGCCTCATCTACCAGGTCTATAGCCTTATCTGGCAAGAACCTATCGGATACATATCGGGCAGCAAGATAAGCAGCAGCCTTCAGAGCCTCATCGGTAATCTTGAGCTTGTGGTGAGCCTCGTATCTGGGTCTTACACCCTTGAGGATCTCGATAGTCTCCTCAACAGTTGGCTCTTCGACCATGACGGGTTGGAATCGCCTCTCAAGCGCAGCATCTCTCTCTATATACTTGCGATATTCATCCAGAGTGGTAGCACCTATAACCTGGATCTCACCCCTGGAAAGTGCTGGCTTGAGGATATTGGCTGCATCTACAGCACCTTCAGCAGCACCAGCTCCCACTAGTGTATGGAGCTCATCTATGAACAGGATAGCTCCAGACTCCTTGATTTCAGCCATAATCTTCTTGAGGCGCTCCTCGAATTCGCCCCTGTATTTAGTCCCTGCCACAAGAGCTCCCATATCTAATGAGAGCACTCTCTTGTTGAGCAAGGTGTCCGGCACATCGCAATTGACTATTCGCTGAGCCAGCCCCTCTACTATGGCTGTCTTACCAACCCCAGGCTCACCTATCAACGCGGGGTTGTTCTTAGTTCTCCTCGACAGGATCTGCATGACACGCTCGATCTCTTTCTCGCGACCCACTATTGGATCGAGCTTATCATTCCTTGCAAGCTCAGTCAGGTCAGTGCCTAGAGCATCTATGTAGGGTGTCTTTGTAGCAGCTTTACCCTGCTGCGAGTAGGCACTGCTCTGATTTATAACCTGCAGCACCTGAGCCCTTACCTTCTCAAGGTTCACGCCCAGGCTCTCGAGAACCCCAGCTGCTATGCCCTCACCTTCTCGCACTAGGCCAAGCAGGAGGTGTTCGGTACCTATGTAATGATGATTCTGCCTTTTGGCCTCATCAAAGGCGAGCTCTATTACCCTTCTGGCACGAGGAGTCAACCCAATTTCACCCTGAGGCGGTCGCTCACCCCTGCCTATGATAAACTCTACAGCAGCTCTTACCTTTTGGAGCTGGACTCCCATGCTCGCAAGCACGCGCGCAGCTACACCATCACCCTCACGCACCAGACCTAGAAGTATATGCTCGGTGCCAATATAGTTATGATTAAAGCGCGCTGCTTCCTCATGGGCCAAGCTCAGAACCTTACGTGCCCTCTCAGTAAATCGATCGAAGCGTTCGCCTCTATCACTCATCTTTCTAACTCCCTCTAGCGAACGAAGGGGACAAAACCCCTACCAAAAGTTTAGCAACGGTATGGACTAGGTGCAACTAGTTTTACCACCATCATACACCTAGCACAACCCCTCTATGTAATTTCAACCGAAAAGAGACTTTTATTCTTCCCTTTCTCCTCCCTCCGCAGACTCCTCTTCCCCTTCGCCGGCAGCATAGTCAGGCTCATCCAACTGTCGAACGCTCAAACCTATGCGACGCCTCTGCGTGTCCATTTTGATGACACGAAGCCTCAACTTGTCACCAACCTGTACTTTAGTATCTCCCAGCTCGGACATATGAACCAGGCCCTCTATGCCATCTTCTAACCTTACAAAAACTCCAAAGGGGGCTATCTGTGTCACCTCCCCTTCCACAATCTGACCTACATCATATCTTTCCATTGCAGTGGCCCAGGGCTCTGGTTGCGTCCGCTTCATGCTCAGGGCTATTTTCTTGTGCTCGCGATCTATATTGAGCACCATGACATCAACCTCATCACCAGGCTTTAACACCTCGCTGGGATGGTTGATTCGCCCCCAAGATATCTCCGACAGGTGTATGAGCCCATCAGCGCCTCCTATATCTACAAAGGCACCGAAATCCGCAAGGCTAGTTACCCTACCCTTTACTATCTGTCCTTCACGTAGCTCCTCAATTAGTCGTTCTTTACTAGTTTCCTTTCTTTCCTGGGTGGCTATCCTCTCAGAGAGTATCAAGCGGTTACGCTTTCTGTTGACCTCTATTACTTTAGCTTGCAGTGTTCTGCCCACCAAGTTAGCAAGCTCAGACTGCCTATCAGCATCATTTGAACTGACAAGGAAGCTGATCTGAGAGGAAGGAATGAAGCCTCTTAGTCCGCCTAGATCTACGAGTAGTCCTCCCTTGTTATACCCCACAACCTTGCAATCGACGATCTCGCCGGTTTCAAGCTTCTGCTGAAGTTCACGCCACAAGCGCTCTGCTCTAGCCCTATCTACAGATAGAACTATACGTCCCTCATTATCCTCACTGGCATTGAGCACGGAGACCACGATAGGCTGCCCCGGCTCAAGAGACTCCTTCTCTTCCTCGCTTAGCGTAGTCAACTCAGAGGCCGGAACTATACCTTCGCTCTTCCCACCCACATCCACTATCAGGTCGCCGTTATCGAACCCCATTACTACACCATCTACGATCTCGTTTCGGTGCAGAGTCCGATAGTCCGCCTCCCCGCTAGCCAGAATATCCTCCATGGTGATATCTTCTTCTGGCTGGGAGTTTTGTTGCTCTCTTTGGGAGCGCGGATTGTTATCTTTGTCCTGTGAACCAGCGGATGGGTTACCCGAACCGCTGCCTTCTCTGTCTAACTCCTCGTTCTCTCCAGGAAAAGGATCGTTATAGTGTTGACCTGTGGTGCCCATGGATTCGTGTGTCATTTATCTCCCTTTTGCCGTAAGTAGAACTAACGGCTCCGATGTGCGCCATTGGGTCGCACTCGTGAGCCGTCTGCTGACATTATAGTAAATTAGGGAATACCTATCAACGAAAGCTCGAAAGGCAAGACATATGAGCTATTGGAATAAATTTCACTAAGGGGCTACCTTCAAGCTCTCGAGCTCCATCTGGATGGCATCACAGGCTGTGGAGATATCCTCTTTAGTAAAGTACCCTAGGTGTCCCAGCCTGATAATCCTCCCAGAGAGTTCGGCTTGCCCTCCGCCTACTATGACTCCGTGTTTATCTCGCAAGTTATTCTTGAAGGCTTTACCATCTATACCTTCAGGGACTTTGATAGCCGTAACTGTGTTGGAAGCATAGCGCTCATCAGCAAATAGCTCTAACCCCATTTCTTTTATACGATTCCTCGTATAAGCCCCTGCTTCAGCATGCCTCTCCCATATAGCCTCAAGTCCTTCTCGCATCATCAAATCTAGAGCAACTTCCAAGGCATAGAAAAGACTTACAGCAGGAGTGTAAGGTGTCTGACCCTTCTCGAGCGAGGATTTTGCTGCCCTGAAATCCCAGTAATACCTGGGAAGCTTTGCAGCCTGAACAGCTTGCCATGCACGCTCACTGACGCTAACCATGACCATACCCGGTGGTATCATCCAAGCCTTCTGGGATCCTGAAACCACAACATCCAGGCCCCATTCATCTGTCAGAACAGGGATAGCCCCCATAGAACTCACAGCATCTACCAAAAGCAGCAGGTTTCTTTCCTTTACTATAGTTGCCAGATCCTTGAGAGGATTAGTAACGCCTGTTGAAGTTTCGTTATGGGTAATCAATACTGCCTTCACGTCAGGGTTTTCATCGAGAGCCTGGCGGAGTTGCTCAGGATCAACAGCTCTACCCTTGGGTATGGAGACACGTCGCACATCAAGTCCAAAGGTCTCGGCTATCTTGGCGAACCTGTCACCGAAAACTCCTATACTAACAGCCAGTACTGGATCCCGTGGCGACAAAGTGTTTACAATCGCCGCTTCCAATCCCCCGGTACCCGAAGCGGGAAATATTAACACATCTCCCTTTGTACAGTAGAAATACTTGAGCGACTCGGTGCACTGATTTAGAATATTGGCGAATTCCGGTCCTCTATGGTCTATCATGTCCCTGTGCATCGCTGCTTGCACTTGTGCAGGCAAAGGGGTTGGCCCCGGAATTCTTAGGTTCTGACGCATAACACTCATTCTCCTAATAAAGATGCACGCTTTCACTATTATAAGAGATTACACATGCTATTAGTTATCACGACACAACTATCAGAGCTTATGCTATATTCCCGCTGAGAAATAGCTGAGGTTCCATAAAGGTGAGAGAAATAAGGTTTACCAAGAGGGCTAAAGAGATAACTATATGGATCTCGATAGCCGTAATTCTTTACTTCCTCCATAGCACTGCTCACCTGCTTACACCGTTTATCTGGGCTATTGTAGCTACATATATCTTCCATCCACTTGTAAGTTTTTTGTCCAGAGAATCGGGAGTACCTAGAGCTATATGGATCATACTATTGTACATAGCTGCTTTCTCAGCGGTCGCATGGAGCCTGATAAACGTCGTACCTATCATCAGAGACCAATCACTAGCCCTTGCTAACCAAGTACCGTACATCCTTAACCAAATAGAGGGCATTATCAATCGAAACCAGATGTTGCGAGAGTGGGGAATATCAGTCGATCTCAAGCAATTGGAATCACAGGTCGTAGCTCTTAGCGATAACTTCGCAGATTACGCACGCCGGATGGCAGTACCTATACTAACTGTGGTTATAGACAAAGCAGTTAAGTTCTTTATATTTCTCGTAGCTACATTCTTTCTACTTCTCCATGCGGATCACATCAAGAGCTCACTTCTTGAGTTCACCCCAGCCCCGTACAGGCACGAGATAGAGAACTTACTGAGGAGAATCAACGATACGTTAGGGGCTTACCTAAGGAGCCAGCTAATTCTGCTAGCCATAATGACCATAGCTACCTGGATATTCCTATCCGCTATACATGTGCAGTACGCCCTGCTTCTGGGAGTATTGACCGGTTTTCTGGAGCTCATACCTATTATCGGACCTTACACGGCAGGAGGTATAGCTGTTAGCGTAGCCTTGTTCCAGTCAAACCCTCCATTTGGGTGGAGTAACTTCACGCTCGCGGCAGTGGTAGCGCTAGGATACTTTATATTACGTCAGTTAGAAGACAATTTAGTAATACCGTTTCTGATTGGTAGGGTGGTACATCTCAACCCAATAATAGTCATATTCTTTATAATGGCTGGGGCCAGCTATGGAGGTATATTGGGACTTCTAATTGCTGTGCCAATTGCCTCGGTCCTGCGCATAATCGCTCAGTATCTTTATAGCAAGATAATCGCTCCTGAGCCGGCGTTCTTCGTTACACTGTCAAAGGATGATAACCCCATCGAGCAAACTATTAAGGCCATACAATCTGGAGCAAGGCGCATAGTGTTGATCTCAGCAGAGGGCAATAACGCTCTAAGGGAACACGTTACTTTCCAACAACTGGTAAATCTTATGAACACAGAAGATGTCGAGATAACCGTGATCGCTCCGGATTCGATTACTCAGGCTCTAGCTACAGCCCACGGGATGAAGCTGAATGGGAACGGATGTTAGTAATATAATGATCAGAGCTGGAAGGTTGTCAGATATAGCCTTATGTGAGAGGCTAGATGCCAGCTTCACCACCGATCTGGTTTGGCAGATAGCACTAGACTCCTATGGGATAGGTTCAGAAGAAGATATTTCCCTTCGACTACTAACCGCTAGGCTACCAAGGCCTAGAGCAATAACTGATCCTCCGATCCCATCACATCTCGAGAGCAAATGGGACAGGTTAGGTCTGTTCTTAGTGGCCGAGATAGACAAGCTAGTTGGCTTCCTATGCGCAAGTATAGAGGAGCAATACCTCAGGATCGAGCAAATAGTGGTAGATAAGCCATTCCGCAGATTAGGCATCGGTAATTCCCTGATGGGTGCTACTATCAGCTGGGCTAGAGAAAACCATATGAAGGCAATTACTTGCACAATATCGACTAAGAACTATCCAGGTATAACGTTCTTTAGGTCGCAGGGCTTTCATATATGTGGCTATAATGAGAAGCATTTCACTTCTGGAGATATAGCTATCTATATGGCACTGGAACTACTAGATGAATAGAGAATTTTTGATCGTTGGTCTCGGCAATCCTGGAAAAGAGTACGAACATACACGACACAATATAGGCTTCCTAGTAGTAGATGAGCTAGCCCGTAGATATAAATCATCTGGATTCTCTCTAATCGACAGAGCATTAGTGGCAGAAATCTGTATAGATGGTCACAAAGCAATCTTGGCCAAGCCCGTTACCTACATGAACAACAGTGGGCAGGCAGTCAAGCTTCTGCTCAGACGCTACAATCTGGAATATCAGAGTTCCCTGATAGTTATATATGATGACCTAGATCTACCATTTGGAACCATTAGGGTGAGAACCAAAGGTAGCTCAGGAGGTCATCGAGGAGTTCAGTCGATAATAGATACTATTGGAAGTAACGAATTCTTAAGAGTTCGAGTGGGTATAGGGAGAGACCCCAAGTTAGATCCAGTAGATTACGTCCTTGGAAGATGGAACAAGGAGCAACTGCCTTACATTGATCACATGATCACTCACGCAGCAGATGCAGTGGAATCTTTGATCAAAGAAGGTGTTGAGATTACCATGAATAGCTTCAACACCAAATCAACGAAATAGGTATAAAACGACTTGATATACTAGATAGGTTACCAATATTACTTTCCTGGATATAAATGACAACAAAGCCTCTAATAGAACTACTATCTAAGTCCAATCAAATCCAGCATCTAAAGGCACAACTCAGTAGAGGAGAAAAGGTCTGTTATCTTCCATCTGCTGTCCCTTCTGCCTACCCAGCTTTGTGGGCAACATTATTTGCCGAGATGCACACAGACACTCTGTTGATAGTGCCAAGGCCAGAAGAAGCTCAGAACGTAGCTGACTCTCTATCTACATACCTATGGGATCCTAAGAGGGTACTGCTATGGCCGGCACACGATGATCTACCTTATGAGAGAATAGCTAGTCCAACTCAAGACTCTCCATTCAGAAGGCTATCAGCCTTGGAGCGAATATTACGAACAGATAGGGAGCCACTGCTAATCGTCGCAAGCGTTAAATCCATCTTGGAACCCACGTTGGCTCGACGCTACTTTGAGGATCATAGAGAGTTTGTCAAGACAGGAGACGCTGTAGATATCATTGCCTTGGCTAACAGAGTGGCCGAGCTCGGTTATTCACCCGTTGCCAGTGTCGAAGAAGTCGGTCAGTTCTCACGGCGAGGCGGTATCTTTGACATATGGACACCATCATCAGATCTGCCAATTAGATTAGAACTCTTTGGCGATGAAGTTGAAAGCATAAGGCTGTTTGATCCAGAAACACAAAGATCCACCCGAGAAATAGAATCATTCTCTATAATTTCGCCATACGAGATACCAGTTGCTGAGTATGAGTCAGCACTGGAACGCCTTCAGCAGATAGATCTGTCTAATCTGCGCCATGAAGTAACATCCAGCTGGAAACAATCCCTGGAAAAGCTATCAGCAGGTGACCTTCCGGCCATACATAGCATAATAGCTCCATACTTTCCAAGTGGCCTGGGTAATCTGCTTGACTACCTTAGCGAAGGCACTATAGTCTTCACCGATCTGCCTGACAGGCTTGCGCTTACAGCGAGCACCCTGCGTTCACACATTGAAGGTATGCGACTGGAGATGGAGCAGTCAGGGGATATACCCTCGAACCTGCTTAGTCCTGTATTTGAATGGAGCTATATAGAGGATAGACTCAAGGCGCTACCGAAGATAGAACCTGTCAATTCGGCTGAGGGAAACCTTAAATTCTATCCCGCTCCACAGATTAGATCCAGCACCATAGACATAGTGGATAACCTGCGATCTTGGATTGACGAGGGTAGAACTGTATTTATCGTAACACGGCACCACGAGAGAATCCGCCACGTAGCCAAAGAGCACAACTTGCCACTGGCACTAGATGAAGATGTTAAACAGGGGCAGATGTTCATAGTACCTGGCTCCATTCAAGATGGTTGGATATGTGACGATATCAATCTGGTGGTTCTTTCAGACACTGAACTTTGGGGCTATAGGGAGCCAAGAAGGGCACGCTCTCCAAGGAAAGCTCCTCAGAGAGTCTTCCTAGCTGACCTCCAGCCAGGTAGCTACGTAGTACATGTAGACCATGGGGTAGCTAAGTACGTAGGCAATGTTATGAGAGGTAGCTCGGGAGCAGAACGAGAGTACCTGGTGTTGGAGTATGCCGGAGGGGACAGACTATACGTACCCGTAGATCAAATAGATAGAATCTCTCCATACATTGGTGGAGGTGAGCCTGCGCTCAGTCGGTTGGGAACCGCCGACTGGGCGCGTACCAAAAGAAGAGCCAAGAAGGCAGCAGATCAACTAGCTAAAGAGTTACTTCAGCTATACGCAGCCCGAGAGATAGCCAAGGGTCATAGCTTTTCTCCAGACAATGAGCTCCATAAAGAGTTCGAAAGTGCGTTCCCTTACGTGGAAACGGATGATCAATTGGCAGCCATTGAAGATGTCAAGGCCGATATGGAATCGCCAAAGCCTATGGATAGGTTGATATGCGGAGATGTGGGGTACGGCAAAACCGAAGTGGCGCTTAGAGCTGCATTCAAGGCTGTGGCAGATGGCAAACAAGTCGCAGTACTCGTCCCCACAACCGTGCTTGCATTGCAGCATTATGAGACCTTTAGATCCAGATTTAACCCATTTGGCATACGAGTTGAGATGCTGTCCAGGCTACGGACCAAGAAGGAGAGGGACCAAGTCCTGGAAGATTTGCAGAAGGGTAATGTTGATATAGTTATAGGCACGCATACCATCCTTCAAAAAAATGTAGTTTTCAAGGACCTTGGGCTAGTCATAGTAGATGAGGAGCAAAGATTTGGCGTCAAGCACAAGGAGACGCTTAAGCAGATACGTACTCAGGTAGACGTGCTGACTCTTACAGCCACCCCTATACCCAGGACTCTGCAAATGGCGCTTTCGGGAGTGAGGGATATGAGTGTGATAGAAACTGCTCCCGAGGATCGCTTGCCTGTATACACCTATATTGTTCCGAAGAATGACAGCATTATCAGGGACAGTATCATAAGGGAGTTGGAACGAGGCGGTCAGGTCTTCTACGTGCATAATAGAGTGCAGGACATCTACAAGGTAGCGCACAAACTACAAGAGATGGTGCCAGAAGCTCGCATCACTGTTGCCCATGGTCAAATGCCAGAACAGCAGCTAGAGCAGGTAATGCTGGACTTCATGCATCACCATTACGATGTTCTAGTATGTACCACCATTATCGAGTCAGGATTGGATATCCCCAACGCTAATACGCTAATAGTGGACGATGCCACACATATGGGCTTGGCTCAACTCTATCAGCTACGGGGTAGAGTGGGTAGAAGCAGCAATCGAGCATACGCATACCTCATGTACAGACCTGATGCCAGGATGACAGAGGATGCACAGAAAAGACTGGAAGCAATTTCAGAAGCTACGCAGCTGGGTGCTGGCTTCCGAGTAGCTATGAAGGACCTTGAGATAAGGGGAGCAGGCAATTTCTTGGGGCCAGAGCAAAGCGGGCATGTTTATGCCATTGGACTAGAGCTTTACACCCAAATGATAGAGAGAGCGGTACAGGAACTGCGTACAGGACAACCCATAAGTGAGCCCCCAGCAGTAACGATAGATCTACCGATTCCAGCTCTGATACCCGAACATTACGTCTCTGATAGAGACACCAGAATCAGGTTGTACAGGCGATTAGCATCTACATCAACGGCACGTGAGCTTAGATCGATGGAAAGCGAGATGCGAGATAGGTTCGGACCGCTACCTGAAGAGGCTATCAACCTGATCAAGCTCATAGATCTCAAGATAGTAGCAGCAAAAGCAGGTGTCACTGCAATACGAGCAGCTGACAACGAAGTAATAATCAAGACTGACAACCCTCCACCTGCTGAGAGGCTGGCACATTGGCGAGGAGTTAGAGTAGTGCCTGGTCAGGTAAGAGTAGAGATTAGTGGCAAGCCCGATCGATGGCTTACTAGGTTAAGGTCCGTACTACTTCAGATGTCCTACACGCCCGAGGAGTATCAGTCAACCGGCCTGGAAGATAGGATGGTTAGCGGGAGATAAGATTGATAACAGTTACCCCATCTCCTCCCTCACCCGGACCACCAGGCCGAAACCCAGAGACCAGTGGATGACCTTGCAGCATGCTCCTGACTGCATCCCGCAGAGCTCCAGTACCATAGCCATGAATTATACGTGCTGTTGGTATACCCTGTATGTAAGCATCATTAAGGTATTCATCAAGCTTAGAAAGAGCCTCCTCAGCTCTCATTCCCCTCAAGTCAAGTTCTGTAGAGATGTTGGCCCTAACATCGACATTTAGCCTGACACCACGGGTACGCGTTTGAGACGATGTCTCAGTACTTTGCTTCCCCCCTACGACCTCCAGATCAGATAGTGGGACCCTAGAACGGAGGCTACCTACTTGTACTTCAGCGGTAGAATCACTTATACTGAGAACCTTTCCCTCAGTACCAAAGCTCTTTATTCTCACACTATCTCCTACCTGAGGGAGCCTTCTAATGACACTAGGTCTCTTCGAACCTCTTGTAGACTTCCTTACACGGCGCTCAACATTCTCCACTGCTCTTAGAGCATCAGCGATCTCCCCCAGTTTGCTCGCTGCCTGAGAGGCACTCAACCTTCTTCTAACCTCATCGATCTCCCGACGTACATCTTCCAGTTCTCTTAGAGCCTGCTGATATCCCTCTTCAAGAGCTTGCTCCCTTATTCTTTCAGCTTCCTGGAGTTCAGCTGCAGCACGTGAACGAAGCTCTTCCGCCTCACGTCTAATCTGTTCTGCCTCAGCTAATCTCTGATCTGCCAGCTTCTTTTCGGCCTCTATCTGTTCCAATAGATCGTTGGCAGCTCTGCTTTCAGGAGAGACCCTAGATTTTGCCGCCTCAATGACCACCTTAGGTAAGCCCAACCTCTGGGCAATATCTATGGCATAGCTACGACCCGGAAGACCAATCGTTAGCCTATACGTGGGGGAGAGTGTCTCCAGATCAAACTCTACAGCCGCATTAGTAACGCCTGGAGTAGTCTGAGCATATACCTTGATCTCGGGATAGTGGGTGGTAGCTACCACCAAAGCCCGCTTTTCAAGCAGATAATCGATAATTGCTTCGGCTATAGCTGCCCCTTCTTCCGGATCTGTACCTGCTCCCAACTCGTCCAGCAGCAGTAAAGTATCAGGACCAGCCACCTCTAGCATCTTCTTAATATTGATGACGTGAGAAGAGAATGTCGACAAGCTTTGCTCAATGCTTTGCTCGTCGCCTATATCAGCCAAAATGTACTTCAACACTGGCACGCGCGCACGCTCGCTAGTAGGTAAGTGCAGCCCACTTAGAGCCATTAGAGAGAGGAGTCCTGTAGTCTTGAGGGCAACTGTCTTACCGCCAGTATTGGGTCCAGTTATAACCAGTACTCTGAAATCTCCCCCCAGGAAAATGGTTATGGGCACTACATCCCTACCTAATAGCGGATGCCTAGCATCGGGCAGGAATAGTTTATCTCCTTCATACTCAGCGCTTACAAGCTCAGGCTCACAAGCATGCAAATGCTGAGAGAACTTCGCCTTGGCCAAGGCAAAGTCCAATCTAGCGAGAGCAAGCAAAGTCCTCATAATATCTGAAGCAACCGAAGCAACCGCTTCGGATAGCTGGGCAAGTATCCTTTCTATCTCCTCGGATTCCTGCCTACGAAGCTCAGTAATCCTGTTACCCATGTCTACGGTAGCTAGTGGTTCTACAAATAGCGTCTGCCCACTACCCGACACATCGTGAACTATACCTGGTATCCTGTGTCTCGCATCCGCACGTACGGGAACTACATATCTCCCATCTCTCTGAGTAATGATCGGCTCCTGCAGGGCATCTCTATAAGAGGAGGAGCTAATCAGACTATTGAGGTGCTGCATTAAGCGATCATGTGCAGATCTCAGTTGCGATCTTATCCTTGCAAGAGTCGTACTGGCAGAGTCGCGTACCTGAGCCTGGTCATCTATGGCCGCGTCTATTTGTTTACGCAGATCAGACAGGTCAACTATGTGCCTCAACTGAGCAGATAGCAGAGAAAAGGAGTCTGCATCTTCCAAGACCTTACCAAGCTGCCTGGAGAAGCTGTTGGCAGCTGCTATAGTATCAGAGATCTGTAACAGCTCCGAAGGATCCAGTACGCCTCCCAGACTCGCCTTTGTGACCAGGCTTCTAATATCCCTTGCTCCGCCTATCGTTATATCTGGCTTAAGCTGTAAAACTCTGAGAGCCTCAGTTGTCTCCCGCTGAGACCTTATAGCCCCATCCAGATCATTCAGCGGACGTAGGGATAGAGCCAGCTCTCTACTAAGGCTAAACGAGGTGTGCTTACTTAAGAGCTGTAGTATCTTATCGTATTCTAGGCTTGTATATGCTTTATCCTGTATATCCAAAGTGTGCAGGTTTACTCCACGTAGTATATGACAGGCATCATGAGTGCCATTCAAAGATTATGATATAATCTAGCCGCGTATAGGATTTTTAGAGTTCTCGGAGCATCGAGCATAATGACCATACCTCTAATCTTCGAATGGAGCCGAGATGGCGCCACTGGATACAGTCTACCAGATAGTCAAGTCCCTACAGTAAATCTCCCAGAGGAGCTGTTAAGGGAAAATCTCGCTCTGCCAGAAGTCAGCGAGCTTGAGGTAATTCGTCACTTCGTGAGGCTGTCTCAGTTAAACTTTGCCATAGATACTACCTTTTATCCTCTTGGCTCTTGTACGATGAAGTACAACCCCAAAGTCAACGAAGAGGTGGCTGCTCACCGGGGCATTAGGAGAGTTCATCCATATACTCCTATCGAAAAGGTCCAAGGGGCATTACAAGTTATGTATGAGCTCCAGCAGGCATTAGCCGAAATTGCTGGCATGGACGCCGTCTCATTGCAACCGGCTGCAGGCGCACATGGCGAGCTGACCGGTATGCTCGTGATTAGAGCGTACTTAGATAGCATAGGACAGACACACAAAACTAAAGTAATAGTGCCAGATTCCGCTCATGGCACAAACCCAGCCACCGCCGCTATGGCCGGATATCAGGTAGTAACCGTCAGGAGCGATGATCGCGGTAACGTTGACCTCGAGGAACTAAAGCGCCTGGTGGATGAGGAAGTGGCCGCCATGATGCTTACTAATCCCAATACCCTTGGGTTGTTTGATGAGCATATCAGAGAGATATGCGAAGTTATTCATGAAGCTGGCGGACTGATGTACGGTGATGGCGCAAACATGAATGCCATAATGGGTATAGTTAAACCAGGCGAGCTTGGGTTTGACGTGCTTCACTTTAACTTGCACAAAACCTTCACAACACCCCATGGTGGAGGAGGTCCCGGGGCAGGGCCAATAGCAGTTAAAGACTTCTTAGCTCCATTTTTGCCATCGCCAATAGTAACAGCTCGAGATACAGAGGAAGGTAGGATCTATCAATTCCAAGATCCCCCCAAGAGCATAGGAAAAGTAAGATCTCTATGGGGGAATTTTGCAGTACTGGTAAGGGCGTACACATATATAATGCAGCAAGGCTCTGAGGGTCTAAGGTCTGTCAGTGAACACGCTATACTCAATGCAAACTATCTTTTGTCTCTACTAAGAGACGCTTATCAGGTACCCTATGATCGTCCCTGTATGCACGAGTTCGTACTTTCAGGGTCAAAGCAGAAGCGATTTGGTGTTCGTACCCTAGATATAGCTAAGAGGCTCATCGATTATGGCTTTCATCCGCCGACAATCTACTTCCCGCTTATTGTAGAAGAATGTCTGATGATTGAACCTACTGAGACGGAAAATAAGAGAACCTTGGATGAGTTTGCTGCAGCTATGATAAAAATAGCCGAAGAAGCTGAGAAAGATCCGGAACTAGTAAAGTCAGCACCGCATAATGCTGTCGTAAGAAGGCTAGATGAAACGACGGCAGCTAGGAAACCTGACCTGGTGTACCAGCAAGCAGTGGAATGAAAAACAGTTACCAAAAATAAACTACGGGGGTGTTTTGTAGCTTAATGACTACCGAAAACAAAGTCGACCTGAGGGAAAGGCTTATAGAAAAACTTAGAGCAACCATAAAGGAAGAGGGTGGAGAACTCACAGAAACCATAGAGCGTCAAATTGCGCAGATCGCCACCAACGTAGCTCACGAGCCCCAATCCCTTGTAGAGCCTTTGGAAGTAACTGACAACTCCAGACAAAATAGAAGAGTTGTAATCACGGGTATGGGAGTAATCTCTCCTGTAGGCATAGGAAAAGAGGCTTACTGGGAATCACTTGTCAACGGAAAGTCTGGAATAGACATTATCACCATGTGCGATACCGAAGGTTGCACAACGAAGATAGCCGGAGAGGTAAAAAACTGGAATCCAGAGGAGTATATCGATCCCAAGCAGATACGTAGGATGTCCCGAGCATCACAATTTGCTGTTGGGGCCGCAAAACAGGCTGTACAAGACGCAGAGCTATGCTTTGAAGAGCAAAATCCCAGGGTAGGTGTGCTGTTGGGGACCGGAACTTCGAGCTTCCCTGATACCGAGGCTGCTGCGCAGACTCTATTTACACGGGGGCCTATGAGAATTAGCCCCTTCTTTGCACCTATTAGCCTGGCAAATGCACCTGCAGGGCAGGTGGCAATGACGTTCAAGGCTCATGGGTATAACGGCACTATAGTGACCGCTTGTGCCGCAGGTACTCAGGCCATTGGTGAAGCCTTTGAAGTGATAAGGCGCGGTGAAGCAGATGTCATGCTAGCCGGGGGCACTGAGGCTCCTATCTGTCGCTTGGGCTTGGCTGCGTTCTGCGTCATGCGTGTTATGAGCACTCGTAATGATGAGCCACAAAAGGCTAGCAGACCATTTGATAAGAACAGGGATGGCTTCGTACCAGGCGAAGGCGCAGCAATACTTGTACTCGAATCATTGGAACATGCATTAGAAAGAGGTGCAAAGATCTATGCTGAGGTAGTAGGCTATGGAGCTACATCAGATGCCTACCACATGGTCATGCCTGAGCCTGATGGAACTGGTGCTGCCAGAGCCATGCGCAAGGCACTAGAGTGCGCACACCTGAGTCCAGATCAGATAGACTACATCAACGGGCACGGTACGAGCACACAGCTAAACGACGCCGCAGAGACCGCAGCCATAAAAGCAGTCTTTGGCGAATACGCATATAAGGTGCCTATAAGCTCTACCAAATCCATGACGGGGCACTTGCTAGGAGCCGCAGGAGCCATAGAAGCAGTGGCTTCTGTAATGACAATTTACGACAAGGTAATTCCTCCCACTATCAACTATGAAACACCCGACCCCGAATGTGACCTCGACTACGTGCCAAATGAGGCCAGGAGGGCGGATGTCAGAACAGTTATGTCCAACTCCTTCGGCTTCGGTGGTCAGAACGCAGTACTGATATTTAGGGAGTATCAAGGGTAAAACAAGTGCAAGTAGCAGTTAACGCAGAATACGTAAGAAGTCGCCAAAGCCTTATACAGAGAACCTTACTAATAGGGTTCTTCTTCCTAACAGCATCAGTAGTAATAGTCCTGCTTTATCAGCAGCTGATATTTGTTGCATGGCCACTCATGATTATCGGCTATATAATAACGAGCCTTACTAGGCAGATCCAGTTCGATCTAGGACAAAACGTGAGGACAGATCAGAGACTGGCCACAGCTTTGAAATCCCTGAGCAACAGGTACTGGCTAGGCAATTGGATACCTGTAGGCTCTGTGATAGTAGATGGCATACTCGTAGGTCCCGAAGGCGTACTGGTAATTGAGACCCGTAATCATGGCGGCGTGACGGAATGTAATGGTAACAAGTGGAAAAGACGAAAGAATATCTTAGTACGTTTCTTTACTGGCGAACCATCCCTGGGCAACCCTTCAATAGATTTGCAGGCATCTCTTGAAGCTATAACAAAGGACCTACAGGAGGCAGGTTTTGGGGATGTCCCCGTAAGCGGTGCCGTAGTATTTACATCACCTGATGCTGTATTGATGTTAGACGACTGTAAAAACACAGCCTTAACTTCCGCACAGCTACTGCGTTGGGCCAATAGTAGGCAAGTACCTTCGGTTGTGATCTCAGATGCAACTAGACAGAAGATAATTGAACACTTTTCTGCGAAAATAACATCAGCTAAAAGCCCAGCCCATCAGGAACAAGAAGTAAAAGCTAAGTAACAAGAGAAGTGTTATGATCAGCACTAGCTCGTCAGAGTTCGTAGGCAATAAGCAAGCATTACGACTGCTGTCTGCAGCCAAGGCGAAAAACAGAGCTAGTGGCTCGTGGCTATTTACCGGTCCTCCATCCGTAGGCAAGAGCACTTTGGCAAGATGGTTCGCCGCATTACTACTATGCTCCGATGAAACATCTGATTACCCATGTGGTCAATGCATCCACTGCAGGAAGATCTATCATGGCTCACATCCTGATGTCGAGACGATTAGTCTGGCATTACAGGCTGAACAATCGGGTAAACCCTCCAGGGAGATTGGTATAGATTCCATCAGGAATATCATCGAGCGCATATATCTTAGACCTTTCGAGGCTAACAGAAAGGTCTATCTGATCGAAGACGCATCTACAATGACAGAGGAAGCAGCCAATGCCTTCCTGAAGACTTTGGAAGAACCCCCAGACTTCGTGACGATAGTACTCATAGCTATAGATGACTATTCGCTCCCTGAGACGATCAGATCACGTTGCTACAGGGTAAACCTGCAACCTGTGCCACACAGTGAAATTACCCGCTACTTAGTCAATAGCCTAGGCTTCGAGCAAGAAGAGGCAAACATGATAGCGACTCTGTCCAATGGCAGGCCAGGATGGGCAATTAGGGCAACCCACGACAGAGCGCTAGTAGCACAGGTAAATGATGATTGGAAATATCTGAACAAAATCCTCCAATCAAATGACATTGAAAGGCTGAAGTCCGCTGAAGAAATATCCAAAGATTGGTCCAATAAGCCTAACAATAGAGATGATTTGTACTCCCTCTTGTTTAACTGGATAGGAATTATAAGGCTAGCAACTATCAAGTCGTTTCAAGAAAACGGCAGTAAAGCATATCTATCTGAAAACGTAGATCTTATTCGGTTCCTATCCTCCTTAGGGCCACAACATGGCTACGAGTTGATACAGCAAATTCTAAAGGCTATATATATGCTCGACTCAAATGCTAACGTGAGGTTAGTGCTAGAAAACCTTTTTCTGAAGTTACCTAGAGTATGAGCTATATTCTAGGCATCAGGATACTTGGCCGTAATAAGCTAATGTGGATAGAAAACCACACCTCAGCATCTCTAAGCGCGCCTTCCTACTGCCTGATAGATGTAGCAAATGAAGGACTAAGATGGGCAAGAATAGTATGCACAGCGCGCAACTTGGCCAAAATCAATGTTGAATCTCACGCTAGCATCCAGATGTTCGTTACAGAGCCCTCTCCACCAGAAGAGGACGCTGTAGTTCAAAGCTTAGTAAGGGAAATACAATCAACAGCAGGAACAACCGTAAATACCAGCCTGGATCCTTTACTCAGGTTCCTAAGAATAGAAATAAATACAGACGATAGCGATCTAACAAGCAAGATCAAGGAAATATCTTCACGACTAGGGATAGCAATACTCGTAAATAAACCTCAGCTCCAAAGATTGTACATACCAAAGCTGGGAGAAAAGATCGCCTGGAGAGGCCAAGAATACAAAGTAGCTAAACTGAACTTATACCAACAGACAGTCATCCTCATATCCGAAGAAGGTCAGGCACAACAGATAAGACTTTCAGATCTAGCCGGCCACAGCTGAGTAAAATAGCCTCTCTATTATCCAAAGAATTATCAAAGCAACCAAAGGGGAAAAATCAATCATCACTCCCCCAGGCATAAAGTTACGTATTGGTCTAAGAATAGGTTCAGTGACATCATAGAGAAAACGCGATATTGGATTCCTGAATAAAGGGTCAAACCACGATATTAGTGCTCTACCTATAATGGCTATCTCTAATACCCTCAACAGCAGACCTACGAAGGTTACCAAAAACTCTGGCAAGGTTTTCCTCCAATAAATAACTATTGTGTGCTCTATGTATTAGATAGCTGCAGACTTAAGATTCTAATCAGGCAGTATCCTAACAAACACCTCGTTAGAAAGTAGCCTGCCCTTAGGAGTAAGCCTGAAGTAGTTATCCTTCCACTCTACAAGCCCCAAACCAGCAACATCGTCGATTTTACCGCTCAGAAAAGAGTGTAAGCTCTGACCGTATCGGGACTGAAACTCTTCAGCGTTCACACCCTCCGCAAGCCGTAGATGCAGGATAACGTATTCAGATCTCTCGATGGGCACGCTCAACTCTTCTTGCCAAACTATCGGGCTCTGCCCATTATTTATAAGTGAAATATACTTAGAAGGCAATAATTCGTTGTAATAGCGCACGCTGTTTAGAAAACCATATGCTCCTGCCCCAGCCCCTATAAACGGCTCTTCTCTCCAATAAATCATATTGTGTTTAGACTGCTTACCTGGTCTGCACCAGTTACTTATCTCATAGTGTATATATCCAGCCTTCTCCAAGACCTCCTGAGCCAACTCATACATGTCCGCCATCAAATCATCATCCGGAGATGGTAGCTTACCTCTTGATATCAATCTATGTAATGGCGTTCCTTCTTCAACGGTCAGTGCGTAAAGGGATATATGATCAGGCTCTATATCTACTACACGGGATAAGTTATGTCTCCAGTCATCTAGAGTTTGAAAAGGCAGGCCATATATTAGATCTACACTAATGTTCTCAAATCCTGCTGCCCTTGCGGCTCTATAAGCCTCCAAAGCCTCTTCAACTGTATGGTGTCTAGCTAGCCTACGTAAATCATCATCCTTGAAGCTTTGTATACCAATACTGATTCTATTCACACCCATAGCTAGGATATCCCTAAAGTACTGCTCGCTAACCGTGCCAGGGTTAGCTTCCATTGTTATCTCAGCGCCATCAACCAATCTAAGATAATCACGTGCAGTACCGACGATATACAGAACCTGACTGGGAGAAAGAAGACTAGGTGTGCCCCCTCCCATGTAGAGCGTCCTCGCCACAAGTCCCTGATCACTATAGGTTACTAGCTCCTTACCAAGGGCAAGCACATAATCAGGTATAAGGGCATTTTTCCCGGCATAACAGTTGAAATCACAGTAGATGCACTTGGTTTTACAAAAGGGTATATGAACGTATAATCCTACATAGGAGGATATATTGGTTTGTTCTAGCTCATTACCTCTATTCACATATGGAATCTTAGCTGCACAATGAGTTACATGTCCAGAACGACATTGGTTTGGCTTGCTATAATCTCTTCGGTTTTAGGTAAGATACCTATGATCACAAAGGTTGATGGCTAGGTAAAAGGAAGAGATATGAAAATTACTTACCGTGTCGGCGGGCTACTTGAATCTGAAAGCAGATACATAGCAGTACCGATGTTTGCGGGGCAAGATATGCCCTACATGAATCAAATAGATTCGAATACACCGTCAACAGATTTGGTCGATGTGGCGTCACAGAAGGAGCAAGTATCCCTAATAAACACAGGGCAACAGGATAAGTTCATCCTTCTAATTGGGATGGGCGAACTTAGTAATACCTTGGAGGCCATCAGAAAGTTCTCTGGGGCCGCTGTCAGGTGGGCCAGGAAACGCAAAATCGATAACCTATCCATATTCTTACCATCACTCTCAAATCCAAACAATGCACTGGTAGCGGCAGCAGTACATGGCGCTATAGTAGGCAATTTTTCACCCGAAACATATAAAACTTCATCTCAGGAGATAAACGTAGAAAGTACAGAGTTCATACTAGAATCATCAGGCTCTGATATATCTGATATGGAAGCCACCATCAACAGAGCTACGGCAATCGGAGAGTCGGTTAACCTGGCCAGAACCCTTGCTAACGAGCCTCCCAATGTACTAACAACGCGAGAATTTGCTCGCAGAGCACAGAGTTTATGCGAGGTCAATGGATTGACCTGTGAGATACTTGAGGAAGAGGATCTAAGGCAAAGAGGATATAGTGCCATTCTTGCGGTCGCAAGCGGCAGCTCAGAACCTGCGAGAATGGTAATCATCAAATATGAGGCCAGCGATAGCCCCTATACTATAGGGTTCGTAGGGAAAGGCATAACCTTTGATACTGGTGGTATATCACTCAAGCCGGCTGAGAACATGCACAGAATGAAGTCGGATATGTCTGGCGCTGCAGCGGTACTCGGCGCAATGATAGCGATATCTAAGATTAAACCGAAAGTAAACGTAGTTGGTGTTCTATGCCTGGCTGAAAACATGCCTAGCGGATCAGCTATGAGGCCTGGAGATGTAATAAAAGCTGGCAGTGGCAAAACTATTGAGGTACTAAACACTGATGCTGAAGGCAGATTAGTGCTTGCTGATGGCATCGTACAAGCCAAGAAAGAGGGTGCAACACATCTAGTAGATGTTGCCACACTCACAGGAGCCTGTGTAGTAGCTCTTGGAACTATTACCACGGGAGTATTCGGATCCCATCAGTATTGGACGGATATAGTGCTCAACGCCGCCTCACAAGTAGGTGAGAAGATGTGGCAGATGCCTACTTTTGCAGAGTATAGAGAGCAGCTAGATAGCGACATAGCTGATATAGCTAACAGCGGTGGCAGAGAGGCTGGGGCTATAACTGGTGCTCTATTCATCAAGGAGTTTGCTGAAGACACTCCGTGGGTACACCTGGACATAGCAGGTACAGCTTGGAATAACAAAGATCTTCCGCATATAGCTAAAGGGCCAACAGGAGTGGCTACTGCTACACTAACTAAGATAGCTGATATAGTGGCAAGTCGTGGCATAGATAGTAATGGCTAATATTATTCAACTTGAGGTTTGATGTGACTACACTCACTTCCTTCGGAATCATATCGTCGGAACTCAGACAAGTAGAACAGAAACTACTGGAATCAGTGCCAGAAGAGATACCAGAGCTAGCATCAGTAGTAAGATCACTGATTTTAGCCGGTGGCAAGAGACTAAGACCTGCCCTGGTCTTTCTTTCTGGCAGCATCAACTCGCCGGATCACGAAAAGCTGCTCAACGCTGCCGTGGCCGTTGAATTACTGCATACTGCAACTCTTATACACGATGACACAATAGACCAAGCCGACGTCAGAAGAGGTATAGCTACTGCTAACTCGATATTTGGTCCTGGAGTCGTCATTCTCCTAGGAGATTTTCTGTTTGCAAAAGCTGCTCATTACGCGGCTATGACATCAGATCCCGAGGCGATTGATCTTTTTGCGAAAGTTCTGATGGTTATAGTAGATGGAGAGCTGAGGCAGAGTCTGGGGAAGCACAACGGAGTGCCCTCAGAAGAAGAGTACTATCGACGAATATACGCAAAGACCGCAGCTCTCTTCGAGTGTTGTACCGAAACTGGGGCTATACTCTCCAAAGCACCGGAACCTCATAGAAGGGCATTGACTACTTATGGTAAGAAGTTAGGATTAGCTTTCCAGATCATAGATGACTTGCTAGATTTCACGTCCACTGAGCAGATAGGCAAACCTGCGGGTAACGATATAAGGCAGGGCACTATAACTCTACCGGTAATACTGTTCCTCCAAAGTGCTGCCGTCGGTGATCCTAGAGCCGAACACGTTAAGGCAGTCATATCAGGACTCAGCAAAGATTATGACGGAGCAATAGATATTATCAAGTCCTCAGGTGCTCTGGAAAAGGCAAGAGACAAAGCAGCAGCCCTTATTGAGGAAGCCAAGGCCGCTCTCCTAGTATTACCTAATAGTGATTCTCGTGAAGCCATGATGGAGATAGCTCAGTTTACTTTAGAGAGGACTTTGTAGGGAATCGCATTGCTCCTCTACCAACTGCTGGACTCTACTGATCACCTCTTCTACAGTAATTGGTAGGAAGCATATCCTAGTATCAAATCTATGTTCATAGAGCCACTCAGTTGTAATCGAAAGCGCATACGTAGGTACGTTCGTCAATTCTTGACATGAGTCCAATAAGATTAATAGTTCCTTTATCTTCTTTCGAACATCCTCGATATCATCCCATCTAGCCCTGGCGGAGACCGTAGGGATGTTTACAACTCCCGTAAATAACAGCTCTCGACTCAGGCGACAATAGCTTATTATGATAGCAGGACCTTGGAACCTACCAGGCATCAAGCTGAACTGACCATTCTCAATCTTCTGCAAAACCCTTGTCATACTTGACCGTTCTAAGCTACGCTTACTGTCTACTCCTGTTATATAAATAAGTCGGCTTATTATTGGCTGCAGTTTCTCAGGATCCTGAACTACTTGCGCAAGCCCTTCGGGTTCCTCGGGAAGCATAGATGGACAGAGAGTTAGTGCTGATTGAACCACGATCTTTAGGTCGTAGAGCAGCTTCCTGTTAGGTAAAGGGCCTAAGTGAAAAGCACCCTCTTTCCTGTTATCACTGACAACAGCTAGCTTGATGTTATCTTTTTTCTCTATCCTCAACCACCAAAGCTTGCGAGTTCGCATCTTTTGGATGTTGTATTTGGGATTTAGACGCGATATTAGAGCCATTTCCTCAATTTGCGCCTCAAGGTGTGTAGCTAACAGCACATATTCAAAATCGCTCACATTCTCAAGAAAGCCCTTCATATTACGAGTTATGTCCACCTGTCCCGCGAGATAAGTCCTAAGCCTGCTGCGGAGATTGGAGGAGCTACCTACATACATCGGGGTACCATACGAATCGTAAAAGATATACACTCCTGGCCATTCCGGTACAGCTCTCACCTTTTCCTGCATATGACGTAGCCTATAACTTACGTCCTGAGCAGCGTGATGTGTGTAGCTATCCTTGATAGCACTCAAAATCATCTGTATCTCTTTTGCAAGGGGGTTAGAGTTTGAAAATGGGCCCGGCGATAACCCCTTGAGAAGATAGTTTGATTTGTCCCTATCCCAGCCCTTAGAACTTACAACCACAGGCTCAGCCAGATCTGGAGACAATCCTATCCTAGAGAACTCATGGGCTAGAGAATTCCAGACCTTGATATCAAGTACGTATACATTTCTACCCACTAAGTAGTGGCTGATATCCTTTGCTACATGCTCAAAAGGCACGGGTTCTATATCCGCAAACCAATCGTACAAACCTTCCTGATACAACGGCACCTTGGAGTTAACAGAAAATCTCCAATACCTTATCGTAGGTTCTTCAAGCGCATATATTGCTAGCAAAAGCAATCGACCTCTATTGGCTCTAGTTGTACGACCAGTAAGTAAAACTGGTTGCCTGGATATAGCATCTTCCTTAATTCTCCAAACCCCTATTGGGTCCTTTTCTAAGCGGGGGTCCCCATCTAGACACTGCTCCAAGATCCGAATCCAAGCTGGACCACTATTTATAGCGCCAAAAAGTTCCCGAGCCAAAGAATCTTCACTCATCGGGCCATTTTTAAGCAGCGCTACAGCACGAGATCTGATTTTATCCTGAGAATCCATTCTAACCTCGTAAATACATAAGCAAAGGCATAAATACTGCTAGAAATAGCAAAACGCAACAATATTTATACCCTAACGCGGTATAATTGTGGGAAGGTAGGGAGGGTTAGGTGTTGGGTAATAACGAAGGTTTTCACAAAGATCCGTTTCTATCTACCGTGCGTACCATCGGCCGCGTTTCACAAATAATAACTGAGCTTAGAGCTGAATACGAACGCAGGCCAAATCCAGCTACTTTAGCTCAGATCAGATATCGTATTCGCGAGCTAGCAGAGCTTGAGCGGCAACTGGACTCAGACGATATACTAGCTACGGGTTGACCTTAGCAGAAGTTCCCCTTTTAGTAATTGGCACTCCAGCAGAACAAAGAGGACACACTTCTGGGTCGTAAGTCGGTATGTCAAGAGTTATGGTAGACCAATAGTCAACCCCCAAATCAACTTTCCCCCCCGACCTGTCCACAAGCAGACCAACGCCTACCACATTACCTCCCAGCTGATTGACAGCTTCAATGGTGTCTTTCACAGATCCGCCAGTAGTCATGACATCGTCTACTATTAGCACTCGCTCACCAGGCTTGATCTCGAACCCACGCCTGAACTCCCTACCACCTGTAGGAGCAGGTTCAGCGATTATACTTCGTAGCCCCATCTGTCTCGCCACCTCGAAGGCTAGTATTGCCCCACCAGTGGTAGGTCCTGCAACAACATCTGGGTTTCTATCGGCAAAATGCTGTACGATCTGGCTACATAATGATGAAGCTAAATCAGGTTTCTCAATGATCCGAAACTTCTCAACATAGTACTGCGCGTGTAGTCCACTCGAAAGTAAGAAATGCCCCTCAAGAAGTGCGCCATTTCGAACTAATAATTCTCTGGTGTCAGTCGTTTCCCTCATAATCCTCCTAAACAGGTAAGAAATAGAATGCTATTCCCAATATGACATATGCTGTAATAAGCTGTGCGCCCTCAAGCCAGTTACTTTCACCATCCAACACCACTAGATTACCTATTAGAACAGCGGCTATAAGTGCAACTATCTCGAATCTTGTGAATACCAGGTCCATATGCTTAGAGAAAAACAGGCTTATTAGGACCAGCACTGGGGCTACAAACAGTGCCACTTGCAAGCTACTACCTAAGGATATAGAAAGACTCAGATCCATCCTATTCTTTACAGCTACCTGTACCCCTACCAGATGCTCAGCCACATTACCGACAAGGGGTATGATCATTACTCCCAGGAAGACCTCTGTCCACCCTAATGCACGTACAACCTCTTCTACAACCCCCACTAGTATCTCGCTCATTACCACGATGCCTATGGTGGAAGCAACAAGTAGTCCCAGTGAAACAGGCAGGCTCCAGCTAGCCGTATGCTCACTCTCAGCACTATCAGAAGTACTTTTATGGGAATTAGAAGAGGTAAAGAAAGAATACAGTAGATATAGTACATATACCACTATCATGGCGATAGCTACACCATCGCTTAGAAGCTGTACGTCTTCATGACCCGACTCACGCTGTATCGTGGCTGAAAATATAGTTGGAACAGATATCGATATAACAGCAAGCAGCATCATGGATGCAACAGCACCCATGCTACTCCTATCGAATCTTTGGATGCCATTCTTTATACCACCTGCTAATAAGCTTGCTCCCATAACTATTAGGATGTTGCCTATGATAGACCCAGTTACAGAAGCCTTTACCAGGTCTACCAAACCTGCACGAAGAGCAACTATGCTTATGATCAACTCAGCTGCGTTTCCGAGAGTAGCATTCAATAAACCTCCTACCTGTGGGCCAGTATAAACAGCCAATTCCTCAGTAGCCTGGCCTAACACAGCCGCAAGAGGAACCAGGGCAATAGCGGAAGTGATAAATATAAGCAGATATAAGTCTGGGATAAAGAAGTGTAGAAGTACTGCTATGGGTAAAAAAACAAGCAGTGCATATATATATTTCACACATCACTCCCAATAGTGTAATAGAGAAATTACACAGCCAAAAGATCCACCGCCCCCTGCCTGTACTCCACAACAGTAGCGATATTATAATCTCCTCTTCTCTGCAATGCTTTCACAAGAGACTTGGCTGTATCCAGGGATGTCAGGCAGGGAATACCAGACTCTGCAGCCGCACGACGAATCTCAAAGCCATCTCTTATGGTCCTACCAGACCTGGAAGGCGTATTGATTACTAAGGAAACCTGTCTCCTCCGGATGATATCAGTGATATCTGGGCGTACTGAGCCTATCTTGTGCACTACCTGGTTTACACGAATACCATTGTCCTCAAAGAAGGTTGATGTACCCTCAGTGCATACCAATGCATAGCCCATGTCAACCAGAGCAGCAGCTAGCGGCAGAGCCTCAGGTTTCTCATGATCAGCTATAGACATCAGCACCGATCCTCCTGGAGGAGGATTTATACCTGCGGCTATCATAGCCTTCATAAGTGCTGGCTCATATTCAACATCTACGCCCATAACTTCGCCAGTGCTCTTCATATCGGGCCCAAGAACCGTGTCAACCCCAGCTAGTTTCGACATGCTAAATACCGGAGCCTTCACGGCATATAGTGGCACCCTGGGTACTAATCCTGTAGCATAACCCATATTAGCAAGCTTACTGCCAAGCATCACATGAGTTGCCAGAGTTACCAAAGGCACCCCGGTGACCTTGCTAATAAAGGGTACTGTACGACTGGCTCTGGGGTTTACTTCAAGGATATACACCTGATGATCCTGAACCACAAACTGAACGTTCATCAGCCCTTTGACGTTCATAGCTCGAGCTAACTTGACCGTGATCTCCTCAATTTGTGAGACATCCCGGTCGTCCAGAGTTATCTGCGGGTATACACCAAAGCTATCTCCTGAATGCACGCCTGCTCGCTCAATATGCTCGACTATACCGGGGATAACCACCGTCTCTCCATCAGATACAGCATCCACTTCCACTTCAGTGCCTTCGATGTACCTGTCAAGCAGAACGGGATGGTCTCCACTTACCTCTGTAGCAGCATCTATATAATCTAGAAGTTCAACCTCGTTGTAGACTATTCTCATAGCCTGTCCACCTAGAACATAAGAAGGCCTTACAAGAAGCGGATAACCTATCCTGGTGGCAGTCTCCAAAGCAGAATCCAGATCTCTAGCGGTCCCTCCAGGAGGCCTAAGTAAGCCCAGGCTATTGAGCAACCCGTCAAAGCGCTCTCGATCCTCCGCCAAATCTATGGACTCCAGCGAGCTGCCTAGGACCTTAAAGCCAGCTCTGTGCAACTTGGATGCAAGATTTATGGCCGTCTGTCCACCAAATTGTACAATCACAGGAGGACCTGCTACCGGCAGCTCATCACCCTCAAGCGTAGATTGAGTGGGGTAGCCTTCGGCAAGTGTCTCCAGACGCTCATTCTCGACTATATCTCTAATGCTTTCGTCGTCAAGCGGATCAAAGTACAGTCTATCCGAAGTATCAAAGTCTGTAGAAACAGTCTCAGGATTGCTATTGATCATTATGCTCTTTACCCCAGCTTCCCTTAGGGATCTTGCACTGTGGACGCTACAGTAGTCGAACTCTATACCCTGCCCAATTCGTATGGGACCAGAACCTATGACAACAGATGACCTACCTTCTTGTGGTAAAGCCTCATTCTCCTCTTCATATGTACTGTAGAAGTAAGGAGTTGTAGCCTCAAATTCAGCGGCACATGTGTCAACCATCTTCCATACGGGAGTTATACCCCATTGCTTGCGTAACTTCCTAATGTCCTCAGAACTTACTCCTTTAATCTGAGCTATGTACGCATCGGAAAATCCCAGCCTCTTTGCCCTCCACAATAGCGCTTTATCTAACTTGGAATTCCTGATGGCACCTTCTAAGGAGACTATATTTTCTATGCACTTTATGAACCAGGGATCGATTTTCGTCTTCTTAGAGACGTCCTCAACTGTATAACCTCTTCTCAGTGCAGTAGTTATGGCCCAAAGCCTCTCATCTGTAGGCACTCGTAGAGCCCTATCCAGCTCCTCTGGATCATTCCACTTTGGAGACTCCCAGAGCAGGTTTCTCCCCGAAATCTCCAGAGAGCGTACAGCCTTCTGTAGAGCTGCCTCGAAGCACCGGTCGATAGCCATAACCTCGCCGGTAGCCTTCATCTGGGTACCTATCCTCCTGTCACCTTCGGTAAATTTATCGAAAGGCCAACGAGGTATCTTGACCACACAATAATCCAGTGAAGGTTCCAAGGCAGCCGTTGCTGAGGACGTAACTGCATTAGGTATCTCATCCAGCGTAAGACCTAGCGCTATCTTGGCAGCAACCCTAGCTATGGGATAACCAGTGGCCTTCGAAGCCAGAGCTGAGCTTCTACTAACTCTTGGGTTGACCTCTATAACATAGTAGTCATCCGACTTAGGATCCAGGGCGAATTGGACGTTACAACCCCCCTCGATTTTCAGAGCACGCACTATTCTAAGCGCTGAATCCCTAAGTATTTGATATTGGCGATCAGTCAGAGTCTGGCTTGGCGCCACCACAATAGAATCGCCAGTATGTACCCCTACAGGATCTATGTTTTCCATGTTGCAGACTATTATGGCGTTATCTGCACTATCTCGAATGACCTCGTACTCGATCTCTTTCCACCCCTCTATAGATCTCTCGAGCAGGGTTTGGCCTATCGGGCTAGCTCTTAGGCTATGTTCTATTAGCTTAGTCAGCTCTCCCTGGTTGTGGGCTATACCACCTCCAGTTCCCCCAAGCGTGTATGCAGGCCTGCTGATGAGCGGGTAACCAATCTGATTGGCGAAAGCTATAGCTTCCTGTACAGAATGCACAGTCATGCTCTCAATTACAGGCTCTCCTATCTCCTGGAGCAGCTGCTTGAACAGTAATCTATCTTCTGCCTGCTTGATACTCTCCAGGGAAGTCCCAAGAAGCTTAACCCCGTACTTATCAACAATACCCGCGGAGGCTAGCTCAACTGCCAAGTTTAGTCCTGTCTGTCCGCCAAGCGTTGGTAGTATACCATCAGGTCTCTCCCTGCTAATTATCTTCTCCAACACATCCACATTCAGAGGCTCAATGTACACTCTATCTGCCGTGGCCTCATCAGTCATGATGGTCGCGGGATTAGAGTTCACAAGCACAACAAATATGCCCTCTTCTCGCAAAGCTTTACATGCCTGACTACCAGAGTAGTCGAACTCCGCAGCTTGGCTGATAATTATCGGGCCAGAACCTATAACCATAACTTTCTTTACGTCGGACCTGATGGGCATTAGCTTTGCCTCCTTGAATAAGTCTCAACCATTGAAAGGAAGTTAGAAAATAGGTATTCGTTCTCATCGGGGCCTGGAGAGCCCTCCGGGTGGTACTGCACTGAAAAAGCTGGCCTGGTTACGTGCAGCATACCCTCCACAGAGCCATCGTTCAGACTAACGTGACTGACCCTCCAACCTTCATGAGCCGGTATGCTATCAGCGTCTACCTGGTATCCATGATTCTGAGAGGTTATGTGTACTTGCCCAGTAGCTAATTCCTTTACTGGGTGGTTTGCTCCACGATGACCAAACTTAAGTTTGCTTGTGGTAGCACCGATGGCAAGTCCAAGGATCTGGTGCCCCAGGCATATACCAAAGAAAGGCACTTCGTTGTCCAGCACAGCTTTCACAGCTCTAACTGGAGCTTCAGCATTTTCGGGATCGCCCGGGCCAGGTGATGTCAGTACTCCATCAGGAGATAGCTCTAGTATGTCCTCTGCAGTAGCTGAATAAGGAACTACTATTATCTCCACAGGGTACTTAGCCAACGACTTGAGTATATTATGTTTGAGGCCGCAGTCTATTACTACTATTCGCTTGCCAGCTACGTCCGTCTTGTACTCATATCTCTTACCAAGGCTAACTGTGTCCACACTGGGAAGATCATCTGGTGTAAGTGCCCTCTGGGCTTTATCTAGTAGCTCCTCAAGCGAGTACTGAGACATATCGGATACAAGCACACCTCGCATCGTGCCATGAGACCTTATATGACGGGTCAATGCCCTAGTGTCGACCCCACTTATCCCGGGAATTCCATGTCTCTTGAGGTATGAATCAATCGTTCCCTGACTAGACCAATGGGAAGGATGATCGCAGTGCTGCCTAACTACTAATCCAGCTATCCAAGGACGGACAGACTGATCGAAAGCTTCACTTATCCCATAGTTACCAACAAGAGGATATGTAAGGCATAGTATCTGCCCATAGTAGGAGGGATCGGTGCACATCTCTTGATATCCGGTCATGGACGTGCTGAATACAACCTCTCCCTCTGTATAGCCAAGGTAGCCGAATGGCTCTCCTTTGAATATCCTGCCATCTTCTAGAACTAATGCTGCTTCCATTTTGCCTTCAATTCCTCTCTTACATAGCGCTTATTTCCCGATATGGTCATAAGTACTCGCCCCATGACCTGCCTACCAATCAAAGGTGTATTCTTGCCCTTGGAAAGCAGGGCCGATGGAGTAACTGTCCACTTCAGGTTGGGATCGAACAACACAAGATTTGCATCTCTACCCTCCTCTATTCCCCAATGGTCAATGCCAAAGGCCTTGGCTGGCGAGATGGTTAGCAAGCTCACCATCTTCATCATAGAGATTCTTCCTGTTCTGACTAACTCCAGACTAAGAGGCAGAGCGGTCTCAAGGCCACTAATACCGAAGGCGGCTTCCTCAAACGGACAATCTTTTTCGAGAACTGAGTGCGGAGCATGATCAGTAGCAATTGCATCAATCGTCCCATCAACCAAGCCATCAATGACCGCTTCAACATGCTCCCTAGACCTAAGAGGAGGATTGACTTTAGCATTAGTATCGTACGCTGAAATGCTCAAGCATCGATCAGTACTAGAATCTCGCCATCCTGCCACCCACTCATCAGTGAATGTGAAATGATGAGGGGTAGCTTCAGCCGTGACTCTCACACCTATCTTCTTCGCATGTCTGATGGCTTCAACTCCTCCAGAAGTGCTCACATGCGCAATATGTATATGCCCACCCGTCTCGGCAGCCAGTGATAGATCCCTATAGATCATGGCTTCCTCCGCGCTAGCGGGTATTCCGGGGAGCCCCAATCGAGCACTAACAGCTCCGTCATGCATACAACCTTTAGCTGACAGTTCAGTATCCTCACAATGAGAGGATATGGGCACTCCCAATGTTCTGGAGTAAAGTAAAGCCAGACGCATCATTCGGGAGTTCATGACAGGACTGCCATCATCGGAGAAAGCTACGGCCCCCGCCTTAACCATAGCTTCGTAATCAACCGGTACTTTACCCTGCCTTGCAATGGTAATAGCACCTATTGGAAGAACCCTTATGCCGGTACCATTCGCCCTATCTATTACCCACCTGACTAACCTGGAATTGTCTATGGCAGGATTCGTGTTAGGCATAGCGCATATAGTGGTGAATCCACCAGCTAGAGCTGCACTTGCTCCAGATGCTATCGTTTCCTTATGTTCCTCTCCAGGCTCTCTGAGGTGCACGTGCACATCTACGAACGCAGGGGATAATACCAAACCTTTGCAGTCCACACTTTCAGCTTGATCCACATCCAGCGACTTACCAATGCAGACGGCAGCTACGCGACCATCCTCTATTAGCACATCTCCTGTACTATCAATCGAGGTATAAGGACATACTATTCTGGCTCCACTCAGCAGTAATCTACTCACTATCTCCTCCTAGAAGCATGCTAAGAACTGCCATCCTGACTAGCACGCCGTTCGCAACCTGCTTTTGGATCAAGCTGTTGGGAGCAACCATAAGATCCGCAGATATCTCTATCCCCTCGTTAGCTGGCCCAGGATGCATAATCAATGCGCCCGGACAGTACTTTGCTATGACTTCCGGGGTGATGCCATAGTTCGTTATATAGTTGCGAATACTAGGTATATATCCCTGATCCTGTCTTTCTCTCTGTATGCGCAGAGCCATAACTACATCAGCGCCTGTGATGCCTTCTTCGAGAGAGGTATGTATGCTAGCTGACAGGCCAAGTCCATGTAACCAATCTGGATGTATAGACAATGCTGGGGGAGATACGAGCCTAACATTAGCTCCGCACATAGCGAGTGCGATTGCGCTTGATCTGGCGACCCTACTGTTCTGGATATCACCTACGATAGCCACGGTAACATCCTCAATACGGCCAAATACCTGATAAACAGTCAGCAGGTCCAGGAGCGCCTGAGTTGGATGAGCATGCCTCCCGTCTCCGGCATTGATAATCACACCAGAATAATGCTTTGCCAGCAGGTAGGGAGCACCAGCAGCCTGATGCCTCAAAACTATAGCATTCGCCCCCAGAGCCTCGATAGTCCGAACAGTATCTATCAGAGACTCACCCTTTTCTACACTGCTCCCAGCCACAGCAAAATTTATTACCTCAGCCCCAAGCTTACGGGCAGCTATCTCAAAAGACATCCTCGTCCGGGTACTTGGTTCATAGAATAGGTTGACAACCAACTTGCCAGCTAGCTGATGCGAATAGCTAGTTGAATTGGTGCTACCAAACCACTCAGCCTTCTTTAATACTCTCTCTATCCCGGCTCGCCCTAGCGTATCTACATCAAGTAAGTGGTTACGAATCGTAACAGTCATCTATCAAACCTCTGCATCAGCTACGGCAATAGACTCTCCGTGTTGTGGCTGAGACTCCAATCTGAGCAACAATTGATTGAGAAGTATCGCGGCAAATGTGGCCAGCGCCATATCTCCAAGGGCAAAATTGCCTATATTGATGGTCCCGGTAGGTACTTGCGACAGGACATCAGCAGGCAATTTGTTGGCCTGTACTAGACTACTTACTGTAGAATGTGCAAACTGTAGTGCTGCACTACCTCCCCCGATGACAAGGGTAGCTCCAAATACTATCAGAGGTCTGGGGCTAGTAAAATCAATACCCGCATCTCGAATAATCCTTCCTGAGGTAGCCACTATAAGCCCAAATAGCAATATTGATATGCCACCCATAACCGGAACAGGTATCGAGTTAATCAACGCCCCAAACTTTGGACAGAACCCGAGAATTATGGCTGTAATGGCTGCAGCTATGAAGACATAGATACTGTATATTCTGGTCATAGCCATGACGCCTATGTTTTCAGCATATGTCGTTTGTCCAGGGCCTCCACCCAAGGCGGACACCATAGTAGCCACAGCATCACCTAGAAAGCCTTTGCCAAGATGGGGGGTAAGATCACGACCCATATTGGAATCAAGAGCTTTGATATGGCCTGCGTTCTCGGCTACGAGCACCAAAGCTACGGGCGCTATCAGGGATATAGCCCTCCAGCTGAACGTAGGAGTCACAAAATTGGGTAAGCCTATCCAGGCAGCATTACGTACAGGAGTAAGATCTACCTCGCCCATTATTAGTGCAACAACGTAAGCTACTATCGCACCGAGAAGTATCGGGACGAGGCGAGGGAAGCCTCGAGCTCCCACTGCGATAATGCCGGCAGCCAGCAGGCTTATGATTGCTAGCGTTATGTTACCTGAAGCCATGTTGATCGCAGTAGGGGCAAGAGCCAAGCCTATAACAGCTACAACCGAAGCGGTAACCACAGGAGGCATCACAACATCTATCCATCGTGGCCCAGCCAACATAACTATTACCGCAATAACCGCATAGACAACTCCTGCTGCGAAGATTCCTCCTAGGGCTGCCGGTATGCCACCCTGAGCCTTAGCTGCGATGACTGGAGCAATGAAGGCAAAAGAACTTCCCAGGTAAGATGGGATCTTGCCTCTTGTAATTAGGATAAAGATGATCGTTCCCACACCAGAGAAGAAAAGCGCTAGACTTGGGTCAAAACCCATGACTATTGGCGCCAGGACGGTTGCACCGAACATAGCTAGCACATGTTGTATGCCAAGTATCAGCGTTCTACCCAGTGGTAGCCTGGTCTCAGGATAAGCTACAACTAGCTGATTGCTTTCTACTGTCTGCGCATTTGAACTCATGATCAGTCTTCTCCCCTCCTTACGAGATACACCCCTTCCACCCCATCAACATCCGATATCCTTACTAACACCTCTTCCTCTCGAGAAGATGGAAGGTTTTTGCCCACATAATCAGGTCTTATAGGCAATTCCCTGTGTCCCCTATCGATAAGGACAGCTAGCTGGATCCTCGCCGGCCTGCCCATATCAATCACGGCCTCCATGGCAGCCCGAGCCGTGCGTCCAGTGTAAAGGACATCATCGACAAGTATCACTGTGCGGTTTTCAACCTGGAAATCTACATTGGAGTAATTAGATTGATAGTCATCTCTTCTTAAGAGGTCATCTCTGTAGGGGGTGATATCTATCTCCCCAACCGGGACTTTTACACCCCCTATACGGAGCAGCTCAGTCTGAAGCCTATGGGCGAGGTGTACTCCCCGGGTACGGATACCTATCAAAACTACATCGTAGAGGTCAGGATTGTTCTCAAATATCTGATGTGCCATGCGGATAAGCATCCTTCGCATGGCAGACTGATCTATAAGATTCTTCGCTCGCTCATCTAATCTATTTGGACCCATAATAAAAGCTCCTGCTTTTTCCGCAAGGCGGCAGGCAGGAGCTTAGGCTAACAGACATATTTATATAGCTATAGCCAGATTGTCCTTGCCTTGCCAGCCTCACGGGACTGGATTTAAAGGCTAACTGATTATAGGAACACTAATGGTCCAATTGCAAGCACCACGTTACTTACTATATTCCTGCAGAGCTGCCTGTAGCATGGCCTTAGCAATAGGAGCAGCAACCTTGTACCCTTCGCCACCGTTCTCAACTAAAACTGTCACAGCAAACTGAGGATTGTCGGCTGGAGCAAAAGCAGTAAACCAGGCATGAGGAGCTTGCCCTTCTCCTAGTTGAGCTGTACCTGTTTTGCCGGCAACCTTAACACCAGGAATCTTCGCGTTCTGACCACTGCCGCTGTCAACAGTAGCCACCATCATTTCCTTGACCTTCTGGGCAGTCTCCCGAGTCACCACCTGTTCCAGGGGTGTATATTCCCTTTCTTCAATTACCCGGCCACCAGGTGAGACTATTTTCTTTACCAGATATGGTGCTGGCATAACACCTTCGTTAGCTATAGTAGAAGTGATCAAATTAATCTCCATGGGCGTTGCCAGAATCTCTCCTTGGCCGAAAGCAGTATCCGCAAGCAACACTCGATTGCTCAGATCCGCTGGATACTTGGCCAATTGACTAACCGATATTGGTAGATCAAAAGGTATACGCTTCTCGAAGCCAAATCTTCTTGCGTATTCCCTAAGTCCAGCAGCTTCAACTTGTAGGCCCACCTGGGCAAAAACAGCGTTCAAGGACCACTTGTAAGCCTCTAGCAACGTCCACTTAGTCTTGCTTTCATCAGGTCTGTTAGGATCCCTTACTATATGACCCTCAACCACGAATTCACCGTCATCCTCATAGATGTCGTCAGGCTCCGCAACTCCAAGATCTATAGCCGCAGCGGCCGTAACGGTCTTGAAGGTGGAGCCTGGAGAGTATAGCCCCTGCAGAGCCCTGTTAATTAGCCTGGCATCAGCACCACTGCTTATCTTAGAAAGTTCCTCTCTCAACCTATTGATCTCTTGATTTCTTACAGATGGATCAGGGTTCATAGTCAGATCCTGGGCGTTGTAGGTGGGATTGCTCACCAGAGTCAGAACCTCACCAGTCTTAGGATTCATCATCACGATAGCCCCTCTTCTGCTGCCTAGCAGGCGTTGCCCAAGATTCTGTAGTCTAGCATCTAAGGTCAATACAAGATCATTGCCTACCATTGGAGTGTGGAAGACTTTGCTTCTAAGCCTCTCGATGGGATCACCAGCACGACCAGAAAGATAATCGTCATAAGCTTTCTCAAGAGCTGATTTACCGATCACAGCATCTGGAGTGAAATAACCAGCTATATAAGACGTGGAAGGGTCTGAGTAAGTACGCCTAACATAGCCTTGCTTAGTGATCACCCTTCCTGCTATCTCGATGCCATTTCGGTCGTATATACGACCACGCACTACCCTTAGCTCTGCATTCAGTAGCCTAGGATTATAAAGCCCTCCTACCGGAGTGGTAGCGTAAGTATCAGCTATGATGAACTGCTGGCGTAGAAGCTGCAGGCTAAGCATGATAAAGCTCGCCATCAACACCCCCACGATTCTCCATGTATTCTTTTTCCAATCAGGCGCATCGACCGGAATCATGGAAAATATCAAATAGCAGAGAGGCAGCATGCTCAGGTAAAGACAAGACATCCATATTACATCTGAACCAGAGGTTGCACCATAGATGAGCAACCCAGCTATGCATACAAGGCTAAGAAGGCGCAGGAAAAACTTCAATTTGCGTCCCTCCCCCTAGCTCCACTAATACCGAGGAGCAATCCCGCCATGATAAAGTTGGTCAAAGTGGAGCTGCCTCCATAAGCGATGAACGGAAGAGTGACGCCAGTTAGGGGAATAAGCTTGATATCTCCTGCTATGATTATGAAGGTCTGTACGCCAAATATAGTTGTTATACCTATGCCCAGCAACTGGTAAAAACCATGTCTCGCAGCCATAGATATCATAAATCCACGATATATAAGCACTATATATAAGGCAAGAATGGCGATGGTGCCTATCAATCCCAACTCTTCACCAATGGCTGAGAATATCATGTCGGTATGTACATACGGCATGTTCTGGGGGGCATCGTAGCCTATGCCAGTACCAAACACACCGCCGGTACTAAGAGCAAACAAAGACTGTATTATCTGAAAACTCGAATCATACGGGTCGAACGCCGGATTCAGCCATGCAAGCACCCTGACCTGTACGTGTGCGAAAAGCTGGTAGGCTACATAAGATCCAGCCACGAACATACCACCCAGTACCCAAATATACAATCCCCTACCAGTAACAACGTAGAGCAGAGCTAGAAAAATAGCAAAGAATAGTAGAGCTGTGCCAAGATCCTTGAGCAGAACTATAACCAACATCGACAGCCCCCACATAGTAACCATAGGAGCGAGGTAAGGCAGGGGAGGTAGCTTTAGCGGTCCAACCCTGTAGAAAGAGGTTAAAAGTTCCCGACGTTCATCAAGATATGAGGCCAAAAAGATAACTAACAGTACTTTGACTATCTCCGAAGGCTGAAAGAGAATAGGACCAAGCCTATACCAGAGCTTGGCCCCATTTATCTCCACACCAACGTAGGGTATAAGGAGAGCCGCCATTAATAACAAACCCAGAACGGCGATGGAATATTTATATCTACGCAGTCTATAAACTAGATCCACCTTGGCCGCAACTACCATCATGGCGATAATGCCAAGCAGAACCCATAAGCTCTGTCTTATAGCTATGCCGCCCAAGGGGTTGTCGCCACCAGACATGATAAGCTCTAGCCTTCTTATGACAACTAGACCCACAGCCGTAAGTATAGCTACTGTAGGAAGGATAACCTGGTCGCCAGCAAAGCGAGTGACCGTGAAATAAAGGTGAACAACAAATAGCGCGCCCACGAAGGCTAGAGCTGTAGATAGGTCTGATAGAGTCCAGTAAGCCTCGCCACGACTTACTAAAGTTATGAGTAGAAAACCTGCTACTATAAGCAGGGCTGCTAATATCAGTAGCTCCAGTTCTATAAACCTAAATCTACGTACAGTCTTGACCATGCTTATACTATTACACCATCTATGAGAGGATTAGGCAAACAAGCCGAGTTGCTAATCAAGCAACGAAGGATACCTAACCGAATGCATTTGACTTGAATATGTTAGCTACAATATACTTTGGAAAAATCACTTGATAACAATACAGAACAAATGGAAGAATTAGAAAGACAGGACCACGAAGAAGAAATCGACGTACAGCCCAACGAAGCCAAGGTGCTTATAACGCTCGTTAGAGGCGAGGATGGCATCGATGGATTCATCCTTACTAGAGAGGGTTTCGATTTTGATCCTGGCGATACTGAAGGCTTTCCTCAGAGCGATGTGCTCAGATTAGCCTCTGAGCTCCTGCTAAGGGCATCAGGGTACGAAGACAGAGATGTACAACAATTCCTAGATTCTGCGCCTAGAGGTCCTATAAGGCTTGAAGAGAGGGAAGTAGAAGAATAGACTTCTATATGTTTCCCTTTGCTCCCACAACTATCAGCCTGTCACCTTGGCCATAATAAGGCGTCATGTCCCAACTACCGAAGACGTTTTCTATCTTCAGTCCTGCAGCCTTGAATAGAAGATAGATCTCTCCAAGAGTATAATTTCTCATCTCAGCCTCAAAAACCACCCTCTTGAGGGTATCAGAGCTACTTATATCCCAGATAATAGTAACGTGATCAATAGAGTTAGCTTGGTCTGTCTTTGCAGACACCAACTTCAGAATAATATCCTCACCTCTCCTAAACTTGCCAGCTAGTAATACCTCTCCGTTGCCAGGTCTCCTGCCAGCAACATCCTCCATGTCCAGAATGAGCAACCCAGACGGCCTCAAAGCTTTCTTAATACCCTCCAAAATCTCCATCGCCTGCTGTAGATCGTGCACATGCGACCAAGTATTGAGAGCACATATGGCTAGGCCAAAAGTTTCCTCCGGCAAGTTATACAGGCTGTCTTGCATCACACCATGGATCAGCTTGAATCTCGCCTCAGGCAAACCTGATAGTCGTCTCCTGGCCCTGTCTAACATATGAGGAGAGGCATCAAGACCTACCACCTCGTACCCATGCTTTACTAAGGGAAGCATCACTCTACCAGTACCACATCCGAGATCAAGCACCGGACCGCCAGTGCGAGCTGCATAGCTGAGATAGAGGTCTATGTCCTCAGTTACCGAATCATGCTCCAAATCGTATAGTTCCGCAACTAACTCGTCGTACATATCTGAAGCATAAAGAAAGCAGTAACAAGCAAGCAAGTGCCAAACATGACCAAACAGATGATAAAATCCAATCTGTAGCAAAAAGACAAGCCAGGATGACGGGAGTGAGATAATGGGGCTTGATTTTGATATGCCTATATACAGAGAAGTCTCTGGCGAAGAGAAGGAATTACTAGATATACCCGATAGCCTTTTTGGTTGGAAGGTCATACTATGGAATGATGACGTCCATAGCATGGACTACGTCGTACTCGTCCTCATGAGATGCCTAGGCATGAGCCTAGAGAAAGCAACTCAGGTAATGCTTGAGGCTCATCACAATGGCCAATCGGTTGCTTGGGCAGGAGCTAAGGAGACTGCAGAGCTCTATCAAGATAGACTACTATCATTTGGACTTACCGCAACGATTGAGAAGTAACCTCGAAGCACTGTCATGTCTACACCCGCAAGGCAACAATATCTAAGAATTAAGCAGCAATATCCGGACGCCATACTATTTTTTCGCCTGGGAGACTTTTACGAGACTTTTGACGAAGACGCTAAGATAGTGTCTTCAGAACTGGACATAGTTCTAACCTCAAGGGAGGTTCGAGGCAAAAAGATACCCATGGCGGGCGTTCCTTACCATGCTGCCGAGGGGTATATCGCAAAGCTCATCGCTAACGGCCACAAGGTAGCCATATGTGATCAAATAGGTGAGCCAGATGGCAAAAACCTAGTTGAAAGAAAGGTAACCAGAGTACTTACACCGGGCACAGTTGATCACCCATCTTTGATAGAAGCTCAAAGAAACAATTACTTGATGGCCCTTTGTTTTAGCAGAGGCAGGGTCGGCTTAGCTTTCGCTGATGTATCTACCGGAGACTTCTACGCTACAGAGATAACAGGTGAAGACAGGCTAGATAAGCTCAGAGATGAAATAACTCGGATTCAGCCTTCAGAGGTTTTGGTAAGCGAGGGCCCAGACAAAGTCCATACTAGTGAAGAACATGTGTGGATGAAACAATCAGGACATCCAGCGCAGATCACGGTATTGGAGTCCTGGAAATGGAAAACCGATGTAGCTAGGGACTCGGTATTGTCGCTAACCGATGCCCAATCGTTAGAGGCGTTCGGGCTTGACTCTATGCCAGTAGCTTTGAAATCAGCTGGGGCCCTAGTTCAATACATCTCTGATACCAATCCAGCTGCTTTATCTACCCTGCGCCCTCCCAGCACATACTTCCTGTCTAACTTTATGCCTCTGGATGATAGAACGCGTAGGAACCTAGAGTTGATAGAGAGCACTAGAGGAGATAAATCTCTGTCACTGTTAGCCGTGCTCGATCATACCAGCACCGCCATGGGCGCTAGAATGCTCAGGAACTGGATTAACCAGCCACTGATATCCAAAGAATCCATAGAAAATAGACTAAACAGAGTACAGGAGTTTGTAGCACATAGCGAAGCTAGAGAAAGAATAAGAGAAGCACTCAAGCAAGTCTCCGATTTGGAGAGATTAGCCAACCGACTGGTCCAAAAGACTATTACTCCAAGAGAGCTACGTTCCCTTGCCCTCAGCTTGGAGAAGATTCCAGAACTTGTACAGATACTTCAGCAATGTAACATGCAGCTACAAGTATCCATCCATAACTTCCAACATATAGTCGACCTTATATTGTCAGCATTGGTGGACGATCCTCCAGCAGTCAGAGGAAGCGGCACGATCATACGTGAGGGTTACTCTCAAGAGCTGGATAGGTTAAGGAGCGCATCAACAAATGCAAAGCAGTGGATAGCATCTCTCGAGCGCAAGGAACGCGAGGCTACCGGAATCAAAAACCTGCGGATAGGTTACAACAAGGTATTTGGTTATTACATAGAAGTTACCAACTCATTCAAACACCTAGTACCAGACAGATATATAAGAAAGCAGACACTTGTGGGGGCGGAACGTTTCATAACTCCTGAGCTGAAGGAGTACGAGTCACTCATACTGAACTCGCAAACAGAAGCTGAGACCATAGAAGAGCAATTGCTTGATGAACTCATAACTAGAATAGCTGGAGAAGCAGGCAAGATATTCTCAACAGCCAGACAGATAGCCGAGATAGACTGTTACGTATCGCTAGCAGAAGCAGCAGTTAGACACCAGTATGTTAGACCCATAGTATCTGAGGATGATGTTATAGAAATCAAGGGGGGCAGACATCCGGTAGTTGAGCTGAGAGCCAGCGAGGGCTTTGTACCTAACGATGCCTTCCTTGATCAGGAGACCCATCAAGTACTTATCTTAACCGGGCCCAATATGGCGGGCAAAAGCACCTATCTTAGACAGGTTGCGCTTATAACCCTCATGGCACAAATAGGGAGCTTCGTACCTGCTGACAGCGCTCGTATAGGGATAGTAGACAGGATATTCACCAGAGTGGGTGCTCAAGACGATATAGCCAGCGGGCAAAGCACATTTATGGTAGAGATGACTGAGACCGCCTATATACTCGCCCACTGCACTCCCAAATCCCTGGTAATACTGGATGAGATTGGGAGAGGTACAAGTACCTATGATGGAATGGCAATCGCACAGGCTGTAGTTGAGTACCTTCACAACAACACTCGGACAAGAGCCAGAACCCTATTTGCTACACACTACCATGAGCTCACATCATTAGAAGAATTCCTGCCAAGGGTCAAGAACTTTAGGATGGAAGTTCTTGAGGAAGGCAACGATGTGGTTTTCCTTAGAAAGGTCGTGCCAGGTGGAGCAGACAAATCCTATGGCATCCATGTGGCCAAGCTAGCCGGTATTCCGAAATCTGTAATCCGTCGGGCACAAGAGCTCCTAAAAGAGCTAGAAGCACAACTCAAGAAGGAAGAGGAAGATGATAATCCTCAACTAACTTTTCTCAATCCGGATGATGGATTGCTTCAGGAGCTGGCGGATCTAGACGTGGAATCAATGACTCCTGTGGAGGCATTGACCAAGCTGTTCGAGATCCGCCAGCGGGCAGCCACTAAGTTGCTTGATCTAAGTAATCCCTAATCCCTCTCCAGTATCCAGTTATCTATAGCTCTCTCGTAGCTAAGTATCTCATCGGGAGAGAAAAAGATTGATATCTCCCTCTCTGCCGACTCAGGGCTATCCGAGCCATGTATAACATTTCTGCCCAGACTAATAGCCAAGTCCCCTCTTATGCTACCGGGAACAGAATCAACAGGGTTAGTAGCCCCCATAGTCTTTCTAACTATGGAAACGGCATTAGGTCCCTCAAAAACGGCCAGAACTACTGGGCCGGAAGTTATAAAGTTCACCAGTCCTTGAAAGAAAGGCTTATTTACGTGCTCCTGATAATGTGTATGCGCAGTCTCTCGATCTATCTTAGAGAGCTTTAAAGCAACCAGTTTCAAACCTGTACGCTCTATCCTGGCTATAACCTCTCCTATAAGGCCTCTCTGTACAGCGTCTGGCTTTACTATTACTAATGTTCTTTCCAAATGATCCCTCCTATAACACAAAGTAATCTATGCCTGGGCCTTGCTGACCCAAGATCAAGAATACCAATAAACAGATCAGAAGTTAGTAATTAGCCTATAGCTGGGACCGGTTCTCTCTCTGGCTCCACTTCCGGAGGTTCTTCAGGAGTAGGCTCCAGAGGTATATCTGGTCCTATGTCAGGTACAGGTTCAGGTATATCTGGTTCTGGCTCGGGCGGCGTGTCCACCTCGGGATAGTCTGGTGCAGGATTAGTATCTGGTTCATCTGGGATGACTGGTATACGCATGTAAGTAATATCAGGCATTAGCATCTATCCTTTCTATCCATAGCTGGGGAGACTTTATCTCCTCAAGGGACGGCAGATTCTCAGGCCCCTCCCATACTTTGTTCATGAAGCTTATTCCGCGTTCAGCCACCACCTTGTTCACAAAAGCCTCACCCTGACGGTACTGTTCCATCTTTATATGAAGTCCTGTCAAGCGCGCAAAGAGTTTATCCGCCCAAGAGGCATTGGTCTGTCTTGCATCAAACCTTGATTTAATATAGCTGTAATCCGGCAGTACAGATGAGCCTATAGAATTCATAATATGGTTTGAATACCCCTCCAATAGGCTCATTACCGCCTGAAGCTTGCGAAAGATCTCTCTTTGAGCTTGAGGCATGAATATCTCCATCCAACCCTCATAATTATCTCTCGAACGCAGGCTGGATATGGCAGTGTTGAGCAGATCCTTACCCCTGAAAGTCTTTACCTGACTGTTTACTACATCAAAATAACTCTCCAATAGGCTATTGAAATAATCCCTTAGCCATGGATTAGCCTCAAACTCAAATGCATGAGTAGTTTCATGAAGCGCTATCCACAAGCGCAAATTATATCCTGGCAGCCTCAAGTCCCTTTCAAGCTTGCGAATGTTAGGCTCCACGAAATATAAACTGCCACCAACAGGTTCCTTCCCAAGTAGGCTTAGATCATATTGTCCAAGCACTCTTCTTGAGAGGTAGCCAAGGAGCACCCCCATCTGTGTGCTCATAAGCTGCTTGTTTACCTGAGAGAACACTAGAGCGCCCAACGAGCTAGAATTGTCAAGGTGCGCTTGTATCTCTTCTATCTTACTGAAGAGCTTGCGAAACCCTTCGATATTAGCCTTTATCCACTCTACGCGATCAAACACGTAAACAGTGCCGGTACCATGGATCAGATCCAATCCAGTGTAGCTATGAATGAAAGCTACACTTTGCTGAACCATATCGTTGTACATAAATCCCAAGCGATGCCTATCGATCACCTCTGAATCTGGTAGAGATTGCACCATATTGATAGCCATCTGCTCTACTTTAGACCAATTAACTAGCCTAGAAGAATCATGATTTGTAGTTCTCGGTCTGGTAGCAACGTATATAGCACCAAGAGCGGCGCCAATTAGTATCCCTGTTTCTATCTTTCTCCTGTTATTCAGCATCTTTTTCCTCTAGCTATACTACCTTCTTACCCTGTAGTCTCCCGATCTCCTGGTGATTCTCTGCTCATCCATGTACTCCAGCAAAGCCAGTACATACTTCCTGCTGGTTCCCAGCAGATCTCTTGCCCTCGCTACAGTTATAGGTCCACTCTTATCAATATCAGCAAGTATCTTATCAACCATGTCTTCATAAACGTCGATAGAAAAATAAATATCATCATCCACCTTAACAAGTTTACCCATATCTACCAGAGCCTGTAACAGCTCCCTGTCAGCATCGATTTCTGTTGGAGATGGAGGAGAGCTACCACCTGCTCTTATGCTCTCTAATATCCTGTCTGCCTTATACTTTAAGTATGCTGGCACCTCCAAACGCCAATCAGTAGCGCTTACAGAGTCACCTAAATCTTTTATTATGTTATCCTCTATTAACTTATGTAAAACGGCCGATGTAAACCTAAGAGGTACAGGCAGCTTCTTTCTGAACTCCTCCTTCGGCATTCCCTTTCTCAAGGGAAAGTTACTATGGTACTCATGGAGCTCTATAGTAACACCTTGCTCGATAGAGTCCCAGAATTCTCTAGTCATTACTAGAGAGTCTGAGTTATATCCAGAGCTGATTGATATTAACTGGCTATTCGCTATCATTCCCCTTATGTCATCTTCATGAGCATATCCTAGAGACATCAATAGATCGTTCAAGGGCATAGGTCCATAGAGGCTTAGGATGGATACAACCTTATCGTTGATGCTACCTCTATGAAGGATATTCATCAGCTGTAATATCGCTGAATCGCTACGCTTATGCCTTCTAGGATATGGGGACAATACTATTCCTCCGCCCACCGTAACAGAAGGAGATGCTTTCCTCAGTATGAAATAGTCGCCTGGAGAGACCACCACAGGATCACTCAACCTAAGTTGGGCATATCCAGAACTCCCAGGATCTATGGTATCTATTCCCAATAAGCTCAGGATAGCCTGAGATTGAGTGGTACCTGAGAAGAACTCCAACTTATCGGCATGGGTGATTGGATCATCTAGGTCACTTACTGCTCTCACATACACATCAATTCGCTTTGTTGGTCTAAACTTACCAGGAGTAACAAGCACATCTCCTCTCTGGATATCAGAGACATCTACTCCCGACAGGTTTACAGCCACCCTCCTACCCGGACCAACAGAACTAATTTGATTCTTGTGGCTTTGAAGCCCTCTTATTCGAGCCCGTTTCCCAGTAGGAAGTATCTCTACTTCTTGCCCCAGAATAAGAGAGCCCTCGATTAGGGTCCCTGTAACCACAGTACCAAAACCCTTGATAGTAAAAACTCGATCGATTGGTAACCTAGGCACACCTTTTACACTTCGAGGGGAATCCACCAAAATAGAATCTAAAATCTTAACTAAGTCACCCAGCCCCTTACCAGTGCGCGATGAAACACAAACGATAGGCGATCCCTCCAATACTGTACCCTTAAGGAGCTGGAATACATCCTCGTATACGAGAGATAACCACTCTTCATCCACCAAGTCCACTTTAGTCAGAGCTACTACAGCCTTAGATATCTCAAGCAGGTCGAGAATCGCCAGGTGTTCCTTCGTCTGAGGCATGACACCCTCATCTGCAGCTATTACTAGAATAGCCGCATCTATGCCTCCTACACCTGCAAGCATATTTTTGATGAACCTTTCATGACCAGGAACATCTACTATCGATACCTCCCTGCCAGAGGGTAGCTTCAGCCAAGCAAATCCCAGGTCAATAGTCATCTCACGGGCTTTCTCTTCTTGCAGCCTGTCAGGATCGATTCCTGTGAGAGCCTTGACTAGAGTACTCTTGCCATGATCTACGTGACCAGCGGTGCCAATGACAAACACAGACAAGCTCCTGAGAAGAATGACGAGAAGTGTAAAAGAATAAAGAAAAGTAAAGTTGGCAAGTGGATTATATCACAGAGAATAAGTAAAGTAATAAAGCATATATACGCAGACACTCAACGGTTATAATGGCAGTTGGAGGTATGATGTCGCAGTCACTGTACCGGAAATATCGCTCGCAAACTTTTGATGAACTTGTAGGCCAGGAGCACGTCAAGAAGACTCTGATAAACGCTATTAAGTCTGGCAAGATTGCCCACGCTTACCTGTTCTGCGGTCCTAGAGGCACTGGCAAAACCTCCACTGCCAGGCTACTGGCTAAGGCAGTAAATTGCCTTTCAGAAGGTACCAAACCCTGCAATAGTTGTAGCGCATGCCTATCTATAAATGAGGGTAGAGCAGTAGATCTTATAGAAATCGATGCAGCCAGTAGGAGAAAGGTAGAAGATGTAGCTGATATCATCGAGAGGGTCAACTTTGCTCCTGCTGAGCTAAGATACAAGGTCTATATAATAGACGAAGTCCATATGCTAACTACCCACGCATTCAATGCGCTTCTCAAAACCCTAGAGGAACCTCCAGCACATGCCATCTTTGTGCTAGCAACAACCGAGGTCTGGAAAGTACTACCCACCATCATCTCCCGATGTCAAAGGTTTGACTTTAGAAGAATCACACCTAGGGAAATAGTAGAGCGATTGGCGTTTATAGCTGAGAACGAAAATATTAAGATACAGAAAGATGCCCTTATCGCTATAGCAAAAGCCAGCACAGGAAGTCTAAGAGATGCAATAAGCATCCTAGACCAGCTTACAGTATATGGTGACGAGGAGATAACGCTGGAGCATGTAAAACAGCTGCTGGGCATAGTGGGGGAAGACGTAGTAGCTAATTTCGTGGGAGCAATCATAGATAACGATACTCAAGCAGCTCTCTCACTGCTGACACAACTCTCTGAGCATGGCGTAGACCCTAGACAATTTACTCAGGAGCTCGTGAGCTACTTGAGAGATCTAATGTTGCTCAAAGCCTATAACCAAAACGCCAGTAAGGCGGGGATAGAAAGGGTATCACTTCAGGCCATAAGCGATCAAGCAAGCATGGTTAGTATCGGTAGGTTACACGAAATCACTGAGAAGTTTAGCACACTGGACTATACGATACGTACTGGGTCCTACGGTTACCTACCGCTGGAATTGGCAGCTGTCGCACTCACAAATAAAGATTCACAACCCTATGAAAGGACAGAGAATCAAAGGCAGCAACCTAACCCGGCCCACACAAACAGTAAATCTGTTATCCATAGAGTCGAAGAGGTAGCAGAAGACGTTAAGGATGCAATAAGCGACATAGTTGCCAAGGTAACATCAAAGAACGATGCTGCGTTGCCTGAAGCTCAAACCTCACAAAGCGAACCAATAACGTTAGATAGGGTACAAGCAAACTGGCAAAGAATATTGGATAGATTAAAAGCAAGCAGTCTCAAGGTTCAAGCCCTTCTAAAGGCAGGAAGACCAGTAGCGGTTGAAGATGGCAACACTTTAGTTATAGAGTTTCAATTCGACTTCCATAAAAAGAGCATTGAAGAACCCTCAAACAGAGAGCTCGTGGAGTCTACCCTTCAGAAGGTCTTGGGTGGAACATGGAAAATACAATGCATACTAAGTAGTGAGCAATCAGGCCTAAATCCAACAGATACAAGAACTGAGAGGGAGAAACTTAGCTCAGATCCCAGAGTAAGAGCCGCAGTACAAATCTTTAACGGTAGAATCATCGAGATAAATGGAGGAGAGTCATGAATCAGAGAATGGTAAGAGAACTTCAAAATCAGATGATGAAGATCCAGGAACAACTAGAGCACGAAACCGTAGAGGTTACAGCTGGTGGCGGGGCGATCACTGCGGTCATGAACGGACATATGAAGCTTCTGAGCATCAAGATTGACCCAGAGGTTGTGGATCCTGAAGACGTTGAGACTTTGGAAGATCTAGTAGTTGCCGCGGTAAACGAAGCAATAACTAAGGCCCAGGAGCTAGCCGCACAACGCATGTCCGTACTAACTGGTGGTATGAAGATTCCGGGACTCAACTTCTAAACTTGCAATTTATTGTGCACTATGCACTATAATCTCTTGTGGTCTCAATAAGCGATCTGCTGTCTGGTCCTCTCAGTGGAAAGGCATCAGTGGTTGCAGGTGCACAATCCCTCAACCACATAGTTACCTGGGTTGCCTCGGCTAGATCACGTACCCCTGCACTATCTAGACTTGAGGGAGGAGAGCTGGTTCTCATTCCGCCATCGACATATGAATATTTAGGCGGGGATCAGACACTAGAAGATCTGCTTAGATCCTTAAAATCAGCCGACATAGCTGGTATATGCCTATGGCAGGTGCCTTCCGTTAGGGCTATACAGGTTGCTAACGAAATAGAACTACCGATTCTAGCTGTGACTAATGTATCCCCTCCAGAGCTTGAGAGGGATCTGGTTGAGTTCATCTCCAACAGGATCCGATCCGGTATCCAGAGAACCAATCAGACACAAGTACAGCTTTTGGATATTCTTGCTAGCAATAGAGGCCCAGAGGCACTAATCAGATTGCTAGCACAGAGCCTCAATATGCCAGTGGCTTGCTATCAGATCGATGGGCAAATGATTTCAAGCCCTAATTTCCCCGATATAGATCCTCCTGACCTAAATACAGACTGGAAGGAAAGCACGATCTATACAAATAGGTCAACAGACACAAGGCATTCCGGATGGATCTGGCAGATAGCAGTACGTAGGAGCAATAAACCTATCGCAGTATTAGTAGTTCTAGCCGATAAGCCAGACCCAACCCCGCAGGAAGCCTTGGATATAAAGCAGACAGCCGCAGCTATCTCTGTAGAGTTGAGCAGGCTATTAGCAGCTGAGGAGAATAAGGCCAGGCTACGTTCAGAACTAATCAGGGACCTGTTCTATAAAGGATCCGTTGAAAATCTAGCTGTAAGAGCAGATGTTGTAGGGGTATCCATTCCAAATAACGGTATAGTAGCGGTAATAAGAGGGATACCACCTGAAACTAATGCTATGGAGTTATTAAGGGATCTGCTACCAAGGGTATCAAGCCTGCTTTCAAGTTACCCTATTCTGTATGAGAAAAGTGAAATCGCTATGCTCTTACCTGCCAACCTAAGGGGTGAGAGCACAACATCTATGCTGAGTAGAGGTGGAACAATAAATGTACCCAATATTGCCATTGGGATTAGCTCTCAGGTGAAACAGATAAGCGAAATACCTAACCACCTTTATGAGGCTAGGGTAGCAGCCCTTGTCAGCGAGAAGGTCTATCAAGGGAGAATGGTAACCTTAGAAGAAGCTAAAGCTTATGGACTTATAGCCCCCTTGGCTGGCTTGGAACCTATAAAAAGAAGAGTCATCGATATTCTAACTCCACTTATCACAGAAGCAGAGGGTAACAGATCGGAGCTATTCGCGACTCTGAAAGTATATTCTGAATGCAACGGCAATTTATCAGAAGCTGCTCGCATTCTGCACATACATCGCAATAGCCTGGCCTACAGATTGCACAAAATAGAGCAGCTTACTGGAAGGAATTTGGATGACCCTGAAGACAGATTTATGTTAGCTATTGCCGTACACCTTTATCCCTTCTTGGTGTAGCGCTAATTTCTGTTGCTAACTGCACAACCAAGTAGTGGTTTTATTGTGCAAAATGCATACTAGAATGATAGCCTTCGACCTATACCATATACGCGTAACTATTATACTCAGGAGTTGCAAATGGCCTTAGTAGATGTCCAGCCCGATGTTCTGCAACGAGTAAAGGAAACTATAGAAAGAGAAAATATCAAATTCATCAACCTACAATTTACAGACATAATAGGTATGGTAAAGAGCGTAACCATACCTGTATCCCAATTCGAAGACTGTGTAGAACACGGAAAATGGTTTGACGGATCCTCTATCGAAGGTTTCGCTCGTATCGCAGAAAGCGACATGCTTCTTGTTCCCGACCTCGAGACCTTTAGAGTTATACCTTGGGAAAGAGGCGAGAACGCTGGAGCTAGAATCATATGCTGGGTAAGGGAACCTAATGGGTCTGAATTTCCTGGAGATCCCAGAGCAGCTCTCAAAAGGGTAGTCGAAGAAGCCAAGGCTTTGGGCTATGACTTCATGACCGGCCCAGAGTTGGAATTCTTCCTATTCAAACTGTCCGACCTTGAGAAGACTGAAGTACTACCCCACGATAAGGGTGGTTACTTCGACCTAACCACTGATCTCGCATATGATGTACGTAAAGATATGGTAAATGCCCTGGAAGACATAGGCATAAAGGTAGAGACCAGTCATCACGAAGTAGCTCCAGGGCAACATGAGATAGACTTTCAGTATGATGCCGCCATTCCTACTGCTGACGCTGCGGTAACTCTTAAATACACCTTGAAGGCCATTGCGGAGCGTCACGGACTTCATTGCACTTTCATGCCAAAGCCTATTTACGGCGTCAATGGATCAGGCATGCATACTCATCAAAGCCTATTCAAGGATGGTGAAAATGCATTCGCAGATCCGTCAGATACCTATGGGCTGTCGAAGATCGCTAAGCACTTCATAGCTGGACAGCTGGCTCATGCTCGTGCCATGATCGCAGTTCTAGCTCCCACCGTGAACTCCTACAAGCGTCTGGTACCAGGTTATGAGGCTCCTGTGTACTTGTCATGGGCAAGAGTAAATCGATCGGCCTTGATCAGAGTACCTAAGGTAAGCAAAGGTCAACTGAAGGCTACTAGGGTAGAGTTGAGATGTCCAGACCCAAGTGCTAACCCATATCTAGCCTTCGCAGTTATGCTCAAAGCTGGCCTGGACGGTATTAAGAGAGAACTAGAGCCGCCGGATCCCGTGGAGGAGAACCTCTACCTATTTGATGAGCATATGCTTGCCAAGCATGGGGTCGGTACACTACCTGGTAGCCTGGGAGAAGCAATAGAAGAGCTTAAGAAAGACGAAGTTATACAAGATGCACTTGGCGAACATATATATGAAAGATTCATAGAAGCCAAACAGATAGAGTGGGAAGAGTACAGCAAGTATGTAACCAAGTGGGAAATAGATCGATACCTACCCATTTACTAGCCTATTAGATTAGAAGAAATACGTGCTTTCGCGGGAGAGATAACATGTCTCTCCCGTTTCTGTTTTTAGTTTTATGCATATTGCACAAAAAACCTGTTCATCTTTGATGGGTATTGCACTTACAAAAGTCCCTTTATGACCAGTAAAGTCATGCATAACAGATGAGACTAGTGCGTACCGCAGGTAAAAATTCGGAGGTAAGAGAATAAATGGGTAAGGTCTTGATCGAAGAGCAAATCGTTCAGGAAGGAATGACGCCTAAAGAAGTCATCGCTCGTGCACACGAAGCTGGAGTGGCTATTGTTGACTTGAGATTTGTCGACCTGCTAGGTACTTGGCAGCACTTTAGCATTCCAGTATCCGAACTGAGTGAAAAACTGTTTCTGGAAGGAGCAGGCTTCGATGGTTCTTCCATAAGGGGATTCCAGCACATACATGAGTCCGATATGATACTTATCCCTGATCCCTCAACGGCTGTCGTAGACCCTCTACTGAAAGTACCGACCATGTCAATTACGTGCTCCGTATACGACCCAGTAACAGGGCAGCCTTACAGTAGAGATCCTAGATACGTAGCTCAAAAGGCCGAGAACTATCTTAGGGAAACTGGCATAGCTACTGTTAGCTATTGGGGGCCTGAAGCCGAATTTTACATCTTCAACTCAATAAGGTTTGATCAAGACAGTCACTACGGTTTCTATTTTATAGACAGCGAAGAGGGCATATGGAACAGCGGTAACGACGGTGGAGTTCCTAATCTTGGGTACAGACCAAGATTCAAAGAAGGTTATTTCCCCGTTCCACCCACCGATAAGCTTCAAGACCTCAGATCTGAGATAGTACAGAACCTTATAGCTGCCGGTATCGATGTAGAAGTGCATCATCATGAGGTCGGCACTGCTGGTCAAGCCGAGATAGACATGGCTTTCAAATCCCTCACCCGTATGGCTGACCAGCTGATGATGTACAAATACGTGGTGAAGAATACTTGTTACCAGAAGGGCTATGTGGCTACGTTTATGCCCAAGCCGATTTTTGGAGACAATGGTTCAGGTATGCATGTACATCAAAGCCTATGGAAGGAAGATCAAAACCTGTTTTTCAGTCCAGAAGGCTATGCTGGGCTAAGCGACCTGGCCAGGTGGTATATCGGCGGGATATTGTTACACTCTCCGTCTATACTAGCGTTCGCAGCTCCAACTACCAACTCATATCGAAGATTAGTTCCAGGATTTGAGGCTCCGGTATACCTCATGTACTCAAAGCGCAATAGATCAGCTTGTGTACGAATACCGATGTACAGCAATAATCCTAAAGCCAAGCGAATAGAATATAGAGCTCCGGATCCTAGCTGTAACCCATACTTAGCATTCGCGGCGATGCTTATGGCTGGTCTGGATGGAATCAAGAACAAGATAGAGCCTCCTGCTCCTATGGATCAGGATCTCTACGAACTACCAGAAGAAGCTATTACTAAGCTGCCGTCTGCTCCATCTTCACTAGCCGAGTCACTCTCTGCACTGGAGAATGATCACGATTACCTGTTGCAGGGAGATGTATTTACCAAGGATCTCATAGAAACCTGGCTGTCTATAAAGAAGAAGGAAGTTTCCGAGATAAACAGAAGACCTCATCCTTACGAGTTCTTCATGTATCACGATGCGTAGTCTGATCAAGTATTCCAGGGCAGGTTTTATGATCCTGCCCTGGAATACTTAGCTGATGACTTCAACTGGCTCTTTAGATACGGTATCCTGGGAATCCTCCAGCTCCTCAGCTGGAAGCGCAAATGCCCTCCACGCCCCATGTAAGCCTTCATCGGTCACACCATAATAAACGTGCAGCCTACCATCTGCGTCCCTCTGCACCAAGTTGTAGCGTATCTCATTGCCGCGCCTGTAAGTCTTCCAAATACCCATGCCCTCACGCCACTGGATCTTTGAAGGATCAAACTTTCCGCTCTCATGCTCTTCGATTGCATACCTCCACAGCTTCCGAGCAGAACCCCTGGTTACGTTTGTTACGATCGATCCGTTACGCAGGTCCTTCATCGTGTAGTAGTTGACGCCATCCCGAGTAGTATAGTCAATTATCTCAACTCCATTCTTTGGAGGATCGTGCAGGGAATGAGTTTGTTGCGGCTGAACATCGGGACCAAAAGATAAGGTTTTTTCAGAATGATACTTGCTAACCAGCTTCACAATATCCTCAGGCGATGCTGGTACGGTAGAAGCGTCCTTACGTACCCAGACCTGAGCTGGCTTCAAAAGGTAAGGAGGACTAGTGCCATCGGGAACGGACACTATGAGTACATTCTTTCCCTGCGACTGCACTATCTCTACCTTTACTTTAAGTCTGGGCTGCACCGCAGATTCTATATACTGCTGAACCCTTTCGGCAAGAGCCTCGGGGTTGTCTACACCCTTGACCGCCCCGGGCTCACGAGCTGCACCGATAATTATCCTTCCCCCTCCCCCATTGGCTAAAGCAACAGCATCCTTTGCAACCTCTTCCATCTGTTGCTTTCTGCTACTTAGACGCTCGTAGAACACTAGTGAGGGGCCCGGTCCGGACTGTTGAGCCTGCATGATAACATCAGGCAGAGAGATCTGCTTGGCAGGACGAGTTCGATCGAAGTCCGTGCTGGTAAGCAAGTCCTTTATGGCTTCGAAGCTAACTTCCGGAAGAAGCATCTCAGTACACCTATCACCTATGCCCAGCCTGCCACTCTTATCTGAAGGATCCCTCTCTAACCTGTGAGCATCAGAACCTTGTATGCAGTGCATCCTCCTTGGGTACTCAGGCTTGGTACCATTGTAAAATCTAGCAGTAGCCTTTTTACTACGGCTAGCCAGATCTGTAACCTCCAAAGCATGCAGGTTAGGATCCTGAGTATATGATATTTTGGTTTGCCCTCCAAAATTAAAGTCCTGCATAGCCACCCCATGGTTACTATTCGCATGAGCAGCTATCACTAAAGCGCCAGCCTTATTGAGCAGGGAGTAAGCCGTCAGGACGTCCGTAGTGGCCCCAATCTCGCTAGTGCCCTCATCAAGCTTCTCTTCGGGAACATTTAGCTCGAGCAATATGTGTTCAAGTTTTCTAATAGATGTCTCTGGTGGAAATATAGCCAAAATATGGAAACCAAGGGTAGCTGTGAATTCAAAGCCTGGCAGGACAAGGATCCTGGACAGCAATTGCTCGCATTCTTCAAGCTCGGAGGCCTCTGCGGGAGTGAGACGATGAGTATCCCGCAAAAACCTCAGTGTATCCAACCTCCTCCGAAATTCAGCTATACCAACAACAGTATTGTGGTCAGTTATAGCTATGGCATCCAGCTGCTTTTCAGCCGTCTTGCGCAGTATATCTATAAACCTAACGTTCTTGTCCAAGTAGCAGAGGGAAGACGCAGGAGTATGGATATGCAAGTCAACTCTAAACCATTTCATCTGACTCTTATTTTTTGATTTCGCCAAATCACATCAACCCCCTAGATCGGTAAGATTTACAATTTCTATTTTTGCCAATTCTAGCAAAATAGGGTGCGAGGTTTTTATGTCACCTCGCACCCCACTAATCAAAGCACCAAGTTCAGCTACTCTTGCTTTGCACTGATAGATCGTAGCTGGACGTTTCAGTTGGCAGGTCTATTGGAGAGTCTGAATTCTCTGCTCTGGGAGCAAGAGCTATCTTTAGCACTTCGTCCATGCTCTCAACCCAGTAGAACTTGAGGTCTCTCTGTACGTTCTTAGGTATTAGGTTTAGATCTGGCTCGTTATCTTTGGGTGCAATTATGCAGCGTATTCCCGACTGATGTGCAGCCAGCACCTTCTCTTTGAGTCCGCCTATAGGGAGCACTCGTCCCCTTAGAGTAATCTCACCAGTCATGGCCACATCAGATCTCACAGGTCTATGAGTAAGTGCGCTAATCATTGCTGTAGCCATAGTTATCCCTGCGCTGGGACCATCCTTAGGCACAGCCCCTTCAGGCAAGTGTATGTGCCAATCTGTTGTCTCTTGGAAGTTCTCGGGAATATTAAGTTCCTTTGCTCTGGATCTAGCGTAGCTTAGTGCTGCCTTAGCTGATTCCTGCATTACATCACCTAGACGACCAGTGATTATCAACTGACCTTTTCCAGGTAATGTAGCCACCTCCACCGGTAGTAGCACACCACCAAGTTCCGTCCAAGCCATACCTATAGCCACACCTACCTGGTCACTGGCATTACGCATATCCTGTATCTTCCTGGGTGGGCCAAGGTATTCTTGGAGTAAGTGAGTAGTAACTCTAATCCTAGAGGTCCTACCTGAAACGATCTGTCTTGCAGCTTTCCTACATATTGCGCCCAGCTGGCGTTCAAGATTTCGCACTCCAGCCTCACGAGTATAAAAGCGCACTATATGTCTCAGCATCTTGTCCGAGATCTCTATGTAGTGAGGCTGAAGTCCATGAGACTGTATCTGCTTAGGCAACAGGTATCTCCGCGCTATTTGGACCTTCTCATCCTCGGTATAACCACCTATCTGTATTACTTCCATTCTGTCGAGTAGAGGACGAGGTATAGTATCGAGTGTATTGGCAGTAGCTATAAAGAGCACATTAGAAAGATCAAATGGGAGCTCCATGTAATGGTCAACAAACGTCTTATTCTGCTCAGGATCCAGCACCTCAAGCATGGCAGCAGATGGATCCCCCTTGTAATCAGCACTCATCTTATCGATTTCATCCAGCAACATGACCGGATTGTTGGTCTTAGCCTGCCTTAGGCCATGAATGATCCTTCCGGGAAGAGCTCCCACATAGGTTCGCCTATGACCCCTAATCTCAGCCTCATCCCTGACTCCTCCTAGGCTAATACGTACAAAGCTTCTGCCTAAGGCCCTTGCTATGCTCTGTCCCAAACTGGTCTTCCCAACACCTGGAGGCCCCACCAGACAAAGTATAGGAGTTTTCGGCTTACTACCAGATTTGCTAGTCAGCTCTCTTACAGCTAAGAACTCGAGTATTCTTTCCTTTACCTTTTCGAGTCCATAATGATCTTCATCAAGTATCTGTTCCGTTCGCCTGATATCGTAGTTGTCCTCAGTACTATGTGACCAGGGTAACGCTAGTATCCAGTCTAGATACGTTCTTATAACCCCACTTTCTGGGGATGTGCTAGGGGTTCTCTCGAGTCGGTTTATCTCTCGTAGAGCTTTCTCGCGAACCTCATCCGGCAAGTTGGAGCTCTCGACCTTATCGCGCAGCGCCTGTATCTCGTTGCCACCCTCGCCGCTTAGCTCGTCATGAATAACCTTGAGCTGCTCACGTAGATAGTATTCCCTCTGGCTCTTATCTATCTGCTGTCGGACTCGCGCTCTTATACGTGACTCGAGCTCTTCGATTTGAGAAGAACCCGTAAGCATGATAGCCAGGCGCTCCAACCTGTCCATAGGATGAAGAATACTCAGGAATTTCTGCCTTTCCTGCCAATCCGTAATAAGGATATTCCCCAAGTAGTCTGCCAACTCAGAAGCCGAGGAGAATGCTTCCAGCTCATTCCTGGCGTCGCTCGGAGATTTGCCCTTAGACTCAACGTGCTGGGCATAGAGATCTACTACGTGATCTATCATTAATCTCTCTACAGAAGATGTGGTCTCAGGCTCCTCGACAGGCGAAACAAGAGCTCTATATCCTTTTTCGGACACTTCTACTCTGTGCAGGCTAACCCGCTTCAGGCCCACAACCACAACCTGCATCAATCCCTCTGGTAGCCTTTCCCAATGGCGCAATCGCACTAAGGTGCCTATACGGTTGAGTCCCTCTGGAGAGGGATCGTCCTCATCGCCGTTTCTCTGAGCACTAGTAACGAGCAGGCAGTCTCTAGCTATAGCCCACTCTGCGGCTTCAAGAGATTTTGGCCTCCCTATCGTGAGCTTACTTTCGGTCCCAGGTAAAATAACCGTTCTCTTGAGTGGCAGAAGCGGATAAACATCGGCAGACTGCGCATACATAAGTCAAACCCCTAACTCATAAACCATATAAAATTACGTCTTCTAGATAAGCTCGATACTAAGAGCTATAACTAAAAATCAAGCAAAAATCAGCACTACAAGTTAGTAATACATTATAAAAACCGATAATTCCGTGCGCCAATATATAACTAGTCCTAGCCAATAGCTTTCGCTTTATGTATAGTTTATCTAATCAAAGTTAAACTATCGTTATAGTCAAATGACTTTAGTATTACTATTCTGTCATTCGGTTTCGGCCTTGTAGTCCCCATGCACACCACCCGTCTTTTTGAGGAGCCGGATATCCCCTATAACCATGCCTCGCTCGACCGCCTTGGACATATCGTAGATCGTTAAGGCCGCAACAGACGCCGCAGTTAGAGCCTCCATCTCAACTCCAGTTTGAGCTTCCGTTCTGACTGTGGATACTACTCGTATCGATGGAGGGTCTTCAATAAATTGCAGATCTAGGTCAACCGAGCTAAGAGAAATGTTATGACACAAAGGTATTAGCTCCCAAGTGCGTTTAGCAGCCATAATACCTGCTAACTTGGCCGCAGATATCACAGAACCCTTCGGTAAATTACCTTGCCTTATCTTTCGAAGAGTATCCAGACTCATGTACACCGTAGCTTCCGCCACGGCCTCTCTATGCGATGTAGGCTTGCTTCCCACATCAACCATATGTACATCCCCTGAAGAATCTATGTGCGTGAGATCATCCATTAGCATTCTCCCATGCTGCGAGTACTACGTCATGTATAGCTTTGGGGAGAAATTCACAGCTATACGGTATATATAGCCTCTCGGTATACTTGTGAGCATCAAATCCGAGTACGCCCATATTGACTACATCCAGGTTAACCTTGCGCATGCTCTCAAAAGGAACATTGTATGATCCGCTTTCACGCTTATTGGACCAAATGGGCATGTTTTTGCTTAGCGAGTCTAAGGATGAGGATTCAACCTCCAGCTTCATGTAACTGGCATCGGATATGTATGGATAGTAATGCTGTATCTTAGTGCCCAAGTTAGCAGCCAACTCGGTAACAGCTCGCACAAGTGGGTTGTCTTCTCCCCCTTTTACGCTCGGATAATAAGGGGGAGAAAAGTAGACTACGGCAGCTGGACCAGACATTCCACTCATATTCCAAGCTGTTCTTACCAACTCCGCACACCTCATTCTTGAGTCTGTGCCGGATTCAAACAACCGTTGGTTTATTTCCCTTAAAGCTTGTGCCACTTTATCCTTCCCCAGTATAGAGACGGCAGCTTCTACCAGCTCATCGTAAGTAACGACCTTGGGAGTTACCCCAGGGATATTGATATCAATATCCCCTAAAGACTCTACAATGGCAGCATTCACCAAAGCAGCTATCTCATCTATTACGTTCTTAGGGGATTTTCTTAGAACCAGGTAGTTTATGTAGCAGAAACTTTCGAAGGGGATCCTTACATCATAGCTGTCCTTGAAGTCACACATCTTCAGAGTAACAGGTGCGACCGACCTCACGTCGTTGTCGGTATCGGCCAAATCGGGATTCATACTTATCTTGGAAACAATTCTTGCCAGAAGCAAATTAGCGTCAATGCCTTTGGAAGGTTCCCCCGCATGGGACTCAACACCACGCACGTAGATACTAGGGAGCAACTTACCTATAGTACCTACGTGCATGGTGGAATCCATCTCCTCGCGAGAGCTGGGTGTCGAATAATCAGTATTTATGGCACCTATTAGCCTAAGACCTTCCTTCTCTGCAAGGGTTGAGAGCCATTCTACGGCCCCCATGATGCCTATGCTCTCAGCCTCCTCATCTGGTACGGACAAGAATATTATGCTACCTGGTAACTCTTTTCCCTGAAGCTTCTCCTTACAAAACTCGGATAGGGCCCATAGATGAGCAGCAATACCTGCTTTCATATCGACCGTGCCGCGACCAAACAACCAATCAGATTCAGCCCTTAGATGCTCATAGACAATGTCGTCTAATTGTTCCCTTCGAGATAACAAGCGTTCGCGTAGCGCACCAGGATCGCAGGCATAACTTCCAAGGTCTCCATAATCTGAAACGTCAACAGTATCAAAATGAGATATCAAGACAACAGCATTGTTCGAACTTCCCCTCAGCAAGGCCCAAACAAAAGAACGTTCCCAAGGATCTCCAGCTATCTTTTGTATTCCGTGCTGAAGGAGGCCGAGTCCAATCTCATCGAGGAGCTCATCTATTAGAGCAGGTATGCTTCTTTCACCCTCTGTCCTCGTAAAGCTAGGATGCTTTACAAGCCGCAATATGATGCTCAGAACATTCTCTATAGACATACTAGAAATTTCACCTCTCAAGCAATTCTCTAATGGTTCCCAGAATGCGGGTAGTCGAAAAACCTTCCTGGTAGGGCAGTATAACTACCTTACCACCATACTCCCTAACTATCGCAGACTCTGGTAGGCTATTGACATCCGGGGTATAATCCCCGCCTTTGAAATAGATATCGGGCCTAATAGCTTCTACGATCCTTTCAGCTGTTCTGTCCGAGAATATGGTTACATAGTCTACACAGCGCAAAGCAGACAAAACCTCAGCACGAAAGATATCTGGGATGACAGGCCTTTGCGGTCCCTTTAGAGCACGGACTGATTCATCACTATTGACGCCCACTATTAGTACATCTACCATGGACTTAGCTGCACATAGATAGCGGACATGACCCACATGCAAAATATCGAAGCACCCATTAGTAAAGCCTATACTCTTTCCCTGCTTCCTAACGGCGTCCACTAATCTAACGATATCTTGTTGGCTTAGTACTCTTTGCTCCAAAATTCCCCCCTAATTACCTCAGGCTTTGTAGTAGATCGTGCTGGGATACGCAGGCATTACCAAGTTTCTGCACAACCAGTGAAGCTGCTTTATTAGCCAGAAATGACGCTGTGGCAACATCGCCTCCGAGAGCCATCACCAAAGCTAGCACAGCTATAACTGTATCCCCGGCTCCAACCACATCCACAACGGTAACTTTTTCTCCCGGAACATGAACGTAGCCGGTATCCTGGGAATAAGCAGATATACCATTGGAATCACGAGTTACGACGAGCCAATCACACTCTAGATATTTAGCTGCCTGTGGAAGCACGTACTCGAAATCGGCCTCGGTTTCTAATTTATGACCTAGCGATCTCTCTGCCTCGCGTCTGTTGCAGCGTATGCATTTATATCCCTTAAAACGGGAGAGCTCTCCCTGAGAGTCCACCAATATAGGGATATCGAGATATTGTGAAGCCTCCAAGCAAGACGCTATCACCTCAGGATTTACTACTCCAACCCTATAATCGGATACCAGTATGACATCTGCCTCCGAAGCTTTATTTTTTATATTCTTGTTCAGGTCAGATATCTGATGACTTCTCAAAGGTTCTCTATCTACTTTGTCTACCCTAGCTACCTGTTGTGGAAGGGACAGTAACCCTTCTGCCAATATTCTCGTCTTCTCAGTTGTTCTCCTATCCGGAGAGGAAACAAGATGAGATGAATCAACTCCGTGCTTATCCAACAACTCTCGGAGCTCGACTGCAGCTGAGTCGTCCCCAACCACCCCAATAAGCGACACCTGTGCGCCCAAAGAAGCTAAGTTCAGAGCAGGGTTAGATGCTGCACCAGGAAGGGCATACTCACGCCTCCACTCAAGGACTGGTACCGGGGCCTCTCTAGATAGCCTGGTTGGTTCACCAAATATGTACCTATCTAGGCATATATCGCCAACAACTAGCGCACTGACTCGGTGAAAAGATGCTATAAGATCTATTAGTTGCTGTCTATCTATGTTATTTAGCTTCACCTTTGACGTGCCACTGCTAAAAATAATGCAACTACCGCCATAATTATTTGAAACAGGAAATCCATGTTGTTGCCTAGCGATATTCCTCTCAGTACCTCACCTACCAAACCTATAGCCACAGCTAACAAGACAGCGATAGCGGCAACAGCCTGCATTTCAGGTCCGCGTTTTCTACCCGATACGAGACTAATTATCTCCCCTCCGACGAATCCAAGTACTAGGGCTATCCAAAAAGCGTAACGCGGGTACATCATCCATAGTGCTCCTAACACTATGGAAAGAGGCAGTACTGCCAGAAAGGACTTAGCGATCTGACCCATGGAAGGTGCATACACCCCGGATCTAGGGTTACTAGCACATTCCCTGCACCTTATACCTACTGGTGTATAGACCATGCATCTAAAACACACTGGCTTACCGCAGCGAGAGCATGTAAGACTAGTCACCTGATCTGGATGTCTTGGACAACGAACTTCTTGCTCCACTATCATCCTTTCTTTTTGATATTGCTTTTGAAAAGCAATAATTCTTTGAGAATTAGATAGACAAATATCGGCAAAGCGATCTGACGTTTCCAACGCCAAGGCTGCCTCAGAAGCCTATAAAACCACTCTAACCCTAACTTACGTATTAGTCCTGGTGCTCTAGGCACCTTGCCCGATAGATAGTCAAAAGTCCCTCCAACTCCCATTGCGACTATAGATCCTAGATATGGAAGGTTCCTATGAATCCAAATCTCTTGATTTCGCATTCCAAAAGCGACAAACAACAACCTAGCTCCACTATTTTTTATCATTTGTCTTATGTGCTCATCTTCCTCAGGAATAGGACGCCCAGCGTAAGTGCCTGCAACTTGCAGTTCTGGGATCTCAGCTCTCAGGGCTCGGGCAGCTGCTTCGGCTACTCCTGGGGCAGCTCCCAAGAAGAATACGGGCCAACCTTTATTAGCAGCTAGAGTACATATATCTCTGATTATGTCTGCTCCTGGAGTGCGTGGAGACCTAATATGGTATAGCAGAAACAGCGCAATCTGGACACCCACACCATCTACCACGGCAAGATCCGCGCTGTTTAGCACCTTAAGAAATTGAGGATCTTTCCGTGCAGACACTATAAACTCGGGGTTTACAGTTGCTATCCAACCATTGTGACCACTTTCAAGAGTACTTGCTATAAAGCTGATGATTTGATCTATAGGAGCAGGGGTGACTCTAACCTTCAGGACTTCGAACTCCGATTGAAAGCCCAGGTTCGTGCCTTCTAAATATTTAGTCAAGCACTTTCTCCATAGAAGAACTCAAGGTATGAGCGTATTTATAGCTAATTGTAAATCTTTTAGGTCAAAAGGCTTTTCAATGATCCAATCAGCTTTCGTAGCCCTGAAATCTCTCAGAGACTTACGCTTAGCGCTCAGGATGACGACAGGTATACTCATAGTATCTTCGTCAGACTTGAGTGACTCTAGAAGCTGAAGGCCATCAACGCGCGGTAATTCTATATCTAGAGTTATAAGGGCTGGACGCAGCCTCTTGATCATTACGAGCGCAGTTTCAGCCTCCTCTACAGGCAGAACTTTATAGCCTTCTCCCTCAAATATAAGTGTGAGGAAGTCTCGTACATCATCATTATCATCTATTACTACTATCGTCCGATTATCCCCTGAAGACATCGGAACTACATCCAATCTGCAAGCACATTTTACTCCAAAAAGGTAGCACATACATTCATTTTGCAAAAAGCATACCCTGGAATATGTATGCCCATACAGATGTTATGAGTAATGAAGCCGCTGATTCGGATACAGTTGTAAATTAGCGGCTCTACGACAAACTTTTTGGGTGAGGTAGAAGGAATTGGCGCTGAATAGGTTTACTGATCAAGCTCACGATGCTTTTCAAAGAGCCCATGAAGCTATGTTGCGCATGGGTCATTCATACTTGGATGTAGAACACTTGCTGCTCGGACTGTTAGAGCAGCCAGATAGCACGGCCCAGATGATCCTGAAGCGTGTGGGTGTAGATATACCCAGACTCAAGGATCAGGTCGAACAGGTGCTACGTGGATCTCAACCAGTCACCCCAAATCGTGGCAACCAGCTGCAGGTGTACGTAACAGCTAGGGTAAGACAGCTGGGAGCATCTGCCGCTATGGAGGCGGACAGAAACGGGGATGAGTATGTGAGCACCGAGCACATCCTGCTAGCACTATGTAAGGATAACACCGGGCCCGCAAGTAGGCTGCTCTCGGCAAGTGGTGCTACACCTGAAGCGGTAGAGAGGGCTTTCCACGAGATCAGAGGTGAAGAGAAGATAACAGATCCTCATGCTAGTGTCCAGGGCCAGGCGCTTGAGAAGTTTGCAGTGGACCTGACTGCACTGGCTGAGAAGAACGAGCTTGATCCTCTGATCGGTAGGAAGACGGAGCTGCGCCGGGTAATGCAGATACTGTCTAGAAGGACCAAGAACAACCCGGTCCTTATAGGAGAGCCCGGAGTAGGTAAGACTGCAATCGTGGAAGGACTTGCTCAGGCTATAGTCAGGGATGAAGTACCTGAACCGCTGAGAGGCAAGAGGGTGCTATCACTTGATTTAGCCTCGATGCTAGCTGGATCTAAGTTTCGAGGAGAATTTGAGGAAAGACTGCGTGCCGTAGTAGATGAGATCAAGCAGTCTAAGGGTCAAATCATACTATTCATAGATGAGATACACACAATTGTTGGAGCCGGGGCTGCAGAAGGCGCAATGGACGCAGCTAACATGCTGAAGCCTGCCCTTGCTAGAGGACAACTGCAGGCGATAGGAGCAACTACACTTGACGAATACAGAAAGCATATTGAGAAGGATGCAGCTCTGGAGAGGAGACTAGCTCCGGTGTTTGTTGAGGAGCCCTCCCCAGAAGAGACCCTGCAAGTCCTTTATGGAGTAAGGGACAGGTACGAGCAGCACCACGGCCTGAAGATATCTGATGAGGCACTTGAGGCGGCTGTGAGGCTGTCGCACAGATACCTCAAGGAACGCAGACTGCCTGATAAGGCTATAGACCTAATGGATGAGGCGGCCAGCAAGGTGCGCCTAGATAACTTCGATCTACCTGAGGAGCTTAAGTCTTACAAGCGAAAGATAGAAAGCTTGAACTCACAGATCGAAGCTGCAGTGGCTGAGCAGGATTACGAGCGCGCAGCTATGCTCAAGGCTGAGCTCATAAAGACACAAAACGAGTACGATAAGGAATACGAGAAGATCAAGTCAGAGCATCCAATAAGTGAGACGGTAACTGCCAAGGATATAGCTGAGGTTGTAGCGCAATGGACTGGAGTCCCAGTCAACCAAATGCTGGAGTCTGAGACTGCTAAGCTGGCTCATATGGAGGAAGCTCTGCATAAGAGGGTCATTGGACAGGATCAAGCCATACAAGCCGTATCTGACGCTATTAGAAGGAGCAGAGCAGGTCTGTCTGATCCTAACAGGCCAATAGGTTCCTTCATATTCCTTGGGCCAACAGGTGTAGGTAAGACCGAGCTGGCTAGAGCATTAGCTGAGTTCCTGTTTGATGACAGGGAAGCCATGGTCCGAATAGATATGAGCGAGTATGGTGAGCGCCATACGGTATCCAGGTTGATAGGGTCTCCTCCTGGATATGTAGGTTACGATGAAGGTGGGCAGCTAACTGAGGTTGTGCGACGCAGGCCATATCAGGTGATATTGTTTGACGAGATAGAGAAGGCCCATCCTGAGGTCTTCAATGTAATGCTGCAGATACTCGATGATGGTAGGCTGACGGATGGCCATGGGAGAACAGTAGACTTTAGAAACACGGTCATCATTATGACTAGTAATGTAGGTACTGGGTGGATCGAGCAGTACCAGCCGCTAGGATTCACCAGAGCTGTGGACAGTCGAGGTGAGCAGAAGAAGCTTGAGGATGCTGTGACCAGGGCACTAAGGGAAACCTTCAGGCCCGAGTTTCTGAACAGAATAGACGAGATCATAGTATTCCATCCGCTCACCAGAGAGCAGATACTGCAAATAGTGGACATACAGCTAGGTGATCTTAAGAAGAGGCTCGAGGAGCGCAAGATAAACCTGGAGCTGACACAAGCAGCTAAGGAGTGGCTGGCTGATGAGGGATTTGATCCTACATTCGGTGCTCGACCATTGAAGAGGACGATCCAGAAGAACATAGAGAACGTGATCTCGAAGATGCTCATAAGTGGCGAGATCAAAGAGGGAGACACTGTAGTTGTCGATAGAGATGGGGATAGTCTCACATTCTCATCTCTCCAGCCGGTCGTAACCCAGTAGCAAGCAAAAACTCATAAAAGTAAGGGTACTAGAGCCTGGGAGATACCCCCAGGCTCTAGTACTATTTAGAAGCACATAAATCGTCACGGTTGGACCTAATATAGGCTAGTGAAGCAAGCTATAATCACAACGTAATCCGATTGGAGGCCAAAATGCTCTTTTCAAAACTCGCGGAATATTTTGAACAATTGGACCATACTACAAGCAGAAACACTTTGGTAGCCATTTTGGCCGACTTGTACTCCCAATGTGACCAGTCCGAAGTGCGACCAATCACTTACCTACTACAGGGCAGGCTTGCGCCTTTCTTTAAGCCTATCGAGATAGGCATGGGAATAAACTACGTTGCAGACGCTATTGGCAAAGCTTTTGGTGTGGACAGAAAGCACGTTATGCAAGTGTTTGACAGAGTTGGGGATATTGGCACAGCGGCTCGCCAGGTGCAGCAGGAAGCGGGAAAAGAGCTGTCCATGGAAGAAACCCCAACAGTCTTGGAAATATTCAATCAACTTATGGCTATAAGTCAGGTATCTGGCCAAGGTAGCATTGAGAAGAAGATAGGCATGTTTGCGGATATATTACAGAAGTTGGATCCTAGATCGGTGACTTACATATGCAGAATACCAGTAGGCACTTTAAGGTTGGGAGTAGGAGATCCAACTATTCTGGATGCTCTATCTTTCGCCAAGAGCGGGGATAAGAGCCTGCGCAAACCTCTAGAAAGGGCCTATAACGAAACCTCAGATCTCGGACTCATAGCTGAGACTCTATGGAAGGATGGTATAGAGGGCGTAGAGAAACTATCTATTATGCCCGGTAATCCAGTAAGACCAGCTCTGGCCGAGAGGCTCCCTACTCCCGAAGCCATAATCAACAGGATGGGACAATGTGCTGTTGAGAAGAAATACGATGGTTTCCGATGCCAGGTACACAAAATAGGAAACGAGGTGAAGATATTTTCCAGGAATCTTGAGGACATGACGGGGATGTTCCCTGAAATCACCAGCGGCACTCTAGCCATGGTGGATGCGGAAACTGCCATTTTTGAAGGAGAGGCCCTTGCCTATCACCCCTTATCTGGAGAGTTTCTCCCGTTTCAAGTCACTACAAAGCGAAGAAGAAAGCACAAGATAGAAGAAGCGGCTCAAGAACTCCCTTTAAAGTTGTTTGCTTTCGACATTCTCTACAAGAATGGTGAAAACTTGATGGGGATGAAATATGTAGATCGAAGGGAGATACTAGCAAATACCATTAAGGGAGAAGACTCTCTTATCGTTTCCGACTGGGTCATAGCGGATAACGTCGAGAAGCTGATGGAGGTTTTCAACGAGGCAATAGAAAGTGGCCTTGAAGGTATAGTCGCCAAGAGGTTAGATTCCCCTTATCAGGCAGGAGCAAGGAACTTTAACTGGGTAAAGCTCAAAAGAACTCACGCAGGGCAACTCCAAGACACTGTGGACTGCGTCATTGTAGGCTACATCTATGGCAGAGGGAAAAGAGCACAGCTCGGTGCGGGAGCATTATTGGTTGCCGTTTATAACCCAGACAAGGATACCTTCCAAACCATCACTAAGATAGGCACAGGACTAACTGACGAAGAATGGAAGGAAGTCGTAGAAAGATGTAAACCCTATGTCACAGAAGAAAAGCCGGCTCGAGTAGAAAGTATAATTCAGCCAAGCGTGTGGGTGGAGCCCGCGGTAGTTATAGAGGTACTCGCGGACGAAATCACAAGATCCCCTGTGCACACAGCAGGTATGAACGGAGAGAAGCAAGGTTATGCCCTTAGGTTCCCTCGCCTAGTGAGCTTTAGAGAGTCAGACAAGAGACCTGAAGATGCCACCACGGTACAAGAGATAATAGAAATGTATCAACAACAGGCGATCAAACAAGTTGCTTCATAAACTATGTTGCTTGAGGTGATGTATCATGACGGACCCGAGACATCAGAAGTTAGCACAGGTACTTATAAACTACTCGTTAGGTATACAACCCGGAGATAAGCTTATAATCACTGCTCCTGCTGCAGCCGCTCCCCTTGTAAAAGAAGCTTACAGAGAGGCTATCAGAGCTGGTGCACACGTTATGACCAGGATAACTATAGATGGCCTAGCCGAGATAAGGTTCCGTGAAAGCAGCGACGAGCAGTTGAGGTTCGTGCTCGAACCCGAGAGACAGGAGATAGAATACTTCGATGCTATGCTAAGGATAATGGCGGATGAGAATACCAAGTCTCTAACCAATGTCGATCCCAACAAGCTAGCCATCGCCCAGCAAGCCCGAACAGATATCATGAGGAGATATCTTGAGAGAGCCGCAACGGGTGAGCTCAGATGGTGCCTGACTCTGTACCCTACACATGCATATGCTCAGGATGCAGAGATGTCCCTAGAGGAATATGAAAACTTTGTGTTTAACGCAGGATTAATCCATCACGATAACCCATCTGAATCGTGGCAGCAGATATCAAAAAAGCAACAAGAAATCGTGAAGCTGCTCGAAAGCCATGATGAAATACATATCGTTGGGAATGATATTGATCTCCGCTATCGAGTGGGTGGGAGAAAATGGATAAGTGCAGACGGCAAGCACAACTTCCCAGACGGAGAAGTATTCACCGGACCTATTGAGGATTCGGTAAATGGTCATATAAGGTTCAGTTATCCAGCCGTATACAACGGAAGGGAAGTAGAAAACGTGAGGCTCACCTTCCAGGACGGCAAGGTTGTAGAGGCCACTGCTTCCCGTGGGGAGGATTTGCTGAACTCAATGCTAAACGTCGATGAGGGAGCTAGAAGAGTCGGCGAAGTAGCCTTCGGACTAAACTACGATATCCAGAAGTTCACTCGTAACATACTCTTTGACGAAAAGATAGGTGGAACAATGCATATGGCCCTTGGAAGGGCCTATCCTGAAACGGGTGGGACCAATGCATCTGCCATACACTGGGATATGATCGCAGACCTGACTGATGCTAAGGTCTACGCCGACGGAGAGCTCATATACGAAAATAGGAAGTTCAAGATCTGGTAGAGTTGTGCACGGCAGGATTCTAGCTGCCGTGCACAACAATAACTAACTCAAAGCTTGCTGGAATTTGTTGAGCTCCTCAGGGCTCAATGAATAGGAATGCTCCTCGTCGGGAAACTTTCTACTCTTTACATCCTCTTTGTACATACAGAAGCCCTTCAGTATATGCTTAGACAGGTCAACGTATCGTTTGGCAAACTTAGGTAGTGATCTTTGACTCAAGCCAAATATATCGTGGAAGACTAATACTTGGCCATCGCAATAAGGGCCAGCTCCAATGCCGATGGTGGGTATCTCCAAGCGCTCTGTGATAGCTTTGGCCACAGGTGCAGGCACAGCCTCGAGAACAAGAGCGAATATGCCTGCATCTTGAAGAGCTAAAGCCTCATTCAAGAGCCTCAAGGCAGAGCCAGAATCTCTCCCTTGTACCCTGTAACCTCCAAGCAACGAGAATGACTGAGGAGTAAGACCTATATGCCCCATTACTGGTATGCCTGCGGCTATTATGGCCTTAATCCTTGAAAGCACTGCCGTGCCGCCCTCGAGCTTTACCGCATCGACTTCAGCATCCCTCATAAAGGCACCAGCATTCAAAACCGCATCTCTATCGGAGGGCTGATAGGACATATAGGGCATGTCGCCCACAATCAGAGCCCTTTCAGTTGCCTTCGAAACAGCTCTAGAATGGCTTATCATCTCGTCCATACTTACCTGTAAGGTATGTTCGTACCCAAGGACATTGTTACCAATGGAATCGCCTACTAGTATGACGTCTATACCAGCCCTATCAGCCAATAGGGCAGTTGGATAGTCATACGCAGTTACCATTACTATGGGTTCATCTTTTTGCTTCAAACGTATTAGGTCCTGAATGGTAACTTTATGAAGGGTAGATGACATCACCTGTTCCTCCCAAAGTAGTACCTGCCATAAAATGGTCAAGTCCAGTTGCAATGTATCAAGTAAGGAAATAAGTGTAAAGGATATAAAGTGCTTAGAAATTATCCAAGTGCTATACGATATAATTGCTCGATGAGCATGCACTCAGCACTTGGCATCGCCAAAAACAAAAATCACAAGCCAGCTAAATCCTTGCTTGATCTTTCATTACAGGAACTGCGTGAATGGATCAGGCTGAGGGATTACCCAGAATACAGGGCAGTTCAGGTATGGCAGGCCATCTATAGGCAGCTAGAAGTCGATCCGGAGAAAATGACTAGTCTGCCAAAGGCCCTTAGAGAGGTGCTAAGTGCAGAGTTCCCATTCCCTAACATCACTCCCGTTAGGACGTTCGTAGCCGATGGAGGTGATACCGAAAAAGTCCTGTTCCAACTTGAAGATGGTAACGCTATCGAAAGCGTTCTAATGGAATATATGGATGGTAGGGCTACGGTCTGCGTAAGCTCGCAAGCGGGATGCGCTATTGGATGCACATTCTGTGCTACTGGCTTAGGAGGTTTCTATAGAAATCTCTCCGCAGGTGAAATAGTCTATCAAATCCTGTACTTCTCGAAAAAGCTTCGTGATAAAGGCAAGAGGCTCACAAACATTGTGTACATGGGTATGGGGGAGCCCCTAGCTAACCTAGACGCCGTCTGGCGATCTGTGGAGAATTTGCACGAACCCACTGGCATGAACTTTAGTGCGCGCAGGATCACTATATCCACTGCAGGACTGGTTCATCAGATAGATAGATTTCCACCAACTGATCTTCAGGTGAACCTAGCTATATCGCTCCATGCACCTAACGATGACCTACGCACAAGTATCATGCCTATCAATCGCAGGTGGCCTATATCAGAGTTGATAGCCTCTGCCAAAAGATATGTCGAGAGAACTCATAGGAGGATTACCTTCGAATACGTACTTATAGCTGGCTGTAACAGCTCCAAAGAACACGCAAGAGATTTATCAAACCTGTTACGAGGACTGCTCTGCCACGTGAACCTGATCCCTCTCAATAGAGTACCAGGGAGTCCTTTCGAGCCTCCTTCAACCGAGGAGGTAAATACTTTCAGAGACATACTGCTAAGTGCGGGGATCCCATGCACAGTGAGACTAGAAAGAGGTGCAGATATTCTGGCAGCATGCGGCCAACTAAGAATGGAGCATTCACTTCATGATGCAGCTATACCTAGACACATATAGTGGCATTAGCGGAGATATGTTTCTTGGAGCGCTGTTAGATCTAGGCGCCGACGCAAACGCCCTGAATGAACAGCTTCAATCCCTGGATCTGGGTAACTGGAATCTAAGGATAGAGAAGACAACGCGATCAGGCATAAACGGAACTAAGATAGAAGTTGAGTATTCAGAGCAGCATACCCACAGAAACTTTCAAGACATAGCCAAGATAATCACAGAATCTAATCTTCCGGACAACGTCAAGAATAAAGCCATAGATATCTTTCACCTAATCGCTCAGTCTGAAGCCAAAGTACACGGCACATCGGTAGATGAAATACACTTTCACGAAGTCGGAGCTATAGACTCGATAATAGATGTAGTAGGCACGTGCCTAGCGCTGCATCTTCTAGAGATAGATCAGATTTACTGTTCAAGCTTACCTTTAGGAGATGGCTTCGTATCTACAAGTCACGGAAAACTACCGGTACCTGCACCTGCTACTTTGGAAATCCTCAGTACTTGTAATGCCAGAGTTACGTTTGAAAAGGGCTCGGGCGAGATGGTAACTCCTACAGGAGCAGCCCTTGTAGCCAGGCTAGCTCATTTTGATATACCCACTAATGTCAAGGTCCGTAAAATAGGTTACGGATTTGGCTCACGTCATCTCCCTTGGCCCAATGCATTGAGAGCTATACTGCTTGAGAGGGATGAACCCTCATCAGCATATAGCACTTATGAAGTAGACGAAGTAGTCATAATAGAGACAAATATTGATGACCTATCTCCTGAATTGACTTCTTACATGCAGTCGAAACTGCTTCGTAGCGGGGCTCTGGATGTCTGGATCTCTCCGGTAATTATGAAGAAAGGTAGATACGGACATATAATAAGCGTCCTAACGACAGAAGAAAATGCACTAGAGATTACGAATTTGCTCCTAAGGGAGACTACAACTCTTGGCGTAAGAGAGAGCCGTCTCAAAAGAGTAAAAGCTCACAGAGAGATAAGAGAGATAGATACTAAATTAGGCAAAATCAGATTAAAGTTGAAATTGATAGATGGCAAAGTGCATCAGGCTAAGCCTGAGTACGAGGACTGTGCCTCATTAGCCCAAAAGCATAACATGTCTATAGATCAGGTCTATGATTTAGCTAACATGGAAGCAAGAAAAATTATAGGGAAGGAGATTGAAAATTTATGCCTCTAGTTTCCGTGCTAATGGGTAGTGAATCAGATAGATCTTATATGCAGGAAACAATGGATACTCTTGAACAGATGGGTATAGAAGGAGAGCTTAAGGTAATATCCGCCCATCGCCAGCCCAACAAGCTTAGGGAATACATATCACAGGCAACAGCAAACGGTGTAGAGCTGTTTATAGCAGGAGCTGGTGCGGCTGCACACCTGCCAGGAGTTATAGCTTCCCTCACAACAAAACCCGTTATCGGCATTCCTCTGCCCACAAGCGATCTCAAAGGTCAAGACTCCCTCTACGCTATAGTCCAGATGCCCGCAGGCGTACCAGTGGCCACCGTGGCGATAGGAAAGGCAGGCGCCAGAAATGCAGCTTATCTGGCGGCACAAATCCTTGGGATCAAATACCCTGAAATAGCTGAGAAATATAACGAGTACAGAAGACAGCTTGCCGAGAGATAGCTCTCATTATCAGCTGCATAGATCGGGAGGGAGTAATCCCTCCCGATCTATGCTTTACTTAATTTCATTATTTCATTTCTTTAGTGCTTGAAATGACGGGTGCCCGTAAAGACCATGGCTATGCCGTGCTTGTTAGCAGCACGTATTACTTCTTCATCCCTGATAGAGCCACCTGGTTGTATGACTGCAGTTACTCCCCCCTTAGCAGCTTCCTCTATGCCATCTGGGAACGGGAAGAAAGCATCACTGGCCATAACGCTGCCCTCTGCCCTTGGACCAGCCTTCTCTACTGCATGCCTCACTGCATCAACCCGACTTGTTTGACCTGAACCTACACCCACCATGGAGAGATCCTTTGCTAGAACTATAGCATTAGACCTTACATGCTCTACTGCACGCCATGCAAATAACAAGTCAGTTGTCTCTTCAAGTGTAGGTTGACGCTCCGTGACCACCCTGGTAGTCACCTCATCAGGAGATACCGCGTCCATGGTTTGCGCGAGGAACCCTCCGTTTATTCTCCTCCAATCAAGAGTCCAAGGAGTTAGAGGCTCCTCCCAGCTGGGCTTCATTTCGCCCACCTCTAGTAACCTCAACCTACGCTTCTTGGAAAAAACCTGCTTGGCTTCCTCAGTAATAGAAGGAGCAACTATGAGATCAAAATGTGTTTGGGTCATAACTTCCGCCAACCCCGCATCTATTTCGCGATTCACACCTACTATCCCACCAAAAGCCGATACTGGATCCCCCGCTAGTGCTCGTTCAAAGGCTACTTGTAGATCAGGATTGGTTGCCAACCCACAAGGAATACCATGTTTGATTATGGTGACCGTTGGCCCTAGAAAGTCAGCAACAACACTAACTGCAGCATATAGGTCCAATATGTTATTAAAAGACAGGTCCCTACCACCTACTTGCCTCAACTTTTGAACCAGACCTGTATATCTAGGACTTACTTCAGCATATAAAGCTGCCCTTTGATGAGGGTTCTCTCCATACACCAAATCCTGTACCTTCCGCAAAGGTATAGTGACTATGTTGGGGAATAGCTCCTCCTCAGCAGCTAGATAGCGATTTATAAGAGCATCGTAAGCCGATACATGGGCGAAAGCCTTAGCTGCTAGCCACCTGCGAGTTTGTTGACTCACCTGCCCGTGTTGGGACCACTCCTCCAAAACAGATTGATAATCCTGAGGATCTGTCAAGACCAAAACGTCTACGAAATTCTTTGCTGCTGCCCTAATGAGTGTAGGTCCGCCTATATCTATGTTCTCTAGTGCTGTAGAGAGATCAGTATTGGGATTAGAAACAGTTTCCTCAAAAGGATAAAGGTTTACAACTACGATATCTATAGGCTCGATACCAAGTGCTGCTATCTCTTGCATATCATCTGGTCGAGATCTTCTGGCAAGTATACCCCCATGTATCTGAGGGTGCAGGGTCTTGACTCTCCCCTCCATGATCTCTGGGAAACCAGTGATGTCGGTAACAGATTTGGCAGGAATATCAGCTTCCCTCAACACAGTCAAAGTCCCACCAGTAGAGAAAATCTCCACCCCTTTGGAAACAAGATCTTTTGCAAGTTCTATAATGCCGGTCTTGTCGGACACGCTTAGAATAGCACGCACCACCTTACCCCTTGATTAAAACTTTTCCATTCTGAATGGTAAGCCTTCCCTGAGCAAAGAGCCTTATAGCCTCGGGGAGGATTCTATGTTCTTCTCTCAAGATCCTGTCGGACAGAGATTCCACAGTATCATTCTCAAATACCGGAACTGCTGCCTGTGCGATTATAGGTCCCGCATCAACATCCTCAGTCACAAAGTGTACGGTACAACCAGAGATCTTCACACCATGCTTTAGGGCCTCGGCTTGAGCGTGGAGGGTTCCTCCAAATGCAGGTAATAGTGAGGGGTGTATGTTGATGATCCTTCCTTGCCAATGGCGCACAAATTCCTTCGTCAGTATGCGATCATATCCTGCCAGAACAACTAAGCCAACATCCCTGGCAGTAAGCATGTTAGATATTTCCATTTGAGCTTCTTTTCTATCATTACCTTTGCGATCAGAACAGACAAATACTTCTATTCCAAAATCATTTGCAATTTGTACGGCCTTAACATCAGGATAATTAGACACCACTAGGGAAACCTCAGCTCCCAGTACTCCCTCGCGCTGCCTTTGGAGGATCGCTTCCAAGTTACTGCCCCTGCCAGATACCATGACCGCAACTTTGAGCATTATCTACCCAACTCCATAGGATCTTTCTCTGCAAGTAAAGATAGCAGAACAACTGCCGAAAACCCAGGATCAGGGCAATTAGTCTAAGAACAAATCTAGGTCCGGTGACTAGTCACCGGACCTAGATTCAGCAGTTTCATATCGTCTCATAAGACTTACGTATTTTTCGGGTAACTTACCTCTGATGTGTGTGCCAGCATGAGTAAACTCTTCAGTTCTAACCTGACCATATTTATGGAACAGATCCACAAGAGCCCCCTCCGAATAAGGAAGCAATACATCAAGCTCCCTTAGATTGCTTTCTAGCACCTGCTCAACTTTTGACAACAGTGTATCTATACCCCATCCCAGCTCAGCAGAGATAAGAACGTAATTATCTGGGAGATCTTCTAAGGACGGCAGGCCACTATCGAGATCGGGAGCTAGCTTATCTACCTTGTTTAGCGCTACTACTGTAGGTTTATCAGCAGCCCCCAGGGATCTTAAGGTCTCATTTACGGTTGCTGCTTGTTCCTCCGCATTCTCGTGAGTTATGTCCACAACGTGAACTAGCACGTCCGCTTCAAGTATCTCCTCAAGAGTAGCCCGGAAGGCAGCAACTAGATCAGTAGGCAACTTCTGGATAAAGCCTACAGTGTCCGTCCACAGGCTGAGCATGCCAGCAGGAAGTCGCACTTGCCTGGTAGTAGGATCAAGAGTTGCGAACAGCTTATCCTCTGCCAGGACATCGGCACCGGCCAGCTTATTAAGAAGCGTACTCTTACCAGCATTCGTGTAGCCTACAAGCGAGACTACCGGTAGTCCCTCAGCCTTCCTGTGTTCTCGCAGTATCTTGCGATGCTTTCTTACCTGCTCGATCTCTCTTTTTATATGAGTTATACGCTCTCTGGACTGTCTTCGGTCAACTTCCAGCTGAGTTTCTCCTGGGCCTCTAAGACCAACCCCTCCCACCCCTTGTCTAGAGAGGTGTGTCCACATTCTTGTAAGCCTCGGAAGGCGGTACTCAAGCTGAGCAAGTTCTACCTGTAATCTTCCCTCTTTAGTTCTAGCTCGTCGAGCAAATATATCTAGTATCAGGGCAGATCTATCTATTATCTTGCACTTGAGCTCGTCCTCTAGATTACGCTCCTGACTTGGAGAGAGTTCGTCATCAAATAAAACAACTGTAGCGCCAGTTGCGTTCTTCATATCGGCTAGCTCGCGCAACTTACCCTTACCGATAAACGTCCTGGGATCAGGAGCTGCAAGGCGTTGTGTTATTCGCCCTACAACCTTGACATCAGCCGTATCAGCTAGCCTCTCTAATTCATCTAGAGATGAATTAACATCCCATTTGCTATCTGGGGTCTGAACCCCTACTAAAATTGCCAGCTCTTCAGGTTGTGCAGTCGAAACTGGTTTTATAGGTCCTACTCTGTCAATTGTGTCCTGCAATTGATCTCCTCTGAATACATCTTTATTTCTCATAGTTATACTACTATAACCAAGTTGCAACAACAGATTAGGACAGGTGTCTATTTATTAGAGATTTCATGTGCACCAAATCCGTATCTGTAGTTGGATCAAACCAATTCACATCTCTAAACTTTCTAAACCACACATATTGGTGTCTGACTAACTTGTGATTATGATAGGAAAGGTGCCTCAAACATTCTTCAAGAGACGACCGGCCCTCAAAATATGGCTGAAAGTCACCATAGCCTATGCTCTGCATAGAGGGCAGATCCCATCCGTAACCCATATCTAGCAAGCCTTGTATCTCTTCCAAAAGCCCCCTGCGCAACATATCCTTGGTTCTGTTCTCAATGCGTTCATACAACTTAGGTCTGTCCATTGTTAGACCAAGTATCAGAAAATCATACTTGGGAGGTTCTGAAGACTGAAGCTCAGATATCGGCCTCCCTGTTAATTCAAACACCTCTAGGGCCCTAATTATTCTTCGCAAGTCGCCTGGAAGGATCCTCTCGGCAGCCACAGGATCGACACTTCTCAACTTGTCATGGAGAAATTTTGTACCTTTTTGCTTGGCAATAGCACGCAAAGAATCTCTAATCTCAGGATTGGGAGCTACTCTTGGTATATTCCAACCCTCAATGATTGCCTTCAGATATTGACCTGTACCCCCCACCACAAAAGGGACTTTATGTCTATCGAGTAAAGAGTCAATTGTTCTATAAGACAGTTCCTGCTGCTGTGCTAGCGTCCATGTCTCATCTGGATTTACGAGATCTATGCAGTGATGATGAACCTTGGCTTGTTGCTCACGAGTAGGTTTAGCAGTTCCGATATCCATGTATCGATAAACCTGCCTACTATCCTGATTGACTACCTCTCCGTTATATTCGAGGCAGAGGTCTATGGACAGGGCAGTCTTTCCCACAGCAGTAGGGCCAAGGATTACTATCACCGGTAGCTTTTGTGCGGACACATGATATAGTACCAAGTGCGGCAGAAATTGTAATGTGCATCTCTGCTTGCTAGAATCGCAAGATGAATCAGGACATCAATAGGCAATCTCCAGATGATCAACCAGCACGTTGGCCTCTATTTTGGGCATTAGTGATTCTTGCCTTGGCAGTTCCAGCACTATGGTGGTATTTGGACCCAACACCTAGGGCGGATGCATCTTCTAAACCAGTGACAGTTGTAGTGAGACATGGAGAAGGCTGGAACGATCTTACAGATAGATTACACAGGCTAGGGATCATAAGAAGGCCGTTAATATTCAAGGCGCTAGTCGTGCTCTCAGGTGAGAGGGGTCATCTCCTACCAGGCAGATATTTAATAAAGAGGGGAACGAGTGCTAGGGATCTCATAGCTACCTTCACAGATGCAAGCAATCAGTCTAAGATCACCATCCCCGAAGGTTTTAGGCTGGGGCAAATTGAGGACAGGATGCTTCAATTAGGACTCACTACTCCACAACAATGGCAGGAAGCAATCAATAACCCACCAAAGTCTCCGTTATTAGCTTCTAAGCCTAAGGGGGTTAGTATCGAAGGTTATATCTTTCCAGATACATATATCTTTACGGAGGAGAATGCTGCACAGCAGCTTGTAAGAGAGGGAATAGCTAACATGCAAAAGCACCTCTCCAAGGATATAATTCAAGGCTTCAAACGCCAAGGGTTAACTATAAACGAAGGACTAACCCTGGCCAGCATTGTGGAAAGAGAGGCTCAAATTCCGTCTGAGAGACCAATAATTGCCTCGGTTTATCTTAATCGGCTAAGAAAGGGCATGCCCCTGCAGGCTGACCCAACAGTCCAATATGCAGTTGGGAAAAGGGGAGAATGGTGGAAGTCCCCTCTGACAAGGCAAGATCTAAAATCCGACTCCCCTTACAATACATATGTACATAAGGGGCTCCCACCAGGACCTATCTGTAGCCCTGGTTTACCATCAATAAAAGCCGTAGCGTATCCCGCCCACACAGATTACCTTTATTTTGTTGCTAAGGGTGATGGGTCGCATGCTTTTGCAAAAACTTTACAGGAACACGAACAAAACATACAAAGATACCTTAGAAGATGATCGAAGCACTTATATCTCTGGTGATAGGTCTGCTATCAGCCACTACGGCAAATATAATTGCATCAAAGATAGGTGGAATAAAACCGGCAGTCGGCAGCAAGCAATCACTCCTGCTCGCTACTATTTGCTTCCTAGCGGTCTTAGTTCATGGGCTACAAGCAGGCATCGAATGTAACTTAGCGGCTGGCATATACATCGCTATTCTAGCCGCATGCGGAGCTATAGACCTGCAAAGGAGACTTGTATATCCTTCAGTCGTGATAACGGGAATACTGGCATCACTTCTGCTTAACCCATTATTGTGCAATACAAACCTGACCAATACTCTAGTAGGGCTGTTAGAAGGGCTTATTGTATTTACGCTGATATTTGCAATAGGGATAATGATATTCCGAGCATCGGCGCTTGGGGTAGGAGATATTCTATTAGCTGCCATGATAGGTGGCATGGTGGGGGCAAGATCAGCACTAGCAGCTCTGATACTTGGGGTAGTCCTAGCTGGAGTCTACGCCACATTACTCCTGATAACAGGGAAGGCAAGTAGAAAAAGTTACTTTGCTTTTGGAGCTCCATTGTGCGTGGCTGCAATAGTTGTAATTAGCTTGAACCTAGGGAAATAAGATGCCAAGAGCTAAATCTACTGACAGCAATATAGGAGAGATATTTACACTAGGAGTTTATGTTCTCACCCTCAAAATTAACGACGACATCGTCCAGACGGTAACACCACAATTGATGCCTATTTCTTGGAATCCTCTTTTGTTAGTAGCAAGTATAAAGAAAACAGACCCTTTAGCTACATCAATAAGTAAGGATCAAACAATATGGATAAATGTTCTCATGGCAGGGGAGCGAACAACAGTGGAAAGCTTACTAGAGAGTAGACCCAAATTGCCTGATGATGTAGAAGTGCATCAGGATAACAATACGGTACTTTCAAAATCGGTATTGGCTCTGGAATGTAGTGTGATAGAGATCACAGAGCAAGGGGACAGCCTACTTATAATATTGAGATCAAATAGGCACTTTATGCCCTCGCAAGGCCAACCGCTAACCCTCAGGCAAAGCGGGTTGGCTAGTCATTTTTACTAGTGAATCGGATTGACTAGTAACGCCGGCTTGTTATATACTGCTTCAGAGAGTAGGATGATCCAGTTGGGAGGTTTCTGAAAAGATGGTAACAATTACGGAGAGTGCAGCCGCCAAGATCAAGGACCTGATGGAGAAGGAAGGACAACAGGGTGCTGCCCTAAGGCTATATGTTGCGGGCGGCGGATGCTCCGGTCTTAACTATGGTATGGCCTTTGAAGAAGAGGTTGATCCTGAGGACCATGTATTCGAGCAAAACGGCGTCAAGATCCTAATAGATAGCTACAGCTATCCTTATGTCAAAGGATCTGAGATTGACTACATAGATGGCTTGTTCGGCTCTGGGTTTACTATCAACAATCCTAATGCAGTGAGTACTTGTGCCTGCGGGCACTCTTTTGACACTGGCAGTAACGCTGCTACAGCCAGAAGCTGCAGGTAATATCCTAAACCGTAGTAAACAAAAATCTGAAGAGACAAGACGAGAGGGGGGACCTAACTATAGGTACCCCCTCTTGTAATTATTTTTTATTTTTAAGAAAGCTTTAGACTGACCTCTATATATCACCATCGGGCTCAATAATAGGTCTGGTAGGTCCTATTTTATCCAAGAGACTTATCTCTGCACGTAGATGCTTGGCTACCCAGTCCAATCTTTGCCTGGCAGAGGTGCACTCCAAGATTTTCTGTTTCTCAGATAAAGGAATGTGAAGTGCTCCTGCCACGAAAGACAGCGACTGAATATCATGGCTGATTTCGTCCGAAGATCCTTTTATACCTGCCTTTTTTCGGTAATCAGAGATCAAATCCCTGACCTCTTCGGCAAGTATAGACACCTCATGCTCATCCTCTTCTTCATCTCGTAAAAACTCTATCTCAGCCTGCAAGTAAGGCTCATCATCTATAAGTCGAAGGATACGAAATCTCTCTTTACCTACAGTAAGTAGATCCATACGACCATCCGGATACTTCCCAGCTGAAACTATTCTTGCCATAGTACCGATTTCTTCTGGCTCAGCCGGACCTCCGACCTCTTTACCCTTGCGAATCTTAACCACCCCGAACATCCCATCGTGAGCAAGACAGCGGGAGATCATTATCTTATACCTCTCCTCAAAGATGTGGAGGGGTAAAAGCATACCTGGAAACAGCACAGTGTGTAATGGAAACAAAGGTATTATATTCACGGATGGTTGCAAGGAATACTCCTGTATCTAAACTAGGAAGCAAAATCTAGCTTCTTCTCCCATAACTATGGTAAATACGCAAGAGCATAACTGCAAATATGACCATTGAAAGCCAATGATGGACGATAAGATGAATTCAACAAGGGTTACAGGTATTGTCTTAGCAGCTGGACTCTCCCAGAGAATGGGACAACCTAAACAGCTCCTAAAGCTAGGATCTCAAACACTCCTGTCACAGGTCATGCTTAACGCTATAAGGTCAAAGCTGGACCAAGTAATCGTAGTAGTATCGCCCCAAATAGAGCAGCAAGCAACCCAAATACTAGAATCATTAGATAAGAAGGTGCTTATAGTGGTCAATACAGACCCAGTAAGAGGAATAAGCTCATCTATCAAGTTAGGATTAGAGGAAGTAAGCGAAGGCGCCAGGGGAGTAATGGTTTTACTTGGAGATCAACCTTTAGTGAGCACTGAGATCATAGATAAACTAATCGACACATTTGATCTTCATCCAAAGAAGATAATAGTTCCTACTTATAACGGCAAAGATGGTAACCCAGTTATTTTCCCTGCAGAATCCATTGGTGATTTAAGGACGATAAGCGGAGATAAAGGGGCAAAAAATATCATCTACAATCACTTAGACCTGGTAATAAAAGTGGAAGTTGGAGATCTGGGTTCCATGGAGGATATTGATACGCCCGAGGACTATAAAAATATCCTTGCAAGATTTATGGAACGATAGCATGTACTGCCTCCAGTGTGGTCACGAGCTTACAAAACGTAATTTGGAAGATAGGATAAGGCGCGTTTGCCCTTCATGTGGATGGGTATTGTGGGACGACCCCAAAGTAGTAGTCGCTGCCCTAATACACTCTAACTTCAACATTTTGCTATGTAAGAGGACCTATGATCCGGGCAAAGGCAAGTGGAGCTTTCCTGCGGGCTACGTCGACCGAGGTGAAAAGCTAGAAGATGCACTGGAAAGGGAAGTTTACGAAGAAACAGGGTTAAGAATATCTAATCCAAAACTGATTGAACTTTGGTCGGAAAAGGGTAATCCGGTAATCCTGGCTGTATACGAAGTCCAAAATGTACAAGGCAAGATTTTACCTAACCAAGACGAAATTGCAGCTATCGAATGGTTTGATGCTAGGGCCCTCCCTGATATGGCCTTTGAACACGATAAGCTTATAATAAATAACTGGCTTACGAAACTAGTAAAAGGACATGAATAGCAAATGCGGGCCATAGAGTTATCAGCTAGCCAAGTAACCAACTATCAGGGAAGCATTATATGTCATAACATCTTTGACCCTGCTAATCCTAAAAAGATCCTAATAAGAAAAGGTCACATAATAGATGGCTCTGAGAAACAGATAATGAGCCATCTAGGGGATCTCAAGATACACCTCATCATACTAGAGGAAGGTGACATAGACGAATCTACAGCTGCTGAGAGGATTGCAAGAGCAGCAGCAGGGACAGGACTACAGCTAGGCCCCATCAGTGAAGGTAGTCTACGCATTGAAGCAACAGTTCGTGGGATACTTAGAGTTGATATAGACCGTCTGCGAAGAGTCAACGAAACAGATGGTGTACTGTTATGGACCTTGCATGATAGAACACCCGTAGAGATTGGTCAGCACGTAGCATCTGCCAAGATAGCACCTCTAGCTATATCTGAGGCAAGTATCCAGGAAGCTGAATCTCAGATGTACGATGGAGTAATTCATGTTGCTCCCTATCAGAGCAAACAGATAGGAGTAATCGTACAAGAATCCATGGGCTTGAAAGCTAGAGAGAAGTTTGAAATGGTACTCAAAAACAAAATAGCCTGGTTTGGATCTCTAGAGCCCATTCTAGTCTATTCTGCTAGCGAGAGAATAAAAGAGGATCTAGAGCATATAATAGCGTCCAGGTGTGATTTGGTTTTGATTGGTGGCACAAGCTCTTTAGATCCATTAGACCCCGCTATAAGAGCTATTGAGTATCTCGGAGGGGAAATAATCAGAAGAGGGGTACCTGCACACCCTGGGAGCACCTACTGGTTGGGGTCCTTAGCAGATACCCCTATCATTGGTGTAGCTTCGTGTGGTATGTTTTCACAACGAACAGCCTTAGATCTTATAATGACTATGTTCTTTGCTGGAGAGCAACTGGATAACGCTCTAATCGCGAACTTAGGACACGGAGGGCTTATAACCCGGGAAGTAACCCATATGTTCCCCAAGTATACAGAGTATAGGGATATTCAGGCGGAAAATTGAAGATCAATTCCCTGAAAATACAAGGATTCAAGAGCTTTAGTAATCACACATTACTAGAGTTTGATCATGGCATAACGGCTATAGTTGGCCCCAACGGCTCGGGCAAGAGCAATATACTAGAGGCTATAAGATGGGTTCTGGGTGAACAGAGCTATTCCCTACTTAGGAGTAAGAAATCAGAAGATGTAATTTGGGCAGGCAGCCCCGGCAAACCAAGGGCCGGCATGGCTGAAGTAGAGATATCGATTGACAATCACGACAAATCTATTCCTCTACCATATGAAGAGATTAGCATAACGAGACGGGCCTATAGAAGTGGTGAGAACGAATACTTAATAAACGGCAGAAAGGCAAGGTTACGTGATGTCCAAGAGATAGGGGCAATCATTGGTGAATCTTTCACCTTCATAAATCAGGGATCAGTCGATGAAGTGCTGCTGATTAGCCCCGAACATCGTACAGTGCTCCTAGAACAGGCAGCAGATATAACACACCACTTTAAAAGACGGGACGAAACTCTGAAAAGGCTTGCAGAGGTAGAAGATAATCTCAGGCGAGTAGAAGATTTATTGAACGATAGCAGGCCGCGTCTCAAAAGCCTTATCAAGCAAGTAAACAACCTGCGATCAAAAGAAGTCGAAGAGGAAAAGCTAAGGCAGCTATTAGAAGCCTACTATTCCCGGCAAATTCAGGACCTAGAGAGTCAAATAGAGTCAGCTAGGCACAGAAAAGTTCATCTCCAGAATAGGCGTGACCAGATACTGGATCGTTTACCAACACTCGAATCGCAAAAGCGCCTTATAGAGCAGGATATTGAAAAAAGGAAAAACCACATTGAGTGGGTAAACGCCTCCCTAAGAGAGAACAAGGCTCTGATGGCTTCCCTACAGAGGCAGATCGCTGATCTCCAGAAAGACCTAACAGAAAATGAAACCCAAGCAAGAATAACAGAATCCGAGATAGAGCACCTAAAAGCCCAGAAGCTGCAAGTCTTGACCGAGATACACAAACTTGAAGCTGAAATAGAACTTTTGTGCAAGCAAAAGCGACAAGTAGAAACTGAACTGCTAACTCTGGAACAAGGCTCAAGAAACAGTATAGGCAAGAAACAACAGATAGAAAGTTCCATAGCAGGCTTCGAACAAGAACTATCGGAGTTGCAAAGAGAGATAGCTTCTAAGAAGAGGCTAGTGGAAATCCTAACTGAGGAAATAAGTAACTTAGAGAATGAAATAGAGATCCATACTAGCGAGAGGCTTAGTATCCAAGCTCGCAGCGAAGAGATACAAACCAAAAGAAAACACCTAATAGACAGGATACAAGGCACCGAACGAGAGAGGCTAAGATTATTAGAAAAAATCAAAGATGTAAAGCAAAAGATAGGTACAACCAAACGTGAACATCAAGAACTCCAGCAAAGGTACAGCAATCTATCCTTACAGCTGCGAGAAGTACAGTCTAGAGAGAAGATACTCGATGATATCAGCAAGAGCGCTGCTGATATGCAGCCCGGTGTAAGAGAGATTATGCGCGCAAGTGCTTCCGGAGTATTGGGCGGGATATTAGGGCCTGTGGGTAATCTCATATCGGTCCCGGCAGAGCTAGAAACAGCTATAGAAGCAGCAATTGGAACAGGCTTACAGAACGTCATAACCCTAACTTGGCAGGATGCAGAGAAAGCTATCGAATGGCTAAAGATGAAGAAAATTGGCAGAGTAACCTTCCTTCCTATAGACACAGTAACACCACTAAAGGCTTCTCACATACCGAATATCGATGGTGTGGTTGGAATAGCAAGCGAATTAGTAAGCTATCCAGAACAGATAGATAGAGCAATCTCCTACATGCTAGGAAGAATATTAGTCGTACGCGATCTTGGCATAGCGAGACAAGTATTGCCTAGCTCCAGAGGTATTAGCTCAATAGTAACCTTAGAAGGTGAGGTAGTTAGACAAGGAGGTGCCGTTACTGGAGGTAATTTATCTAAAGCGCAAGGAGGGATTCTAGCCAAAAGACGTGAGCTAAAAGAGTCACGCGAAAGGGCAAGAGAGATAGGCCAGAAGCTAGAAGAGGTAAAAGATCAAGCACACAAGCTGGACAACATTCTACAAACACTCAGACAAGAAGAGGACAGTCTCACCAAGGATCTATCGCAATTGGAGCAGAGCTTGCTCAGGGAAAAAGGCTCTGAGAAGTCTTTAGAAGACCAATGTAAGCTGCTTAAAGAGAGACTGGATTGGGTAGAACAACAAATAGAGCGACTCCAAAGAAGACTAAACGAAGCAAATAACAAGCTGCCTCGGGAAAAAGAACAGCTGCATAAGCTTACTGAAAGAGAAAAGGATATCAAAGCCAGAATTAATCAAGAAAGGGAGGCTCTTGGAGAATATGAGAGTAGCATATCTGAGATGGAGGCTAACCTTCTCAGATTATCCTCTTCTCTAGAGACACTTGATAGAGAGCTTGTAAAAACAACTCACAACTTACATGAAAATAAGGCCAGGATCACCAAAATAGATTCTGAGGTAGCTAGTAGGCAGTCGGAGCTAGATGACATTCACAGGCGAATAGAATGCTTGTCACCTCAAGTATCTCACCTGACGAAACAGCTAGATGTTGTATCTAAAGAGATCAGCAGCTTGCAAGAGAAGATAGATGAGGATTCTAACCAAATAGAGTCATTAAGAGAATCCCTTATAACAATCACGAATCAAATAGCCTCATCAAATAATGAGCTCAGCTCTCTAAATGACTCCCTACAAGATGCATGTACCTTGTTAGAACATCTTGAAAGGCAAAAAAGCGACCTTATACATGCATGTCAAAGAGAAACAGGTAAAGCTCCCTCCACTGATATTCAAATTAGTGACGACCTAGGAGATTTGATTAAAAAGATTGAGCAATCAAGACAGAAGATAGCCAGAATAGGACCGGTCAATCCATTAGCCATTGAAGAATATAACCAAGTCCGTGATAGGGTGGATTTTCTCGAATCTCAACTAAGGGATATCAGTAAAGCTAAGCATAACCTAGAAGATCTTATCAACAGGCTGGAGCATGAGATGCAACAGGCATTTCAGGAGACATTCCAGGAAGTATCACAGACCTTTGCCGAGTACTTTGATCGACTCTTTGGAGGTGGCAAGGCAGGTCTAAAGCTAGCCAAGGATGATAAAGATAAGTTAGGAGTTGAAATAGAAGTCCAACTACCAGGTAAAAGAGTCTCAACATTATCGGCATTGTCAGGTGGAGAAAGGGCTTTATGCTCTTGCGCGTTGTTATTAGCACTAATAAAAGATAGTAAAGCCCCCTTCTGCGTTATGGATGAGGTAGATGCAGCGCTTGATGAACGTAACGTTACGAGGTTCTGTGATCTCTTAGAAGAGCTAGCAAGTGACACTCAGTTTATAGTCATCACCCATAACAGGTTCACTGTCGAGAGAGCTAGCAGGATATTTGGAGTAACTCAGGATAAACAGGGTGTTAGTACCGTATTAAGTGTCAGAATGGAAGACTATCTAGCAGCAGATAAGGCTTCCTAATTGCGGGTTTGCCAAAGAAGCCATCGTTTTGGTAAACTATTTGGCGTCGATGGGGGATCGTCTAACGGTAGGACGACTGACTCTGGATCAGTTAATCGTGGTTCGAATCCACGTCCCCCAGCCAGCTGGTAGCTTGGTGGGCTACCAGCTTTATTTATATAATTAGCCTTTCCAAGCTTCCTCATTCACATTATCCCGTGCCGACCGACTAATCGGGACAGCATAGGCAAGGAGTACTCCTATTTCTTCGTCTTGAACCACCTTGATTCGAGTGTCATACACGCCTGATAGAATGCTAGGGTTCAGAGTATCATCTGGGCTTCCCAGAGCGTAAACTTTACCATCTTTTAGTAAAGCCACGCGGTCGAAATATAGGGCAGCAATGATAGGATCATGTAAGCAGGCTACTACAGTTATATCTAAACTCTTTCTTATATCGTATAATGCGTCGAACACCAAGTTTTTATATTTCATATCCAAATGGGCAGTGGGCTCATCCAGAAGCATTATCTTGACTTCCTGAGCTAACAGCATAGCGATCATAACCCGCTGTTTCTGTCCCTCACTAAGGCTGCTTATACGCCTATGTTGGATGTCCTCAATTTGCATCATCTCCAGAGCGCGATCAACGGCTTGAACATCTTCATCTCTAAATGCAAACTCAAGTCGTGACTTATAAGGTATACGTCCTAGAGACACAAATTCCCTCACTCTCCAAGTGGGCAATACATTCTGCTCTTGTGGTAACACACCTAGAATCCTAGCAAGATTCTTCCTAGAATAGGCCCTTATACTTCTAGATTCTATGACCACATCTCCCATAGAAGGTTTCAGGAAACCGCTGATAACCCTAAGCAGGGTTGTTTTGCCACTCCCATTTGGACCAAGCACAGCAAACATCTCGCCATGTCTTATATCCAAGTTGATCTCTCGCAGCACAGGCATATGCCCGTATGAAAAGTGCAGATTGTTCAGCACTATCGCGGGCCCAGCAGCTTTCATAATGAATATCCCTTTCCTAACTTCCGTAGCATGAACAGGAAGAACGGAGCTCCGATCATAGCAGTTAATATCCCCACAGGCACTTCATTTGGAGAGAGAGCTACACGAGCTAGCAAATCAATGATTACCATGAACGAACCACCAGCCAACGCGGTTACTGGAATCATCATAGCGTGTTTGGGACCGAAAGCCATTCTCATGACATGGGGCACAACTAATCCGACAAAGCCTATAAGCCCACTAACAGATACCGCACTTGCAGTGAGCAAAGCAGACAACCCTATGAGGGCAATGCGGGTATAGGTAACATTAACTCCCAGATAAGAAGCGCCTTCATCACCAAGAGTGAGTGCATCAAGATCAGAAGACATGAAAAACAGTACTAAGATAGTAATGAAGAACAAAGGCAATAAGACTCTTAGCTCATTCCAACCTGATACTCCAACACCTCCTAGCAGCCATACAAATACCGCTTTCAACTGGGATTGTACTAAGGGGGTAAATGCCATGATAAAGCTCATTATCGCCCCTAGAAAGGATCCTACAGCTACGCCAGCTAGTATCAGCCGAGTAGGATCAACGGATCCGAAGGCTCCAGCTATTATGTACACTAACACGACAGATAGCATAGCCCCCACAAATGCTAGAAGCGGAACTGGCGCAAATCCAAGAAAATTCCACCTTAGCGCAAGTGCCATTGCAAGTACGGCTCCTAGTCCAGCTCCTGAGGATGATCCCAAGATATAAGGGTCAGCCAATGGATTTCGGAACACCCCTTGCATAACAAGTCCTGCTGAAGACAACCCACACCCTACAAGAAAAGCTGCTACCACCCGGGGCATCCTAAGTTGGAATAAAATAGCGCTATCGCTCTCAGACCAAGTGACCGCAACAGGTAATCCTAGGGCATGGGCTATCATCCTAATTTCCTGAAGCGGTGAAATGTAGGCCGAACCAATAGCTGACGCCAAGATAATAGATGTAAAGGCTAAGATAACAAGAAAGGATATGACACCACCAGCTCTGAGCCAGTGGTAACTCTTTCTAATCTCAGAGCTGGTGGCTTGGACTTGACTGCTCATCATTAAACCTATCTTTCGCCAAATACCTCTGGATGAATAATAGCGGCAAGCTGCTTGATAGCTTGAGTCAACCTCGGGCCCGGTGTTGTATAAAGATCAGGGTTAACAGGCACCACTCTATTTTTCTTTACGGCTTCGATAGTGCTGAATCCTTCCCTGCTCTTCACCTCTTCAACTGTGGTCGGGTTGAGGAAGTCAGGACCTACAAAGCCCTTGACATCCCCTAGGATTATTACCTGAGGATTACGTCTCACTATAGACTCATAACTCACCTGTGGGAAGGGATTCTTAACGTTACCAAATATGTTTCGCCCTCCAGCGATGGTTATCATTTGGTCAACCAAAGATCCAGCACCATAGGTATAGGGCTTACCTGGAGTACTCACGTCTGATTCAAAATAGACCCTAACTTTTGGCAGTTTGCTAGTCTTAGATTCCACCTGTTTGACAGTACTTTCCAGCTGAGAGGCAAGTTTATCCGCCTCCTCAGTGTGACCTGTAATCCTCCCTAAACCTCGGATGTGCTTTACCACCTGGTCTATGGTACCGGGATACCCAGTATTGATTACCGTTATACCAGCATCCCTTAGGGGCTTATCTATTATCTGCTCAGCTCCTAGGCTACTTAGCACTAGATCAGGTTTTAGAGAAACTATCTGTTCTATATTGAATTTCTGGTATGTGCCTTTTATCTTAGGCTTCTCGGCAGCCTCCTTGGGGTAATTAGTAAACTGATCCACAGCTATAACCTGATCACCTGCACCGATAGCAAAGACCGTCTCATTATTTGAGGGAAATAGCGAAACTATTCTACGAGGCTGAGATTTCAGAGTTACTTTGTGGCCAGTAGCATCTGTATAGGTGACAGGATACCCGTTCTCTGAGGAACCACTGACAGGTACTTCCGTAGCTGCTGGTGTGGGAGAAGCCGTGACCGTATTTTGAGGTGTAACTGTCGGAGAAGGAGATGTAACCGGAGTAACCTCCTGAGGACTTTGTGGAGTTTCAGCAACGGAAGGTACAGGAGAGGTTGGTGCAGCAGAAGCCAAAGGAGTTGGAGTTGAGGAAACGTTCTGTTGTCCACAGGAGACTACCAGCAAGGCTAAAGAAGTAAGGATCGTAATCAGAAATGCTAGACGCCTAACCACTTCTACCTCCAGAAAATTTTTATTTATTCAAAGTTTGGGCGCCTAGCTGGCGTAAAACTAACAAAAAAGCCTTGCTCCCTATTTGGCAGCAAGGCGCACAATCTGTTAGATTACAAATCTCCCAGCGGCGCCCTTTGCTCGAAGGGTTGCCTGCTGACACCGTGAGGGCAGGTATTCGGGCTCAGCAGTTAGACTGCTTACCGTTGCGGCACAGCGCCGGTCTCTAACCGGACTTCCCCTGTCACCTCACTGCCTTTATTTAGTTTTTGCGGGCATAATTATGCCCATATCTAAAGACGAATGTCAATGCTTTAGAGACCATCTACAGACAACAATTGAACAAAAAACCTCCTATAGTGTATAATTCCCCGTCCTAGTAAGATCACTATTGATTGAAGGGGTATTTGACTGTGCCCAAAAGAACCTATCAACCTAAGAAGAGAGTTCGCTTAAGAGAGCACGGATTCAGGGCCAGGATGAAGACTCTCGGGGGGAGGGCAGTGATAGCTGCTCGCCGCAGGAAGGGTCGCTGGCGCCTTACAGCAAGCGATAGCAAGACCTGGAAATAAGATCCACCTTGGATAGGCTGCATCGGCTTACCTCATCAAAAGACTGGAAAGAGGTTAGAACTAGAGGTCGATGCAGCCGTAGTAGTTTTGCTACTATTTGCGTGCTATTTGAAGGCGAGTCAGAGAAGTTTGGGTTTGCAGCTGCCAAATCTATAGGGTCGGTAGCAAAAAGGAATAGAGCGAAACGCAGGCTCAGGGAAGCGTTCAGGCAGACATATAAATTTGGTAGCAAGCCCTGCCTAGTTATAGCTATAGCGGGACCAGAATGTCTAACTATGGATTTCCAAGAACTAAAAAGCAAATTAGCCCAGCAGCTTTCGGATCTAGGGCTGCCTATCTCGTAGGAGAAATTCTTAAGTTCACCGCGTTAGGTGCTATAAGATTCTATCAACTTACTATATCAAAAGCCCTCCCTCCGTCATGCCGTTTCTACCCCAGCTGCTCACAATATGGGTATGAAGCTATCGAAAAATATGGTATCTTCAAGGGAGGATGGTTGACCATCAGAAGGGTCTTGAGATGTCACCCTTGGTCAAAAGGTGGGTTCGATCCCGTTCCATGATCGTGATTTACACCTATGACTATAATTTATAAGAGGAATTTCTCCTTAGAACAGCTATTTAGAAGGAGTAGTTAGTTTTGCATATACCTGGTTGGAATGCACTAATACAGCTGATAACTGATGGATTATTGTTCTTCCAAGGACTTACTGGAAGCACCGCTCTAGCCATAATTCTGTTCACTATTCTCATCAAGCTTATACTCCTACCCCTATCCCTACCATCACTCAGAAACTCCAGAAAGCAACAGCAGATTGCTCCGCTAATCAAGCAAATTTACAAGAAGCATGGCAAGGATAGGGCTGCTATAAGTGCAGAGACTATGGCTTTGTATCAACAGTATGGCATCAACCCTATGAGTGGGTGCTTGCCTCTGCTAATACAATTCCCAATATTCCTTGCCCTGTGGAGAGCAATAATACACCTCAGCACTGGTAGTAACGTTGGAGGACTGCTTTGGATAGATAACCTGGCTAGGCCTGATCATGTCTTACCTTTCCTTGCTGCGCTGGCACAGTGGCTGCAAACCAGGATGGCTATGCAGCCCAAAGATCAAATAATAGATCCTCAACAGCGCAGCATGAACTCCATGATGCAGATAATGCCTCTAATGGTTATATTCATAGGGTGGAACATAGCAGCAGGTGCTGTACTCTACTGGTTCGTATCAAGCTTGTTCAGTGCTGTACAACAGTACTTCGTAACCGGTTGGGGCTCACTAGTGGATATGTTCCCCTTCCTGCCTAGAAAGAAGTTCCCTCCTCTGGAACCTATCAAGCCTAAGGAGGGGCAACCAGCTAGAAAAAGTTTCATGCAAAGAATGCAGGAAAAAGCTCTCGAGATGCAGCAACAGCAGCAAAAGTTACAGGCTCAAACAGCAGCGGCTTCAAATGCCTCTAGCGGTAGCACTAATCGCAGTGCCAACGAAGAGATCATTCAGGAAGCCGAATTTCACAGTGGGATAAGATTCACTGATGATGCTTGGGGGCTGCCTGGGGCACCTGGTACTTCAGGCAGTAGTGCTCTGGCTGCACTAGATGCACCTTCTAAGCCACAACAGTCAAATAAAGCCAAAAAGCTTGAATCGAAGAAAAAAAAGAGAAGATAAATAAGGGTGTGGAGGTAATCTGGAAAATTGGAGAGGCCTGAGAAAGTCGAGATCTCGGCTACTTCTGTGGAGGATGCAATACAGCTTGCCTTGGAACAGCTAGGCAAGTCAAGAGATGAAGTAGATATAAAAGTCCTAAGATATCCAAACGAACCTGACGAGCACGGCTTTATAACGGACGAAGCTCTCGTATCAGTTAGCGTCAAGAGCAGCACTTCCGAGCTGCCAGAAGATCAAGAAGCTGAGAAGATTAAACACCTGCTTACACCTGATGAAAGAGAGACTGTTGCCAATCTCGGGCAGGAAGTCATGAGCGACATTCTGCATCACCTAAATCTGATTGCAAGTTGCAAAATCAACCAAAGGAGTTTAAGGCCAGACCAAGCCGAGTCTCCAGTAGTTCTCGAAGTAGAGGGAGAGGATCTAGGGATACTCATTGGTAGAAAGGGAGATAACCTAGATGATGTCCAGTTTGTGCTGAATCACATAGTCCAGAAGAAGGTAGGTTACTGGCCAAACTTACTACTTGATGTAGCAGGATACAGAAAGAGAAGAGAAGCAGTCCTCAGAGAAATGGCCAAGAGGGCAGCTGCACGCGTCGTCAGAACAAGGCAACCTTACAGCTTCGAACCTATGCCCCCTAGAGAGAGAAGAATTATTCACCTAACTCTTTCCCGAGATAATAGAGTGAGATCTGAAAGCTCCGGAGAAGGGGACGCGAGGCACGTAGTTGTTTATCCCAATCCTAGGAGACCTAATGCCGGCAACAGAAGAAAGGCCTGATTTCCTAATACTTGGACACGTAACCAAGGACATACTAGAAGAGGGCTATGTTATAGGTGGTACAGCTACCTATGCGGGAATTGTTGGTATAAAGTTAGGTGTTCGTACCGCTGTAGTAACTAGCTGCGACAATGATATTGATGTAAATGGAGCTCTGTCTGGAGCTGAGGTCAAGGTTATACCTAGCCAATACTCCACTACATTCGAAAATATTTACGTGGGAAATAAGAGACAACAGAGGCTACTAGCCAGGGCACTTCCAATATCGATTGATGATGTTCCGTCCAATTGGAGACGAGCTCCAGTGATACTACTTGGACCTGTCGCTAGAGAGCTGGAAAGCGACTTATTCGATGCTTTTCCTCATGCCCTGGTAGGTATAACCCCTCAGGGAATGATGCGCGGATGGGGAGAAGACCATAAGGTATTCCCAATCCACTGGAAGGAAGCTGATAGGCTTCTAAAGCACGTGCAGGTCGCTATTCTCAGCGAGGACGATCTAGTGGATGAGTCCGATTTAGACATGTACCTCAATACTGTTCCCACAGTCGTAGTTACAAGAAGCGATAGAGGAGCAACAGTATTTCACCAAGGACAGGAGAGGTCATTCCCTGCATTTCGTTGCAATGTAGTGGATGCTACTGGAGCCGGTGACGTGTTCGCCGCGTCATTCCTTATAGAGCTATACCGTACAGGCAGTATAGAGCACGCTGCCACTTTTGCAAATGCGGCAGCTTCCTTTGCGATCGAAGCTGTAGGACCTACCGGTATACCTACTAGGGAAAAGATCGAAAAAAGAATTGCTGAAGCCTGTTACATACTAACAGAATAAACTAGTGAGTAATCTGCCAAGGTCTCACCAAATAACCTTAAATCTTCTAACCATTGTCTGAGTTAGCACTACCTACAGCGAATACTGTAGGTAACGGATCATAACTGCTCGTAATATTATCATCCAGGATGACTTCCGTTCCCTTACGTACAGTACGCTCTATTACCACATCAGCACCTGCAGAAGCGTATAGATAAGTCTCAGTCTTGCCAGATTCTAATGTAGGGTCAGTCCAATAGATATCGCCTATAGGCTGGACGACATTTTCTATGATGGGTGGTTTTACATCAACCGACCAACCTGGATCGGTACCATAAAGATTCACCTGTACGGTCTGGTCCTGTTCTGACACGCTGACCTGAATCAGGATAGCAGCAGGCGTGCTGTTCGTAAATCTCAGGTCGGTACCCGGAACGAGAACCATAGCGTCGGTCCCAGGTTGCTGATTCTCCTGTTGATAGAAGTCCAATCGGTAAGGCATGGAATGCCTTTCTAGAATTGGCAATCCTGCATAGAGCGCGGCTCTGAAAACAGTTGTGGCGACCTGATTAATACCGCCTGGCCACCCTTGTAGCTCAAGCCTATTATCCCCAACAAGTTCAGGCTTATAACCTGCAGATTCTGAGATCTTACCAATAGCCTCAGCGAACGAGAAATCGCTGCCCGCAGGTATTACATAACCATTGATAGCCTGGGCCGCCTTCTTGATGTTATCTATACGTTCCGGTCTCGACCCTCTAAATCCCGATACACCTGAGGCTATAAGCTCCTTGATACCAAGCGAAGCTATGTTGTTCTCTGATACAGATGGGCTGATACGAGAAATAGGGAGTTGCACCTGCCGAGAATTCGATTTAGCAGCTTCCTGTATTAGGCCAATAGCTCGATCAATATCTAGTCTCCTGCCCAGTTTTCCTGGAGCAAGAACCGACAGATGCCCATTATCCCATCTTAATCGAGCATTTACTGGTTCTGAATTTATATCCTTAGCAACTGAATCAAGGTAGTTCTCCAGTTCAACAGGATCTAAGTAGACATCTAGCTCAGTGTTACCTTTTACCTTTACGGGTTTACTTCTAAGCCAATCTTGGAGCTTATCAGTGGTTATCTGCCATTTCTGTTGATTGTCACCAACTAACGTTATAGGCGATGAAATCATGCTCTTAGCCAGTGACTCTGCCTTACTGACTTCTTGACTGCTGATAGTACCAGCAGTAGTGTACACAGCGATGCTAACAGGCCCCTTAGACATCTTCCTTAGAGAGGTCAAAACCTTGGATTCTGTCTCAGGCTGAAGGAAAGTATAACCGGCTCCACCACCCTCTATCTGAATGTTGCCTTCAGAGACTTGGATGGAAGGATTTAGAGGATCCCGATTGATTTGCCTGCCTATGTCCGACAAATAGCTTGACAACCTACTTTCATCTATACGCATGACAATAGGCACGACCTCTGGACTTTGCTGGCCAACTAGTGTGCGAGCAATGACTAAGATAACTGGATCTTCTCTACCAGCTCTCATAGCCCTGTTGACGGTGGCTTCTACGTCTATCGTAAGTCCTATGTCCTCAGCAGCGGGATGCCATTGAAGTTGGCCAAAAGTCAGTACGACAGGATTATTCAGGTAATCCTCTAGCGAGGACTCCAGCTTTTCCTTAGCATCATCCTGAGTAAGGGAGCCTACAGCTATATTCCCAACCACAACCTGAGGGTATATCCTATCTGAGTAAGCTCTTGTGATGAGAAAAGCAGAGCCTAACAAAACCACCACAAAGACCGCCAGTACTGGCAAAGCGGCCCGAATAAGCCTAAGTAGAAATGATCTACCGTGGGGGTAGTTTCTGAGCTCAGATGCCTCTTCTCGCCAAGACTCGATTTCCCTGGCGAGGATCTTTTCCATTTGAGCCCTGCGGGTCTCACGAGCTGAGGGATGATGACTATGAGGATTAGTCGGGAATCGCCAGTTTTTGTAATCACGCATGCTTTATTCTATCTTGCCAGCCTAAGCTTTACAGCTCCTAGAGTTAGTATGTCACCCACATTCACAGGAGAGGGTTCAATGACATCTTGGCCGTTAACTAATGTACCGTTGGTACTACCAGCATCTCGAATGTACCAAGTGCCATCCCAAAGATACAAAATAGCATGCTCTCCAGAAACAGTAGGATCATCCAAGACTATAGCATTCGATATCTTCCTGCCAATAGCAGTAGTCGGCTCAAGAGGGAAAACTGTTCCTGGCCTTAGACCAGTACGCCCTGGGTCTACGACTACAAGTTGACCAAACCGGCTGTTTTGAGACGTAGTAGCAGTAACTGCTCTAAGCTCCCTTAGAGCTATTCTCACCACCTCAAAGAGGAAGATATATAGCAGGGCTACGAATCCCACATTGAGAAGGAACACAAGTAGATCGTAGTTTATCCTCACTGCGGTCCTTCCCAAACCTCTATCTTAGACTGAACCTAATGTCTACGCTACCCAGGGTTATCCTGTCACCATGTTCCAAGGACTTCTCCCTAATCGCGTGGCCATTGACGTATGTACCATTAGTACTGTTCAGATCTTTTATGTACCACTCGCTACCACGAAGGTATATCTCGGCATGATGCCTAGATACCATTGGGTCTTCCAGAATTATCTGATTATCCAGTCCCCTGCCTATGGATGCACGGCCAGAAGGAGATAAGTGAAATCTTTGACCATTTTGGGGACCACTTATTACCGTCAAGAAAGCAGATGCTGGGATCTTTGGTCGCGCTCTAGTAACCTCTATAGGTTGAGTAAATTCAAGCTGTGGATCGATCTCACCAGGTCCCAGATCTTGCAGATAAGACTCTACATGAACTGATCCAGGCTTGACATTTGGATCAGAAATTATCTCGACTTTAGGTTTAGTAACGAGTGTCAAATTATGAGCCCTTGCCCTGTCCTGAATATAAGCGGAAAAATCACGCTCTAGAGCCGTCTTGAAACGCTCAAATGGCTCATAATCTCTAGGATGCAAGGATACTTGGTAGTAATTAGGAGCGAGTATCTGACCTAGGCCTACAACCTGGTTGGTCTCAAGTTCCCTTTCTAGGCGATGAGCTATTTCAGCTGGCTGTACTCTGGGCCTAAAGATGCGGGTAAAGGCCCCCTCAAATAAGGCCTCTAACCCGCTCTCCAGGCGCCTGAGTACACTCACCTACTACCTCCGCAGATAGCAATCAACTTAGGCGCTCTCCTCAAGTTGCTTGCTATCTTCCCATGTCACAAGCTTAGGCTTAGATCTATTCCGTATAGTATCCCCATCGACAATACACTTACGTACACCGGTCAGAGAGGGTATCTCGTACATGGTCTCTAGCAAGACTTCCTCTATCGTGGACCTTAGCCCTCTAGCACCCGTCTTGCGAGCTATAGCCTCCTCAGCCGCAGCTTCCAGAGCATCGTTTGTGAACTGTAGCTCTACGTTATCGAGAGCCATAAGCTTCTGATATTGCTTTATAATCGCGTTCTTGGGCTTGGTCAGTATATGGATCAAATCCTCCTTAGTCAGAGGATCCAACGTAACCACAACAGGTAATCTACCAATGAACTCTGGAATCAGCCCAAACTTTAATAGATCCTCTGGGATAACATGCTGAAGCACCGAACCCTCAGACTGACCAGAGTCATATTCTTGCCGTGCGAAACCTAGAGATCTCTTTGCGCCTATTCTCTTGGCTACTATGTCTTCCAGGCCCTCAAAAGCACCACCACAAATGAACAGTATGTTAGTCGTATCGATCTGTATAAATTCCTGATGAGGATGTTTCCGTCCGCTTTGTGGAGGTACATTAGCGACGGTTCCCTCTATGATCTTCAGGAGCGCCTGTTGTACGCCCTCACCTGATACATCCCTGGTTATCGAGGGATTGTCACCTTTACGGGCAATCTTATCTATCTCGTCTATGTATATGATTCCTCGCTCGGCCCTCTGGATATCCAGATCTGCAGCTTGTATCAACCGTAGGAGTATGTTCTCGACGTCTTCACCAACGTAACCGGCCTCGGTAAGAGCAGTAGCATCAGCTATTGAGAACGGCACATCCAAAATCTTAGCCAAAGTTTGAGCAAGGAGCGTCTTACCGGAGCCGGTAGGACCTATCATAAGTATATTGCTCTTCTGAAGTTCCACATCATCGATCTGCATATCTGCGGCAACGCGCTTGTAGTGGTTGTAAACGGCCACCGAAAGGGTTTTCTTAGCCCTGTCCTGCCCCACCACATAATTATCCAGGAGCTCATAAATCTTCTTAGGAGGCGGAATTCTAGACGGTGCCGGCTCTCGACGGAGACCAGCTGACTCCTCCTCATCTATAATCTCTCGGCACAGGTCCACACACTCATTGCAGATATAAACTGCCCCTGGACCAGCTATCAATCTTCGAACGTCTTCCTGGCGCTTGCCGCAGAAGGAGCATTTATAGCTTGATCTGGAACTTCTAGAATTGGACATTTCCTCTCCCGTAACTAAGTAGTACTCTGCACATTACCTGCAGGTAGCTGCTTTGTACTTGCCATTATTTCGTCAATGATACCGTATTCTTTGGCCTCTTCGGGAGTCATGAACTTCTCCCTGTCAAAGTCGACCTCTATTCTCTCCAAAGGTTGGCCAGTATGCATTGCCAGTAGCTCACGCACCCTACGCTGCATCCTGATTAGAAACCTGGCTTGCTGCTCTACATCAGCAGCAGCACCTTGTGCCCCACCACTCGCAGGATGCATATGTATAGTAGCGTTGGGCAGGGCATACCTCTTACCCTTAGTACCCGCAGCAAGCAGCGGTGTAGCCATGCTGGCCGCCAAGCCCATACAAATTGTCACGATATCAGGCCTGACAAATTGCATAGTGTCGTATATCGCAAGGCCAGCTGTGATAGAACCGCCAGGACTATTTATGTAAAACTGTATATCCCTCTCAGGATCTTCGGCGTCCAGAAATAGTAGTTGAGCGATAATGAGATTTGCTATCTGATCATCAATGGGAGTTCCAAGGATAATTATTCTATCTTTTAGAAGGCGAGAGTAAATATCAAAAGCCCTCTCACCTCTATTGGTTGTCTCTATTACCATAGGAATAAGCGATCTGGGATCGGTAACCATTTCTCTATCCTCCGAAAATAACACCTCTACTATCCATTTTAACAACGCAGGCAAGGATCTAAAGCGTATCGCTTATTTTGCTAACAACTACATGTCCTTCTACGCCTTACGAGCCTCGTCATTACCCTCAGCATCAGACCCTTGAGACTCTTCAGAAGCCTGAACTAAGGTTTCACCCTCAGCAGTCACCTCGCTTTCATTGGTACCACCCTCGACATATTGGATAGCCGAATTCTCAGCATCCACCTGTGAGGCTGAGGAGTCAGGAGTTTGCTCTGAGCCTTCACTTGCCGGTTCCTCCTTAGGATAAAGCGGCTCTCCAGTGGCTATTTCCACGATTCTGTCGAGGAACCGACGATCGTAAATGTCAGCCCTTATACGATCCCGCCACTCCTGGGTATCTAGCAAGGCTCTTGCCTCGGCGCGCTCAGATTCATCTATACGCTCTGCAATCCTATCTATCTCTCGCTGGATTTCGGATTCATCGACCTCTATATTTTCAGCCTTCGCTATCTCCGATAGAACTAATCGCCTTGTCAGCCTCTTCTCGGCGTCAGGGCGTAGAGTGTTTCTAAGATCCTCTATAGTCTGCTGAGTAAATCGTAGGTACTGCTCGAGAGGTATCCCTTGAGCACTGAGGTTTTCACGAATATGAGCCAGCTGATGGTCTACCTCATGTTCGATAAGCACCTGAGGCATGTCCACCGTAGAGGTCTCTACCATCTTCTCTATGACTTCATTTGCCACTCTGTCACGCTCCTCAGCTTCCCTTTCAGCCTGGAGCCTCTCCCTAACTTTCTGCCTCAGATCTTCAACGCTCTCAGCACCTAGGCCAGTGCGCTTAGCAAAGTCATCATCCAGATCAGGAAGCTGAAGCTCCTTTATGCTCTTTACGGTAACCTTATACTTAACAGGCTTACCTGCGTACTCCTCTACAGGATAGTCCTCAGGTAACTTAGACTCAACCTCGTAGTCTTTGCCCTCTTCTGCACCTTCTAAAGCCTTCTCAACATCTTCAGGTAGATAACCTCTACCGAGGACTATAGTAAGATCCTCTCTCTTACGAGGCTCCTCGCCTTCGTACTGTTCTTCTATATCTACGACAAGCTGATCACCATTCTTGGCAGGGCGCGCAGGATCAGGAGTAACCCACACACCCTCTCTCTCTCGAAGAGATTCTATATACTTGTCAACATCCTCATCGGTGACAATTACCTCACGGCGCTCGACCCGGACAGATTTATAGTCACCTAGCTTTACTGTGGGTTCAACTGGAAGGGTGACTTCAAACCTGAAAGGCTCACGCTCAAGCAACTTAAAAGCCTGAGGCTCGGCTATAGGGTTTATCTTCTCCTGCTCAACAGCCTGCTCGATAGCATTGGGTACTATCTCTCGGGTGGCTTCTTCAAAAATAGCTTCCTCCCCTAGGTACCTCTCAATCAATACCCTAGGAGCCTTCCCCTTTCGGAATCCAGGAATAACTACTCTATTAGCCAACCTGCGATAGGCTCTGTCTATCTCTTTATCAACAGTTTCTTTATCTACCTCTATCTCAAGTCTAACTACACTACCAGGAAGTCTCTCAGATTCGACCTTCACCAAAGACTCTAACCCCCATATAGTCTTCTTGTTAGTCACTGACTTAGATCAGTGGGCATAAGTATAGTATTACTTATAAATACCCGGCGCGCAATTATATCACCTTGTGGGCCATTTTGGTTTTAGCCGCCAAGAGTGTAGCCGCGCAGCCTCCTAAGGGTTGAGGGGTCGAGAACTAATATATGGTCATGCCACTGGATTATAGTCTCCAGACCCGACAGTCCTTCAGCCTTCTTCAGCGCATTGCCCAAAGTAATTCTACGGCTATTCCAATAAATATATCTATGTCTTCTAGAATCTGTCTGAAGGTCTCTTAGATAACTAATCAGCTGGGCTTTTGTTTTGATCTCTGTCATCTCTTTCCACCTGCAATACGATGAGCAACAATTTTCCTGACAGCTCCATAGAGACTAATAAGCTTCAGTATGAGCCGCCACCTAATATTTGGAACAAGTATGGTAGAACCGCAAAGTGCGCATTGATACCATCTTCCTAACTCATTTTTGACAGGCGGGACTGTAAACTTATGATCCCTTCTGGAGCTGCAGCTGAGCACTTGATTCTCCTTCGAGATTTCTTAAGCATCCACTATTAAGATGCCTACACAGGTGTTAAGTAGGTGTGAAAGAATAGGAAATTGTCGTCAAGAAGATGTAAAATTACTGATCGAGACCACTCTGGGAAGTCCTGCCAAGTCTTGAAGGACGACAATACTGGCGTCGGGAAACCTGAGTTTTATTTCGTGCTTTAGCTTGTCAACTAGCCTTGGATCCACTTCTAGCAAGCAGTAAGCACCATATGAACAATGTTTTGGTAGTTGACCCAAGAGCTCTCTTATATACTCCAAACCATCCTCTCCACCGAAGAGAGCAGTTCGCGGCTCCCATAAAATCACATCGGGTTGAAGTGAATCAGCCTCGGATTCAGGTATATATGGGAGGTTAGCAACTACCATATCTACCATCTCATGCACCGGGTCCAGAAGATTACCTTGTAGGAGAAATACTCTATCCTGCACTCCATGTTTCTGGACGTTCCTTCGAGCAACATCCAGCGCATCGTGTGAAATATCAGTAGCAACAACCTTCACATCTGGACGTTCTATAGCAATAGATATAGCGATAGCCCCCGATCCAGTACCCACATCAGCTACCACAGCTCCCTTTGTAGCAAGCTTTTTTGCCAGATCAACAAGCATCTCTGTTTCCGGTCTTGGGATAAGTACTGACCTAGAGACACAAAAAAGCCTTCCATAGAACTCCTTGTAACCTAGGATGTAGGCAATAGGTTCGTGGCGGGACCTACGCTCGACTAGACCAAGAAACTTCTCTTGATCCGGGAGGCTTACCTCTTGATTCAGGTTAGCTAACAAACTGGTTCTATCAATCCCTAAAACACTAGCAAGAAGGAGTTCTGAATCCAAAGAAGGATTTTCTACATCGGCGGCTTTCAGCCTGGCCTTTGCTTTCAGAAGCAATTCTCTAATAGCAGCCATAACGAAGAGCTTATTAACTTTTGAGGGTCGCTTAAAAAATAAAGGCGGAGAGGGTGGGATTCGAACCCACGAGGCGGGATTTACCGCCTACGCGATTTCCAGTCGCGCGCACTAGACCAACTATGCGACCTCTCCGCGTATACACGCTCAGGAATCCCTGAGCGGAGGGGGTGGGATTCGAACCCACGAGGGCTCATCGCCCTGCCCGCTTTCGAGGCGGGTGCACTAGTCCACTATGCGACCCCTCCAGCGTGTTAGTATACCAAACTACTATATATGCGTTTCAAGGGTATTACCTCTCGGCAGCACTCTGAGAGCCGTAAAGAGAGTTCCTTACGAACCTATGCAGATAATTCCAGTTGTTATTTCTGGGATACAGGATGTACTGTCCATCGCTGCTCATACCCTGATCGAGGGCATTATCGAGCCCTAAAACCACTGATCTCTTATCATCTATTTTTCTACCAAATATGCTTGCAAGATCCCTGACCGATAGATTGGTCTTTATATCATCCTGCACAGCATCAGCAAGCTTGAACCCTCTTATAATGCCAGTTGGCGAGAGTAGCTTACGCTTGATCGCAGATACCACTAACTGCTGTCTAGCAGCCCGCGCAAAGTCACTAGACTCTCGGGGGTCATTCGTATACCTAGCTCTGGCATAACGTATAGCTTCTTCGCCATCCATATGTTGCACACCCTTTTTGAACCTTATAGTAATCCATTTATAGTTTATTCTCGGATCATCATTAGCTGGATACTTTGCGGTAAAAGACCTAGGGACATTTACATCGACCCCCCCGAGTGCATCTACTAGATCTCTAAAGCCATTAAAGTCGACCGTCATCCAGCCCTGAATGGGAATGCCTAGTGCATGAGATATATCCTCTGCGGCAGCCGCAGCCGCTTTGCGGTGATTACGAGTCTGCGCAAATGCATAAGCATAGGCGGCATTTATTTTACGATAGTAGCCAGAGCCGTAAGGTGATTCTACCCAGAGGTCTCTAGGAATGCTAAGACGAGATGCAGGACCTCCATTTAAGGGCACGCTATATATCATCAAGGAATCCGTCAAGTAAGCTCCATCATGATTACCACCGCCATAACCCATAACTAATAGATTAAAGTGCCCCTCTTTACGAGCTAGTTGGTTAATATCTGACTCCAAGGCGCTTTTGCGGCTAATTGCCATACTGAAAGCATTCGCTCGATTGTAGGCAAATATGCCAAACACCACGGTAGCAATAAGCAATATTACTATTACTAAAGATGCTAACTTTATAACCCTCATCTTATACAGAAAACTTCTCCTAGTAGCCGAAACTGTTTAGTTACCTCTAATAATGATAACGAAACACATAAGTATTAGTTTTTCGGCACCGTTATTGCTAATCCTATTTTTACAAAGATCCTTAGGAGAAGAGGAGCATGAACCATATAGTAAGCGAAGGCATGGATGTCATAGATGCTACTGGAAACAAATTAGGGGAGATAACCAAAGTATGGGAAGAAAAAGAGAGAATCATTGAAGGTTCAGAGGAACAACCAGAAGGCAGAGGTATCAATCCCCCTACTCCCGCAAGTGGTCCCCCAACGGGCGATTTCATAAGAGCCGGAATGGCCCCTAGAGAATCTCTTATAGAACCTAGTCTACAACCTACCACCGACTTCGATGAGAAGCTAGCAAATGAACCCCTACAAACCGCTGGAGGGGGTTATATGCAAGTAAAGATTGCCGGGCTACTCTCAAAGAGCCTGTACATTCCTATGACAGCTATAAAGGAAGTTCGTGAGCAGCAGGTACTACTCAGATTTACCAAGGATGAGCTGGAGAACATGGGGGCTGGCAACAAGCCAGACTGGCTCACTTAACGGGCTGGGGAGCCCTTAGCATATATCCTATGCCCCGTATGGTGTGTATCATATCGGGCTCGCCGCCAGCCGTTAGCTTGGAACGTAGGTAGCTTATGTAGACTTTTACGGCATCAGAGTCTATGTCAAAGGAATAACCCCATACACGTTCGAATATGGCCTCTTTACTTACAACGTGCCCCTCGTTGCGAGCCAAGAATTCCAACAAGTCAAACTCACGTGTAGTAAGATCAAGCTTACGCTCACCCCTCATAGCCTCTCTAGAAGCTAGGTTGAGAGTTAGATCACCAACTCTGATGATACTCTTCTCCTGAGGCTGCCTCCTCCTCAATGAAGCTCTGATCCGCGCCAGAAGCTCCTCAAAATTGAACGGCTTAGTTATGTAATCATCTGCACCAGCATCAAGGCCTGCTATCTTGTCTTCAGTTGCGTCCTTCGCAGTAAGAATAATAATAGGCAAATCAGGATCTAGTCCTTCTCGCAGCCGCCTGCATACCTCTTCCCCACTCATCTCAGGAAGCATTAGGTCCAAGATTACGAGATCGGGAGGATTATCCCTGGCCTTATCCAGCCCCTCTTCGCCTGAAGCTGCAGTATCGACCAGGTAACCCTTAAACGTTAGCCCTCTGCGCAGAAGGTCAGCTATTTGATGTTCGTCCTCGATTACTAAGATTCTTGCCTGCTGGTTAGACATATCTCTACGAGATTATACCAGCGATAGCAAAAATAAATAGTAGCACACTAGATACCTAATCATGCCTAGCCTTTATATAGTAACCTACCAACTATTACAATAAGCTTGTAAATATACTTTTTTGGAGGCGAAGTTGGAGTTTAGGGTCCTAGTTGCTGATCCCATAGCCCCCGAAGGTGTCGAATTACTTCAAAAATACTCCCAGGTAGATGTCAAGACTGGTTTGTCGGAGCCCGATCTCATACAGGCCATACCTCAATACGATGCGCTCGTGGTGCGAAGTGAAACTAAGGTCACATCACGGATCATCGAGGCAGGCGATAGGCTTCAAGTGATTGCTAGAGCAGGAATCGGGGTCGATAACATAGATGTGGATGCTGCCACAAAAAGAGGCATACTCGTTGTCAATGCACCTCTAGGTAATACCGTAGCCGCTGCTGAGCATGCCATAGCGCTAATTTTATCCTTGGCAAGAAACATTCCTCAGGCAGACGCGTCAATTAGGCGAGGAGAGTGGCAGAGAAGCAAGTTCATGGGCGTAGAGCTTGCCGGGAAAACCCTAGGGATAGTAGGGCTGGGCAAGGTAGGCGCAGAGGTGGCTCGGAGAGCAAGGTCCTTCAATATGAACCTATTGGCATACGACCCATATGTATCAGCAAGCATTGCCGAAAGTCTAGGAGCTCGGTTGGTTTCTCTAGATGAATTATTGAGAAACTCCGACATAGTAACTGTCCATGTACCACTACTTCCAAGCACGCGTAATCTAATCAGCAGTAGTGAATTTGACATCATGAAGCCTGACGCATTGCTAGTCAATGTAGCAAGAGGGGGCGTGGTCAATGAAGAGGCACTCGTAGAGGCCCTGAAAGAAGGCAAGATTGCAGGAGCAGCCTTGGACGTTTATGAAAAAGAGCCTCTACCACCAGACAGCCCCATTATACATTTGGAGCATACAGTACTAACTCCGCACCTGGGAGCATCGACCAAGGAAGCGCAAGTTAAGGTTGCACTCGAGGTAGCTGAGCAAGTCATTGATGTACTTAATGGCAGGCCGGCAAGAGGGGCAGTCAATGCTCCCTCCCTACCTCCAGAACTACTTGCTGGAGAGCTTGGTCATTACATAGAGTTAGCAGACAAACTCGGTAGGCTGTACACACAGGTGCATGGCTTTAGCCATACGGGCATAGAGATAGTGTACTGCGGCGACTTGGCAAGTCAGGACCATAGATTGATACGTAGCGCTGTTTTGCGAGGGTTGCTAGAGCCCATTAGCAGCGAGAGGATCAGCTTTGTGAACGCAGAGATTATGGCCCAGGAGAGAGGCTTGAGAGTAACTGAAGCCACAGGAATGGCCCCAGAAGGCTATACCAGCAGCTTGAGGTTGCAGAGCGCAGAGGGCGTGCTAGAGGGTACGGTAATAGGCGAAGAACAGAGAGTAATAAGATTGGACAAATTCCCCGTGGACTTTATCCCCAGTGGCTACTTCTTGTTCTGCCCTCACATTGATAGACCAGGTGTGATCGGTGCAATAGGTACTATACTTGGTAATCACAACATCAACATCAGCGCCGCTATGAGCGGCAGACTTGCCCCACGAGGTGAGACTATGCTGGTGCTCACATTAGATGAGCCTGTGCCAGATGAGGTATGTGAGGAAATCAGGCAGAAAGTCCCTGGTATAGGTAATCTAACACGCGCAAGTCTATAACCCAGGAGCAATAACTATGAGTTCGTTAGGCTCAGCTACCGTGTCTTTCATAGGCGCAGGAGCCATGGCCGAGGCTATGATAGCTGGTGTACTAAACCGGCAGCTGATCAGGCCAGAGCAGGTGCACGCAAGCCACCCTAGAGCTGACAGACGTCAGGAACTGCAAACTAGATACGGAATCAACGTGCATCATATGAACCTGGAAGCAGCCCAAGCCGGCGATATAGTAGTACTAACCATCAAGCCTCAGATCCTCAAGAGGGTAATCCCCGAATTGCGGGGCAACTTGAGAGCAGACCAACTGGTACTGAGCATAATAGCTGGAGCTCCAATTCATGCCTTGGCAACTGGGCTGCTGCATCCAGCCATAGCCAGAGCAATGCCCAACACCCCAGCACAGATAGGCCAGGGAATGACAGTATGGACCACCACCCATGAAGTACATCATGATCAGAAAGCTCAGGTAAAAGAGTTGCTTGGGGCACTCGGTAAGGAGATCTGGGTCGAGGACGAACAGATGGTAGATATGGCTACAGCGTTGAGTGGTACTGGGCCTACCTATGTATTTATGGTGATGGAAGCGCTTATAGATGCAGGTGTACACCTAGGATTTTCAAGACGAGTGGCTACAGAGCTGGTGGAGCAGACGATGCTCGGGTCGGTAATGTTTGCGCTGGAGACCAGAAAACACCCAGCAGAGCTACGCAACATGGTGACATCCCCAGGAGGAACTTCAGCTGAAGCCATATACCAGATGGAGAAGGGAGCTCTTAGGACAGTACTCTCTAAGGCTGTTTACGCAGCTTTCCTACGCACTCAAACACTAAGTGAGAGTGTGAGCAAAAATATCGACAAAGAATAATACCGTCCGAACCCTGGTACTGGTACTAGGTTCGGACGGTACCCAGCCAAGATTGATATTATCCGCTCCTCTTCAGTCTACCCGTGCGCTTAGCGTAATGCTCAACTTTCAGGAATATCCATACACCAATTGGTATGCTTACCACACCTGTTATGACTAGTGGGACTAACACATCACCGAGTTGAGCAACTCCATTCCCCTCCATAAGCGTACGCCTCATACCCTCTAGCACGTAGGTAGCTGGCGATATCTTAGCTAGGGGCTGCATCCAACCTGGTAAGACTGATATAGGATAGTAGACTCCTGACACCAGCAGCAGTATGCCGCTTATCATGAAGGTCATCTCCGCCCCCCTCTCTGTAAAGAGGAGCGGCAAGATAGAAGCCATTATACCGACACCAATAAAGCTCAGAGAACCTATTACACCTACTACTAGTGCACCAACGTAGTTGGCCCTTGCAAGATCCAAGTCCACAAAAAGGCCAATAGCTAAAAAGAGCACAGCAGTACGTAGTAAGCCGTAAACTACACTGAACAACGCAGTACCCAGCATATGAGTGGTGCGGCTTATAGGCGCCATAAAGGTATACTCAATAGTACCTTCCCACCTCTCCCAGGCTATCATTTCACTTATTGAGTCGAACACAGATCTCAGATAAGCCCAGACGAGGGTGCCTATGACCAAATAAAGCACTAGATGCCTAGCATCCGTACCTTGGGCCTTTCCTATATAAATAACCGATAGAGAACTAGTAAGGCTATATACAAAGAAAGCTAGCTCCCATCCCCAGTATCTTTTGACCAGGTTAAGGTTTCGCTCCACAAAAGCATAGCTGGCACGAAGCTCTCGAAGGAGCGTGGGTGGATTATAAGTGCTCATACTGTTGAAACTCCTAATCGCGTATTAATCCTCTATTTCTTGCTCATCTTCTTCAAGGCTGCGACCGGTGAAGAACATGAAAGTATCCTCAAGAGTAGGTGCAGGATTTGCAGGAGTCGCTACCATACTCTTCAGCTCCTGTGGTGTCCCTTCAACTATCAGCTTACCCTTATCAATGATGGCTATCCTGTCACAGAGCGCGTCAGCTTCCGCCATATCATGCGTGGTCAGGAGTATAGTGGCATCGTGCTCTTCCCTAAGCTGCTTGACTAGTTGCTGCACATCTAGTTTAGATCTGGGATCAAGACCAGTTGTTGGTTCATCAAGCAGTAACAACACCGGAGTAGTCAGGAAGGCTCTAGCTATCGCCACCTTCTGCTGCATCCCACGCGACATCTGCTCTAGGGGGCGAGAAAATCGATCAGGGGGTATGCCTAGCCTGCTTAGAATTTCAGGAATTTCTCTTCTAGCCCTAGAGGGAGGGACACCATAGAGCCTAGTAGCATACATTAGGTTCTCCACTGGCGACAGCTTCTTAAAAAAGCTGGCCTCCACTGATACCCTGTTTAGAAGCCTTTTGACCATCTTCTCCTGCTTCACAACATCGAAACCGAAAACCTTTATCTCCCCACCATCTGGTATCAGAAGGGTAGACATCAGCCTTATTAAAGTGCTCTTACCAGAGCCATTGGCCCCAAGTATCCCATAGATTTCGTTCCTCTTCACGCTGAGCGATATATGGTCCACAGCCACGACCTGTTGAGGTTTCTCAACCTCAGCAGTTCCTCTGAACTTTTCTAAGAAAGACCTTCCTCCAAATGTCTTGTAAGCATCTCTTACTAGTAATGCATACTCCTGGTCCAACACTCCTATCAAAGATGACTTGTTGGCTGTGGAAAGAGAAGAATTACTACTTAGACCCACGCTGTTCCTCCTTCAGAAAAATGGCAAACAAATAGGCCGCTAGCAGAGCCCTTACTCTCCGCCACGGCCTAATCGTTTGATCTAATTGGGCGATAAAACTATGTCAGCCGAAGGGATGCTTCTGGCGGAGAGGATACAGTTGCCACACTCGTAGACGAACAGAGCTTAGCAACCTGCCGATACTATGCGAACCAGTTACGTTGCTGATGCTCATCGTCCTCTCCACCTTGTCGTTGTCAACCACTACTATAGCGACATTAGAAGAAGAAAGCAACCGAAAACGATATATTCGCTGAAGCAAAATTTGACTAACCAATGAGCAATGACCCATAATAACAATCAGTATTGCCGACGTAGCTCAGCGGTAGAGCAACTGTTTCGTAAACAGTAGGCCGAGGGTTCGAATCCCTCCGTCGGCTCCACTCACGGTATTTTGCACTGTAGAAGACTAGCAGTTCCACCTGGTAACGGTACGTCCACAGCTTCCAATATGCTTTTCTACTGAAATCTCCACTTCAGCTGTTATTACCTAGGTGATTGCTTAGCCATACTCATATGCAATACCCCAGTACTGGCTTTTCCTGATACCCCTTCCTGGAGTAGAATGCATGTGTTACTAGTTAGCTTTGGAGGATGGTAGTGAAAACCGTTACTGTCCACTCTCGTGAGGGATATCAACAGGAGATCATGGCTGGAAGCCACGCCTTTATGTCAGACCTTCCGATAAGCGAGGGAGGTAATGAGACAGCTCCTGAACCCTACGATCTTCTACTAGCAGCTCTTGGAGCATGTACCTCGATGACACTGCGAATGTACGCAGAACGAAAAGGATGGGATCTTGAGGATATAAGGGTTGAGCTAAGCATCCACAAGTCTCCAGGGGAGAAAGACGTTATTCACAAGAAAATCGAAGTAACAGGAGACCTTACGGAGGATCAGATAGAGCGTCTTAGATATATTGCCACTAGGTGCCCTGTTAACCTCACTCTACGCCGAGGGGTAGAGATGGAGGAAGAAATACAGCTTGCAAGCACCTATCAGGCAACGACAAATATCCCTAGAGATTAGTGATAACAATATAAAAATCATCCTTGACTTCGATAATACTTGAACATCCATAATTGTTCCTGCCATCAGAAACCGATTAAGCAACATCAGGAGAGCAAATCTTGGACTCTATAGTCACGGTTAGAGCCTTAAGAAAGGTTTATCATGTCCCTGAGCGTGAAGCTGGCGTTGTATCAGCAGTAGCAAGTTTATTCAATCGCAAAACTCGCGAGGTAGTAGCAGTAGATAGCATCTACTTTGACTTGCCTCCGGGAGAGGTAGTAGGCTTTCTGGGACCAAATGGAGCCGGAAAGACTACTACCCTCAAGATGCTCTCGGGACTGTTGTATCCCACATCGGGAGAAGCACTTGTGCTAGGACATCATCCCTGGCGTCGAGAAAGAAAATTCCTGCAGCAGATCACCCTTGTTATGGGGCAACGTACACAACTTTGGTGGGATATCCCAGTAATAGATTCGTTTGAGATGTATAGGGCTATATACGAGATCCCTCATAAACAGTACAGACACACACTGGATGAGCTTACCGAACTACTGGAATTAGCGCCTTTGCTCCGCAAGCCAGTACGCAATCTTAGCCTCGGAGAACGCATGAAGTGTGAGTTCGCCGCTGCACTGCTTCACAGACCCAGGATTCTCTTCTTGGACGAACCCACCATAGGCCTGGATGTAACCATGCAGGCGCGAATCAGAGCATTTATCAAAGAGTATAACCAAAGGTATGGATCAACAGTATTACTTACTAGCCACTACATGGCAGACGTAGAGGCTCTATGCAAAAGGGTCATAGTTATTCATCACGGCACTATCCTGTATGATGGTGACCTTCTTGGTCTAGTACACAGGTTCTCCCCTGAAAAGACGATTGTTGTGGAGCTTAGAGAAGGTAGTTTTGATCTCTCTCACTTCGGGCGAGTTATAGAGCAAGATGGTGCGAGGGTAGTCCTCAGGGTATCTAAAGATGACACACCCAGGATCACATCACAGCTACTAGCCAACTTGCCAGTGCTAGATCTAACCGTAGAGGACCCCCCTATCGAGGAAGTCATAGGACAGGTATTCGCCCAGCAGGAGGTAGCATGAAGAGGCTATTCGACATCTACTACTCTTACATGAAGATAGTGATAGCTATGCAATTGCAATACAGAGCATCCCTCCTAATATGGGCATTCTCATCATTGGTCTGGGTGCTGATACCTCTCGTTGTATGGGTAACCGTAGCAAAATCTCAAGGTGGACAGGTCGGAAGTTATAGTTCGGGTGACTTTGCTGCCTACTTTATTGCACTGCTTATAGTTGAACAGACAACTTTCACCTGGGTGATATGGGAGATGGGCGAACGCATACGTAGCGGACAACTTTCTCCCAAGCTCCTACGCCCTATTCATCCAATACATGAAGATGTTGCATGGAATATCTCATACAAGGCAATAACGTTTGCTCTGATTTTGCCATCAGCACTTCTGATAGGCTGGGCTTTCCATGCGGAGTTCCACCCTCATGTATGGCACATAGTTGTATTCTTTCCGTCCTTGATATCGGCGTTTCTCATGCGCTTTGTCATGGAATGGACAATAGGATTGGTAGGATTCTGGGTCACGCGTACCTCAGCTATCAATCAGATTTATAGCACACTTTTCCTATTCCTCTCTGGGCAGATGACGCCGCTCTCGCTCTTACCCCGTCCATTGGAGATGCTGGCGAATATCCTGCCTTTTAAGTGGGCAGTAGCATTTCCCACAGAGCTAGTCCTAGGAAGGCTAAACCCTACGCAAGTCCTCTTAGGTTTCGCGATACAAGCTTTATGGTTGTTAGTAAGTCTTATAGCCTTCAGGTTCATCTGGAGACTAGGAATAAGTAGGTACTCAGCAGTAGGAGCATGACATGAGATATGCTAGGTTGCTTGGCACATTCTTCCGTATAGGATTGATGAGCGAGCTCCAGTATAGAGCCAATTTCTTTGTTCAAGCATTCCAATCATTAGTAGGGCTTTTGACGGGGTTGGGAGGTTTGGCGATCGTCTTCGGGCAAACAGATAACCTCGATGGGTGGTTGCCAGAGGAGCTCCTAGCGGTGCTTGGCGTTTACATACTTATAGGTGGCATTGTAGGGCTTATCGTAAGACCTAGTTTAGAGAGATTCATGGAGGATGTGCGACAAGGTACTCTAGATTTTGCTCTAACTAAACCTTTAGACTCCCAGGTCTACGTCAGCACTCGACAATTAGAGATATGGCGTCTGTTCGACGTAGGATTAGGCATAGTAGTTATAATCATAGCCTTAGTACAGATAGGCGACAGCGTAGGTACATACCAAGCTATAAGCTTTGGGATAGTATTGTTCTCAGGAAGCGTGATCGTCTATAGTTTCCTTCTCTCTCTTGCAACGCTGGCATTTTGGTTTATAAGAGTAGAAAACCTGCTTGTGATCTTTGAGAGTATGTATCAGGCTGGAAGATGGCCAGTAACTATCTATCCTCAACCTCTGAGAGCAGCACTCACCTTTTTGGTGCCAGTAGCATTTGCTGTGACCGTGCCTGCACAAGCACTTACCGGCAAGATTACTTGGCAGCTACTAGTAGGCGCCATCTTGCTATCTATAGCACTTCTATGGTTCTCGAGATGGTTCTGGCATCAGGGCATACGGCACTACTCAGGTGCGTCGGCCTAGAGTTTTCTGAGATTTAGGGACTGGGAGTAGCTACTACTGTAGGAGTAGCGCCAGGCGCGGGTTTACGAGCAAGTAGAACAGTATACCTATTAACTGTGCCTTTGCGAATGACCTGCAGGTGGACAGTCTCACCTGGACGCTTAGCCGCCAGCAAAGACTCGAGCGTTTGCTTCTCATTGACGACCTTGCCATCGAGCGAGATTATCAAGTCGCCAGGCTTTAGGCCAGCTCTATCTGCTGGAGAATCTGGCAACACAGCAGTGATTAATGCTCCTGACTGATCCAGTCCCCTAAGCTGAGCAAGCTGCGGAGTTACTGTGACGTAATATATACCTAGGCTTGCCCTCGGACCTGCGCCTGTCTTAAGTAACCGCTGCGCGATATTGCGTGCTGTATTGGCAGGTAATACCAGTGACCATCCCCTGTTATCCACAGCCACCGTTATGCCTATGATTTCCCCAGCCAAATTGACTACGGGGCCTCCCAAAGCCACCTCTGGTGCCTTAGCATCCGTCCAAATGAGGTTATCTGCCATCTGGGCCCCACCTATATTGTTCTGAAATCCTATCGAGCCTATGATACCCATATCAGCAGTAACCCCAGCCCCATTGCGCGAGATTCCAAGGGCAATAACTTGGGTACCGGTCTCTATCGAGTTTGGATCTGCAAAAACAGGTTCTTTGGGAACGGGTACGCTCACCTTGACTACTGCTAATCCTGTGTCCTGGTCAGGGGCCGCTACTAACACCCCTCTTGCTGAACGCCCATCATAGAAAACTACCTGTACTTGATCATACCTTTGAAGGACTTGGCTAGTAGTAAGTATGTAACCATCGAGGTTCATAACTACACCATTACCAAGCAGAGTCCTTTGACCTCTACCCTGCTCCGTACTGGTGGGAGTTGTAATGGTGACCATATAAGGTTCTGAGGATTTTACAACATCAGCGGGGTTCATCTGACTGAGGGGCTGACCTGAGGTCGTAGTGGGATATCCCCTTCTGGAAAGGGCAAAGCCTGCCATGCCGCCTGCAAGGGCACCGAATACAAGTGCTCCTATCAGCAACAGTATGATAGAAACATAAGTAAAGCGAGGTTGGCGCTTATCGGAGTTTTCCTGCTCCTCAGCGTCCGTTTCTCTCAGTTCTACCATCCCTCAGAACTTTCCGAACCTTACGTAGAAGAGTTCTCTTGTCGAAGGGCTGTGGGAAGACATCCGCTAAGCCATTAAACCTCCCCGCCACAGCCTGTTCCTCCCCAGAGGATACTATACCTATTATAGGCACATTCTGCGTAGCTGCATCTCTACGAAGAGAGCGAACTATTTGAACTGACCTCAGCTTGGGCAGATCCATATCAAGAAGGACAAGATCGGGTTTGATATCTTTTACGGCCTCAACAGCTCTCCTCTTGTCAAATAAGGTGATAGCATCGTATCCGGCACCTTCAAGCGCGCACGCCGCGAGCATCTGAGTCTCCCAACGATCGCCTATAAGGATGACCCTCTTTCTATCCACTTCTCTTCCCCCCTTGCCATTAGTCATGGCCGGAAGAAAATAAGTCTCAAGGCAAAGATACACTTACCCCGTTACAGACAAGTTACTTGAAGGTTAGAAGAGGGTTATAAATTGGGAGCTAAACTTTGCGTCTGTGCACTAGAGTGTCTTTCTTCTTCGCGATTATATGTAGAGTCACCCTCAAAGAGAGGTAACCATACAGTAAAAGTACTTCCCTCACCTTGCTTACTGCTGACGGTTATACGCCCGTTGTGGGCCCTTACTACCCATTGAGCTATAGAGAGCCCCAGGCCACTACCTGCCCCTTTGGGGGCTTTGCTAGACCTGTAAAACCTCTCAAATATTCTAGTGAGCTCAGATGGAGCTATACCTATTCCCGTATCCCTGATCTCAACTTTAGCCCAGGGAGGCTCGGCATATACCGACACATAAACACTGCCACCTTTAGGTGTATATTTGAATGCATTATCCAATAGATTCAACATCACCTGTTTGAGCTGGTCAGCATCACCGGATACCATCACCTGATCCTCACGCTCAAGCCTCACAGATAAACCATCGATTGAGGTGTGCATCTGCTTGAGAGTATCCAAAACTACATCATGCAGATTGACTGGTCTGTATGTTAGGTTTACCTGTCCTGCGTCTGCTCTCGCCAGCATCAACAGATTAGAGACCAGACGGCTTAGCCTGGACACCTCACCACGTATGTTCTCTAACCCTTCCCTGACATCAGGGGGTAGGTTTGGATCCATAAGCATCACTTCCGCATTCCCCCTGATGGTTGTCAAAGGAGTGCGAAGCTCATGAGAAGCGTCTGCTACAAACCTCTTTTGGCTTTCAAAAGCCTTCTCAAGCCTGTTTAGCAGGGAGTTGAAAGTACGAGCTAGTCTATTGACCTCAAGTACTCCATAATCTGCAGGCAACCTCTTACTAAGATCATCGACACCGATCTTACGCGTATCCTCGACGATGCGGGAAAATGGCCTAAGTGCCTGCCATGCTAGGAAATATGCCAATACCCCTGCGGATACCGAGGCTATCGCCCCACCAAGTATGAGTATGGTCTTTAACCTAGCGAGTATCCTGTCGACGGGTTCAAGACTCCTACCCACCTGGAGATACCCAAGCACCTCAGTCCCATATTTGACAGGCCTAGTAAGCACTCTCATCCTACTACCATCATCCAGCATCACCGTCTGCAGCACGGGACGCTTAACTCTCTTGAGGAAACCAGGATTAGCATCGGGGATGTTAGTATCACTTATGGTGGGAGCTAAGGGTAATCCATCAGGACCATATAACCTGAGTTGGACGCTCTCCTCGCTCTGCCGGCCCAAGTTTATTACAGCTATCAAACGTTCGATCTGTTCAGCTATATCAGTATCAGTATCTGAAACCAAGTACTGGGATACCTGCTGGGAATATTCTTTTAGAGATCCATCGATAGAATCATGTAAGGTGCGCTCTACTATGTGCTCTATTCCCACACTGAGAGCTGAGACTATAAGTAGTACTGTGACCGTATAGCTAAATGCCAAAAAGGATCGAATACTTGGGAACATTCCACTTTACCATTTATAGGATAGCTTCCTGATGAAAGTATATCCCACAAAAGGCACACATGAGGTTAGCGCATGCAAAGTTTAGCTTAAAAAGCAAAAGGCCGCTTTCGCGGCCGGTGGGCTCGGCAGGATTCGAACCTGCGACCTTGCGGTTATGAGCCGCTTGCTCTAACCGCTGAGCTACGAGCCCATGCAAAAGTAATTATAGCAACGCATGTGATGTTTGTGTAGGAGATATTCATGAGCCCTATGCAGTTTGGCTCGAACTTCAAGAACAGTTTCATGTAGGAAAAGAGGTTTTGTCAGCTAGATCAATGCGCATAATTCTATTCTGATACCACCTGCTTTTATTGAAAGCAGGATCAAATAAATCTGACCTTAGCTTATCACTATCTATCGGGGAAGCCTGCACGCATGCCACCATCCACAAGGAGTACTGCACCGTTGCAGAATCCTGCTTCATCGGATGCAAGGAATGCTACGGCGGAGGCTACATCCTCTGCAGTGCCATATCTGCCGATAGGCGGTAGAGGCCATTCATGCCAGTGATCAGCAGGCCTTATCTCCCCACCCGGCAAGGTCATGTGCTTCATTCCGGGAATGGTATCTCCAGGGCATACGCAGTTGGACCGCACCCCCAGCAGCCCTCCATCCAGCGCGAACATCCTGGAGAGCATGATCACGGCGGCCTTGCTCACGGAGTAGGCACCAGCCATCCTCTCCCCGATTACGCCAGCATCCGAAGCTACATGCACCATACACCCCTTCCGTTCGGCAAGCAACGGCAAGGCTGCACGTGCGTGCAGGAAGTACCCCTTCACATTTACGTCCATGATACGGTCCCAATCGTCTTCGCTAGTCTCAGATATAGGGGCTACGAGCCCTACACCTGCGTTGTTTACTAGTACGTCGAGGCCACCATACAGAGCTACCACCTGCTCCATGACGGACGCGACATCATCAGCACTGGAGGCATCAGCTGATATGAAGCTGCAGGGACCTAAAGAAGAGAGGCGAGTCTCCGCATCCTTGCCCTTTTCTCTATCCCTGCCTGTGATCAAAACGCTTGCACCTTCTTTCAGGAAACAGGTCGCTATCTGGAGACCTATACCGCTCGTGCCACCCGTTACTATCACAGATCTACCTTCGAACCTGCGACCCATCCCCTACAGCCTCCTCAGAGAGGACGAACCTTTCAATAGCTTCTGCCACACCATCTTCATCGTTCGAACTTACAACAGCATTAGCCAGCTCTCTTACAGGTGATATGGCATTTCCCATGGCCACACCTAGACCTGCTGCCTCCATCATTTCAAGGTCGTTTATCTGATCTCCTATAGCCATGACCTCATCCATGCTGATACCGTAGCTAGCAGCTAAGTGTCTCAGCGCCTTGGCTTTAGAAGCACCTACGTTGAGTATATCTAGCAAGTAGCCGGTATCTGGCTTGTCAGGCTCAGGTTCCCACAGCAGAACCTTGTAGTAGGGCCTCTTGACCATTGCTTCGTAAAGAGGTCCAAGTACGTCATGATCTTCTATCACCCAGACGCTGAGCACATGCTCAGCGTTAGCGAGGTCTTCGTAAGGCAGCCTTTTTATATTACGCTGACTGTTTAGATACTGCGATGCTAGAACGCTATCCTTCTCTGGTGGTCCCGCTAGTAGTCCACCACCTGCAGAAGGGCTCACAAATAACACCGGCTGATGACCATAATTTACAACAAGTTCTACAGCCTCTCGCACCAAGCTTGGGGACATTACATCCTCATAAATTACCTCGCCAGTAGCTGAATCCTGAATCAACGTACCCCCATGTAAAACCAAGGGTACATCTATACCAATCTCCTCAGCTATCTTCTGTGCAAAATGCAATCTCCTGCCAGTAGCAATAGTCACTATAACTCCAAGATCTATCGCCTTCCTAACAGCCTCCTTTACACGGGGACGTACACGACCATGAGAATCCAGCAAGGTACCGTCAAGGTCAAGGGCAATCATCCTATACTTCACTTCTAAACACCACTACCCACTACAATATCCTCTAGGGTATTAAGGAAACGATCAACCTCTTCACGTGTATTATAGTGGGCTAACCCTACGCGCACTGCACCACCACTACCTTCAAGTCCCAGCCTCTGCATAAGCGAGAGAGCATAATAGTTTCCATCCCATACATTAAATCCCTTTTCAGCCATCATCTGAGCCATATCCCGGGGATGGATACTTTCACACCTAAAGGCGAATGTGGCAACCCTCTCATGCCATCTACTCAGATCTCTAATGCCGTAGACTTTCACTGGTAAAGAAAGCAATCCTTCCAACAATGGCTTACCTATATAGGCTTCATATTCTTGAATAGTGTGCATAGCGGATAGGATTCTTTCCCTCCTAGTATTCCCGCTACCTAGAGAGGCTATATGATCCACAGCAGAGGTAATTCCTGCCAAAAGTTCGTAGCTTGGAGTCCCCGTTTCCCACTTATAGGGTGGCCTATCATATGCTGGCCTGACTTTATACGGTCTTAGCATTTCCGAGAGATCTCGCCGAATATAGAGCACGCCTACATGTGGACCAAAGAACTTGTAGGCTGAACAAGCAAGCATATCACACCCGATAGCCGTTACATTGATTGGTCCGTGCGCGGCATAGTGGACAGCGTCTACAAAGACAAGCGCTCCTACTTCGTGCCCTATCCTAGTTATGTCTTGTACGTCGACTATCGTTCCAACTGCGTTGGACGCATGGGTTACAGCTATAATACGGGTACGAGGATTTATAGCTCCATGCAGGGAATCAACACTGAGCGTGCAATCCTCTGGATTGATATCGACTGTCCGAATAGTAAGCCCCTTATCCTCAGCTAACAATAGCCAGGGCGCAACATTGGCATCGTGATCAAGAGTTGTAACCACGATCTCATCACCAGGTCGTAGGATCCTACCTAAAGCTCGACTAATAGAAAAGGTGAGAGTAGTCATGTTTGGGCCGAACACTATCTCATCAGGAGAATCGGCTCCTAGAAAATCTGCCATAGCTTGACGCGCATCTTCTACTAAGGTATCTGTCCTTTTACTAGTCTCAAAGGCTCCATGTGAGTTGGCATTGTTATGTGTCAAGTAGTAAGATATAGCCTCCACGACCTGATGTGGTACCTGCGTACCCCCAGGGTTATCGAAAAACACGGGAGCGCCTGGTGCAGTTACGGATGGAAACTCCTGCCGAGCTCTCAAGATCGCCTCAAAGTGCTCAACTTTCATAGCAATTCAGCTCCTTACTAGTATTCTCTGAAAGCATTTTATATCCGACTCGGCAGGAGCAACTATCTCATTAGAGCTACTATTAGCCCATTTCCGTTGTAGAGCTCTCCATTCTGAAAATAGGATGATGAGCTGGTTCAGGCAAAACTTCAAACTGCTTCTTTACCTGAGCTCCCCACTTTTGAAGGTAAGCTTGAATAATAGGAGGCTTATCTTGGTCTGGGACCTCTACAGCTCTAAAGTGTTCAGTCTTTCCTTTGAAGCGTATCATGCCTTCTCCCGCGGATCTCAGATTAAGCACCCAGTCGGTATTGCCCCTAGGTGCGACAAGATATTTCTGACCTTGGTACTCAAGTACATTAACGGGCACACTTCGCATCTTACCCGTCTTTCTGCCACGAACCACAAGCACAGGTACTAATCCTAGCTTCATCAATAAAGGGTTGACCAGGTTTTTTACGAACCATCCTGGCTTGAGATAGGGACCATTTCTACCGGGCACGTGTTTCCTCCGATTATCGGTAAATCATTTGACTATGTAGTGTATTGCGCGTCCTGTGGTAGCCAACGCTGCTTCCTGGATCGCCTCAGGCAGAGTGGGATGTGCATGAATAGTGAGATCGACATCCTCAGCAGTTGCCCCCATCTCCATCGCAAGGGTTAGCTCTGCAATGAGGTCGGAAGCATGCGGACCCAAAATATGTGCCCCTAGTATCTCACCTGAATCCGCCTCAGATATGATCTTGACTAGACCTTGAGACTCTCCCATACCTAGAGCCCTTCCATTAGCTGAGAAGGGGAACCTACCTACTTTAATCTCGTATCCTTGCTCGTAAGCAGCCTGCTCGGTAAGCCCTACGCTAGCCATCTCGGGGACAGAGAACACACAGGAAGGTACAGCAAAGTACTCCATCTTGGTTCTCTTGCCTAGCATATTACGGACTGCTACTTGTGCCTCAGTCCAAGCCACATGTGCCAGCGGCATCTTGGCTACCACGTCACCTGCAGCATATACATTCGGGATATTGGTTTGCATTCTGTCATCTACTTTAACAGCTCTCTTATTCATCTCAACACCCAAGTTGTCCAGCCCAAGACCTTCCGTATAGGGAATCCTACCGGTAGCCACAAGTACTACATCCCCTTCGGCTACCTTCTCCTGTCCGTTCTCGCTGTATCTGACCAAAAGCTTGCCTTCGCCCTGTTCCACTGCCTGTACGGGGGCGTTTAGGTGAAACTCTACCCCATCGCGCTGCAGAAGCTGTTGCAGTCGCTTGGTGAGCTCCTCATCATAGCCAGCAAGGATTCGTGGAAGCATCTCGATCACAGTTACTTTGGTACCGAGGTTCACGAAGATGCTTGCAAACTCTATCCCTATGTAACCTCCGCCTATAATGACCAGCTCCTGTGGCTGTTCCTTAAGGGATAGCAACCCTGTACTGTCTACTACGCCTGGCAGATCCATCCCTTCTACCGGAGGTTTGGCTGGGACAGATCCAGTAGCTATAAGTATGTTGCGTGTTCTAACTGTTTGGGTGCCCTCCTGGGTACGTACCTCAATCTCATTAGGAGTCTTGATTGTGGCTTCTCCAAATATCTGGGTAGCTCCATTAGACCTCAGGAGTCCTTGCACTCCAGACACAAGCTGCTTCACCACCTTGTCACGCCGGGCAACTATCGCATCAAAATCGGGCTCGATATCTCCCTTGAGGCCCATCTCAGCTCCCTGGCGCGCCAACTTAAGCACTTCAACGGTGCTTACCATAGCCTTTGTTGGGATACAACCTACATTGAGACAAGTGCCTCCCCAATACTGCTTCTCTATTACAACGGCCCTTACCCCCATCTGTTGGGCATATATTCCGGCCACATAGCCTGCTGGACCTCCACCTATTATGGCTATGTCAAACTCCTGATTCTCAGACAACTGTTACCCTCCTACCTATTTACTGTTGAATCTCCAAGCTATGTTAGCGAATCAGCATGACTTTGACCTCATCACCTGGCTCCAGTGCAGGTTTATCTTCCGGTACGATAGCTATACCATCCGCATGCATCAGCGAGGTCAATATGCCTGATCCTTGCTCTCCTGTCAAACGCGCAAAAAACTTGCCATTTGATCTATGAAGCTTTACCCTCACGAAATGACGACGGTCATCTGTCTTCTTGTAACCTTCTTCCATAAAAGCAGTTACCATTGTCCGCTCTTCAGGGTACTGCTGCATCATCTTCTTGATTGATGGTCTCCCAAAGAGCTCAAAAGAGATCATGGAGGACACAGGATTACCAGGGAGCCCTAGCATAGGCACTCCACGAACATGACCGAAAGCCAGAGGCTTACCAGGCTTCATGTTTACTTGCCAAAACTCCATGCTCCCCTCAGCCGTCAACATATCCTTCACCAAATCAAAATCACCCACAGATACTCCGCCGCTAGACACTATCAAGTCTACCTGCAGCGCAAGCGCCTCCTGTAACTTGTTCGCCAAGCTCTCTCTGGTGTCTCGAGCTATTCCCAGGAGCACGGGTATGCCACCTGCCTCTTTCACTTGAGCAGCAACAGCATAGCTATTGGAGTTATATATCTTGCCTGGAGGCAGAACCTCTCCAGGTTCAACTACCTCGTCACCAGTAGCAAGTATCGCTACTTTAGGTCGGCGAATACACCGGACAGTCTTTCGTCCTAAGCTTGCTAATACCCCAATATCGGCAGCACTTATGATCTCTCCAGAACTCAAGACTTTCTGCCCAGACTTTATATCCTCCCCTGCTAACCTGACATTCCTACCCCTTGGCAGGGATGCCTTAACCAATACTTTGTCCCCTTCAGTCTCAGTAAGTTCCACCTGTACAACTGTATCTGCTCCTTCTGGCAAAGGAGCACCAGTCATAATTCTAATAGCTGTCCCTGGCTGCACGGCTCGGTCTGCCAAATAGCCAGCAGGAACATTAGATATAACTTGCAGACGTACCGGCTTATCCTTTGAAGCTCCAACAATATCCTCTGCTCTAACAGCATAGCCATCCATGGCTGAATTAGAATGAGGAGGAACATCGAAGTTAGCAATTATGTCCTCAGTCAGGGTGAGTCCCAAGGCATCAAGCAATGACACCTCAACATCGTTGAGAACATGAATGGAATCCAAGATCCTCTTCTCGGCTTCCTCTACACTTAGCATACTAACGAATCCTTTCTTGTGAGCGGCAAGCGCATTTTAGCCTTAGTGTAACACCTAAGCAACTCGACTAATAAGCTTTAAGGCTTTATAATCCATCTTCAAGTAAGGGTTCTGGAGGAGTGGTGCTGTGACCGTTGCAAGCAAGGATTATCTGTACGAGTTGTTCAATCTTGAAGGTAAGGTGGCGCTAGTGACGGGTTCTACCGGCGTCTTGGGAGGTGCCATGGCCCATGGGTTAGCTAGAGCCGGGGCTAGAGTCGGCATAATAGGCAGGAGGGAAGCCAAAGCCAAGGAAGTAGCAGATTCCATACAAGCAGAAGGTGGCACATCTATGGCGCTGCCTGCTGATGTTCTCAGGCAGGATCAGCTAATAGAAATACGCAACCGAGTACTCCAAGAATGGGGACGCATCGATATACTGGTAAACGCTGCGGGAGGGAATGTACCTGATGCATTCGTACCTCCTCAAGGCTCGATCTTTGATGTACCTATCGAGGCAACACGAAGAGTAGTTGACCTTAACTTCTATGGCACAATACTACCAACCATGGTGTTCGGAGAAGCCATGGTAAGGGGAGAACACGTACAGCAACCATCTGGTTGCATAGTCAATATCTCTTCTATGGCAGCTCTACGAGCCATAACTCGCACTATGGGATACTCTGCTGCCAAGGCAGCAGTAACTAATTTCACGCAGTGGTTAGCAGTGGAGCTAGCTCACAAATTTGGAGAGGGTGTAAGAGTCAATGCTATAGCTCCAGGTTTCTTCCTGGGAGAACAAAACCGCTCCGTACTCATTAACTCCGATGGCAACCCTACTCCCCGAGGGAAGCTGATTATAAACCGGACTCCTCTAGGTAGGTTTGGCAGGCCAGAGGAACTTATAACGACATTACTCTGGTTATGTTCTCCAGCCTCTAGCTTTGTAACAGGCGTAGTCGTACCTGTAGATGGCGGATTCTCAGCTTTCAGTGGGGTCTAACCTCTAAGCAAGGACTCTGCACCTTCTATCCAGATAGGAGTACCTGTTATATGGCTAGAAGCATCTGATGCCAAAAATAGTACGAGATTAGCCACCTGTTGAGGACTCCCAGGGCCACCTTCCAAAGGGAAGGAGCCTTCTGGGAACTCAACAGGTACCTCAACCTCTTCTGTATCACGTTTCTCGGTGCGCTCATCTATATTGGTCTCTATAGCACCAGGACATATGGCATTCACTCTTATCTTATATTGGGCAAGCTCAAGCGCTGCCATCTGAGTAAACACCACCTGAGCACCCTTCGAGCATGAATAAGCGGTAGCCCCAGTATTGCTGAAGACTCTTGTGCCATTTATAGAAGAAGTTATGATTATTGATCCGCCTCTTTCTTTAAGATACGGAATGGCATACTTTACTGTAAGAAAAGTGCCTTTAAGGTTTATAGCCAGAGTCCTATCCCATTCTTGTGGATCTAATTCCTCTAGAGGAGCCCACACACCATTTATCCCAGCATTAGCAAACACTATATCTAGTCTCCCCCACTCGTTTACCAGCTGCCCTATAGCACTGTTCATTTGCTCTGGATTAGATACATCGGCCACAAGAGGTATAGCACTTCCCCCTCTGTTTACAATTTGCTTAGATACCTTTTCTGCAGCATCCTGCCTGAAGTCAAGCACGCCCACCTTAGCTCCGTTATCGGCCATAAGAACAGCGGCTGCTTCACCAATACCAGACCCTCCGCCTGTAACAAGTGAAACTTTCCCATCCAGTCTAAGATCCACCATCAACCTCCTAAATTGTTGTTACAAGGATGTAAGCAGGAGATATGCCAGTAGGCAAAAGATCCGCTCCAGATGGTAGGATATAAGGCGCCTGAATATAGAGAGTCATTTAGGAAGGGGTAAGTTGAAAAAAGTAATCATACATACTGACGGTGGGTGTGAGCCCAATCCTGGTCCAGGCGGCTGGGCAGCAGTGATACGCTACAACTCAGAGGTCCAAGAGATCTCAGGGGGTGAGGAAAACACCACCAATAACAGGATGGAGATGACAGCAGTAATAAAAGCCCTTGAGGCACTTCATGAACCCCATGAGGTAGAGCTTTACACAGATTCCGAGTATCTTTGCAAAGGCATGATGGAATGGCTACCTATGTGGAAGGCTAAGGGTAGGTTACAAAAAGGTTCCGTCAAGAACGCCGACCTCTGGCAGAGAATAGATGAGCTTATGTCTAGACATCTAGTTAAGTGTTATTGGGTAAAAGGGCATGCAGGGAACACCGATAACGAAAGGTGTGACAAACTTGCCTATGAGGAAATAAAGAAGATCTATAAACAGAAAGGACAGACACCACCGCCTCCAATACAGATGCGTCTTATCTCCTAAAATAGCGCAGCACGAGCCTTCATAAGCATAGTTTCCAATCTACCACTTATATACCTTGCAACTCGTTGGAAGCAAAACAGTAGCAGAAGAGCGGAAACTAGGCCTACAATTAGCCCAGCAAAGATATCACCCGGATAGTGATCTCCCACGTAGACCCGGGAATAGCACATAAGCAACGCAAACAGCAGCAACAATATGCCCAAGTACCTGTGGAAATTCATCAATACAAAGGATATTGCCATGGATGCTGCAGCATGATCGCTCGGAAAAGAAGCATCTGGACTGTGATGGAGCAGCAAGTGAACTGTATTAGGATGCGCGACGTAGGGTCTGGGCCTATACCAGATATGGGCTATAGCCTGATTGGCAGATAATGCCACTACGGCTGCTAACAAAGCAGTTACAGCGCCAAGAAGTTCTAAACTATCAGCCGTAATTACACCTTGCAAAAGCCACAGGGCCACCACGACTATAAATGCGTACTCACCCCACGCAACTATATGCACCATCACACCATCGATTAATGGATGATGTCCTGCGGATGAGTTGATCCATCTTTCAAAAGCGTAGTCCACTTATCGACCTCAAACCGAGAATTTATTTTCGAATCACGATGGAGAATACGTAAATGAGACCTATATCCTCTGAAACAAGTTCCATAAACAGCTAACTAATCTTGAGGTCTCCTCATCTCTATCACACCATCTTGTGTGCCTACCATTACTAGGGAAGCTATATCTATAAATAGTCCCGTCTCCACAACTCCTGTTACAAGGTGTAACTTGAGATCGAGGTCGCTGGGATTGGATATAGGGCCAACGTGTAGGTCAAGAACATAATTACCATTGTCAGTTACATATGGCAACCCATCTCTCGTGCGCAGAACCGGCTGTAGTCCCATAGACTCGAGCTCTCGTGAAGTCCTAGTCCAACCAAATTGAAGCACTTCTACTGGCACAGGGGATTTTGAGCCTAAGATATCCACTAACTTCGACTCATCCACTAGTACCACGAAAACTCTGCTAGCCTTAGCCACTATCTTTTCTCTGGCTAAAGCTCCTCCTAGTCCTTTCACGAGGTTGAGATCGGGGTCGACCTCATCTGCGCCATCAAAAGCCATATCTAACTCAGGATGCTCTTCCAATGTAGTAAGTTCGACTCCTGCTGCTTTAGCGGCTGCTACAGTCCTCTCGCTAGTGGGAACCCCCACAACCCTTAGTCCTTCGTTTCTTACCCTCTCTCCCAGGAATTGCACAAATAACTCAGCAGTGGATCCAGATCCCAAACCTATTAATGCACCATCAGGCACGAGTTGAGCTGCTCTATAAGCTACCATCCTTTTGAGATCTAGCTGATTCAATTTACAGAAACCTCCTAAGAGCCGATCATTCACTAGTATAGATCACTAGCCGTCTATCAGGGGTATATCCTTGTTACTCACTAGAGTTATGATGAGTTAAGATAGACGGTACTATACTCAGCAAGACATACAATTCCAGGAGGACCAGGTGATTACAGCGCTTGTAGAAATAGATGTAGAAAGGGGACGAATCAACGAGGCGGCTCAGAAGCTGGTAGATATAGACGGAGTAGCGGAGGTCTGGAGTGTTACAGGTGATCACGATCTTGTAGCTCTTCTAAAGCTCAGGGAGTACGATCAGCTCTCCGAGGTAGTAACGAACCATATAGCTTCACTGCCAGAAGTAGTGAGAACAAAGACTATGCTTGCGTTCAAAGTCTATTCAAAGCAAGAGTTAGAGGAGGCCTGGAACATAGGAGTGGATTAGTAGCCTGATTAAAAGACATGATGGACCACCAGTTAGGTGGTCCATCATGGCATTCGCAGGATTCCGTACCCCCCATTCTGTTCTAGTCCACCATCTGTCTCACGTCTTACGACGTGGTGGCTGCTCGCTCTAGGCGGCTCGCCACTGCGGCAATTACTGCCTTGCTCCCGGACGCACACTCCCCTAGCCGCCGACATTACTGCCGACGCTGCGGCGATCTTACCGCCGCTGTTTCACCCCTTACCTGTGACCCTGACGGGCCCATCGGCGGGTTAGTTTTCTGTTGGGGTTGTGGTCGTCACGGCTCTCGCCATGACCCGCCCTGGCTTGCTGTTTCGCCAGGCGTCCTTGCCCTCGCAGGTCCGGACCCGGGGCTGGGAGTGGGGAAGTTCCTCTGGCACTAGCGCCAGCGGTGGACCGAATCCTGCAGCTAATAATATACAAAGCAAGTCGATAAAACGTCAACTAAGTAGACAGAAGCATTTTATATATTGTTTGCATGTTATAGATAGTAAGCTTATTAATTAGGATTACAAAATATAAATATCATGTTATACTTGCTAGCGATTTGCTCAAGACCTATACCCCATTGAGGATGAAGATATGTCCAGAAACATATACAGGTTGGGTATGGCTGCTTTGGCAGTATTGTGGTTATTGTCAGCCTATAGATGTTCACCCCCTGGATCTGCTAAGAGAGACTTAATTCTCGCAACCACTACCAGCACTCAGGACTCGGGCTTACTTGATGTACTTATACCTCAATTCGAAAAGCAAACAGGCTACCGTGTAAAAACAGTAGCAGTAGGAACTGGAGAAGCGCTTGAGATGGGAGAGCAAGGTAACGCCGATGTCCTGCTGGTGCATGCTCCCTCCTCTGAGCTGGAATTCATGAAGACAGGTGCAGGCACAAACAGGCACCTTGTGATGTATAACGACTTTATAATCGTAGGGCCTCAAAGCGACCCTGCAAATATTAAGTCAGCGAAAGATGTCATGGAAGCTTTCAGGAGAATAGCCACCAGCAAGTCCCTCTTCTTCTCAAGGGGGGATGACTCCGGCACCAACAAGAAGGAGCTGGAAATCTGGAAGCAGGCAGGTATCAGCCCTCAAGGAGACTGGTATCAGGAGACAGGTAACAGCATGGGGCAGACCCTCCAGATAGCCTCCGAGAAGGGCGGTTACACCCTTACCGATAGAGGTACATACTTAGCCCTCAGAGACCAACTCGATCTATCCATATTGTTTGAGGGTGACCCAGTGCTACTCAACATATATCATGTGATCCAGGTCAACCCGGATAAATTCCCCAAGGTAAATGCTGAGGGAGCAAAAGCATTTGTCGACTTCTTGCTGAGTCCTGATACTCAGAAGATGATTGGCAATTTTGGGAAAGACAAATATGGGCAGGCGCTATTCACACCTTGTGCAAATAACAGCTGTGGGATAGAATCGGCTGCTGATAAGTAAAAGCAATAACTGGGAGCTGTGGGTCAAACTATCACATAGGCGGGAAGCGATGAATTAGTTGGTCTTTACTCATCCAGACATCATGCGGCCAACCCTGCAGTACTAGCCTCTCTGCAGCCTTCCAGCCGTGCGGGTGATAGATCGCCCTTAGTCCTACAAAGAAAAAGAACCTGAACCTATTCCATAAGTTATTCCTCAAAGGGAAGGCCGTAAACCCAAGCCTGATGCATGGTACTACAAGTAATGTAGTACCACGAACAGCTACAACGTCCGGAAGAGCTCCCGAAGCTATGCGCGATGATAGTACTCGAAGCTCCTTACGTGCCTCTTTGATAAGTTCCCATGTGGAAGCTCCTTCTTGGAATTTACGACTTAAAATTGGATTATTCATATGAAGGTCAATTACCCCGTCACCGGGCATGACGATGACACCATCAGGGAGAGATAAAGGTCTTCCCTTATAGGTATTGACTTTATATGAGAGTATAGAGTCAGGGAATAATGGACGAAGCTTCCACCACCATATAGTGAATCTTTCCCACCAGAGCCACACAGATAGGACTCCGGCTGCCTTACCCCCGCCGGCCCATCCCAGCCGAACTAGCCGCCATAGGATACCCCAAAACAGACTACCTAATACACCCAGCGCCTTCCAAAACCAATGTGTGCCAACGCCCACCTTAGAAACGTAGTGACCACTGCTAGGTGGAGAGGCAGAGTATGTAACCTTCTCGGGGAGGTTGCTATCCATGTCTCCATTATGTGGCAAGTGGGCACCCCCAGATTGATTATTCGGTCGAAGAGATCCTTATCCTCAGCTATCTCTAAGGATTCGTTGAACCCTCCCACCCTCCAGAAGAGCTCCTGGTCAAAATAACCCATCTGAGCTCGTATACCAAAATGCTTCTTGCCGTATTCCATCATATCGAAGAATAAACAGTCAATAAAATGGTCTGAATCGGCTTTTACTCTAATGCTACCTGCAGGGTAGCCCTTAGCTACATAGCGCATTACAGTGCTAACAAGGTTGGGTGCAGCATAGGAGTCAGCATCCATAAATATTAGTATTCTGCCTTTAGCGAATTTCGCCCCAAGGTTCTTTGCTCTTCCCCTACCTCGCAGGTTTTCAGCAAGTAAAGAGAAATTAAGCCCTGTAAAGCGGCTAGCACATGCAGAAGCTACTTCGGAGGTACCGTCGGTTGAGCCATTGTCAACAACAACTACCTCTACCCTGTTCAAAGGCCACTTCTGATTGGCAATGGAGGAAATCGCCCTGCATATATATTTAGATTCATTTCTAGCAGGGATAACTACCGACACATCAAACTGACTAGTTGTGGAATACAATTGCATTCACACCAATTGAGTCTGGCAAGATTAGATTAGCTCAGCAGACAAAATCCAGCCAGGGCTTACACCCTGGCTGCTCTAAGCTCTTATAAATCCTGGCAATCCTACAACTTCTCTATCTCACCAGATTTTAGCAACTCATGAAAAGCAAGCTTGGCTATGCCACCAGCCACATGTGTTCTTAAGTCTTTCTCCTGCCTTTCCTCTTCTAGTTTTTCTAATACTTTCTCAGTATCTGCCCGAAGAACGTTGTAGACCGTAGAGCTACTTATACCCAAAAACTCAGCGATCTCGTCTGCCGTTTTGTTATAAAGTTCATGCAAAACCACTATATAAGAAGCCTCTATCAACGAAGGTACCCAGGTTAGGTTCCTGTACTCAACAAGCCTACGGAGGCCGCCTACCACATCTATAGCTTTCAAATAAACCTTACGAACTATCTCATCCACATCTACATCGACTGGTTGCACCTCGCCTGGCATCTTGACACCTCCTTGCACTCGGAAATTACTTCGTATCACTGGAGTAGATTGTTGATAAAGGAGGACCCACCTTAACCAGCCCTAGATCACTTATCTCCAATATGTGAGTGGATTGATCGTGCCCTGATAGCCTGCAACCATCTATCCTAATAGTACGCACTACCTCCCCTAGAGCAGCCTTATAAATCTTCTCCTCGTATGCTCTTTCAATGAGATGCTTGGAGAGCACAATAGTACAGTCCACAATATGTCCTACTGCATAACCTCCAGCAGCTTCAGCAGAGGTTTCTTCCTGTGCACTGCGCTTCTGAGTGATCAATATTGCGGTCTGGTGCCATTGCTTCATCAGGTTATAGACTTCCCTCACGATCCCGCGAGCCATTATCTCACGAGCCTCGTAAAGTCCGGTCACAGAATCGATAACGGTGTGGCGGATTCGATGCTGCTTATAGGCATAAGCCATGGTGGTAAGCAAACTAGGAAGATCCTCGCGTAATTGTGATCTGCGTGCAGCATCCAGCAGGTATATAGAATCCTGCATTTCCTTCCATGGAAGGCCCATGGCGTTTGCCCTGAATTCGAGACTCTGACTTACAAAAGGTGCTGGGGTTTCAACAGTCACAAATAGGATCGGATTACCTAATGAAGCCTGCTTGACTGCAAACTGCTCCCCCATTAGACTCTTCCCGGTATCCGGCACACCTGTTAGGTTTACAACTGCCCCCTGCGGATACCCCCCTAGGTTACGCCTAACCGGGCGACCATTTTCAAATTCAGCTATATAGAATAAGTCATCTAGGCCCTCGACTCCGCTAGGCACACCCCGTATAGGCTCTGCATGTTTGATAGCCTCGGAAGCTATTTGCAAGGCATCTAGTATAGGTTCCGCCGACTCAGTTGAGCGTCTATATGACATAGATTTACCTCCCACAGGAGCTACGTGCTAATTAGCGTAGTTTGAGGTACAAACGGTAACTATGATGATAGACGTGACACCTTGTACAATAAGTCGAATGTGATGCGCAACAGAACTGTCAAAGCAAGCACAACTGGTTATTTACTTGTTCTTTCAGCAGCGACTATATGGGCCACCATAGGCCCTGCCTACAAGCTAATAACCAGAAATCAACAAGTACTGCCTGCTCAGGCGGCGTTCCTACGCTGTCTGACTGGGTTCTTCTTCTTGCTGATTGTGCTAGCAATTTTTAGACCGAGGGCACTTACTATAGACATTAGCGATCTGCCTTTATTCCTCGCGTTTGGCTCCATAAGCATTGCGGGTTTTTACCTGGCCTACGTGGAGGCAGTTAGCCTGTTGGGCGTAGCCTTAGCTGTAACATTGCTATATACATCCCCAGCATGGGTGACGATCCTGAGCTGGATTTTATTCAGAGAAAGGCCAAGCAGACTTCAAATGATGGCATTAATATCTGCTCTTTTGGGATGTGCGTTGCTCTCTGAGGTTTACGACACATCGCAGCTAAGGATTAATCTTTTAGGCATAATCGCAGGTATCCTATCAGGAATAACCTATGCTGGATACACCCTATTTGGACGCATAACCCTACGAAAATACGATCCACTAAGCTCTGTGGTATGGCCTATAGGTATAGGATCCCTAATACTAGGTGCTTACTCCTACATTACTACAGGAGTACCTACCCCTTCCTTGGAAGCATGGGGATTAATCTTATACTTGGGAGTAGGCCCCACTGTAGTTGCCATGGTGCTCTATATAGCATCACTAAATTACATACCGGGATCATTAGCAAGCATAGTTGCCACTGCTGAACCACTTATAGCTATACTGATCAGCGTTACATTCATGGAGGAAAAACTCAACCTGATACAATCAATAGGAGGAGCACTAATACTATTAGCGGTTATTATGCTCCAAACAGGAAGCAGTAAATCAGAGGACATATCGCCAACTACCGAAGCCGCTCTATAGAATTCCAGCAACCGTTTTTTGATATCATCAAACAATATGAATGAGATAGATAAAGATATAGAACAGCTAGACAAATACCTTCAGGATGTAAGGAACTACATCAGGCAGTTTCTAACTGATAACGGTCGAGAACCCAGAGAATTTTATAACGCCATCCAATACCCAGTGGGGCTCGTGGACGAGCAGATGGTACCCGGCGATAGCCAAAGCGGAAAAATGTTACGTCCACGCCTTTGTATACTGTCGTGTATGGCTGCTGGTGGAGAAGTAAGAAAGGCTATTCCAGCTGCGGCTGCAATCGAGATACTCCACAACTTCACGCTTGTGCATGATGATATCGAAGATCATAGCCCTAGTAGACGCCATAGACCATCCTTATGGAAGCTGATCGGGGTACCACTTGCGCTCAACGCTGGAGACGGCATGTTCGTGATATCTCATATGGTGCTTCAGTCCATGTTAGAGCTAGGAGTACCTGCGCAAACTGTCCTTGCTGCTATCGACAAATTTGACCAAGCAGCACTCAGCGTGTGTGAAGGCCAGCATATGGACCTCATGTTCGAGGCGCGGGAAGAGGTATCACTGCAGGAATACCTTGCTATGATCAGCAGGAAGACTGGTGCTCTCATGGGATTATCATGCTACCTTGGAGCATTAGTAGCAGGTAAGGATGAGTGCGTTCTAGAGCAATATAGGCACTTCGGTGAGAATCTAGGGCTTGCTTATCAAATTAGAGACGACATAGCCGGGATATGGGAATCCTCGGAATCCACGGGTAAGAGAGAGCTGGAAGATATATTTCGGAAAAAAAAGAGCTACCCTATAGTCAAAGCGATGGAGGTCTTAGAAGGCAACGAAGCTGAACGACTAAGGCAAATCTACAAGAACGAGTCTATTACAGACGAAGAAGCTCTTTGGGTAAAGGAAACGCTCAAAAATAGGGGTATCATGCAGGAAGGTATAGAAAAAGTCCATGAGTACCTAAGCCGGGCTGTGGCAGCATTACAGCAAGCAGGGGCATCCGGTGTGGCCATGCAGAGGCTTCAAGTCTTTGTAGAATCACTATCAATGTAAGCAGCTATGAGCAACCCAAAAGATATCACTGGCCTTATACTTGTAGGGGGTAAATCCAGAAGAATGGGCTTTAATAAGGCCCTAATAGAACTCACTCCCAGTGGACCCACGGTTATACAGACTGTAGCGGATAAACTCAAAGATGTATGCCCTGAAGTAATTCTTGTAGGTTCACAATTAGAACCTTATAGATTCCTGAATCTGCCACAGGTTCCTGATGAATTTCCCAATACAGGTTCACTAGGTGGTATATACTCAGGACTCAAATCGGCACGCACCGATTATGCTCTTGTAGTCGCATGTGATATGCCCTTTTTAAACACGGAGCTCTTAAAATACATGATATCCCTGCCCAGGGACTACGATGTCCTTATACCCGTTCTAGATGAACCAGAACCCATGCACGCGATTTACTCGAAGAGATGCATACCCTGGATAGCCCAGAGCATAGAATCTGGAAGCTACAGGATAATAGGTTGGTTTGACCGCGCGAAGGTCAAGTATATACCTAAGGAAACTATAGCAAGATTTGATTCAGACTTCATGTCATTCTTCAACATGAACACTCCTGAAGAACTAGAATTTGCCAAGAGCTACATGAACAGGAAGATCTAAATACCTGATATACTCTCCCAGAAAGATGTTCAGCTCAATTACACTGGTCAAGACCAACCGCTACTTGTTAGCGGGTACTATAGCTTCAGCACTATTACTTGTAGTCCTGCTGGGATCCAGCTTCCTGGACCAAGCCAAGATATTTCACGTGCTCAGGTGGTTACATTCGGGACTAGATTACCATCCAGATAACTCCCACTCAATAATGCTTGGAGGATTTCCGAGCGTAGTATGTGCACGTAATACAGGCATTTATGTAGGCACTTTGACCGTATACTTCTGGTCTTTACTCTCCTCGAGAACCAGGTTGTTCGGTTTTCCCAGCTTGAGGATCTCTATAATCCTGGCGTCTTTCGTAGTGCTAATGGCCGTAGATGGCTTCAACTCCTTAGCTCATGATCTAGGCATATCCACACCCTATAAGACCACAACGCTCACTAGGCTTGGTACAGGACTGCTAATGGGAACGGCTGCTGGATGCTTCTTAGTACCAGTCTTGAATGGGATGCTTTGGAAGGAATCTAGCAACAAACCTTTCGTGGATAACACCCGTAGCCTAGCTGGTCTATTATGCATGCAAGTCCCACTATTTCTAATAGTAGCACTGAAGTTGGACTTCTTTGCTTTGCCGCTCGCCCTAGTAACAACTATGGCGACTATTGTTTTATTCACCACTATCAATCTGATATTCATAGTAGCTATCTTTAACAGACTTAATAAAGCGCGAAACCTATTAGATATACTTCCTGAGATCTCGATTTCGGTCTTGCTCTCCCTTGGAGAGCTGTCTATAACAGCAATACTTGTCCCCAGGTTTCTGCTTGGGCTTGGATAATGACTCAGATTGTGCAACATAAGCTGGTTCAAATATCAATACTCTTACTAGTCGCCCTAACAACAGCTGTCGTGAGTCCTGCCACAGTGCGTGGAGCACTAGTTATGCCTGACAGCTATATCAGCAAGCCAAAGACTAGAGATCTCAATACACTTCCCCTGCAAAGGATTCCAAACTCGTGGTATCTTAGTGGCATTCCCTATCAGAAGCAATGGGAAAACAATTGTGGGCCAGTTACCACGAATATGGTACTTGGGTTCTATGGAATTAGATTAAGCCAGGCATACACTGCCAACAAGCTTCGCCCTCGTAGAGATGATGTTTCTGTTTCTGGCCTGGAGATGGTTAACTTCTCAAAGATCGAGTATGGTCTCCAGGGAGATGTAGGTTATAGCGGATCGCTGAGAACTATAGAGGCTCTTATCTCTAACAACATCCCGGTGATAGTCCTGCAGCCATTTAAGATAGGGTCTGATATTAACCACTTTCGAGTAGTTAGTGGATACAACAGGACAAGTCGTACCTTTGTTATACAAGACTCCATCCTTGGCAAAGACCTGATTTGGACTTACGACTATTTCTTGAACCTATGGAAACAAAGAGGAAGAATCTATATAGCAATCTATCCACCCAGTAAGGCTAAGATCGTAAAACAGATAAGGAATAGCTACGATTTGCCTAGAAAGAGACTCCAATTATCAGAGCTGGACATGGCTCAAAAAGCCGTTAGGCAAGCACCTCAGGACCCCTGGGTGTGGCTGAACCTTGGTAGAGAACTGTACTACTCAGAAAGATACAAAGACTCGTACGCAGCGTGGAACAAAGCCCTATCACTAGGACTGCCAAGAAGAGCACTCTGGTATATGCCCTGGCCCGTTTACCTGCTCAACGAGCTAGGTTTACACGAGCAGGCGATATCGCTGGCAAATCAAGCTCTTCAAACTATACCTGCTTCTTCTGAGCTTTACTATGGTCGTGCTATAGCGTACGAAGCGATCGGGAATAACCAAGCAGCCTTGAGAGATCTACGTACGGCCCTTGCCTATGCACCATACCATCCGTATTATAGACAGGCATTGAGGGAGTTTATGAGGAGGTACAGATAGGCTGTGATCTTATGCTGGATCCTTAGCTTGCTTTCAGGGGCAGGGTACATAACTTTATCTCTTCTCCAACTAATGCCACCGCTGATAAAACAAGGCCCCTGGGGCATAAAAGGGCCACTTGCAGGAGACCTTTTCGGATTACTAGCTACGAATCTCTATCTAGCGATACTCCACCTACTAATCGGCACAATAGCCCTAGCCAGCTCGAAGAGTTATAAGACTTCCCAAAACTTTTGCCTCTATGGTGGATTATTTCTCGCAGCTTTGTTCATATTTGGACAAGCAAATCAGCGTATACCGACTCTAGGTGGATATCTACCTCTAGATCTATCTCAAGATGCACTACACCTTCTAAGCTCTACTCTCCTACTTTCAGCATACATAGTTAACAAGGCCATGGGAGCAAACAATTTAGAGCAAGATATTGCTATTAGGCACGATTAGTGCTACTCCTTCATTAGAGGGTCTTAACCCTCAAAAAAACGGGAAGGAGGTGAAATCATGGCTCCCGTTCAAACATTGGCATTGGTCTTTGGAATCATCTATACGATAGTAGGCATAGCTGGGTTCATTCCTGCCCTTATTACGGGTAACCCTCCAGCTAACGCCTTAGGTCCTGAAAGTCTATCAGGTAATCTGCTTGGTATCTTCGCAATCAATCTTTACCACAGCATCGCACATCTAGTGATAGGACTGATAGGCCTAGGAGTTTACCGAAACTTCTCCGCTTCCAGGACTTATGCATTAGTAGTAGGAATCATCTATGCACTCCTCTTCATACTCGGAATTATAGGTGTAGATTTTGGTGGTCTTATTCCCATGAATATGCCGGATCATATATTGCATCTGGTAACGGCGGTAATATTCCTGGTAATTTACTATCAGTCCGCCAGGAGTGCCCCGGCAACGACCTAGGGGCGAAAGCAACATCAGGTTCCAAAGACCAGCCAGAAGGGGGTAGAGTATCTACCCCCTTCTTTCATATTCTAATGGAGGTTCGAAGGGCTTAGTCTCTAACTGAACTGAAGCACCGATAGCTTTCAGCCTTTCTATACATATAGAAATAGCTTCCGGAGACGAATCCATCCCTATCCATTGCCTCTCAAGCTTATGAGCAGCCACTAAGGTAGTGCCGGAACCACAAAATGGGTCCAGTACTATATCTCCCTTATCGCTCGAGGCGACAATTATGCGGCGCAACAGTTCTTCCGGCTTCTGGCTCGGGTAACCAGTTCTTTCAGGGGAGAGGGGATTAACTATAGGGATGAACCAAACATCATCTAGGACCTTTCCTAACGGATGCGGAGAGTAAAACTTACCAGAGCGGGCGCGTATACCTGACCGCGCGTATCCACTGGTTTTAGCATATGGTTCGCGAACCGCATCAACATTGAACTTATATTTTCTAGTTTTGTGATACACGAGAATATTGTCATGTTTATGGGGAAAATGGCGAGATCCTCTCCCACCTCCTGTATAGTGCCATATAATCTCGTTCTGAAAGTTATTGGCTCCAAAAATGTCGTCCATTAACAAACGGACGTAGTGTACACTTCGTCGATCTAGATGAAGATAAAATGTACCGTCCTCAGACAAGATCCTATGTATCTCACACAACCTCGGAGCTAGCCACTCAAGATAGTGGTCTATGCCTTGCCAGACATCATTGTATTTTCCGTTCTCATCAACCCTGATCCTATTAGTACGAAAGGGAGGGTCCGCATAAACAAGAGTAACAGATCCGCTAGCCAGCTTCTTGAGAAAAGATAAATTATCCCCAAGGTATACAGTTCCCATCGAGGGCAAGTATATACTTACGAGCGAACTTTATCTATCTCTAGGCGGCTACGCCAGTGCACCCTTTCAGCCCCCAATGTATCCACGAAGGCTTCTACTACGGACTTAAAGTACGAGCTATCGAGGAATCGATCAAAATAGTGCTGCCTATAGAGCTCTAGGCCATATCCTTTTGCCTTGGGGAAACGAATAGTATCTATGTACACACGCTCTGCAACGCCTGATAGCAACATGGCCAGGTTATATGGGTTACAGGGCAGCAGAGGGGAAACGGAGGCGCCTGTAATTATCCCTGCCGACCTTAGCGCATGCAACGCTTCTAGTCTTTTATGAATCGAGGGGGCATGAGGTTCAAAAATCTTCCTGAATTCGTCGTTATCAGTAGTTATGCTCATATAGACCTCTAGCCTGTCTCCAAAGGCTTGCAGCAATTCGATATCGTCCACAACGAAAGGAGATCTAGTGTGTATATGTATCTTGCTAGGGCCTGGGAACATAGACAACATAACCTCAAGACAGGACCTAGTCAGCCTATATTGCCTCTCAATTGGTTGATAAGGATCAGTCGCTGAAGAGATAAACACAGAAGCGAAAGCCAATTTTCGGGATGACTTATAGACTAGCTCAGGAGCATTTATCTTAGGTCTCACCCACTTGCCCCAGGAAGCCTCAAGCTGGTCGTCATGGGTAAATTCCTTAGCATAGCAATAAGAGCATCCAAAGGCACAACCACGATACGGGTTCAGACTATAGGAATAGCTACCACTAAGAGCTCCCACCTTTTGAGGAGTAAGAATACTTCGAGCTTCAGAAGCGGTAATCTTTGGCATATATGTCCCCTCCTAGAGCGATACATGGGGATTATAGCACGCAAGTTCTTAGATTACCACCGGTCTCGAAAATTCTTAGGAGTTCCTATTTCTAGGTCTTCAACACATAACATGATCCAATCATCGCGGGTGAAGAAGATACACTGTTTACATACGGAAAAGGACCGAAGTTTGGATACCCCGGCTTTAGATGGCTTGGGATCCGACTGAGGAGAATATTTTCTGGACCCCCTGGATCTTGGTCTAATAGTGTCTAGTAACTTCTCTACTGACCAGACTTTCGGGCCTCTTTGCAAAGTTCGAGCACGTAACTGAGAGTCATTGGTGACCACTAAATCGTCCGACTTAGCCATGTTAACTATCAAATCATCTGCCGAATCTCGGCCGGAGTATATTACCTTCACCTTATTATTGGGTTTAAACCCTCTAGATGGAGGACCATCAAAAACAACTACTATTTGATATGCGGCTAGTTTGGACGCTTTGCCAAGTAGCTGTACTAGTTGTAGTCGAGCCTTGTCAGCTCCATCTCTCTCTATAGATCTCAAATAGGGATCGCATCTTATGACGTTGTATCCATCCACAATCATCCTAGACATCTTATACAAGATACTAACAGATACCACACCGGATTCAACCTTTTAAGTAAACAAAAAAGAAGCTCCTAGGACTCCTTTGCAAATCTCGAAATCACAATCCATCAGCTGTAAAGTCTGAACCCAATATCAGTTACCTTGTACTTGGAGCATACGTTATAGTATTGCTTAGTTCCGACGATTGCGGTCCCTTTACTAAGTCAGAGGAGGTAGATCTTGAGCAGGATACTCAGATGGGGAATATTAGGCACTGGACGTATAGCTGGGATATTCGCACGGGGCGTGCAGGACTCGGTCTCGGGTAAGCTTGTTGCTGTCGGCAGCAGGTCAGAAGAATCCGCAAGTAGGTTTGCCAAAGAGTTTAACATTCCCAAGGCTTACGCATCCTATGAAGAGCTACTCGCTGATCCAGAGGTAGAAGCAGTTTATATAGCCACACCACACCCTATGCATGCCCAATGGGCTATTAGAGCAGCTGAAGCCGGCAAACACATACTCTGTGAGAAGCCTCTTGCATTGAACCACGCTGAAGCTATGGCAATAGTAGAAGCAGCTAAGGAACATGATGTCTTTCTGATGGAAGCATTTATGTACAGATGCCATCCTCAGACTGCTCGAGTAGTTGATATGATCAGAGATGGTGCCATTGGCAATGTTCGAACGATACAGGCTACTTTCAGCTTCGATGCAGGAAGCAATCCAGGAAGCAGGCTACTGAGGCAAGATCTTGGCGGTGGGGGTATCCTAGATGTTGGATGCTACTGCACATCAATGGCACGACTTATAGCCGGTGTAGCCCTGGGGAAAGATTTTGCGGACCCAATAGAGCTCAAGGCCGTAGGGCATATCGGCGAAGAATCCAGAGTTGACGAGTATACAGCCGCAGTGCTGAAGTTTCCCGGAGAAATCATAGCTCAGCTCGCCACGGGAGTACGGGTTAAGCAGGAGGACGGAGTCAGAATCTACGGCTCAGATGGATGGATACATATACCTGAGCCATGGATTCCGGGACCAAACGGCGAACCCACAAGCATATTCCTATATAAGAAGGGTCAGAGCACTCCAGAAGAGATCGTAGTTGATCCTGGTAGCCCGCTTTATGCCATCGAGGCAGATACGGTCGCTTCTCACATAGAAGACAGGCAGGCTCCTTCTCCAGCTATGACCTGGGAAGATTCTCTTGGGAATATGCGTACGCTCGATATGTGGAGAGAACAAATAGGCATGATTTACGACAGCGAGAGACCCGAAGCAAATACGCTCCCAGTCCACGGACGCCCCCTGAGGGTCCGCCCCGATAACAAGATGAAATATGGGCACGTTCAAGGTATAGATAAGCCTATATCGAGGCTAGTAATGGGTGTGGACAATCAACGCACCATGCCCCACCTAGCAGTTATGCTGGATGATTTCTTTGAAAGAGGTGGGACTTGCTTCGATACGGCTTACATATACATGGGAGGTCTATCTGAAAAGCTGCTTGGACAGTGGGTGAAGAACAGGGGCATTAGAGAGCAGGTAGTTATCGTAGGAAAGGGAGCTCATACTCCTTATTGTGATCCGGAAAACCTAACAAAACAGCTGCTGGAAAGTCTTGATAGGCTGCAGACAGACTATATAGATCTGTACTTTATGCACCGAGACAACCCCGAAATACCTGTAGGCGAATTTGTAGAGGTACTTAACGAGCACCTTCGAGCAGGTAGGATAAGAGCTTTTGGAGGTTCAAACTGGACTATACAGAGGGTAGAAGAGGCAAACAAGTACGCGAGAGAGCATGGATTGACAGGATTTGCAGCAGTGAGCAACAACTTCAGCCTTGCCAGGATGATAGAGCCACCCTGGGCAGGATGCATCTCGTCATCTGACCCAGAATCCCGAGCATGGTTCGAGCGGAATCAGATGCCACTGTTCTCGTGGTCGAGTCAGGCTCGTGGTTTCTTTACAGGCCGGGCTCGTCCAGATGACTTCTCAGATCCTGAATTAGTACGTTGCTGGTATAGCGAGGACAACTTCCGTCGTCTGGAGCGTGTGAACCAATTAGCCAGGGAAAAGGGAGTAGAACCAATAAATATCGCTCTCGCCTACGTACTATCTCAACCCTTTCCCACATTTGCGCTAATAGGACCAAGGGCACTATCTGAAACCCATTCTTCCTTAAAGGCTCTGGAAATCGAGCTTACCCCAGAAGAAGTGAAATGGCTCAATCTTGAAGCCTGAAAGATAGGTAGGAGAACCGTAATGAGCAGCGAAGAGAAGAGATATCTTTGGTGGCAAAAGGGTATTATCTACCAGATCTATCCCAGGTCATTCATGGATAGTAATGGTGACGGTATAGGTGATCTACCAGGCATAACTAGCAAACTAAGCTATCTAGAATGGCTAGGGGTGGATGCCATCTGGATATCGCCAATCTACCCCTCTCCTATGGCAGATTTTGGTTATGATGTCGCTGATTATACCGACATTCACCCAATATTCGGGACGCTGGATGATTTCGACAGGTTGTTGGAAGAAGCTCACTCAAAAGGGCTCAAAGTTATTCTAGACTGGGTACCAAATCATACATCTGACGAGCATCCCTGGTTTATTGAGTCAAGGTCCTCGAGGGATAACCCCAAGCGCGATTGGTACATATGGCGAGATCCTGCTCCAGACGGAGGTCCACCGAACAACTGGCAGAGTGTGTTTGGGGGAAGTGCATGGGAATATGACGAGCGCACAGGGCAATACTACTACCACGCATTTCTAGCAAAACAACCAGACCTTAACTGGAGAAATCCAGAAGTACAGGAGGCCATGCTAAATACTTTGAGGTTTTGGTTTGACCGCGGGGTAGATGGCTTCCGAGTAGACGTGATGTGGCATCTCATAAAAGACGATCAATTTCGGGATAACCCCATCAACCCTGACTACAAGCCAGGAGCTTACCTGAAGAACTTGCCTGAGGGAGTTCAGCTTCCTCAGGAGATCATAGAGATGGCCGAAGCTCAGATGAAATACCTACCGGTCTACAATACTGATCGCCCTGAGGTACACGATATTGTAAGAAAGATTAGACAAGTGGCAGATGAGTATCCAGAAAGGGTCATCATTGGCGAGATTTACTTGCCAGTCGAGCGTTTGGTGAAATACTACGGAGAGCACGGCGATGGTGCCCACATGCCGTTCAACTTCCAGCTCATTCTCCTTCCTTGGAATGCAGATGAGATCTTCCACGCAATAGATGCCTATGAGAAAGCTTTACCAGAAAACGCTTGGCCTAACTGGGTACTAGGCAACCATGACAACCATCGAATTGCCAGTCGAGTTGGCAGAGATCAAGCCAGGGTGGCTGCAATGCTGCTTCTTACACTTAGAGGCACTCCCACCATGTACTATGGTGATGAGATAGGAATGAAAGATGTTCCTATCCCACCAGACATGGTTCAAGACCCTCCAGCAAAGAGATTCCCGGGACTTGGACTTGGCCGAGATCCCGAGAGAACGCCGATGCAATGGGACAGTGGCCCCAATGCGGGTTTCACAACCGGTACCCCATGGTTGCCTATTGCCGACGACTACAAAGAATATAACGTAGAGGTAGAGAGAAACAATCCTAAATCGTTCCTATCGCTATATCGAGCACTTATAGGGCTAAGAAGATCTGAGCCTGCATTACATGTGGGAAGTTACAAATCTCTACCTCGCAATGGCGATCTGATAGCATACGAGCGAGCATATGGTCAACAGCGCTTTATTGTATTACTTAACCTAGGGAATCAACAACAGACATACACAGAGCTGGGTGACATACCCTGCCAAGTGGTGCTATCAACGCACATGGACAGGCATGGAGAGAAAGTTAGCAGAGAAGTCAATTTAAGGGCTAATGAAGGAGTGATATTGCAGGTTGAGCAATAATCGATCAGATACAAAAGTAGTGCTGTTTGACCTCGACGATACTCTATTTGATCATAGGGGCACTACTCTAAGAACACTTGAAGTGCTAAGGAAAAAGCATAAGGAACTACGGACCAGGACCCTCCAGGAGCTTGAGGCCAGATACTCCGAGCTCCTGGAGGAGATTTGGATAGATGTGCTTCGTGGCAAAATGTCCGTGGAAGAGTCACGTATAATTCGTTTCCAACTACTCGTAGAGTGGTGCGGAAACAAAATAGATAGAGAAGAAGCTGAACAATTCGCAACAGAATACCGACAACTCTATCTAGATCTGAGAACTCCGGTGGAAGGAGCTTCTGAACTTCTATCCCATCTACGTCAGAGTGTCAAGATTGGGATAGTAACGAACAACTTCGTTCAGGAGCAGCGTGACAAGCTTCTGTGCTGTGGGCTGAATCATCTCATAGACTTCATGGTGACTTCGGAAGAAGTTGGGGTTCCGAAACCCGAACCTGAAATATTCCACGCAGCACTTGACGTAGCCGGATGCAAAGCACACCAGGCTGTTATGGTGGGAGATGTATGGGAAACGGATATCATCGGTGCCACAAGAGTAGGTATAAGAGGTGTCTGGTTCAACAGACTCGGGCTTTCCTGTCCAGATACATCTTTGGCCGCGGAGATAAGATCTCTGATACCGGCTAGAGAGGTGGCGGATAAGATTCTCTCCGCTCCAATACCTCAACATATAGATGCTATTAGAAGTCATAGATAAACGATTATTACAGGCTGTGGACAGTCCCGCCTATAAGTAAGAAGGTTATGGTATTACTCAATGTGTGTACCAGCAAAGTACCTGCTATTGTTTTGTGGCGCAGCACCTGCCATCCAAAAATAAGTCCCCAAGTCAGCACTATTATGAGCATCCACCACCTACCCCCTAAGAGGTATCTTAGGTGTCCGCCAGCAAAAATGGCCGCTTGTAGTACTATTGCCCAGTTGCTATCAATACCGATCTCACATAAATAACCCAAGAGAAACCCTCTAAAGAGAACTTCTTCTATGAGTGCAGCTGTAAAGAAGCTATTTAATAACACAACTGGTACCGCCTCTAGAGGCAAAAAGGATACGCCTCCTAGCAGTAAGTAGGCTTCACCTACTCCTTCGGCTAGAGCCAGCAGTAAGAGTAAGCAGCCCTCGACCAAGGCTCCACGTAAGTCCCCTGACTGCAAGAAGAAGCTTTCCAATCTATCCCTAGCACTGAAAACCATAATTGGCAATATAAAGTAAGAGGACGCTATATAGATCCCGAATGCCAAATCCTGATTTAGCGGTGCTATCAGCTGCCTCAGCACCACCCTGATAAGGAGGGCCAAGACCAATAAGAAAGTAAAAGGCTTCATCGGTCAACAATATTCTCCTAACATCGTTGATGGAGAGTATAGTTGTACACCACAGTCCCAGGCAACATCCCTTGTTGAAATCCGTCAGCTAGGTTAACATCTATGCATCCTTTGTTTATTATTGCTGCAACTAAATGGAGATAGATGATGCATAGAAGACAATTCATTAAACTGTCCGTAGCTACCGCCGCCTCGCTAACTCTTACATCCTGGGGTAAAGCTTCAGCGAGTTGGAGCATGCAGAGTTCCCTTAATAAAGCCTACAGCTTTATTGATTCAATGATGGATCTTTACGATCGTGGTGACCACCTTAGGCTTATACAAAGCTATAAAGGAGGATACCTAGGTAGTATAGGTTTTGACCCGGCTTTCACTTATGACAATGCATTAGCCATAATTGCCTATTTATCAAGAGGACTAGGCAAAGATAAGAAGCGAGCGACTGTCTTAGGTGATTCTCTGCTATATGTGCAAGAAAACGATCCTGCCGCAGATGGCAGGGTACGTGATGCTTATGAACCATCCCAACTACTTCTGGAGGACGGTACACCTAACATTGCTTACCGCTGGGGGCAAGGAGGTAGCGCCACCGGCAATCAGGCCTGGACTGGGTTAGCCTTCTTATGGTTGTACTTAACTACTAAGCACCATAGGTTTCTCCAAGGTGCTGAGAGTATTGGAACATGGATATTAGAGAACACCTATGACACAAGAGGCGCTGGTGGATACATGGGAGGTGTTGATGCAGCCAACAACGTACTTACATGGAAATCTACGGAGCACAATATAGATGCATACTCACTCTTCAGGTCACTATATAACATGTTAGGCAATATCAACTGGAAGAATGCCGCAGACCATGCCTATGACTTCATCATATCCATGTGGAATGGGGAAGGTGGCTTTTTCTGGACTGGCACCGGGACCGATGGTACCACCACTAATACTTACCCTATACCTGAGGATGTGCAAACGTGGAGCTATCTAGCTATCCAAGACCCTCACCTCCAGCGATCCATAGACTGGGCAGCAGAAAACCTAGCAGCTCAGGATTCGATATTTCGCGGCGTGAGCTTTAGCAATGCAGATACTAGTAAAGTTTGGTTCGAAGGTACGGCTCACTTGGCATTAGCGCTCAATCGTCGTGGAGCCGCACGGGATCTGGAGCAATCGGAATTACTAATCCAATACATACGACTAGCACAAGAAAAAGCTATGAACACCGATGGCAAAGGCATAGTAGCAGCTAGTAGCGATGGTCTCCAGACAGGATTTGGCTATAGTTACTACGCATCCCTACATATTGGAGCTACATCTTGGTACTGCATTGCAGCCAACCGCTCTAATCCATTCCAACCGTAAACCGTAAACAAAAAACCCTAGGTGCAGGTGATCACCTGCACCTAGGGGAGAGAACAAAGAAGATAACTATGATTATTCGGTCCTATAGTGCTTGCCCTGAGGTCGACCTGAACGTTCAGTAAGTTCATCCTTCAAAGCAAAGTAAGCAGGTTTTGGCTGATAATTCTCATCAAATATAGTGGCCGCACCTTGTCCCTGGAAGAATCCGGGTACCCATGAATGCGCGTCCGTGAATCCCCATACTGTGAAAGATACGCAGCGGCGCACATTTAGGCAAGCATCCATAAGCCGACGGTAATACTCAGCCTGCGTGGTAAGTTTCTCTTGGGTAACAGGTAGAATCATGCGCACATCCACTTCAGACAGAGCTACATCCAATCCTAGATCAGCAAATCTCTGCATATTCTGTTGAATATCCCCAGGAAATCCGTACTGTATGCCGAGATGTCCCTGGAAGCCCACGCCATCGATAGGCACACCCGCTTCCTTGAGGCTCTTCACCAGCTCATACATCCCATTGCTCTTAGGCCCGATCCACTCGATGTTGTAGTCGTTGATGTAGAGTTTGGCATGAGGATCAGCCTCGTGCGCCCACCGGAAAGCTTTGGCTATGTAGTCCGGGCCAAGAGCCCTAAGCCATATGGTATCCCTTAGGGTGCCATCTTCATTCAGCGGCTCGTTCACTACGTCCCAAGAGTACACCTTGCCCTTGAAATGCCTTACAACATCATAGATGTGCTGTCGGAGTATCTCCTCCAGCTCCTGGTTGGTAAAGTTGCCATTTGTCAACCAGCTGGGCAGTTGGCTATGCCAGACGAGTGTGTGCCCTCTCACCATCTGCCCATGCCGCCGAGCAAAATCTACAAGTTGATCCGCAGGCTCAAAATTCAGCTGGCCACGTACGGGTTCAATGGTGTCCCATTTCATGACATTTTCTGGAGTAACACTATTGAATTCTCTAGCCAATACCTGCCTGTACTGCTCCTCATTCTGTAATGCATTTACATCTACCGCCGTGCCTATTCTAAGAACATGACGTACTGCATAGTCTCTTAGACCAAATTGGTCTTGTCCCCTTGCATCACCGTTAGATGCTGCGACTACAGGACTTGAAAAAGTCAATCCCAACAATACAGCTAATATGATCCTAAGTGCTAGCGCAGCTTTACTGTTACTAATATCTTTCATGGTGCCCTCCAGTCACAGAACATTTTGACGATCATATCTTTTATATGTTAGAAAATCGCCTTTCAATATTTTTGTGTTTCCCAAATCAGGCACTATACTCAATAGTGACTAGAGAAACCTCTACATTCGTGGCATAGAATGACTAATGATCTATCTAACAACGGGAAATACAGTAATAACTCTCTTAAGAAAAAGTTCTCAAGAATGGCATGCTAGCCAATACCATCTGCCGGATGTAGCAACAGCTATCTGCTCTGATCCCTTGATCCCGGGAAGAGCCTTCTGTGCAGTGAAAGGCTCAGGTTTTTGGATTACTTCAGACGGTGGAAGATCCTGGCAATGGATAGGTAGCCTTACATCTGTATACTCCGGAGAGAAACCAATTCGTTATATCTCTGCACTAGCTGTCAGTCCTCTAGAGAGGGAAGTAATATATGCTGGAACAGATCCAAGTGCCATGTTCAAATCAGAAAACTTCGGCAGATCCTGGGTGGAGCTAACTAGCTTTCGAGACCTGCCTTCGGCTCCGACATGGAGCTTTCCTCCCGAACCATCTACAAGCCATATCAAATGGATAGAACCTGATCCAATTGTATATGGAAGGGTTTTCGTTGCAGTAGAAGCAGGAGCTCTGGTTCGCACCATAGACGGAGGTCATACTTGGGAGGACAGGCTGCCAGATTCACCCTATGATTCGCACACCCTGGCAACTCATCCGTTAGCTCCTCATAAACTGTACTCGGCAGCAGGAGATGGAGTATCTAATCCTGGGAGGGGATACAACGAAAGCATGGACGCCGGTCTAACATGGCAGAGACCCAACGAAGGATTAGAACACCACTACTTATGGGGACTTGCTGTGGACTCAGGTAACCCCGACATCGTAGTGGTGTCTGGTGCGAGCACTCCATGGAAAGCTCATAACATAGGGGTAGCAGAATCTTTCATATATAGGCGTGAGAAAGATTCTCCATGGCAAAAGGTTACACAGGGTCTACCACCAATAATAGGCACGATAGTATGGAGGCTGGTGGCAGATGTATCTAGAGCAGGTACCTTCTATGCACTAAGCAACAAGGAACTGTATATGTCCGAAGACACCGGCCTATCTTGGCGGCAAATCCACCTGCCAAGCTCCATAAAACCTACTGAACCCTTAGGGATAGCCGTTGGCCCTGATGAGAAATAACTGGAGCTATTACCTCAAAAAATAGGAGGTTGGTATACCTTGGAATCAGCTATTGAGAGACACAACAGGATGGTGAAGGAAGAAAGGCTACAAGCAGAGAGAGTGCGCACAGACGGGGGTGGATCGGCAGACATTTGGAAACACAGGGCACATCAATTCCGCCCCAAGCAAGATGAGCATGATCTAGTCATAGATCTAGTAGCAGACTTAGCTGGGCCATATGGAAAGGTAATAGATGTAGGAGCTGGCGGTGGCAGAATAGCTATACCGCTTTCGTATAGAATTAGCGAGGTGATCGCAGTTGAACCTTCTGAGGCTATGCAATCCGTACTCCAGGCTGAAATCTCCCATCGTGGAATTCGCAACATAAGGATCATACCTACAAGCTGGGAAAATGCTGAGGTTGATCCAGCTGAGGTAGTCTTGGCTTCACACGTCACTTATGGAGTGCAGGATATAGAGCCGTTTCTGAGAAAGATGGACCAGAAAGCCGCAAGACGAGCTGCTGTCGTGGTGTTTACTGATCCCCCACAGAACGCCCTAGCACCATTTTGGGAATATATCTATGGGGAACCAAGGTTACGACTGCCATGTCGTGATGAGTTATTAGATGTCCTGATAGAACTAGGAGTTAAACCAGAGATACTCGAACTGCCACCCCAACCACCACAACCGATTGGTAACCCCGATGAGGCGTTCGCAGAGCTTAGACGTAGATTATTTATAGGACAAGGAAATCCTTTGGAAAAACGACTACGTGCAGCCATGCAAGCACTGACAATCGAGCGTGATGGCTTAATATGGATCAAGGATGCCCAACCTAACCAGCGCTCGCTCATACACTGGCAAGGTGGTAGCATGCGAGCTACACAAACCTGAATATAAAGGCAACAGTTCCTAGTCAGAATAACCCTCTACTGCTTCTGGCTTTAAGCGACACTGGGCGTGGCCCTACCCGAAAGCTCGGGGAAAACTACCTAAATAGTAGTTGTACTGAGACCCGCAGAAGATGATCATTATGCTGTTTGGTTATGTCTAATTTGCCTTGCAATCAAGACAGACCGTCTCCAGACTCAAACATAGGGAGCCAATTTAAGCTTATGCAGGCACAGATACAGGCCACGTTCGGCAGGCACATGTTAGGGGTCCATGATAGATAGAAGCTCAATGCTCGCGTGCTGCTCCCTGTGGTCCTGCATCGGCGCTCGCATCCAGGAAGACACTGGCATCGCTCAGGCAATCGTAGTACATAGCAACTACATCTACATACATATGCAAAGCTACGTAAGTCTGAAACAGGACAATATCATGCCTGGACAGCAGGCCACTCCTGTGGAAGTCACCCAGTGGTCAGGCGCCCTCACCGAGTTGGAACATGATAGAATCACGTATCAGAGGCAAATGACATTGTACTAACGGACGACTGGCTCTATGGCTACAAGCCAACCCAGCTACTCAGAACCCAGGATGAGCCATACATTGACATACATTGCTGACATAAGTAGAATTGAAGCACGAAAAATTCAAAGGCGTTGACCGAGAGGAGTAAGCGGATCAAGCGCCAGACAGAGAGGACGAGTCACCGGCTGAGAGCTCGTCGTGGGAAAGCAATCCGCTGAACGTAGCTCGCGAGCCGCTGGTTCGAACACAGCAACTAGACTGTTAGTAGGGTCAGACGGGCAAGCCCGTTATAGCGGCAATGAGGGTGTAGGAGCTTGCTCCTATGCCGAACCAGAGGTGGTACCACGGTACGCCCACCGTCCACTGGACGCGTGGGCGGTTTTGTTTTAAGGACTGTCTATGGAGGTGAGGATTATGCAGATCTCTGAGAAAGAGATGGCAAAGGCTTACGACCCGCGAGCAGTGGAAGCACGTTGGTACGATTGGTGGGACAAACAGGGTTACTTTACGCCCAAGATAGACCCCACACGTAAGCCCTTCACGATTATAATGCCTCCGCCCAACGTAACTGGGGAGCTACACATGGGACATGCACTCTTCGTCACGGTTGAGGATATACTTACGCGCTGGCGCAGGATGCAGGGATATCCAACACTGTGGTTGCCAGGCGCCGATCACGCTGGTATCGCAGGACAGTGGGTAGTAGAGAAGGAGCTTGCTGCCGAAGGGCTCACACGCCACGATCTAGGCAGGGAGAAGTTTTTGGAGCGCACTTGGGACTGGATGAATCGATACCGAGGCCGGATCAGAGAGCAACTCCGCATACTTGGCGCCTCGTGCGATTGGTCCCGCTTTAAATTTACAATGGATCCGGAACCATCAAGAGCAGTGCGCACCGCTTTCAAGAGACTCTACGACGAGGGACTCATCTATCGTGGAAAGCGCATGATCAACTGGTGCCCACGATGTATGACAGCTCTCTCTGACCTCGAAGTTGATCACGAAGAGGTGAAGTCTCACCTTTGGACTCTACGCTACCCAATAGATGGTACTGACCAGTTTATAGAGGTTGCCACGACGCGTCCTGAGACCATGCTAGGAGACACAGCCGTCGCTGTTCATCCCGATGACGAGCGATATAGAGGGATCGTTGGCAGAACGGCCACATTACCAATAATTGGACGTAAGCTACAGATCGTAGCGGACGAGCTAGTCGATCCCGAGTTTGGCAGCGGCGCAGTCAAGGTCACACCGGCACACGATCCCACCGACTTCGAGATAGGGCAGAAGCATAACCTACCTGCAGTCAACATCCTGAATTTAAATGGGACCCTTAATGAGAATGCAGGGCCCTTTGCGGGCCAAACAATACAGGAAGCCAGACGTAATGTAGTTCGCAGGCTTGAAGAAGAAGGATACTTAGTAAGAGTAGAGGATTATACCCATTCGGTCGCAGTGTGTGATCGATGCGAGTCAGTAATCGAGCCAATTATCAGCGAACAATGGTTCCTTCGAATGGACAGACTCAACAAACCTGCGCTCGAAGTCGTTCGTAATGAGATCGTGCGCATGATTCCCGATCGCTTCAAGCAGATTTACATCAACTGGGTCGAGAACGAGCACGATTGGTGCATCTCGCGTCAGCTATGGTGGGGACACAGGATACCGATATGGTACTGTCATGATTGTGGGCACACTATGGCAACTGATCAGGAAATGCTCGAAAGGTGTGAGAAGTGCGGAAGCACACATATAGAACAGGATCCAGATGTTCTAGACACATGGTTTAGCTCCGCTCTGTGGCCGATGAGCACGCTCGGCTGGCCCGAAGATACAGATGACCTGCGTTACTTCTACCCCACATCAGTGATGGAAACTGGATATGACATCATCTTCCTGTGGGTGCACCGCATGATCTTCATGGGCCTGCACTTCATGGGCGAGGTACCATTCTTTGATGTGTACTTCCACGGCACAGTACGAGATGAAAAAGGCCAGAGGATGAGCAAAACAAAGGGAAATGTGCTGGATCCTACAGAGATCACAGAGCAGTACGGAAGCGATGCCTTAAGGTTTGCTCTCATAACGTCGGCTCCCGCTGGTTCGGACATGAAGCTGGGAATTCAGCGCGTGGAGGCTATGCGCAACTTCGCCAACAAGATCTGGAATGCTACCCGCTATGTTATTCGAGCTTGTGAAGATAGCCAGATAGAGACGGGACCTGATGGAGATCCACTGCCAACAAGCTCAGAGGATGCAACACTTGCTGACAAGTGGATCATCAGCCGTTTGCATAGAACCATAAGAGACGTTACCAACATGATGGAGCGTTATCAGCTCCATGAAGCGGGGAGGAGACTCTACGACTTCATCTGGTCTGAGTACTGTGACTGGTACATAGAGTCAACAAAAGTTGTACTTGCTGGAGATAATGAGCCTGCAAAACGGGCCGCGAGACAGACATTAGTATACGTCCTCGAAAGAGCACTTAGACTACTTCACCCATATATGCCCTTTGTGACGGAAGAGTTGTGGCACTACCTGCCACATAAAGGTGAATCCATAATGATAGCCAATTGGCCAGAGGGAGGAGATACAGATAGCGAGGCAGAACGGCAATATGAACTCGTGACAGATATCATCAGAGCAATCCGTAACGTTCGCGCTGAAAGAGATGTGCCGACTAACCGACTTGTGAGCGCCATGATAATCGCAGGTAACGATACAAATATCCTGCAGGAGCAGGCACCTATCATCAGCAGGCTGGCAAGGGTTGATCAATCTCAGCTTAGGATAGAGGCCGAGGGCGACATGCCATCAGAAGATGTAGTAGCACTAGTTATAGGAAATACTCGAGTCTACCTGCCTCTAACAGGATTGATAGACATAGAAGAGGAACGAAAGAGGCTAAACCAAGAGCGAGACAAAACCTTGGCAGAGATCGAGAGAGTTCGCAACCTGCTCTCAAACGAGCAGTTCACGTCCAGAGCCCCTGAGCACGTCGTTCAAAGAGAACGGGACAAGCTCATGGCGGCGGAAGAAAGACTAAGAACACTGGATGAGCATATACAAAGGTTGGGCAAGAGCTAGAACACTAAGTCCATAGCGGCAATCAAAACAATAATACTGGAGGCAAGCATGAGTATCTCTCCGGATGCCAACTTGATAAAAGAAGGCGAACGCAAAATTGAATGGGTAGCCCAACATTCTCCTGTGCTTAACCGCCTGAGGGATACAATTCTGAACGATGGGACTTTCCAGGGCAAACGCCTGGCATTGTGCGTACATCTGGAGGCCAAGACCGCTTATTTAGCGACTATACTAGCCGACTGTGGTGCACAAGTAGTCGTTACCGGATCTAACCCTCACTCAACAAAAGATGATGTATGCGCAGCTCTGGCAAGTCGGGGCATTACGGTCTATGCCAAGCAGGATTGCCCTCGAGAGGTATGGGAGGAACACCTGCTAAATACTATCGACACTGAACCTGAGATCATAATAGACGATGGAGCAGAACTCGTAAGCAGGCTCATTACGCACAGACCTCACTTAGCAAGTAAAGTCATAGGATCTTCTGAACAGACAACTACGGGAGTAATCAAACTGAGGGCTATGGAAAAAGATGGAGTACTCCCATGGCCAGCAATTGCAGCCAATGATGCTATGTGTAAGCATATGTTCGATAACCGGTACGGCACTGGACAGTCAGCCATAGGAGCGGTTCTGAGCTCAACTAATCTACTCATGGCAGGTAGAAAAGTAGTGATCATAGGATATGGGTGGTGTGGGAGAGGGCTCGCACGCTATGCAGATGGCATGGGAGCAAGGGTCATTGTCGTGGAAGTAGATCCAGTAAAAGCTCTTGAAGCTATAGCTGATGGCTTCCGAGTAATGAACATGCAGGAAGCAGCTCGCGAAGGCGAGTTCTTTATAACAGCTACAGGCAACATCGATGCCATACGCAAGGAGCACTTTGAAGTCATGCAAGATGGTGCTCTAATTGCCAACGCCGGACACTATGAGCATGAGATAAATCTTCAAGATCTAAGCAGCATAAGTGTGAGCGTCCAAGAAGCCAGGCCTTACATCAAGGAGTACAGGTTGCAAGATGGGCGTAGAATACACGTAATAGCTGATGGCGAGCTTGTGAATCTAGCTGCAGGCGATGGGCACCCAGTAGAGATCATAGACTTGACATTTGCAGTACAGGCACTATCCGCCCATTACGTAGCCAAGCATAGAGATGAGTTACAACCAGGAGTATATAACCTACCAGAGGAGATCGACAAGAACATAGCCAAAACCAAACTAGAGACCCTTGGTATAAAGCTCGAGGGACTGACTCAGAAACAGCAGCAATATCTCAATTCCTGGAGGACATCATAATGATATCCAATGAATCCATAATCAAAGACCCATCTCTAGCGCCTAGTGGTGAAAGAAAAATTCAGTGGGTTGATCAGCACTCCCCTGTATTGAATGCCCTGCGCGAGAAATACCTGAACAAGGAGTCCATAGGCGGGCTTAAGATAGGAATCATAGTACCTCTAGAAGCTAAAACCGGTTTTCTAGCAACAGTGCTGGCAGATGCCGGAGCTGAGGTAGTGGTTACAGGTACAGGGCCAGCCTATGTTCAGGATGATGTAGCAGCTGCTCTAGTCGCTAGAGGTTTGAGGGTTTACGCGATATCAGGGGTATCAGATGATGAGTTTAGAAAATACCTAGAGAAAGTGCTGGAATTTCAGCCAGATGTCCTCATAGATGACAGAGCAGAATTCGTTCGCATGTTGCATACAGACTACCAACATCTATTATCAAAAGTCAGAGGCGCATCCGAACAAACCACATCAGGTGTAACAAGGCTCCTGGCTATGCAGGAGCAAGGGGTGCTGAGATTGCCGGTAATAGCCGCCAATAACGCTATGTGCAAACACTTTTTTGATAACAGATACGGTACTGGTCAGTCCGTATGGACGGCGATAATGTCAGCCACCAACCTATTCATAGCGGGGAGAGAAGTAGTAGTCATAGGATACGGCTGGTGTGGTAAAGGGCTTGCACGCAGGGCTAAAGGCCTAGGCGCGAGAGTAACTGTCGTAGAGGTGGATCCGGTGAAGGGTCTAGAAGCCTGGGCAGATGGATTTGAGGTACACCCCTTGGAGAAGTGCGCTTCTTATGGAGATATATTTGTTACATCCACGGGTTCCCCGCATGCGATAGACACCCAGCATATCGAACAGATGAAAGATGGTGCCATTTTGGCCAATGCAGGGGGCCTGGATGACGAAATTAACGTGAAAGGACTGGAAGCCATCGCTAAAGAAAAGAGAGAAGCGCGTAGATACATTACTGAGTATGTACTTCCGGATGGTAGACGCATACATCTACTTGCTGAGGGTTTCCTGGTAAATCTAGTCGCTGGAGACGGACACCCAGTCGAGATAATTGACATGACATTTGCAGTACAGGCACTAGGAATGAGGCACGTTGCTCTGCACTACGATCAACTGGGGCCTGGAGTTCACGATTTCCCTAAGGAATTGGACGAAGAAATAGCAAGGCTAAAACTTAAGTCTCTTGGCATGGGAGTGGGATCTCTTACCAAGGAGCAGATCAACTACCTTCATAGCTGGAGATAACCGTCATGAAAACGTTGCTTTCTGGAGCAGTGGTAGTTACCTGCAACGAGTCGCATAATGTCTTGAGGCCAGGAGATGTCCTTATTGAAGACGACAGAATCGCGTTTGTAGGACCCAAATACGAGGGCGATTATGATCAGAAGGTACACCTAGGAGGGTACCTTCTCATGCCTGGACTCATAAACGCTCATACGCACTCTTCCATGACGCTCTTTAGGTCCAAGGCCGATGATGTCGACTTAAGAACTTTCCTTCAGGAAAGGGTTTGGCCATTAGAGGCCAAGCTTACAGACGAAGATGCGTACGTAGGTTCTCTACTCTCAGCCATCGAGATGCTCAAGTCAGGAGTTACCTGTTACGTAGATATGTACTTCTTTGAAGAAGGTTTAGTGCGTGCAGCACTAGATACAGGTATCAGAGCAGTTATAACTCCTGGAATAATCGAAGTCCCAGGATTAGTGAAAGCTTTGGGACATTGGGATCAGCGAACTAACACAGTAATAGACTTCTGCAGGCGTTGGGAGAACTACACAGGCAGGATCCACACAGGATTAGGTCCACACGCTCCATATACTTTGCCATTCGAAGCCCTCAAGGAGATAAGCAGCGAAGCTAAGCGCAATGATCTGCCAGTTCATATACACCTAGTAGAAACCAAGGAAGAACGGGACAACTTCAACTCCAAAGGTTTAGGATCTACTGTCGGTGCTCTTGAAGAAGCTGGGTTCTTTGAGGCCAAGGTAATATCAGCACATAGCGTATGGATAGAAGAGGGAGATGAGCATATATATACACGTCACCACGCCGGCGTGGCTCATTGTCCAATCAGTAACGCCAAGTTGGGAGTAGGGGTAGCACCCATAAACAGAATGCTTTCGGCCGGAGTCAATGTAGGTTTGGGGACGGATAGTGCAGCATCTAACAACAACCTGAACCTCTGGGAAGAGCTAAAGTTTGCACCTCTGATTGCCAAGGCTGTATCTCAGAACCCACTTGTAATATCAGCTGAACAAGCCCTATGGATGGCAACTAGGTTAGGAGCAATGGCTATCCATAGGAGTGATATCGGAGTTATAGCTAACGGCATGAAAGCAGACGTTATCGCATTAGATATAGACAGGCCAGAATTTCTACCAGCCACCACAGCCTCCGACTACGTACATCACTTGGTGTATTCCGCTAACAAGGACATGGTTAAGCATGTGTGGGTTAATGGCAGCAAAGTAGTAGAGAATGGTCAGTTACTTATGCTTGATGAAGCCGAAACTATAAAGAAAGCAGGTGTAGTTGCAGCCAGGCTGCTGGAGGGTTAATAGCCTTTGGCTGTGATTCCTCTATGCCTTTGCATAGAACTTGCTGTAATCAAGGTGGCTATTATCCCCCATTCGCCAGAGGTCGCTCTTCCCACATCTACACGACAATGCAAGGAGGTGTAGGCAATGGTAATTCTTAAGCGGCACGCCCTCTTGCTGGAGCAAATATTGACCGATATGTCTAATGGTAAGTCATTCACAGAGGTCCCTGAAGGGGAGGAGATGGTCAAAGAGCTAGAGGCTATGGGGCTTATCAGATATGAGACTCCTATAAGAATCACCCTTACCTATGCAGGCAGCGAGCTGGCAAATACTCTACACGACCTCTATCAAGGAAAAGACCAAAAGGCCGATGACGAGCAAGCAAACATAACCATCCTAGAAAAGGGAAGACTAGCCCCTCCTCAAGAATGGACCGAGGATTGGAGATTTTTAGGTAGCGAGATCATAGCGATGTTGGATGCTGCTCACAAAGCTGGCAGGGTAGGGCCAGTTGCACAAGAGGCACTTATGGAGAGGGGCTTAGCTCAGAGAGTGAGGAACGATGAGACGAAGAAAGAATATATAGCTCTTTCGAATGCAGGTAAAAAAATCCTGAACCTGTATAGGGAAATAACACCTCGCATCGAAGTAGATGACAAACTTGCGGGCTTCGTAAGAGATGTGCCCCTAGGGCCGGCGCATTCAAGCCTGCTGCCCACTGGAAGCCACGAAGAGCACCTATTAGAAGCAATGAGGCTGATAGCCTATTCTGTTCCAAACTCAGATGTTTATGCATTTACTGCTCTAGGCCAAGCTATCAAAATGGCCCTCCAAGATGGAGGATTTGCCGAAGGTACTGTTATTAGCGAGGACATATTTATAGCTTTGGCCGAGCATGTAGATGGCGAGGGCACACCTGCAGGGCTTTCTCTACTTCAAACCCTCAATTACGTAGGTAACAATGGCGAATTGCTACTTTCCGGAGAATGGCTGCTCGAGGCCTACCGTCTGTGGAAAGATGGTCCTCGTGAGGACGTGTGGAGTTTCGCGCTTGAGGCCGAAGAAGTAGAGATAATGGAAGCTATAGATCATGTATGGGAGAAAACCAAATCCAACCCTGAGGACGTACCCACATTCGATAGGATTCGGCGCGAGATGATAGACCGTAAGATCAGGCAGTACAAGGATCTCCTAGAGCGGTATGGGCGCAAGCTTGAGGAGATGCCTGAAAAATACCAGCTCATAGCTCGCAGATTTCAGGAGGCTAAGGACCTGGCAGCTTGGTATGACGACAACTTCGATCTACGACAGGGTCTGTATGCGCTGGAAGCTTTTAGCCTCATCCGCGAGGAAGAGCATGACAACAAAGCAGTATATAGCTTGACTGATTGGGGTAGGAGAGTACTACAGGAGCAAACACAGAATCAGAGAGATATTAGTTCGGTAGCAGTTAAGGCTATAACTATGACACGCAAAACCTTCTCTTCACCCAATGTGGAATGGTGGCAAGAAGCTAAGGAATCAGGACTTATCGGTACTAGTGAGCCTTCTGATTCTGGCTGGTTCTACGCAAAGCTTGCAGAACAACCCATACGCATGCCTTATCTCTCAGAGTATGAGATGGAGGTATTCCAGACTATTCCCCCAAAGGGCATGACGATAGATGAGCTATACTCCGAGCTCACCCACCTACCTAAAGAGCGAATTCGGTGGGCATTGGAGAAATTAGAGGCCAGACATCTTATTGACATCCTACCGGACGGTAACATCGTAGAAACCCTAGCCGGTGAACACATGGATGTGGCATTATCCGGTAGACCACAGGGGCTGGGAGAACCAGTTAATCCGACCATAATAAGAGTATTACAAGCCCTATATCATGTCGGTACCTTATATGTGAAAGAGAAAAAGGTAAGGATGCTTCCGAGAAACTTAGATCATGCAATAAAGGCTAGTGGTCTAGCGCGCAAATCATTTGAAGATGCTCTCGAATTGGCCCGAGCTGCTGGATTCGTGGGACAAAACAGTATAAATGAATCTGGGCTTATGCTGCTTGAGGCTGTCGACATGATGAACCCATCAACAGAGCTTGCGGGCTTTACAGAGATAAGCAGTATTCCATCAGAAGTAGTAGCCTGATACAGGAAATTTATGCCTAGTGGGGACAACTTAAAGATATGTCCCCACTAGGCATTCGGTAGTAAACGCTAGCTTTAGGAAGGTAATGAGGCGACTATCCGCCTGAAATCATCCTCAGTAAAAGCCTTGAGGGTTTCACTAACAGTGGTGCCAGTTTTTGCCTGCGAAAGCGCAAACTTCATAAATGTATCGTCATCCGGAGCCTCAAGTACAACCACAGCATCATATCTTCCAAGGGTCATGTACCACTGCCTCCACTGCAAGCCCATCTGTTCTGCAGCTTGCTTTGCCGCATCGAGGCCGCTTACATCACCGATATTTTTCCTACCCTCTTCCGTAAACCTTAAGAGCACTACATACGTAGCCATCTCTAATCCTCCTTGGGCTTCTGCTCCCGCGCCCCTTGCCGACAGAAAGTGATTTTAATAGCAGCTAACATAATGTCAAGTAAAAAGCCAAACAGCGTTATCAGTTCGTATATCCCCAATCCGTTACGGCTTCATAAGTGGGTAATTCTAGATCCCTTAGAACATAGACAAGGTATGTCCGTAAACAACGTTATTAGAATTGCAAGGGAATCTGCTGAAGATAATTTGTTGGTAAGATCTTTCCAGCTATTAATGATTCACGAGTGCCTTTAAGGCTTATTGTAGTCGTGCAACAAACCTAAGCGAGAATAGGGCCACATATGCGAGATAGGAACTCCTCTATCAAAACTGATGTAAGTCTCATTAGGGGAATTATCGTTCTTGCTAACAGGAGGTTCTATATAACTGTTCCAGACTCGCCCTTTCAGGTACGGACTTGATAGACACACAGGTGGAAATCCTACCGCAGATAGGCAAGATACTTGGCGCCCGATAGAGGATTCGAACCCCTAACCCCCTGGTCCGAAGCCAGGTGCTCTATCCGTTGAGCTAATCGGGCTCATCCATATTTTAGCATGAGGTATGAGTCCATACCAAGGTTTACTCAACTTGTCCCATCGAAAACTTTCGTCGTTGGCTGAAGCCAACTAAGCGAATAGCTCCATAAGCCTGAGCCTCATGTAGGGCATCCTCTAGCCTATAACCAACCTCGGAAGGCTGATGAGAATCGGATCCTAGCACAAAATCTACTTCTCTAGATACTAACTCCCTAAGTAGGTCCCCCGAAGGGTACAGCTTCCCAACAGGCTTTCTATAACCAGCTGTATTGAGTTCAACAGCCAAACCTGATTCAGCTATTACGTCAGCAACATGCTTATAGAGCTCTATAGGGCTCTCTAGTGGTTCATGTCCCCACTTCTTTATCACGTCTATATGCCCTATTATGTCAAATAGTCGCGACCTAGCAGCACTAGCTATAATCTCAAAATACTTCTCATAAAGCTCCAGTAGATCCCATTCTTCGTATCTATGAGCATATTCGGGATTATCAAAGCCCCAATCATCTATAAAATGCACAGAGCCATAAACGTAATCCCACGGATACTGCTCAAGTAATCTCTCTAGCTTTTCCTCCGATCCAGGGATATAATCGGCCTCTATTCCCAGCCTGATAGTTATCTCAGGATATACAGACTTGAGCGACAGGACTGTATCAACATAGGATTCAAGCTTATCTTCCGACATAGCAATAGTAGGATCACGCTTATCCACTGGAAGCCAGTACATTGGGATGTGATCAGATATACCTATCTCTGTGAGGCCGAGTCTTATAGCCGCAACTACGTACTCTTCAGCAGTGCCGGTGGCGTGTCCACAGAGATAAGTATGGTTATGGTAGTCAAACAAAGTCTTGGACATGTCGTATGATAACGTGAAACTTAGCAACCGAGCAAGGAGTATTATAATTACCAAAAGACTCACTTGGACTTGTAATTATGTCCTCTAAGGTCAGACAAGATAAGGCTTATGTCAACAACCTGAGGGCTCTACTCTCTATAAGATTAGTAATCCTAGAAATCTCAATACTAATCTTGGTACTGGTGGCTGCAACGCTTATACCACAAGTGCCGTTACAAACACGAGGAGATCCTGTAAAAGCCTTAGAATGGCTAGAAAATAGAACTGACCTGCAGGCTAGCATAACCGCGTTCCTATCTTCTCTATCGATATTCACTGTATCTAGCTCCTGGTGGTTCATAATACTTTGGCTATCTATAGCTTTATCAGTTTTTGCCTACTTGATTACACGATTCCCATCCAACGTAATATCCTCCCCAAGGAGAAGATACATACATCAAACATATGACTTTGGTTCAACTGAACCTTTATTCGTAGCTTCCAGAATCAGGGCGTATCTGAGTTCATTGGGCTTCAGCATTACCCTACAAGTATCGGACAACAGCCTGGCTATATATGCAACTAAGCATTGGAAAAACACCTGGCTTCTTTGGATTGCCCACCTAGGCTTTATATTACTTTTATTAGGAGTGATACTAAACTCTATATACGGATGGCAGATAACAGATATACCAGTACCCAATAGGGAAAGGTTAGATATACCTAGGACGGATCTAAGCGTAGTAAGTAACGGACTAAGTACTTCGTGGGATCCTCTAATCTCATCCCCTATAGACTACATCGCGAGGATAGACCTCTACGAAGGAGATAAGAAGGTAGTTAGCAACTATCCCCTTAGAGTTAATAACCCCGTAGCCTACGAAGGCATCAGTCTGCATCTGAGATCCTTTGGGCAAGCAGCGATAATGAGAGTCTATGATACAAGTGGGAGATTAGTGTTCGACGGTGGCATTCCCCTAACATCAAAAGATGACATCGGGAGAAGCTATGGGGTAGTACAAGTTGAAAATTATGACCTCAAAGTCAGCGTACCACCGGAGAATACTTATGATCCAGATATCCCAGCCGGTACCGTCAAAGTAGATCTGTATAAATCTGGCACTAGCCATATGGGAACAAAAATAGTATCGCGGACAGCCCCTCAAACCATAGACAGGCTGAGGGTTATGCTCTTAAGGGAAGATAGATACGTCGGCTTATCATTCAGCTATCAACCATTCTCACCAGCGGTGTGGTTAGGCGGGGGACTTTTACTAGTCGGCTCTGCCGGTATGTTCATCAGGAGAAAAGGCAAGTTAGTATTTGACTTGTATGCCAATAACGACAACTGCTTCTGTGATCTTAAGGCAGACTGTATGCCGCTTATAGACTTCTCACGGGCTCTAAAGTCCTTAGGTGGTAAACAGCTATGTACTGGTTGGGACAACAATTAGTGTATGCTGTTTACGCAGCAACAATCTTGAACCTGTTCGCCGTCTTCGCTGCCATCTCCGACGTGCTGTTAACAAACTATAGGTACAGTACTCTTAGTATTAGTTATGTTGACAGACGTCATTCAATATCTTATAAGTTATTCTCTCTATTCACACTTTCATCAATCCTATTATTGGCTTTATGTTTCGCATTGAGATCCCTGATTACAGGTAAACCTGCCTTTACTAACCAGTATGAGTTCTCTGTATCTCTAGCTTTTTGCTTGTTGTTAGTCAACTTATTCCTGTATCTAAAAGTGTACCCCAAGTTACTTAACGCCTCGCTATCGGTACTGAGCCTGATTGTCCTCGTGTATTCAAGTTTCTTAAACAGCTTGCCTACTCCAGCTCCTCCAGCATTGCAAAATAACACTATGCTCCTTCTACATGTGACATCTGCTCTAGTGGCCTATAGTACACTATTGTGCTCAGCATTGAGCACGCTACTGAAGTATCTCTGTAAATTCCTGTGGAGAGACCAGTATTCGTTACTAATAGACAGAACAGAATCTATCTCCTATAACACTGCAGGCATAGCGTTCCTAGCATTAGGGGCAACACTGCTTTTCGGCTCGATATGGGCATCCGTTGCCTGGGGTTACTATTGGAACTGGGATCCTAAAGAAACCTCTACACTTGCAACCTGGCTATCCATAGGGGCATACCTGCATACTAGGAGGGATCAGGGTAAACTAAAGAGTAGAGGAGACCTGTTTATCCTAGTTAGTTTATTGCTGGCGGGGTTGACGTTTACTGGGAATTATTTTTTTGAGAGTCTGCATAGCTATGGCGGTTTACAATAGCGAGGAAGAAATCAGAAACAGCAAGAAGTCCAACCAAAGACTACTAGTTGGGCTCATCATATTAGCTTCGATATTAGCTGCTCTGCTAGCATGGATGTTTCTCAGCAGCTCAAGAAACAGTGTAAGTTTACCCTCTAGACCTATAAAAGTAGGTGACCAAGTACCTAACTGGACGATTACTATGATGGATGGGAAGCACATAGACATGAGAGATCTAAGGGGATCGCCCGTGTGGTTGAACTTCTGGGCATCCTGGTGTGGGCCATGTAGAGCGGAGATGCCTGACATGGCAATTGTGGGGAAGAAGTTTGAATCCAAAGGCGGGAAGCTGATAGCTATCAACGTAGGCGAATCAGAAGGTACTATCAGGTCTTACTTAGAAACAACAGGTTTGCAAGGACTGCCTGTAGCTATGGATTCGGATGGCAAGATAGCGAATGCACTTGGAATCTATACCTTACCTGTGCACGTGTTTATAACACCCGACGGGAAAGTAGTAGACGTACATATGGGATCGCTTGATGCCAAGGCAATGGAGGAGGAACTAAGTAAAATCCAGAGATAAATCTTTTGGTCTAGATTATTAGACGTTGAGGATTGCTTCACCTTCACAGATAAATGCTTTGTGAGCAATCCTCAACGTATTCATATTTACTTCTAATAACAGAAAATATCCTCCGGGTAGCTATTGTGAGCAGGCATCCACAAACCTATAGCCAACTCCTTGCTCGGTAACTATAAACTTGGGGCCATTAGGACCTGGGTCAAGCTTTCTTCTCAATCTACCTATGTAGACTCTAAGGTACTCGTTTTCTTCGGTATACTCAGGTCCCCAAACTCTGTTTAGGAGCATTTGATGAGTCATTACTTTGCCAGCATTCTGAACAAGTTGCTCTAGTATAGAGTACTCAGTGGGCGTGAGCTTGACCTCCTCATCATTGAGAGTGACTTGCCGTCTAGAGAAGTTAATAGTCAAAGGCCCACATCTGAAGACCGACTGTACCTGCTGTGAAGGCCTTTCTTCAGCCCTTCTAAGTTGAGTCTTTACCCTAGCGAACAACTCCTCCTGATGGAATGGCTTGCGCACGTAATCATCAGCTCCTGAGTTTAGGGCCTCCACAACGTACTCAACGTCATCGTAAGCGCTAATAACTATGATCGGTACCTTGGACCATTCCCTTAGGCGCTTACATACTTCCAGGCCGTTCATCACAGGCATCTTTAGATCTAGTAACAGCAGATCAGGATCGTGCTGCTCTACGAGACTAATAGCTTCCTCACCATTCATACCTGGATATACGTTATAACCCTTGGCTTTCAATTGCTGAGAGATATACTTTAGGATACTTTTTTCATCATCTACTACTACTATTGTTTCCTTCTTCATGATGACCTCCTGCTCGGCTTCTCCTGTTTATTCCTACCTGCCTGATTATGGCTGGACAGTGCCGTTGAAACGCACTGCAGAAGCTCCTTTATGTAGAAAGGCTTTACTAAGTAGTCTCTAGCGCCAAGGGAGCGAGCTCTCTTCTCGTCTTCTTCACGTGCTGCAGCGGTAACAACTATTACTGGCACACGATCGAGTATGCCTTGATTTCCTAATTCCCTCAGAACCTCCCAGCCAGATATTACTGGCAACATAAGATCTAACAGTATGAGATCGTATTTACCCTCTCTAGCCCGAGTAAGGCCAGTTTCACCATCCGTGGCAATCTCTATATCGAAGCCTCGAAGAGTTAGGTTCTGGCTTATAAGCTTGAGTATGCTAGGTTCATCTTCAACCACAAGTATCCTAGCCATGTCAACTCCCAGTAACTGGAAGGGTGAAGTAGAATATGGAGCCCTTGCCAGGGCTACTCTCCACCCATATACGTCCACCATGCGCCTCTACTATATTCCTGCAGATAGCAAGTCCCAAACCTGTACCCTTTTGAGGTCTGAATGATGCCCCTTCTATCTGGAAGAATCGCTCGAATATCTTGTCGTGATATTCGGGAGGTATACCCTCTCCCTCGTCTAGAACACCCACCCTTATACCATTCTCATATCTCTCAGCTCCCACGACGATGTTACTGCCGGGAGGAGAAAACTTCCTAGCGTTCTCGACCAAATTGCGCAGGACTTGCCCTATCCTCTCGGCATCGCACTTGATAAGCGGAAGCGTATCCGAGACCTGCACTACAAGATTACGACCTTCAGCTATCATTTGGAGGTCAGGTGCTAGTTCATCAAGCACATCGTTCATATCCTGCCATTCCATCTGCATCCTGAGCGCACCTGACTCGAGTCTGGATAAATCCAGAAGGTCTGTAACTAATCTTCTTAACCTCTCAGCATTTTGTTCTATCTCATTGATCCAGTCTTGCTGCATCTCCTTAGGTATCTCAACCTCATCTGCGCATTTCAAAGAAGATGCGAAGCCTTGAATAGCAGCTATGGGAGTTCTTAATTCATGACTTACAGTTCCGAGGAGTTGGGATCTAAGCTTATCAGCCTCTTTTGCAGCCTCAATAGTCTTCGCCTCTTCAAATAAGAATGCCGTATGGATGCTGACTGCTGCTTGAACAGCCAATGTAGAGGCAAATCGCAGTTCATGCTGTGAGACCCTATGAGGTTCTTCTCTCCCTAACACAAAAACTCCCACTCTCTTTGCACCGGGAGCAAACATCGGCATTATAACTGCCGATCTAATGATGCCATTGTTCAGTACAGAATTTTGGAAACGCTTGTCTGATAATAAATCCTGAGTGTTTCTTGGAGAGTTAGTGTAGATTACCGTATACAGGATATCTGAAGGTGCTACCCAGGGGGTTTCATGCTTTACATCGCTATCGAGATCGCTACAAGAAAGGGAGTAACAATCAGTAAAACGGTCATCCTTTTCTTCGTAAAGATATACTGCAGCCCAACAGCAATTGGTAGCACTTAAGGCTCCGCTAAGTATATTCCCTATGACGGTAGGTATATCTCCTGTATGTATAGGCGCAGCTGCCGCCCTATGTAGAGCTCCGAGCTCATCTCTCCGCCGTGCTTTATCCTGACGAGTATCGTCAGAGTAGTAGACGTACGCCATAACCAAATACAAGGCCCATAGAAGTCCAATCTGAGCCAACCAATGGAAGGGCCCATTGAGACCATGGAAGAGGACAGCCGAAGAATAGAGAGCAGTAGTCACCAGGCAGTAGGCAGCACCAGCATCTGCACCATATCTCAGAACAGCAATAGAGAGAGGTATGCCATAAAGCAGAAATAGAGGACTATTCTGGCCGCCTGTGAAGTAGACAAGCAGGGTAATCAGTAATAAATCCAGAAAAGCATAAGTCCTGTACGTGAATATGCTTCTAAATCTTCTATGAAGGTCCAGGAAGCTGTTGGCAACAGCATAGACTGCTGCTATCCCGATAATTAGCCATACCATAGGGCTGCCAACCCTAATCATACCCACCAACAACGCCATACCAGTAACTAAAACTATTGCCAAACGAAGCCATGCGAAGTCTGAGTCAGCTATAGCAAGGTGACGTTGTTCTCTTACTGCCATTCCCCTCTCCGTTCCCGTGGCCGTATGCTTGTGCCAGCTAAGCATCCTGGCAGTCCCTTACAGACAAATACTCTATCACATACTGAGGATTTGGTCAGCCCATTTTGCCTGTGAACCTTGTTTATACCTAGAAAGGGTTTAGGGGCAATACTATCACGTTATGTGTAAAAATTTTCTTATAAGTTGACTTTCTATGTTCGTGATTCTAGAATACGCCGCGGTTTGACTAATAGGAGGCTTCTAGGTTGAGTAAAAACACCAGGCAAACACCTCTATACCATGAGCATCTCAAGCTGGGCGCGAAGATGACCGACTTCGCTGGATGGGAAATGCCATTACAGTATGAAGGAGTAATAACTGAGCACCAAGCAGTAAGAACAAATGCAGGGATTTTTGACCTAAGCCACATGGGTGAGTTCGAGATAACAGGGGAAAATGCTGTACATTTCTTGAATTATTGCCTAACCAATAACGCTGCCAAGCTAAAGATTGGACAAGCTCAGTACACACTTATTCCTTACACTGACGGCTCAGTAGCAGATGATGCCATACTATATAGGCTGGACGAAGACAAATACTTATTGGTTGTCAATGCTGCCAATACACAGAAGGATTTAGAGTGGTTATCTCATCAAAAGCTGGGCTTCGAGAAGGTGAACCTCGAAGATATATCGGATAGGACCGCTCTTATAGCGATACAGGGGCCTAAATCCGAGGGGATTCTACAAAAATTGACGTCAGTCGATCTTCGAAATCTGAAGTACTACCACATCACCAAGGGAGAAGTAACAGGCATCGATGCACTTATAGCCCGCACAGGATATACAGGCGAAGATGGATTCGAGATCTTCCTGCCTTGGGATAAAGCTACAGTTGTATGGAGATCCCTGCTTGATGCAGGGAAAGACTCAGGATTAAAACCTGCAGGATTGGGCTCGAGAGATACATTACGCATCGAGGCTGGTATGCCGCTCTACGGACATGAATTAAGCGAACAGGTCAATCCGTATGAGGCAGGTCTCGACTGGGCAGTGAAACTGGACAAAGGAGACTTTGTAGGCAGAGAAGCGCTTGAGAGAGAGAAACAGCTGGGTCCAGCTAGGAAGTTGGTAGGATTTACTCTACTTGAAATGGGAGTACCTAGAGCAGAACAGCCTATACAAAAACAGGGTAGACAGATAGGTTTTGTCACAAGTGGTACATTTTCGCCCACTCTCAAGAAACCGATAGGTATGGGGTATGTACCAAGCCTATTTGCAAGAACAGGTACTCTAATCGACATAGTAATTAGGAACAAGCCAGTAAAAGCTGAGATAGTACAACTACCGTTCTACAGTAGAAAAAGAGGAGGGGAAAGTTGATTCCGGAAGATCTGAAGTATACTAGAGAACACGAATGGCTTAGAATGGAAGATGATTTGGCTGTGGTGGGGATAACAGACTATGCCCAAAGGGAGTTAGGAGATGTTGTCTTTGTTGACCTCCCAGCAGTGGGTAGCACTGTTCAACAAGGGGAAATTTTTGGGAGCATAGACTCTGTGAAGACAGCAAGCGACCTATATAGTCCTATATCGGGAGAGGTCGTGGAAATTAACTCCGCTCTAGCTGATGATCCCGCTCTGGTAAACACTGATCCCTATGGCAAAGGATGGATGATCAAAGTAAGACCCAGGGATGAGAGTGAGTTGGACAATCTTCTAACCCCACAAGAATACAGAGAGTACGTACGGGAAGAATAAGCCCCGAAGTCATAAAAGACCACAAATAGGACTAATACGCATACTCGATATTGCTTTGGCACCCAATAGTTCCCAATAAGCTGGGAAAAGAAGGTTCATAAAATAAGGGCTGAGGAGGCACTATACCTCAGCCCTTGGCTCGGGGGCAGGGACTCGAACCCCGACTCACAGATCCAAAGTCTGTTGTCCTACCATTAGACGACCCCCGAACGGCCCAGATCATATTATACGAAATTAACCCCTATTTGATCGAGCCACTTGCCACTAACATCTCGGGAAGAGACATCTTGTGCATCTTCGAGAAAACCTTCATCTTATGCAGATGCCATATAACTGAATCGTACCTTCTAGCTTGAGCTGCTTTGTGTAGCTGCCACCAATCGTTACTGAGTTGCTCTAAGGCTGCTACCCTTTCAAACCTAGTTCTACTCTTAATTATTTTGATTGCCATAGCCTTCATCCTCCGTAGCTAGTAAATCATGTCAGATACTTTGGTACGTCTTCTCTTACGTTGCTGAGATATAGCTTTACGCCTGCACTCATCCGAGCAGTACTTGCTCTTTCCGTATGCTTGATAAGGTGTACCGCATATCTCACACGCCTTCTGACCAGGTGCTAAGGTAATCTTGGGCTTCTTGGCTGGCTTCTTCCCAAATATGCAGGTCTCTGCCCAACACTCTGAACAAGGAAAGGATCTATATCGCCTGTTCTCATCCAGGCATGGGTACTTTCCCACCTTGATTCACACTCCTTCCAGAATTAAGCTCACCAGGTGTTAGGAGTATAGAAATGAACGAATTAAAGTGGCGGTAACAAATCGCAATCATTTGTAAAAGACTTGTAAACTTGCAGGAACAAGAATTGCTATCTACAGGTACTAGTACTTCAGTAAAATATGTTTTATACTCTTTCTAAGGGCGATTAGGTACAAGGTGGGCAAAAAATGAAGATAAGCACGCGCATAAGAAAAGTATTAGTAGTTCTGGCTTTAATAGCGGCCCTAGCGGCAGCCACAGGTTGGGAATGGGGGACTTACCGTCAAGGTAGCTCTGGATGGGAATGGGGCAAAGTTAATACCCATAACCATTCGGCAGCCGTCGTTATTAAGCACAACCAAGGCGCCTAGCAGGGCTAGAATTACTGGTTCACCCTTGGAAATATACGTATGAAAGACAGCTCTAGAGCTGTAAGGATATATGTATTTATTCTTGCAGCTTTAGTATGCTGTCTTTTTTTAATCTCCCTTACACATACAAATAGTATTAGCTATGAGAGATTTATACTAATACTAACCTTTATAGTCTTCATGATAGCTGCCTGCCTCTTCCCCCTCGAGTTCGCGGCTGGCACGAGAGCTACCCTTGATACCAGTGTCATCTTCGCCTCCGCTCTTATGTTTCAACCTTATGTAGCGATGATAATAGCAGGTGCTGGCTCTGTTATAGCTCAACTCATGACTAGGCGCCCCTTCATCCAGACCATCTTTAATGCATCGCAAAGAATGTTACAAGCTGGCTGCGGAGCTCTATTGCTGATGGTTCTAGGATGGGACTATCTAAGGCCAGATCTGGGGACTTTATACTCTTGGACACCTTTAGTACTGGCAGCAATAGCTATCTTCCTAATCAACACTCTAGCGGTATCAATGGTAGTTGCTCTCCAAACAGGCAAGAGCTTAGTCAGGATTTGGACTGAACGAGCCAGATTTGGAATCTTAGAATATATATCTCAGCTGGCAATAGGAGCACTGATAGTAGTAGTTGCTTACTCCAACAAGTGGGCATTGCCTCTGCTGTTGCTGCCCGCTATCGCTGTCTATCGTGCTCTCGCCCACCACGTAGAAGCAAGACAGATAACACAACGAGCGCTGGATCAGCAACGAACCATGACCGACGTCATGGTTACAAGCTTGGCAGAGGGCATATGTGCACTGGATAAAGAAGGATACATCACCTTTATGAATCCAGCAGCTTGCCAGATGCTCAGGTGTACCCTCGATAAAGTTCGCAACAAGAGCTTTGTAGAACTTGTATCAGTCGAAGGGCATGACAATTCTCTCCTGGTAAATGTCCCATTAGAGGGGAAGATCTATCGTAACGATGATTGTACCTTCCGTACTCTAGACGGTGGAACTATACAGGTTGCCTGCACATCCTCTCCCATCACGCTAGATGGTCGAATAATAGGAGTCATAGTAGCTTTTAGGGATATGACAGAGTTCCGTAGGCTAGAGCAGGCTAGAGAAGAATACTTATCCCTGATATCTCATGACCTTAGGACCCCACTGTCCGTGGTTATAGGTCACTCACAAATACTCAAGACCTTACTCAGGGAAAAGGGACTTGAAAGAGAAGAGCGTAATGTAGATGCCATTATAGGTGGGGGAAGACAACTTACCCGCATGGTAGAGAATCTACTAGATAGAGCAAGTCTGGAGGCAGGCGCTGTCAAGCTGAAGCTTCAAAGAGTGGACTTAGAAAGCTGGCTTCCAGATGCGATAGAAAGGGTAACTGTGCCTGCAAACCGCTCCCGCGTACACCTGGTAATAGAGCGTGGATGTACGTTAGACGTAGATGTAGATCGAATCGAGAGAGTACTGGGCAATCTTGTGACAAACGCCCTGAAATATTCTGCACCTGAGACAGATGTAATAGTCAGAGCAAAAGTATCATCTAATAATCTAATAATATCTGTGAAGGACCAAGGGCCAGGTATCAAACCAGAAGATGTGCCCAAACTCTTTCAGAAATACTACAGAACAAACAGGGGAAGGAATGAAGGCTTAGGTCTCGGATTGTACATCAGCAGGTTGATAGTAGAAGCACATGGTGGCCATATATGGGTAGAAAGCGAACCCTCTAAGGGCAGTACTTTTAGCTTCTCTTTACCCATCCACAATCTAGACAGAGAGACAATCCAAGCAGACAATAACAAGTAGCTGCTTACTTCGCGCTTATGCTTCGCCAAATAAAACAGAACAAGAGCTACCCCAAGAATGGTAGCATTCTTGGGGTAGCTATATATCGAGCTAGAACTCCAGCCTAAGAGATATAACCTCGAAGGGCCTGACACTCAGGACTATCTTCCCATCCTCAAGCTTGGGTTGAGCAGATTCTGTATCTGGCTCTTCCAGAAGGTTGACCCTTTGAACCGAGATTGGTGACAATCCGCAACTTAGTATTGCAGTTCCCCTTGCACCTCTATGTTCATACAACCGGACTATTAAACCACTTCCGTCTTCTGATACCTTTACAGCACCAACTGCTAGAGGCAAACCCTCACTAGTTATTAGTGAGAAACGACTAGTGTTGGACCCCTGCCCAGACGTGGTAACAGATACCAATGGACTGTTAAGCCAAAAGGCCTCTTCAACCACGTTAGCCTCTGTCCAATCCCCAATATGTGGGTAGAGGCTGTAGATAAATTTATGCTCACCCTCGTCAGCAATTACATCCGGGTATACAGCACTCTTCAGAAGCGTCACAGAAACTTCACTATCCAAAACACCGTAGCCATACTTAGCGTTGTTGAGTATGGCAACTCCATAATCAGTCTCAGATAGATCCACAAAACGATGAGCTACAACCTCGAACTTCGCTGCATCCCAAGAAGTATTTCTGTGTGTGGGACGCTGATGCACACCATACATAGTCTCATAGGTTGCAGTTCTTGTATGCACCATTAGTGGGAAATGAGCCTTAAGAATGACATTACGTTCGTGCCAGTCGATGTGAGTCTCTATATCCAGCCTGCGGGAGGATGAGAGCAATCTATAAATTTGAGTTACCTTAGAGCTTCGCCAGCTTCTATCCACTTTTACTGCTACCCTCAGTGGGCCTGCCTCTAATACTTCTATACTATCGACTTGATCTATGGGTGCACCCTCTGCAGTGTAGTTAGCTTCAAGCTCCCAGGCGTCCCACATACGAGGCTTGTCAACATATGCCCAAATTTGGTTACCCTTGCCTTGTAGAACCTCTCTGTCTACTTCTTTATCGTAAACTCTGGATAAAGTACCATCAGCGTCTATCTCTACGAATAAATATTCGTTCTCAATAGTTATTTTCTCACCAGCCTGTTTTACGGATACTTGATCCTCCACCTCTAGTTCGCCAGATAGCTCGCTGGACGTTTGGAACACCTGCCATCCACATGCAGGGATTCTACTCTTCAGTGCATGTATTAGGACACCTTCATCTACCTGCTGATATGGTAGAGTATTGCCATTCTGATCAACCAGAGTAGCTCCAGATGGTAAGTCTCTTACTATCAGCGTCAGAGGTCTTTCCTTGAGAGAGGCATTAGCTATGAGAACGCTATGTGCTTCGTTACCCTTAGAGTCTACATTAGCAATAAAAGCCAGGGCCTCATCCCTTATCGCTTCAGCAGTGGATATTACATTCTCCAACATTCTGTGTGAGTCTTGATAGACCTCATGAATGCTAGATCCTGGCAGTATGTCGTGAAACTGACAGAGCAATAAGTCCTTCCAAGCAGCATCAAACTGTTCCTTCGGATAAGTGTATCCGTAACGGCTAGCGATGGCAGCAAACATCTCGGCTTCGAGAAGTCTATGTTCAGAGGCTCTGTTCAGTTCTTTCTGCTTAGCCTGAGACGTATACACTCCTCTATGGAATTCCAGGTAGAGCTCACCAGACCACTTTGGAAGAGCATCTGGCAATGATGCAAAGTAATCCTCCACGTGCGCCATCCTCAACCTTGGCATAGCCGGGAAATCTTTGAGACGCTGGTAGTTATCGAGCATGCGCGCCGAAGGTCCTCCACCACCGTCTCCCCAACCAAATGCCAGCAACGTCTCAGGATGTAAAGTCTTGGCTTTGTAATTGCGCCAAGTGCCAAGTATATCTAGAGGTGCTATATGTCCGTTATAGCCTTGTCCTGGATTGTAAAATATATGAGCCTTTACCTTCGAACCATCGATCCCCTCCCACCAGAACAGGTGATAGGGGAATTGATTAGTATCATTCCATGTAAGCTTGATAGTAAAGAAGTTCTTGATTCCAGCACCACGTAGTAGCTGTGGTATCCCCCCTGAGAACCCAAATACGTCTGGAAGCCAAGCTACTTCGTTCCTTACTCCAAACTTCTCCTGGAAGTAGCGTTGACCATAAAACAGCTGCCGGACGAAGGATTCACCACCAGTAATTTGGCAATCGGACTCACACCATGAGCCGCCAACTGGCTCCCATCTCCCTTCCTTGACGAGCTTCTGAATCTCCCCAAATAGCTCAGGGTCCTCGTGTTCCATCCACTCATAAGCCTGAGCAGATGATTGGTTAAAAGTGAAATCTTCGTATGTCTTCATCAGGTTGACTACAGACCACCAGGTACGCCTAACCTTTCTATGAGTCTCTGCCAAAGGCCACAACCATGCCAAGTCAATATGCGCATGTCCAGTGAGGGCAATAGCACCATGCGGTGGAAATTTTTCTTTTATCTCTTCTAAGCGAGACCTAAGCGTCTTCCGAGCTTCATTGATAGCTTCAACAGCCTCTGAAGGTAGAGGTGGTGCGGGCTTATCAGACCAAGGGAAGTTCCATATAACTCTATCGAAGGGATTTATATCTATAGCCTCTCGTAGATAGGTAAGAGGCACCATAGTAACACCATTGCCTATGGGATTCTCGTAACCCTCTTGCAAACGCCTCACAGTAACCTCGGTGTTAGAGGGCCAGGCACGCGAGATAATAGCTAATGCCTCCTCAGCGGCACCTATTAAGTAGGGAACTACCTCATGATTTCCAAGCTGCTGCGAAGCCTCAAGAATCATCGTGAGGTCTCTATCCAGGTCAATTACTTCTTGCTGAGGAACTATCAGCTGTGCCCACTCAATCCTAGGTTCCCTAACATGCTGGCCGAACATGCCCTTGGGAACAACCTCAGCATTTATATTTATAGACTCGCCCCCTTCGGCTACATCTGCTATCTTGTAGGTCCTATGGAAGGGATCCAGTCCACCCTTTACCCCATTGGAAAGGCTTACGAATCCTTCCCCTCCAAGCCAGAGTTCTAGGTTCACCGCCTTGCCTTTCCATTCAGCAGGGACTACTGCAGTAGCTTTCATCCTTACCGGAGTCTCAACTACAGGCCAAAAATCCCCCAATTTCAGACTGTATTCCTGCTTGCTCGATATAAATGTCCAATCTCTTACTGGACACTCCATAGCATGACGCCATAATCGTATTTCTTCCAGCCTCCGAGCTATGCGAGCAAGCTGTGTCTCATAAGGGCTATCCATTCAAATCCTCCTACACAAGCAAAATATCGTTATTTATTGTAAGATTATGAACACTATGAACGTCACCGAAAATCGAATCTATAAAGCCCTTGAAGTATTAGCTAACTTCCTGTTTCTAAATGTGCTTTGGCTATTTGTTGCTGCCCCAATTTTCACTATCTTTCCTGCAACTACCGCTTTGTTTGGAGTGGTAAAGGACTGGATTACTGGCAAAGACAATGGTTTCTTCTTTCCTTTTCTGAGACACCTAAGAAAAGAGTTCTTACAGAGCTTGTTTATAGGTGCTTTTTGGATCCCACTAGGATTAATACTGCTCCTGGACATATACGCAATATATCATATGACAGGAATAATCAAACTACTCCTAATACCATTTACCAGCATAATTTGCTTGTTGTATCTAGCGGCATCTGTATACATTTTCCCGGTAGCAGTGACTTATAGACTCAAATCCTTGCACATCATACGCAACTCTTTGCTCTATGCTCTCAGCTATCCACATATGACTTTTGTCAACATTTTGATAGCAACATGCATTGTCTACCTAGCCTGGCTTCTACCTCTCAGCGTACTAATAACTCCAAGTGTAGGAGCTTACACTATGTATCTACTTTGCAATAATGTATTCCTGAAGGTTGAGAGAATCCGAGGTCTCAGTCGCTCAGAGGAAGAAATAAAATCATGAATTCCCCTCGGCGAACTCCAGCAAGTTAACCTCTTCAAACTGTTTGCTCTCAGGATCTATCTTAATGGTCTTGATCTCATAAGGTGCGAACTGTAATTCAATATCTAGATCTAACATGAAAAGTCTTACTCTGGCAGTAACCACTTCTCCATTAGTCTCATAGGCCCTCAAGATATATCCATATCCATCCTCGGCCCTCTTAAGCACGCTGACGATCACATTACTCGGCGAAACTTCCATAGCCGAATAGGTGGGTGGGAGGACTCCAGGGTGAAAGGACTCAAAAATGGCGATAGGAGGTTGATTGAGTAATGCAGCAGCGAGAGGAGTGCGGGCATCTCGCCAGCTACCGCTATGAGGTAGTAGTGTGTATCTAAATCTCTGCATCCCCTGATCTATGTAGGAGTAAGAAACGTCAGGATTTAGCTCAGCAGGTACATGGTGAGCATAAACAGGACTTCTCAGGACTGTGATTGCGAATGCATTATCGAACGCACTGTAGCTGTACTTACAGTCATTGATCAAGCTCAAACCATACTCTTGTCCAGACTCCAACACACCAGATATATCTACCCATGATTGTCCTGGTTCCTCCTCTCCATTAAGAGGACGGGTAATATGCCCATAAGGGATCTCATATGTCACATAATCAGCGTTCCAATTCACCGGGAAGGCAAGCTTGAGCAACTTATGCTTTTCTCGCCAATCTACCACAACATTCACATCGATCTGATCTCTCCAAGGATACAGAGTAAATTCTTGTACTAATAGGGAACTCCCATAATGACTTTCAGTCCTAATTACGGACTTAACACTTCCATGTTCAACCAGCTTGCTTCCGGCTAGTTCAAATCTTCCACATATGTCATCAAACTTGAAGACTCCATGGCTCCAAGTATCAGAGTTGTCGGCTATAACCAGTGGGAGTGCGGCTGTTGACCTGAAGACCTCAACATTATGTCTTTTATCGAACAGCCTAGCTATCCCACCACAAGAATCGTCGACTTGCATGACAAAGCTAGGTGTTTCAATCCGAAGGTCATCAGCGATACAGTTTACCGGATTAGTATCTTCCTCAAGTGATTTGGAAGACCTTGGCTTGAGTGTATAGGTCTGCCACCCAAAGGCCGGGACATCAGCAACAAAGCATATCTTACGATGCGACATTGTAGTAGCATCGGGTTTAATGTATTGAAAAGGATGGCTACCTCCAGAAGCATCCACCAATTCGTACTGCAAGTCCTTTCTAAGGCTTGACTCTACTTCAACAATCTCTGAAATCTTCCAAGGATGAGGATTGAAAACAAATACGGCCTTGGAATCTTCCAGGCTATGTGTATCACCCTCTATATTGACCTTCCATGATACGGACTGAAGCGCTGCATTAAGGTTTCTATCTGCGATGCTAATAGCCTCACCGTAAGTATAGAGGGCATCCTCATAAGCAAGCTCTATGCTTGTGCCTGCAAGAATATCGTGAAACTGATTGAACAACACGTTTTTCCAGGCCCGATCAAAGTCCTCCGGATAAGGATGTCGAAGCAACAGATTGGCGAGAGAAGATACCTTCTCGGCAACTATCAGCCTATTCTCCGCCAATCTGTTCAATTTCTTGATACTGGAGTGCACAGAGTAACAACCACTGGCATGATGCTGAAGCTCATCCTCGATAACAGGAGACTCCTGAGCTAAGTCCGAAACAGCATTAAAGAACATGTTGGGAGAGCTAAATACAAGCTCAGGTAAATCTTCTTCGGATCCCATAGAGATTATGCTCTCTATGTTCCTTCGAGTAGGCCCTCCACCATGGTTACCAACTCCATAAAAGCACATAGAGATATCAAGATCCTCGTCTGCTATGCAATTCAATAAATGCTCTCGCAAATCTCCCCTGTCGGTACAGTATGGGTAAGGTATCCTATAAGCCAACACTGAACTACCATCAGGAGATTTCCACCAAAACAGCCTCGAGGGCAATTCCTTTTCATGCGGCCCAGGGCGCATGAAAACGTAAAACTGCATTTCACTCTTACTCAAGATCTGCGGGAGCATAATGTTATGCCCGAAGCTATCTGGGTTGTAGCCTACGCTAGCAGTGATGCCAAACCTAGATAGGAAATATCTCTGGCCGTATAGCCCTTGCCTGACGAAGGATTCTCCAGATGGCAGGTTACAGTCGGGCTCTACCCACCAGCCGCCGCAAATGTGCCACCTCCCCTCCTTTACCCTCTTCTGTATCTCCTCAAACATATCTGGATCGTTGCCCTCGATCCACTCATAGAAAGCAGCAGAGCTAGCTGTGAATATGAAATCCGGATACTCTTTGAGCCTATCCAGAGCAGACCTGAAAGTGGCTTTGATCTCTTGAAACCCCTCGTTCCACCTCCAAAGCCAGACAGGATCTATATGAGCGTTGCCCACCATGTAAACTATGCGAGGTCTGTGCGAGGAAGGCAATAGCTATACTCCAAATCTATGTTATCCTAGGCGCTAGCTAACCTAGATCTCCTCTCGCGAGCAGCAGCCATTTCTACCAAGGCCAGTGAGATTATGCCCAACACCATATGCAGGATTACCAGGGATTCGCTATAAGCTATACCCAGCATAAATCCCAAACCTAAAAGCAGAGGTAGTAGAGGGAAAAATCTGGCTGTAATCCTTATGCCATTGTTCTCGACACCTGGCTTGGGCCTGAGAGCGATAATGGCAAGTATCGCTATAACAAAAGCCAGTCCTCTATGTAACTCCCATATATGTTGGTTAAGCACGAAGTCTGATACTCTAGGACCAAAGAAACGAACTATACCAAGCAGAAGCTGTACATACAGACAAATCCTTAAGACCCAAAGAAGTTTCAACTTCTACCTCCAGAAAGGATTGTTATCTTAGGGCAATCAACCTATCGATAACCATGGCAGCATAGAGCATCGCCAGATAGATGTTCGAATACTTGAATACTCTCCAAGCCAAAGCTATCTCAGGATGCAGCTTGAGCTGAATAGCCCTGATGACAAGTAGCAGTCCCAAGGATATAGCCACAACAAGGTAAATATAACCGAGGGAATGGGTTAGGAAAGGTAAGATCGTGCTAAGAAGCAGCAGCACAGCATACTTCAGTATGCCGTTCATGGTAGCTTCCTGTCCTTTTACCACGGGCAACATCGGAATACCAGCTGCTTTATAGTCCTCCTGTCGAACCAGAGCCAATGACCAGAAATGAGCCGGGGTCCAGAAGAAGATAATCGCAAAGAACAATATGGCCGGCAGACCAACGTCACCTGTGACTGCCGCCCAACCAACTAACGGCGGAACTGCACCAGCGGCTCCACCTATAACTATATTCTGCGTAGTGGTTCTCTTGAGCCAAGCTGTGTAGACAAATACGTAGAATAAGTTTCCTAGTATAGCCAGTACCGCCGCCACAGGATTCACAAATACCCACATCTCAACCAGGGCTAGGATGCTAAGAAAAATACCAAACCAAAGAGCTCGTTCAGGACTAACCCTGCCGGTAACCACAGGGCGGTTCCTGGTGCGCCTCATCTTGGCATCTATATCCCGGTCCAGGAAGTTGTTGATGGAGTGTGCTCCACCTGTGGCCAAAATACCCCCAAGAACGGTCCAGAACATCAATCCCAGCAGAGAGCCTTGAGGTGGATGCTGAACAGCAGCTATCAGCATCGCAGCTATTGTGGGCACAAGCAGCAGAGGGATTATCCTAGGCTTCATCAACGCAAAGTAAGCTCTCACAGGTTCTGGCACCCTAGAGAATACTCGCCTTGACAACCCCTTAGAACCCTTCTTAATCTTGCTCGCCTGAGGCTCCCCTACCCAAATCAGGGTTACAAGAACTACAAGTGCTGCCCAAGTGGCTGCAGCTACGGCCAAATGCAACCCCTTCATTGCTGGCGAAGCCTTAGTCCAGATAGTGAACGCTCCTATGAATACCTGAGAAACATAAAATATGGCCAGTACATGTGTGGCCGACATTACCAAACGGTCGCCTCGCCTTTTTCTCCAAACCCCTATAGCAAGTAACAACATTAAAATGTCAGCCACACCAACAGCCAGACGATGACCAAAGTTCACCCATTGCAAGTAGTTTTGGGGAAGTATGTTAGCATCGCTACAATGGGGCCATGCAGGACAAGCTATATCTGCACCCTCTCCAATAACAGCCGACCCAGAGAAGAGAGCTATATACGTCCATATCAGAGTTGCAATAGCAAACCATTTTAACCATCCACTCTTCTCGCTGATAGGCACAGCGCCTATCCTAGCAAACAAAGCCAAGAGAATAGTCGAGCCCATGAGTATCATGGAGTTGCCCATATGGGCTGCTACCCATCCATGACCGACCTCAAAGATAACGGTCAGAGCACCCAATATAGCCTGTGCTATATAAGACACCGCGGCAAGGAGAGCAAAGACCAACAACCTACGGGGCTTTCGGAACCATAGTAGCGTTGAGAGCACTGTGAAAAGCATCAAGAAACCAACGAGCACAGCAAACAGCCTATGGTTCCATTCCACCATAGGATGAAACTCGAGTGGAGGAACCCACCGACCATTACACTTAGGCCAAGAAGCCCCACAGCCGGTGCCAGACTCGGTAACCCGGACTATACCCCCAAGGACTATAAGCATCCATACTGCGAAAGCGTTGAGTGCTGTTATGCGTTGGTACCAGTTTGGGGTAGTGCCATCACTATTAGCCCTATTGGCGAATAAGGTGCTCAGAACGCTCATATCTTGTATAGCCCCTTACAGCATGGTTATAAATACGCAAGAATATCATAAGGAAAAATTAAAGAATACTTTCCCTGTTTATCTGAATCTATTGTCTCACTTTGTGCCTACAAACACAAACTAGTAAACAGATCTCGTTCTATGATAACAGCTGCTAATATCGAGCACCCAGTAAACTGCAAAATTTCTATCTCCAAAGGGTCAATTAACTCTAAGCCGACACATTTTAGCTTCATGGTTATCATCAAGCTGAAACCTAATGTAGATACCGCATTAAATAGTTAGTAGACGAGATAGGGATGAATGCTGAAATTTGAAGAGTGAATTCCATGTGGTATACTGCCAAGGGAATGGCACAAGCTGTAGCGGTAGACACCACGAGGAGAAGAAACCTGGGACTGCTAGTTGTGGGACTGGTGGCAGCTGCCGCCATCCTCTACCTGGTGGTCTCCAACTTCTCGGCCAACACCGTCTACTACCTGAAGGTCTCCGAGCTGCAGTCCTCCTATCATGGGGGACAGGTCAGGGTGTCAGGCAAGGTGTTGCCTGGCTCCATCTCCAGGCAAGGAGACAAGCTCAGCTTCACAGCCTATGATGGTTCTGGCAGGATGAGGGTGGAGTATCAGGGTGTGGTGCCGGACATCTTCAAGGACAATGCTGATGTGGTGGTGGAGGGCACCTATGATGGGCAGGTGTTCCATGCCCACACCCTACTTGCCAAGTGCCCCTCCAAGTTCCAGTCCAAACCATCCCAAGGATATGCCCAGTGATTCCTTCTGATATAGCTTTCCTGGCACTAGTAATAGCTTTTGTACTAGCTGTATATGGTTTAGCGACAGGAGCATACGGTTCCTGGCTGCTGGCTAACAGCGAAAACAGGTTGTACAATAAGCTGAGGGGTAATCTACTTGTTAGAAGCTCTCAGCATGCAGTATTCGCAAATGCCTTTCTGGTTACTCTGGCAAGCGGGTTCCTGTTCTGGGCATTGTTTACTCATGACTTCAGAATTGCATACGTAGCCCAGACATCTAGTAGAGATATGAGTCCCAGTTATCTATTCACAAGTTTCTGGGGCGGGCAAGCAGGATCTCTTTTGTTCTGGGCCTGGATGCTGACCATCTTCTCAGCCATCGCAGTTTGGCATGCTAGAAAGAACTATCCAGAACTAGCTCCTTATGTAGGTTCGGTACTTCTTGGCATAGAAGTATTCTTCTTATTGCTTCTAAGCTTCGTCTCCAATCCATTTGAGAGGCTAGCGGTCGAAGCAGTTGACGGGCAAGGACTCAATCCGCTCCTCATGGACCCTGGGATGAGATTTCATCCTCCATTCCTACTTACTGGTTATATGAGTTTCTCCATACCCTTTGCCTATGCTATAGCAGCTCTCCTAACCGGAAGACTCGGCAAGGAATGGTTGCTGGCTATCCGAAGGTGGATGCTCGTCGGATGGCTAATACAAGGTATAGGACTGCTTATAGGTGCGTGGTGGGCCTACCACGTTCTTGGTTGGGGAGGCTATTGGGGTTGGGACCCAGTGGAAAATGCAGCTCTAATGCCTTGGTTAACCGCGACAGCATTTATTCACTCAACCATGGTCCAAGAGCGTCGCGGAATGCTCAAGGTATGGAATCTGGGACTCGTGGTTTTGACCTTCCTTCTAGCCATATTCGGTACTTTCATTGTACGTAGCGGTGTAATCTCCTCTGTACATGCTTTCGCACTTTCTAGTCTGGGACCATTCTTCTTCACATTCCTAGGTATAGCTACTATATTCTCGTTGGGGCTGATATTCTTCAGGTTGCCCAAGCTGAAGACGGAGGGAAGGTTTGATTCCCTATTGTCCAAAGAGGCCAGCTTCCTAATGAACAACCTACTGATACTTGGAATTACTTTCGCCACCTTCTGGGGTACTATATTCCCGCTCATATCAGAGGTAGTTAGGGGAGCAAAGGTATCGGTAGGTCCACCATTCTTCAAGCAAGTGAATGGTCCTTTGTTCCTGCTGCTGATACTCCTAATCGGCTTCGGAACGTTGTTAGCATGGCGGCGCAGCTCAGGCCACAAGTTCATACGTAATTTGGCACTCCCAGCAGTATCTGGAATAATAGTAGGATCACTTCTATTCCTACTGGGCGTACGAAAGTTCCCTGCATTACTATCTTTCTCTGCTATAGTGTTTGTTTTCGTAGCCACCTGCATAGAATTCTATAAGGCCGCAGCTGCTAGAAGCAGGAATACCTCAGAGCCATTTGCGATCGCTCTGGTAAATATAGTTAGAAGAAATAGACGAAGATATGGTGGATATATAGTCCACTTAGCTATGTTGCTACTGGCAGTAGGTATAACAGCCTCTAGCTTCTATCAATATGAATCCACGCGTACACTACAGAAGGGCCAGTCTATGAGCGTGGATGGCTATACCATCACAAGCAATGGCCTATACGTTATACAAAGACCAAGCGTCCAGGTAATCTATGCAGATCTGAGTCTCAGGCATGGGCAAGAGTACTTGGGTAACATACGCCCTGAGAAAAGGATTTATAAGAATTGGGAAGACCAGCCTGTCACCGGAATAGCTATCAAGACTCTATTTCCCAACCTAGATGATATATACGTGCTAATAAGTGATATAGACCAAAACGGCAACGCAACTATTAGGGTATTTATAAATCCCATGGTGGCTCTTATATGGTGGGGTGGTGTACTATTTGTAATTGGCACCCTAATATGTGCATGGCCACAGGCAAGGAGAAGCGTGGTCAGACAAAGGAGTACAGCTGCAGAGGCATTAGTTAATCGGGTGGGCGCGAATGTCCAGGCTTAGATTAGCGAATCTATTGATGGTTAACATCATAACTTTGGTACTACTATTAGCTCCCACATTTGTAATCGCTACCAAGGTATATGCTGAATCACAGCCTGCTAACATAGATGATCAGGTAAGACAAATAGCAAAAGACCTAAAGTGTTTAGTGTGCGAAAACGAGTCCGTGGCTGACTCCCCTTCCCCTCTAGCTGCAGATATGAGAGAGACAATTAAAGAGAAACTACTTGCTGGCGAGACTCCGGAACAGATAAAAGCTTACTTTGTGCAGCAATATGGCGAGCAAATATTGCTGACACCTCCAAAGGAGGGTTTTGGACTCCTTGTTTGGTCCTGGCCTATATTGGCCATAATCATTTGTGGAATAGCCCTATTCTTTGCCATGAATAAGTGGGTCAGAAGAAAATCTGTCTCTATAATAGAGAGCTCAAATCATGTATCAGATACCGAGATAGAGGACGCTGAGATTCTACAGGAGATCAAGGATCGAAGGGTTTCTGAACTGTGGTAATAGCTCTCGTTGCGTCAGTTATATTTCTGGCTGTAATAATCTTCGTGCTACAGCCATTATTTACACGTAAGCCCTCCTACGCATATCTGCAGGGCTCCTTGGGCAACCCTGAAGACTCCAATGTTCATGATATGGCATTGGAAGCTCTCGCAGATATAGAAACTGATTACAGGTTAGGCAAACTAAGCGAAGAGGACTACAGGCAACTACGCATTCAATATAGAGAGCTTGTTAGCGCTACGGCAGGATATAGCACAGATTCCGCAGAGAGTGATTTAGCCTACATCGATAGGCAGATAGAGCATGACCTTTCAATGATCAAGGCCAATCAACCCGTAACTGAAGTGCAAGAGTTGGTATGTCCAAGGTGTTCAGCCAAGGTAGATAAGGATGATCTGTTCTGCTCCAAATGCGGAGCCAAACTCCGGACGACATCAATTGAGACGACACCCGATTTGCAACCTCACCCCCATGCTACAAAGCGGGTTAGATTACCCTCCCTAGACAGGAAAAGAAAAGCCCTAATATCCATAGTTATAGCTTGCTTATTATTTGCTCTGGCGACCGCAGGCATTTACCTCCAACAGACAGCTAGAAACGCCAGCGCAAGAGCAGTAGGTACCATTCCATCGAACAATGTGCAGACTATAGCTACTTACGGTCCTGGTGATCTAGTGTTTGCGGGAGACGGTACTACTATCTGGAAGAGTACTGATGGTGGCAAGACTTGGGAATCCCTTTCCGGTATACAAGGTAACGTAACATCCATAGGTGCTATCGATAATCGTTTATTTGCTGTAGTCAACTTCCAGGTATGGACATCAGCAGATCAAGGCGACTCATGGAGTAGAATATCAAGCGCTCCAAAGCTAGTAGCTATTACTACTGATAGTGAAAGCTCAAAGATATATGGATTTGATGCAGAGGGCAACTTATATATAGGCTCGAACAATGGTACCACCTGGGATAAGACAACCGGTCCTGAACAAGCAGGAATCTCTTCAGCAACTATTGCATCCGTTGATCCTCTAGTAATCTTTGGATCTAGTCCCGCAGGTGTCTTTGTTGGGACACAAGGAGCCTGGGGTAGTGCCAACGGAACTGTAAACGGAGCATTACCGACAAAAAACGTGCGATACGTAGCCTATGATAGATCCAGTGGTGAAAGGGGTACTCTACCGAACGGAGGAAACATACAAGGAACGCTGTATGCTGCAACAGATATGGGGCTCTTCAAGTCTACCGATTACGGTACAAGCTGGGTGAAGATCGGATTATCAAAGGATCTAAGGGCCTTAGCTATTGGGGACGATGTCATGTATGCTGTAGACTCCGCTGGCAACATATACGTCAGCCACGACAAAGGGGTTTCTTGGTCAGGGAAATGAGAATACACGGACTTCGAATATTAGCTGTCATCGCAACCTTCCTTGCGTTCCTGCTAGTTAGTAGTGCAATTAGCTCGAACGTAAATGCTGCAGCAAACGGGAAGATAAGCGGCAGGCTTATAAATGGAACAACATCTCGCCCACTTAGTGGGTACTCGGTTAACCTCTATTGGACTGACGGACAAACAGAACAGCCCAACAAATCTACGAAGACAGATGCCAATGGCTATTTCGAGTTTAATAGTCTGCCTATAGGTGATAACTACAACTATGTAGTTTACGCAAAATACAAAAATGTAGAGTATACCTCTCAAAACATACAGCTAACTGACAAAACCCCCAGCCGCAAGTATGATCTCAAAGTTTATGAGACTACATTTGATGATTCTATACTTCGTGTTGAATCCGCTTCTTTAGTGCTACTAGATACAGATAAAACCACACAGAGAGCTTTCGTCCTAGAGACTTTCATGATCCAGAATCCTACAAATAAGACTTTTCTACCTACCACCAATGGGCCCAAAGGTCCTATGGGTCTATTGAGATTTTCGCTACCATCAGGGGCAGATCAACTAACAGGTCTGGGTAGATTGGCCAACTATCAGATGATTCAGACCGATAGAGGATTCGGCACAAACTTACCCATATATCCCGGACCTAATGAGGTAACTTTTACTTATAGCATCCCGTATAGCGTAGATCAGAGCAATTACAACTTTCAACTTACTTTACCCTATCCTACAAAGGAGTTCAGGCTGCTAGGGAAAGAGGGCGGCCCAAGCATAAGTTCTTCCCAACTAAGAGCTGGCGATCCTGTATCCCTTTGGGGCAGTAGATATAATCTGCTTGTCGGCGGTCCATTTCAAAATAGAACTACCCTGGATATCACGTTTAGCGGATTACCAGTAAATATATGGACTATAAGGCCCAACAACCCACAGATCTGGATAGCTACAGCGGGACTAATAATCCTGATGCTGGCCTCAACACTAGCTCTCATCAGTAGACAAAGCAAGCAGGTCTCGGAGCAGACTTTATACAACAAATTACTAGCAGAGCTAGCATCTCTTGACAATCAGTTATCAGAAGGAAAGCTAGATCAAGAGACCTATAACAAGGAAAGAGCAGCCCTCAAGGAAACCCTCATAAATCTAAAGAAGCTGCAGTCTAAATCCAGTGCTGCCTAACTGACTAGATATTTCTAGCAGCCAGAGCTGCCGCCAACGCAGGCTCTTGCACTACCTCAACTTGACCCAAATTACAATGTTGAGAGAGTATATCTAATACTCCTTCCCGAAAACTGGTGTTACCAACTAATAGCCCACCACACAGCGCCAACGGTACCACGCCGTCCGGGAACTCCAGCCGGCGTGCAAGAGGCAGAGCCAGCAAAGCTATCTCATGAATAGAATCAACTATTATCTGCTTTGATACTTGATCCCCCTCTGCGGCTGCCTCGAAAACAATCTCAGCCACAGAAGCCACCAAAGCCTTATCGTAGTTGTGATACACTTTTGGAATTATCTCTGAGGGATCATGTAAAGACCATTTATGCAGTATCTTATCCAGCAAGGAAGTGTTAACTCCCCTACCATCTGCCATCCTAACTGCAGCCTGTAAGCCTCTCCTACCTATATCGTAGCCGCTGCCTTCATCACCAATGATATGTCCCCAACCACCAGTCCTGTCCCTCTTACCATTCACATCAACACCAACTGCTATGGCGCCTGTGCCAGCTATAACAGCTACACCAACGTTATCCCTAAGGGCGCACAAACCTAGATCACCATCGTTGGTGATCTTTATTTTATCGGCAACCGAGGAGAGCGCCGGATACAGCGCATCGTAATCTTCGGGTCTATCAGTACCTGCGACGCCTAGCCATGCAGCCTTGGGCTTATCAGTAACGCCTGCTAATGACAGAGCTTCTGATACAACTGAGGTTATAGTGTGCACTACCCAGTCCAGACCTGAAACAGCATAATTGGCGCCTGCACCAGATTTTCTACTTAGTTCATTACCGGCAGCATCGACTACAACAGCAAGAGTTTTACTACCCCCAGAATCAACACCTACAAAAACCTCACTCAAAGCCCAACTCCTCCAGAACGTTTCTTACAACACCATTAGCCGCCTGAAGCCTTCTTCTAGCATCATCAAAGTCGAGTCCTGTCTTTGCCATTATTATCGCTACTTTAAGATTGTAGTTAGATCTTTTGAGGAGGTTCTCAGCTTCTTGCTCACTCACGCCTGTAGCTGCCTGAAGTATCGATACAGCTCTTCTCCTTAGCTTGGAGCTTCTAGGTTGGAGATCTACCATCAAGTTACCGTATGTTTTCCCAAGAAGTATCATGCTACCTGTACTTAGCATGTTGAGCACCATCTTCTCAGCAGTACCTGCTTTTAGTCGGGTGGAGCCTACGATAACTTCAGGACCAACCACAGGGGCTATCATGATATCCACTATCCTTTCTAATGGAGTCTTAGGATTACAAGCTAACCCTATAGTCAGCGCTCCCTTTTCCTTCGCATAAGCGACAGCACCAAGCACATATGGCGTTCTACCACTGGCAGCAATACCTACTAGTGCATCCATATTACTTACACCCAACTTTTGAGCATCAGCACGCCCTGCTTCCGCGCTGTCTTCTATCTCTTCTATAGACTTAACCAAAGCTTCCGGTCCGCCTGCCACCCAACCTATCACCATACCTTCTGGAGTACTAAAAGTAGGCGGGCACTCTGAAGCATCTAAAACGCCTAATCTTCCAGAGGTACCAGCTCCCATGTATATAAGCCTGCCGCCTTTACGTAGTCTTGCAGCTATCTCCTCTATAGCATGTGCTATCTTTGGCAGTTCTTTCTGAATAGCCAAAATTACCTTAGCATCCTCAGAATTCATTACCTGAACTATCTCTAATGGAGACATCTTGTCTATATTAGTAGTTGCTGGATTGATCTTCTCAGTCTCCAAAGACTTAAGTACCTGTTCAAGATCCTCTATCATAACCACTTCCTTACAAAATTACTGATAGAGCTGTACTTCCCGAAACCTATCTATAAAAGATAGTGCATCTTCTCTCCAAACTGTTACCAAATCCAGGAATTCACTATTAGTATTTGAGGTAACAGCTTTACGCAGCTTGTCACTACCTATCAGCAGGTCCACAAAGAACTTACCTTCACTGTTTTGTATCCATTCGAATTTTCCTTCATCCTGCAAATAAAAGGCTCTCAGCAGATACGCCCCCAATTCCACCTGCCTCAATGCGTATCGATCCAATATATGTACCTGTACGCCTCCACATGAACGGCCAGAATGTTTTGAGAACATAGGCGTAAAATATGTAGCTCGAAACAGCACCCCAGGAAACTCAAATATCTTTAGTGTCTCCAGTAATGCATAAGGATCTATCCAGGGTGCTCCTATATATTCGAAGGGTCGAGTTGTACCCCTGCCTTCAGATATATTAGTTCCCTCTATAAGACAAGTACCGGGATATAACAGCAAGGAATCCATAGTTGGTAGATTGGGAGAAGGTTGTACCCATACCAAGTCGGTATCATCATACCATAAGTTCCTTTCCCAACCTTCCATCTTTATTACTATAGGTTCTCTTAGTCCCAATTCATGGGCCAGTAGACATGCAGCCTCACCCAACGTCATTCCATGCAAGACAGGCACATTATGAAATCCAACAAAAGAAGTGTACTCCTTCTGTAGTAAGGGACCTTGAATTCCCTTTGGTGAGAGAGGGTTAGGTCTATCAAGAATTATTACATCTACATCGAAGAGTGAAGCCTTAGTCATTACCCTCAACAGCGTAGATGTATAAGTAGCATAGCGCACACCTACGTCCTGCAAATCAACAACTATTGCATCTATATCTCTTAGGAGTTGATCCTCTGGTTCGTAGGATTCCCCGTAAAGACTATATACTGGAATCCCAGTTCTAGGATCAACATAGCTGGATACTTTCTCGCCTGCCTGTACCTCACCTCTTATACCATGTTCTGGTGCAAGTAGCGCCACTAGGTCAAAACGGTCATCGGAAGCAAGTAAATCAACGATATGGCGCATATTCCTATCCACGCCGGTATGATTAGTCAGAAGAGCAATAGGGCGCCCTTCCACTGCCTCACTTCCCTGCGACAAAAGTTTTTCTAATCCTGTAGTGATTCGTCTTCTCATAAACTAAGTGGGTACCAGGATACAAAATGAAAAAACAACAAGTATGTTAGCATAATAGCATGAAACTCTAGGAACGATTTGAGGTTGTCTAGATGGAGATATTTATTCGTGGTGGAAATATAGTAGATGCTCGCGGGATAAGGCAAAACCCAGGCTTGAAGCTCTCAGGTGGCCTAATCAGCTATCAAGATAACAATCTTCAAGATGGCTTCAAAGTCATCGATGCATCAGACTTCTATATCTTTCCAGGTTTTATCGACGTGCATACACATGGAGGCGGAGGGTTTGATCTGCATACTACCAACCCACAAGAAATACTTTCATACTGCAAATGGGCACCCTCAACTGGGGTAACTTCGTTTCTCATTGGAGTAGTTGGTATACCAAATGGTATACCGATAGCGCAAATACAAGCCGCAGTAAATGCTATAGAAAGATATCAGGAAGGAGCAGAGCCTCTAGGGATTCATTTGGAGGGCCCATATATCAGCCCTGAAAAGCGAGGCGCACATGACACCTCATGGCTTCGGACACCCGACATTGATGAAACAAACTCCATACTTCAAGCTTCCAAAGGTCATCTACGGCTGGTCACCATAGCGCCAGAACTACCAAATGCACGTAATATGATAAGTTTACTTATAGATAACGGCGTTAGGGTAAGTATAGGGCATACTAACTCAACATATGAGCAAGCTCTTGAAGCTATCGGATGGGGGATAACCCATGCGACTCATTGCTTCAATGCCATGCCTCCACTACACCATAGAGAGCCAGGTACGTTGGGAGCAATTGCTGAGTCACCACAAGTGATGGGAGAGGTTATAGCAGATGGCGTACATGTTCATCCAGCGGTCGTTAAAATACTCGTCAAAGCGCTAGGATCTGATAGGACGATCGTAATTACAGATGCTTTATCTGCCGCTGGATGCCCAAGTATGGAATTTACTTTCGGAGGACAAAAAGCTAGGGTAATAGATGGGGCAGCCCGCCTTGAAGATGGCAGGTTAACCGGAAGCGTTCTCACTATGGATCAAGCATTGAGAAACATGGTAGAAAAAGTAGAAGTAGAATTACCTGATGCTGTAAGAATGCTTACTTTAAACCCGGCAATATCAGCATCAGCCGAATCTAGAAAGGGACTGATCGAGTCTGGGTATGACGCTGACCTGGTGCTGATGAATCAAAACTTACAACTTGTAGCCACAATATGCAAAGGCAAGATTGCCTATGCTATAGAAGGCTTTTCAACTAAGGAGATCACGTAAGCGCCAAGTTGGCTATATAGTAAGTTATCAATACGACCCATAAAAGACCATCTATACGATCTAGCAAACCGCCGTGCCCAGGGATTATGTTGCCAGAATCTTTCACCCCAACAGCTCTCTTTACGAACGATTCTGCGAGATCGCCCATCTGACAGGCAAAGGCAAGCGCTAGCCCTACTATAGGGCCCCAGGTAAGGCTTATAGGCAGTCGAAACAAGGGTACAAGAATTGTAACTAACAGGATAGTGAAAACTGTTGAAGCTACGGCCCCTTCGACAGTCTTCCCTGGGCTGATTTTGGGCGCTAGCTTCCTTCTTCCAAACATACTACCAGCTATATAAGCACTAGTATCTGTAACCCATGTAGAGATTATGGCCAAGATAAGCCATTCACGCCCTGACTCCAACCCCCTAATAAGCTCTATATGAGCCATGGGTAAACCTACGTACAGGCTGGAGCCTGTCGTAAATAACCAAGGAATCATACCCTCCTTGGGGCTGAGACGTAGCACAGAAAACGCCGCAGGTGATAACACGCTGGCACAGCATGCAAATAACACCCAAGACAACTTACCAGTCATGTTAGCCAAAGCGCCGCTTATCACAAGAGAGATCGTAAGTAGAAGCAACAACCCAAGAGACATGCCTGGATAAAGAGGGGAGACCATCCTGTACAGCTCAAGCGCCCCAATAAAGGCAAGCGCTATTAGTAATAGAATCAATATGGGTCTGGGGCTATAGACAACCGCTGCTGCAACAATTACAACTAGGATGCTGCTAATAGACCTGATTAGAAACCCCGAAGGCAAGGCTTAATCCTCTTCAAGAAGTCCCCCAAATTTGCGCTGCCGACGACCGTAGTCTTCAACCGCCTGCTTCAGATGTTCCTTGGTGAAGTCTGGCCAGAATACTGGTGTGGACCAATACTCTGCATAGGCTGCTTGCCAAATGAGAAAATTGGAAAGCCTCATCTCTCCTGCCGTTCGAATGATAAGATCAGGGTCGGGTAGTCCTGCAGTGTAAAGATATTGACTAAATAGGTGCTCGTCTATCTTGTCTGGTGGAACACCCTCTAATATAATCCTCTTGACAGCATGAACAATTTCAGCTCTACCTCCATAATTATATGCAACACTTAGAACTAGTCTGTCATTGTATTTTGTAAGCTCGAGAGCTTTCCTTATCTCGTGCTGCAGATGCTCGGGAAGTTCATCCAGGCTACCAAGGTGACGTATCTGAACACCGTTCTTGTGAAGCTCAGGCGTCTCGGTTTTGAGGACATTCTCCAGTATGGAGAGAAGCATTGATACTTCCTCTGGCGGGCGAGACCAGTTCTCAGTGGAGAACGCATAGACAGTAAGGTACTTGATGCCCAATTCTACACATGCCTCTACCACATTGCGTATGTTACGCACACCTGCCCGATGGCCCTCGTACCTCGGCAAACCGTGACTAACGGCCCACCGACCATTACCGTCCATAATGATACCAATGTGATTGGGTATACCGTTACTCAAACTGTCAGTATCTCCTGCTCCTTTTGCTCACCAAGGCTATCGGCTTCCTTAATATATTTATCGGTCAGCTGCTGCAGCTTCTCCTGAGCTCTACGAGCCTCGTCCTCACTGATCATCTTCTCATGCTGCATCTGTTTGATATCGTTCATAACATCACGACGAATGTTTCTGATAGCTACCCTATCCTCTTCAACCCGCTGGCGGACCATTTTGACCAAACTTCGCCTTCGTTCCTCTGTTAGAGGCGGAACAAGTATGCGTATAATCTTGCCATCGTTCGAGGGATTAAGCCCAAGCTCGGATTTCTGTATAGCTTTTTCAATAGGTCCTATAGAATTAGGATCCCAAGGAGTAATAGCTATCATTCTTGGCTCAGGCACAGATATGCTGGCAAGTTGAATCAGAGGTGTTGGTACCCCGTAGTACTCGACCTCTATATGCTCTACAAGCCCTGGAGTTGCTCTACCTGATCTTATGTTAGCTAGATCTTTCTTGAGAACATCGATGCTATGACGCATACGCTTTTCGGCATCTGCCAACAAGTCGTCTATCATCTCGAACTCCTCCCAACAATCAATATTTTTGACCGTAGTTTAGCTTACTACAGTTCCAAGCTTATCGCCCGATATGACTCTTACTATACTGTCTGGTTCTTGGATCCCAAATACCAACACAGGTAGAGAGTTTTCCTGACAGAGAGCAAGCGCTGGGCCATCTATAACCTTAAGGCCAAGTTGGATGGCCTCCTTAAAGGTAATTTCATCATACTTTACAGCATCAGGATAGACATTAGGATCAGAGGAATAAACACCATCAACATTATTTTTAGCAAACAGAATAACTTCCGCATGCAGCTCAAGCGCACGGAGTGCAGCAGCAGTATCCGTACTGAAGTACGGATTGCCTGTGCCAGCTGCGAGTATCACTACTCGACCTTTCTCCATGTGTCTTATCGCACGCCTTCTAATATATGGCTCAGCAACTTGTGGCATCTCTATGGCAGTCATAACCCTGGTTTCACAATCCATCTTTTCAAGGGCATCTTGTAAAGCCAGGGAATTAAGAACTGTAGCAAGCATACCCATGTAGTCAGCTACTGCCCTATCCATACCGTGTGATGCTGCGCTTAGTCCTCGCCATATATTGCCTCCGCCCAGCACAACAGCAACTTGTACTCCCTGAGATGCCACGCGCTTTATCTGCCCTGCTATATCTCTCACTACTTCAGGATCTATCCCATACCCCATCTTGCCCATCAAGGCCTCACCGCTTAACTTGAGAAGAACGCGATTGTATTTGGCCACAGGACATCACCCCCTATTCCTGCTTAGAAGGCTTACATAATAGAGCCAATACGATAATATACAAAAGGGGGCGCTTTTTGCGCCCCCTTCTAGCGGAAACTATTCTTCACCGAGTGCAAACCTGCAAACTCTACGAAGAACTATGTTTTCACCAACCCGAGCAATAGTATCGTTAATCAGATCCTGAATAGTCTTGCTAGAATCACGGTTGTAGGCTTGAGAAAGGAGTTCCTCTACAGAGCCCGCCCCATTAGCTGCAGCCTGCATTGCTATTTCTCTGGCGAGATTCTTGAAATCGTCAGTGCGCGCCACGAAGTCGGTCTCACAATTGAGCTCTATGAGAGCTCCAAGCCTACCAGCATGTACATAGGACTCTATAAGTCCCTGCTTGGCCTCTCTGCCGGCCTTCTTTGCTACTACTGATAGCCCCTTCTCGCGCAGGATCTCAGCTGCTCGCTCGATATCACCACCAGCCTCTTCGAGAGCTCTACGGGCATCCATTATGCCAGCACCTGTTCTTTCTCTTAGTTCTATAATCGCTTCCTTAGATATAGTCACCTTGGCTTTCCTCCTAATAAATACTATGTTTGTTTTTACACAAAAAAGAGGGTCGGAGCACCGCCCCTACCCTCCGACTTGTACCCTATATTTAGAGCTGAACCTACACGGTAGCTAGATCTGACTCGCTCTCGGATTCCTCATCCGAGCTCTCAGCATTTGCCTCGCTACTACCCTGTGCTGCGGTAGGTGCAGATTCCTCAGGCTCAAAGACCGTCTGCAGCTCTTCTATCACCTCTGGCCCTTCGACAAAGACCTCTTCACCCTCTTCAGCAGCTAGGCTCTCTCTACGCATTCTACCTTCAAGAGCAGCATCGGCTATTTTGCTGGTTATCAACCTAACCGCTCTAATGGCATCATCATTCGCTGGTATTACCCAGTCTATTACATCCGGGTCGCAGTTAGTATCCACCATAGCTACTACTGGAATGCCCAATCTATTGGCTTCCGATACTGCTATGTACTCCTTTCTGGGATCAACCACGTAAACAATCGAAGGCAAACTATCCATGCCTCTTAGACCGCCCAGCATCTTATTGAGCCTCTCAAGCTCCCTCTCGAGCTTCAGGGCTTCTTTTTTAGGTAGGCGGTCAAAGTCGCCCTCAAGCTTTCTGCGCTCTAGCTCTTCCATAGTACGGAGCCTGGACTTGATAGTAACAAAGTTGGTGAGCATACCGCCCATCCAGCGCTGGTTAACGTAGAACTGTCCAGCACGGGTTGCTTCTTCTGCTATGGCATCCTGGGCCTGCTTCTTAGTACCAACGAAAAGGACTGTGCCACCATTAGCTACAGTATCGGCAACAAAGTCGTAAGCTTCGTTGAGCGCACGTACAGTCTGAGCCAGATCGATTATGTGGATACCATTGCGCTCGGTGAATATATAAGGCTTCATCTTTGGGTTCCATCGCTTTGCCTGATGCCCAAAGTGAACGCCTGCTTCTAACAAAGCTTTCATATTGATTACGTTTGCCAAATGACAACCTCCTTTTTATTAATCCTCCGCTCCCTTCTTCAACCAGGGACCAGAATATACATCTGGCAGGACCTAGCCATCCGGGAACGTGCGTTTTTTATACACTCACCAGTATAACACACCGTACCCAGCGGAGTAAGGTAGACTATCATCCTACCCCTTCTTATGAATAAATGCTAATCCGACCTATATGCCAAAGTTTTCCCTAAGAAACTGACGATTGTGTCTTGCGGACTCAAGCGGCGATAGCTTAGTTGTATCCTGTTCGACAATGATCCATCCAGAATAATTGTGCTCATCCAAGGCGTTGAAAAAGCCTCTGAAGTCCAGACCGCCTTTCCCAAATTCAGTAAAAATACCCATATAGAGGGCTTCTCTAAATCCCAAGTTTTCTTGTTTACACTTATCAAGCACACCCATATCTACATCTTTTAGATGCACGTATATGATGCGATCACCATACTTCTTACATACATCTAGGACATCACCACCACCATATAGGAGGTGCCCCACATCCAGGCACAGACCGATCTTATAAGGATCGGTCAAACTCATTAGCTCGTCTAACTCCCTTTCTGTCTCTACGTACGTGCCTGCATGGTTATGAAAAGCAACTCTAACTCCTAATTGGGCACAGGCATCTGCAATCTTATGTAGTCCCTCAGCCATCGATAGCCATTCATCTTCACCCATCTCAGCATCGTCTGGTACGTGTCCTGCCATGGCCCAACGTTCAGGAGAACCCGAATCTGCCACAACTACCACATCAACTCCAATGGAGTTAAGAAACTTAGCTGTGCGAGTAACCAGTTCAATGTCAGCTGCGTGATTGCCCCTGACTCTGAGGTTAGTAGGACAATATTGAGAAGCCGGCCTAAGCCCCCTTCTAGCTAAGTCATCTAACAGTTTATTGGGATCTGTGGGGAAGTCCCGACCTATCTCTGTACCTTCGTAACCAGCTTGTGCCATCTCATCAAGCATCTGTTCATAAGGCGTGGGAGGCCTGTAGCCTGGTACGTCAACGTTGTTCCAATTTATAGGAGCCGTGCCTACACTGACATTAAGAGACATATTTACTAACCCTCTATCGTTATATTTCTTCTTGTGTAACTATCTCCCATTCATCGGGCTCAATACCAAACTCCCTACATGCTTGAAGCATGGCATCTTCTTCGGTGTCGTAGTAAATATCTGCCTGCGGGCGGCCGTCCTTGCTTAGGTAAAAGAGGTAACACCCTACATCCCCCTTATATCGAATAATCTCTAGGTGGCTAACTGCATCTCCACCTCCCATCCATGCCGGTATCTGCTCAGTACGGAGTTTTACCTTACGTAAAAGTACGTAACTGCTCATCCCCTTACCCCTAGATTCATAAAGGAATTTGAACCCAATCGCGGCTTTTTCTGCTTCTGGTTGCTGCGTCAGCTACCAAAAGAGCTTTAACAGCATCATCTACCCCTGGAGAAGGGATCTTTCCAGCTAGTATTGCATCAACAAAAGCTTGTATCTCGTCTCTATATGCGTCGCGGAATCTTTCTGTAAACAGTGTATGCCTGTCTATTACTATCCCTCTTTGATCGTATAACCGGGTAGGAAACTTCTCATCTAGCTCGGTTACTACCTTGCCTTTCGAACCATAAACTTCAGCGCGAATTTCATAACCCCATGGAGCCCTCCAAGCATTATGTACAACCCCCATAGCTCCGCTAGAAAACCTTAGAATGACAAGTCCGTAGTCTACATCATCGATTTCTTCTAGTTGCTTATCCACAAGTACAGCCCCATGAGCATACACAGACTCTATTTCCAACCCAGTCAAGAAACGTGCCGCATCGAAATCATGCACACCCAGATCCCAGAATAAGCCTCCGCTGGTCTTCAGATAGTCCACTGACGGAATGCGATCACAAGTTACGCCCTTAAATAGCTCCGGTACTCCTATACATCCTTGCTCTATCAGCTGACGAGCTCTCCTGTATCCAGGGTCAAACCTTCGTTGAAAACCAATCTGAAAGGGGATACCAGATGTTCTTATCTTGTCAGCTGCCTTCATAGCATCTGGGACATTATCAGCCAATGGTTTCTCACAAAATAGTGGCTTGCGGGCCTCAGTGACTAGGACTATGTGCTCATAATGAAAGGTGGAGGGCGAAGCTATAACTACCGCCTCCACTTCAGGATCATTTATCAGAGCACCAGGGTCATCAGTAAGAGGTATGGGATAACCCTCAGCCTCAAGCTTCTTCTTATGAGCAGGATCAACTGCAGCTCTAACCAACCTTGCCCCCCGGATAGCGTTCATAAGGTGATCAGCATGCAAGGCTCCTATCCTGCCCAGGCCGATGATGCCTACACCTATTGGAGGGCTAGTAGTAGAAGCGTTGCTTCTCTCTCGCAGATTCATACTCCTTTCTAGCTCTGATTACTGATTCCTCTGAAGATACCTCTGCCACGGGAACATCCCACCAGCTTTCAAAGGAGGACACTTTAGCATCAGGATCTACAGGCACATGTATAACCACTGTCCTATCTGCCTTAGAGGCGCGCTCCAAAGCAGATCTTAGATCTGCCGCGTTATCGGCAAATATACCTACTGCCCCGAGGCTTTCAGCATTTTTGGCGAAGTCTATCTGCATATATGGGCCTTCAAGCCTGTTAGTGTTTTTATCCCTGTATCTTAGCTCGTTACCAAACGAAGGTGATCCTGAGCTCATCTGTAGGCCCCGTATACACTGAAAGCCAGAATTATCCACCACGACTATTGTCAGTTTGTAACCTTCCTGCAGCGAGGTCACGATCTCCGTATGAAGCATAAGGTAGCTGCCATCCCCAACCATTACATAAACTTCTCTTGATGGGTCTGCCATCTTGACTCCTAAGCCGCCAGCTATCTCATAACCCATACAGGAGTACCCGTACTCAAGATGATAGCCCTTTGGGTCGCAAGCTCTCCAGAGCTTAAGCAAATCCCCTGGTAGTCCACCAGCAGCACATACCACTACATCTTGAGGTCTGCTGAACTCGTTGACTATCTTGATAACATTAGCTTCTGTAAGCCTCCCATTTACGGTACGAGATCTTTCTTCATCCACGGCAGCGTCCCAGATCTTCTTGAGGTTAGCCACCTCATGCCTGTAATCTTCTGAAGTACTGAATTCCCACCCAATCAAAGCCCCATACAAAGCCTCAAGCGTGTTACGGGCATCACCTACCAACGGCAAAGCCCCTAGCTTATGTGCGTCCATAGGGGCAACATTGATTCCTATGAACCGCACCTCTGGATTCTGAAAAGCAGTTTTGGAAGCGGTAGTAAAGTCCTGAAGCCTAGTGCCTACGCATACTACTAGGTCAGCATCGCGTGCAAGCCTATTAGCAGCTAACCCTCCGTTGGACCCTATAGGGCCCACATTCCACTCATGATTCCAAGGCAATATACCCTTGCCCGCTTGAGTCTCACTAAGAGGAATTCCAAAAGTACTTGTGAATTTATCGAGGACCCCAGAAGCCTCAGAATATACAGCCCCTCCTCCCGAAACTATCAACGGTCTCTTAGAGTCCCTTATCATCTGTGCAGCTGCAACTATCTGTGATTCCGGAGGCACGGTTCGTACAATTCTATGAACGCGCTTCTCAAAGAAATTCTCCGGATAATCATAAGCTTCCGTCTGTACATCTTCAGGAAGACAAATAGTAACTGCCCCAGTTTCTGCCTGATCCGTGAGAATCCTCATAGCTTCAGGCAAACTATCCAGTATCTGTTCTGGCCTCGTGATCCTATCCCAAAATCTCGATACCGGCCTGAAAGCATCGTTGACCGTAGTTTCCCTCATTAGAGGATGCTCAAGCTGCTGGAGAACAGGGTGAGGAAGTCTTGAGGCAAAGGTATCACCGGGAAGCAGCAGAACAGGTAGCCTATTGACTGTAGCCGTAGCAGCTCCAGTCACCATGTTAGTAGCACCAGGTCCAACCGAAGAGGTACAGGCAAACATCTCCAGCCTGTTCTTCATCTTGGCATAGGCAGCAGAAGTATGCACCATTGCCTGCTCATTTTGCGGCCTATAGTAAGGTAGCTCTTGCCCCATTTCCTCCAATGCTTGCCCCAGTCCCGTCACGTTGCCATGCCCAAATATCCCAAATATCCCACGAAACATTTTGTGCTCGATACCATCTCTCTCAGTGTATTGAGCACTTAGAAACCTAACTATCGCTTGTGCTGTAGTAAGTTTAAAGGTTGTCATCTCTTCATCCCCCATAAGGCTTCCATGAAGAGGCTACCCAGGCATGCGCTGGATCATCTTTGAATCTCCACTCCCTAATTGGTCCAGCCATAACGTTCAGATAATAGAGATCATACCCTGGGGCAGTCACGACAGGATGATACCCTCTCGGAACCATTACCAAGTCACCATCCTGTATGAGTAGAACTTCATCCAGATCTCTATCATCTGTATAAACTCTCTGATAGCCAAACCCCTGCTCTGGCCTGAAGCGGTGATAATAAGTCTCCTCTAGATAGGTCTCATTTGGAGGATCGTTCTTATCATGTTTATGTGGTGGATAGCTAGACCAATTTCCGCTAGGTGTTATAGCCTCGACCAGAAATATATGCTGAGCTGGACGATCTGCCTCATAGAGATGTCTGATGAGTCGTTGAGCATTGCCTTCACCTCTGATCTCTTCGGATATCTCTTCAGGAGTTACTAACCTTGGCGATGCACCCTTCTCGGCTTTTGAGCCACAACGTGCTATCTCACAGTCACTTACTGCCGATATAACAAACGGCATTCCAGGAGGAAGGTATACTACATAAGGCTTACCATCGAAGACATTACTGCGCTCACCTATATCTTCCCAAGTTGCTGATGGGGTCTCCACCGTCACTTTGCCACTCAATACAACCAAACCTACTTCCTCATTACGTGTACCATCCTCTATAGATTGCCCCTGATGGAGTCTCCACACCTTGAAGCTAACATATTGCCAACCTGCTTCTTCCTGGGTAACCTCGAGTACTGTACCATCAGCTGAAGGAGTAGTCGATGTCCTCTTGATCAACCTACCCTTTGCATTGACACTCATAGTCTTCCTCCTATAAATTCCAAACTCTCATAAAGTTTCTACTCTCACTGGTTTACCTGTTCTTAGGGATCGATCAGCAGCTAGGCCTAATACGGTAGCCTTCCTACCGTCTATTCCAGTCACAGCGGGTTCGGTATCTTCAATCACGCTCCGGATGAAAGAAAGTATTTCTGCTCGATAGGCAGAGGCAAACCTCTCTATGAACCAGTAAACGTGGTCTTCACATACCCCCGTACGGCTATAATGAGTTACAGGGGTTTCATGAGAATGTTCTATCCTTATAGCACCTTCCGAACCAAGCACTTCAGCACGCACATCGTATCCGTATACTGCCTGCCGACTGTTTTCTATAGTAGCGATTACCCCCCCTTGTAGCTTCATGACCACAACTGCATTATCTACATCTTGGTAACGCTCAACCATTGGGTCCACGAGAGCCGATCCGGATGCGTAGATCTCCTCAACTTCTAACCCAGATAAGAATCGAATGATATCGAAGTCATGTACCATAGTGTCCCTGAACAAACCACCACAGGTCTTCATGTAATTCTCATCAGGTAGTTGAGGATCTCTTGTCACGGATCTTAACATGTATAGCTTACCTATCTCGCCTTTCCGGATCATATCTCGAGCCTTCAGGAACCCGGAGTCGAAACGCCTCTGGAAACCTATCTGTAGCTTGACGCCATGCCTTTCAACCACTTCAAGAGCATTATCTATCTCTGGTAACTCCAGAGCTATGGGCTTCTCACAAAAAATATGCTTTCCAGCAGAGGCCGCAGCCTGAATAAGTGCTGCATGAGTGTTACCGGGTGTAGCGATCACTACAGCATCAATGTCAGGACGTTCGATGGCTTCTAATGGGTCATCACTCCAACGTTCAACCTCGAGTTCCTTAGCTAAAGATTCCGCTAGTGAGCCAGCTACATCGGCTATAAAAGCTAACCGTGCATTTGGCACACTGTAGGCAATAGTTCGGGCATGAAAACTGCCTATCCTACCAGCACCTAGTAAAGCCACCCTTAGCTTAGGCATCTCGACCCTCCAGTAGCCCCGTAGCAGCAGCAACTATGTGTTGCGGCGTAAGACCATATTTTTCCAGGAGTGCGTCGTTGGGCCCTGATTCCCCAAACACGTCTCTTAGGCCGACACGAACTATCCGGGTTGGCCTCTTCTCACCTAATACCTCGGCAACTGCGCCCCCCAGGCCGCCCAGTATCGAGTGTTCTTCAGCCGTAACAACTCGGTTTGTGGCTTCGGCAGTAGCAAGAATAGCCTCTGTATCCAACGGCTTGATAGTCGGCAGATGTAGCAGGTAAACAGATATACCTTGGGACTCAAGGATATATGCTGCTTCTAAGGCACGAGTAGTTTGAACACCTGTGGATATAATTGCCACGTCCCTGCCTTGACGAAGGACTATACCCTTTCCAAGCTCAAATTTATAAGTATCATCGAAAATCACCGGACCTGGATCTCTAGTGAGTCTAAAGTAGACCGGGCCTGGATGATAGGTAGCAGCATATATAGCCTGCCTGCACTCCACCTCATCTGCTGGAGCTATTACCGTCATGTTTGGCATGGCACGATATATTGCTATATCCTCCACAGACTGGTGCGTTTTGCCAGTAAAGCCAGTAAGTATACCGCTATAACCAGCACCAAGTTTTACTGGCAGTTTGGTCTGAGCTATCGTCATACGCACCTGATCTAAGTCCCTCTTTGTAAGGAAGACAGCAAAAGAGCTGAGCCATGGGATAAGCCCAACAGAAGCTAAGCCAGCTGCCGCACCAGCCATATTTTGTTCAGCGATGCCCATCTGAAAGAACCTATCGGGAAACCGCTCAGCGACCTTATCAGCCTTTGTAGAATTCGCCAGATCGCCATCCAGTACCACTACCTTTTGGTCATTGGCCATGATCTCACATAAGGTATCACCCCAAACATCCCGCATGGCTTTTCCAAAGCGTAAAGTTTCGATCTTCACTCAGCTACCTCCGCTTCGCCCAGCTCTCGCAATGCTTTGTTCAGGTCTTCTAATGTAAGTGGTTTAGAATGCCAAGGGTATTGCCCTTCCATGAAGGATACCCCCTTACCTTTCACCGTATGAGCAACAATAAATGTCGGCTCATCCTTATGAAGCTTGGCCAAATCACAAGCGTGCAATATCTGCTGAGGATCATGACCATCAATTTCGATGACATTCCATCCAAAAGCCCGAACCTTATCGCCAGGATTTAATATTGGAGGTTCTCTCCTAGTGCCACTATACCCAGAGGGTGAACTGGTCCAACCATACTGTGAAAGACCGTTGTAATCAACAATGGCGACCAAGTTATCCAGGTGGAACCTGGGTGCGGTCTGTATAGCTTCCCATATCTGGCCTTCTTGCATTTCCCCATCGCCAACAAGTACCCATACATGAAAGGACTTACCAAGAACCTTAGCACCAAGAGCCATACCTAACCCTACAGACAGCCCCTGTCCCAAGCTACCAGTGGACATGTCTACTCCCGGAGTGACAGTCATATCTGGATGCCCTTGTAACCTGGAGTTGATAGCATCAAAAGTTTGCAGTTCCTCCACGGGGAAATAACCACGCAGGGCTAAAGCTGCATAGTAGCCTATAGCTGAATGCCCCTTAGAAAGGATAAACCTATCACGATCTTCCCATTCAGGATTTGAGGGATCGACGTTCAGCACAGCAAAATATAAAGTAGCAAGTATATCTGCTGCCGATAGTGGCCCACCTATATGTCCAGCACCAGCATGATAAACACTTTTGAGTACCAGAGCTCTTATCTTGCGGGCTATCTCGCGCAGTTTGTCAGGATCCCGGGTAGGAGATGGAGGAATATCAATTGATATGGTGCTCACAAAACGTGTCTCCTTCACGCGAGGTTAGAAAATGTCATCTGATCCCATATCTTAACACACCTTGAATAATGTGTAACTGTGGATCAAACCAACCAGACCAAATAGCTGCGGGGCAATTTATCTAACAAGCTTAGAAGCAATCAGCGGGTAAACATTATCAGAATCAAATTTGTGAGATTATCTCATGTCGACTATTGACACGTTTCTGAAATCGATTTATAAATCTTGCAGAGGTCTCAAAAACGCGGGGAGGCCCCAAAAAGGCAGGAGGAGTGTGTAATGTCTAACAGAATAAGTAGGAGGAGATTTCTAAGGTTCTCGGCGGTAGCGGCTGGGAGCGCTATTCTAGTGGCCTGTGGAGGAGGCACTACCGGTACCACCCCCACAGCTCCCACGGGAGCCTCACCATCCCCATCAGCCGCCAGTCCATCCCCATCGGCTGCCAGTCCTTCACCCTCAGCAGCCAGTCCATCGCCATCAGCAGCCAGTCCATCTCCTGGGATGACCACGCCAGCGGCTGGTGCCACGGTCACACCCGCTACTGGTCAAGCTGAGGGGACGACTGGTCTACAGCTCATCAAGCCCCCTGCTGCGCCATCCACCTTGAAGGAGGCGCCGATGCTGGCTGAGATGGTCAAGGCAGGCAAGTTGCCACCTGTGCAGGAGAGGTTGCCCAAGAACCCCTACGTGGTCCCTCACCCCTGGCTCAAAGAGGGCAAGTACGGCGGAAACTTGCGGCACCTTTATTGGGATGAGTGGGGAATGTCCCATTTCATTCAGGAGTCGATGTACGGCAACTCGCCTTTGAGGTGGCACAAGGACGGGTTGGCGATCAGTGGAGGCTGGGTGGAGGCCTGGGAAGCCAACGAGGATCTTTCCACCTGGACCTTCCACATCAGGGAGGGCATCAAGTGGTCCGATGGAGAGCCATTCACCGTGGATGACGTCCTCTTCTGGTGGGAGGATATGTGTCTGAATGAGGAGGTTGCTGAGGGGCCGCCTGATGAGGCCAGGTCTGGCAAGGGGACTTTGGCCAAGTTCAAGAAGGTGGACGACTACACCTTCCAGATGATCTTTGATGCTCCATCGCCCCTGACTGCAGACAGAATGGCGATGTGGGTCAACAGAGGTATAGGACCCAGCTGGGCAGTCCCCAAGCATTATGCCAAGCAGTTCCACAAGAAGTACAACCCCAACGTCAAGAAGGATTGGGCTAACGACTTCAACTATCCCGAAGGCAAGGCTGTGGACTTTGCGACCAATCCAGAGTGTCCCACCCTCACAGGATGGAAACTTAAGTCCTATAAGAAGGGACAGAACTGTGTTTGGGAGCGCAACCCATACTACTGGTGTGTGGACAAATGGGGCAACCAGCTACCCTACATCGACACTATGACCTCACAATACATACAGGACAAGGAAGTACTGAAACTAAAGTACACCCAGGGTGAGGCTGATTGGGCTCCGCACTTCATACCCGTACCACTTTCGCAAATATCCATATTCAAAGAGGCAGAGCCAAGAAGTAAATTTAGAGTTAGGTTGTGGGACTCAGGATCGGGATCCGGAGCAGCGATATTCTTTAGTCAAGATTTCATAGAGGATGACTTGCGAGAGCTTATCCGTAATCCCAAGTTCAGAAAAGCCCTGTCGCATGCTGCTAACAGAAAACAAGTACAGGCCTTGCTTTACCTAAACCAGGGAGAGCTGACCACGGGCACATTCAGCCCGAAGGCTATCGAGTACGTGATCAATGATCAGGGCAAGCAGGTGTACAAGTCCTGGCGAGACAGCGCCGTGGAGTACAACCCAGACAAGGCCAAGCAGCTACTGGACGAGATAGGCGTCGTCGACAAGGACGGCGATGGGTTCAGAGAGATGCCTAATGGTAAGAAGCTGCTACTTACGCTTGACTATGGTGCGGATCAGCCTCAAGATGGTGAAGCTGTAAGAAACGATGAGCTTCTAGTCCGAGATTGGAAAGCAATCGGCATCAATGCTCGCTTGAATCCGGTACCGCCTACCGGTCGTGACGATCGCTGGAAAGCCGGTAAGCTTATGTCTAATGCCGACTGGGGTATAGGTGACGGTCCGAACCACCTGGTATATCCACAGTGGCTCGTACCTATGGAGTACTCTCGGTGGGCACCATTGCATGGACAATGGTACGACCTCAGAGGTACACCTAAGGAGAATCAGCAGAAGAATGTTAACCCCTGGCAGAGGACTCCGCCAAGAATAGGTCCTTTCGACAAGGAGTGTGAACCTGCGATCAAGCAGCTGTGGAAGCTGCTTGATCAAAGCAAGACAGAACCCGATTTCATGAAAAGAACTCAGCTGGTTTGGGACATGATTAAGGTACACGTAGACAATGGCCCATTTGTTCAGGGCACGGTTGCCAACTTCCCAAGAGCTGTGCTAGTAAAAGATGGTTTGATGAATGTCCCCACACATGAGGACCTCAAAGCTTGGGGACAGGGAGGTTTTACTGATCCTTGGATACATCCCACCCCAGCTGTATACGATCCTGAGGCTTGGTACTGGGATAATCCCGAGGAGCATACCATGATGTAAGACAAATAGGTAATTAACAAAGAACCCGGAGGGATTCGGAACCTCTCCGGGTTCTTTGTTAAGTGCCCTTCTTAGGTAGCCGACAATGCTAAGTTAAGGATAGGCATGAAAAGTATGCCCAGTAGTACGGTAGCAATGGCGCATACACCTAAAGCGATGGCCATATCCGGTTGTCTGGGAGAAGCCAGTGCGACCTTAGGTTCATACATAAACATTCGCACCATTACTTTTAAGTAGAACACAGCAGAGATTATGCTAGCCACAAACACCAACACACCCAGCCAAGTATAACCACCATCCGCAGCACCCAGGAAGACGAACACCTTAGCTGGTAATCCGGCTGTCAGTGGGAAACCCATTAGGGCTAGAAGAAATATTGCCAATGCACCAGCTGCCTGTGGGAATCTAAGGAAGAGTCCATCCATCGAATCCAAAAGGGTGTTACCCCCATGATTCTCCAACCATGCGAGGATGCCAAAGGCTCCCAAATTCATGAAAACATATACGAAGGAGTAGAATAGCACGCTGGCCACAGCCATATCATTATTAGGAACCCATCCTGCCAGGCCAGCTAGTATGAACCCTGTGTGCCCCACGCTAGAGTAAGCAAGCATGCGCTTGACATCTTCTTGAACTATTGCAACTATGTTGCCCACAAACATTGTCAATACAGCTATTACAGCTAGTACCGGCCCCCAACTACCATAGAGATCAGGTACAGCCTCTACCATCAGACGAATTAGAGCAGCAAATGCACCAGCCTTTACACTCACAGACATGAAGGCAGTTACAACTGTAGGGGCACCCTGGTAAGCATCTGGTGTCCACATATGGAACGGTACAGCAGCAGACTTGAACCCAAGCCCAACAATAATTAGTAGAACCGCGAAAAGCAGAGGTACCTTACTAGCATCTCCAGGACCCAAACCAAAAGCTGCGATCTCTGGATAAGTGATGCCACCTGTAATGCCAAATAGCCAAGTCAAGCCATACAGCAGGATAGCGGTCGAGAAAGCTCCAAGCAGGAAGTATTTGAGTGAGGCCTCGTTTGACCTCTGATCATGCTTTGCAAACCCGGTAAGCATATAGGTAGGGATGCTAGTGAGCTCTATGCCTATGAATAGGGTTATAAGATCATGAGCAGAAGCCGTTACTATTACCCCTGCTACAGAACACAACAGAAGAGTATAGAACTCAGATCGCCCGAGGTTTCTTATTCTAAGCCAAGAATCACAGATAAGGACCCCCAAGATACCAGATATCAATACGGTTATAGTAAAGAACAAAGAGAATCTGTCCGTTCGCCAACTACCACCAAAAGTAGTTACAGATGCATCACCAAGCTGGATTAGCGCTACTATCAATGCTAGAGCTTGTCCAAGAACAGCAACAGCAGGATAAACCTTCCCCTTGCTTATTGGGGTAAAGATATCAATTAATAACACAGCACAAGCAGTAATAGAGACTATAATTATGGGAGTAAGCGCCCAAAAGTCCACGTTAGGAAGGCTTGCGTTCACTTGCTAACACCCCACTTCACCTCAAAAGATAACCCTAACAAATATACTACCTTATTCCAATAGATGCAGCCGTGGAAACCCCTAAATGACCTAAAAGGGTCACCAGGGATGGCTCTGTGGCCCGCAGGAAAGGTGTTGCCCATACTCCAAGCACAAAGCTAAATCCGACTAATACCACCAATGGTAAAGCCTCCTGATATATATTCATTGGCGGAAGAGAAACCTTTGATTCAGGCTTTCCAAGATAAAAAACTCTAGCCACCATCCAAAGCATGTAAGCTGCAGACAGTATGATGTAAGCATATACCGGGAAAGCCAGCCATGGTTTATAGAGCCAAGTACCTAAGGTCACTAAGACCTCCCCTACAAATGCACTGAATCCAGGAAGCCCTAAATTAGCTAGCGATAGCATTACCCAGAGAGAAGCGAAGGGCCCCATTAGTGTAGCTAGCCCTCCCAGCTTCGCTATCTCCCGAGTATGCAATCTCTCGTATATGACCCCAACACCTAGGAATAATGCTCCAGATATAAAGCCATGGCTTACCATCTGAACTATAGCCCCTTGGGCCCCGTGAAGGTTGAAAATGAATATACCCAGAACCACGAAGCCCATAGAAGCTACTGAAGAATACGCTACCAGCTTCTTCAGATCCCTTTGCACCAGGGTCACGAGAGCCCCATAGAGAATAGCTATAACCGACAATGTTATAGGTATCACTGCTAAGTCGCGACTTGCCTCAGGAGCTAGAGGAAGAAGCCATCTCAGGAACCCATAACCACCCATCTTTAGCAGCACACCAGCCAGCAAGATACTTCCGGCAGTTGGTGCATCTACGTGAGCATCAGGCAGCCAAGTGTGGAAAGGGAATAAAGGCACCTTGATTGCAAAAGCAAAGAAGAAGCCCCAAAACATCCATACTTGCCAAGCATAGCTCCAATTAGGCGCTATCCTCAGCAGATCAACATAATTCAGAGTAGGACCATTTGGTATGGATGATGTATGTACGTAGATCGATGCAATTGCAGCCAACATGATCAGGCTGCCGGCAAGTGTATACAGAAAGAACTTAACCGCAGAGTACAGTTTTCTGCCATGTCCCCATACACCTATAAGTAAAGCCATAGGAATCAATGTTAGCTCAAAGAAAACATAGAAGAGCAGCAGATCAAGGGCAACGAATACCCCAAGCATACCGGTCTCAAGTACAAGTAAAGCTACATAGTACTCCTTTATCCTATAGTCGATAACACCAAAGCTGTATACTATGGCAATAAATGAAAGTAACGCGGTCAGTCCATACAAGAGTACAGATATTCCATCGATACCTAGGTAATACTGTAAGTTTAAAGAAGGAGCCCAGATCCATCTTTCGACCAACTGGATCTGATCCGTACCAAAACGGAAAGAGGCCAAAGCAATAGCTGCCAGCATCAAGTTGACGCCGGAGCCTATAACGGCTATCCAACGGATAGTATTTTTGCGATCCCCCGGGACCAAAGCTGCCAGGATGGCACTAGCCAAAGGTACCAGGAGAGTAAGCGTTAGTATTGGCATTCCCAACTGGTTAGTTCCGTAAGTCAAAGCATCACCCCTCACGAAGTCTCTGAACTAAGTTACCTCTGGAAGAACAAGTAAGCTACCACCAATACCATGCCTATACAGATCATCAAGGCGTAGTTTCCTACGAAACCTGTTTGAATCTTACGCAATAAAGTGCTGGAAATAGATACGCCTTTAGCGACTCCATTAACAGCACCATCTACTCCCTCAGAATCTACAAACCACAGGGCATTTCCCAATGCCTTGGTGGATCTGACAAACCAAACATCATATAGATCATCAAAGTAGTACTTGTTCCAGAGTAACCTATAGACAAATGACAATCTTTCTCCCCACACCTTGGGATTCAAAGATGGTATTTGCCAGTAATACACACCCAAAGCCAATAAGATCCCGGCTATAGCCACCAGGGTCGCTACTGCCATCAGAACTAGGACTTCGGCAGAGAACCCACCAGCGTGAGCAGCTTCCTCACCATGCTCAAAAACGCCAGAGAGAAAACTGTGTATAAAACCGTTCTCTGGAGGAACTCCGACAAATCCAGCTACTACTGATAGTGCTGCAAGTACCCATAGAGGTATGGTCATAACCGAAGGAGATTCATGAGGGTGTATCTCATGTTCATCAAATCTCGGGCTCCCCAGAAAAGTAAGAGATATAAGTCGAGTTATATAAAATGCAGTAAGGAACGAAGCTAACGTGCCCAGAGCATAGATCCAATATTTGTGATCAATGAAAGCAGTTCCCAGAATCTCGTCCTTACTCCAGAAGCCTGCAAGTGGAGGCACCCCGGCGAGAGCAAGCCCTCCAATGGTCAGAGTGGCAAATGTATGGGGCATATACCTTCTAAGCCCCCCCATCTTCTGCATATCCGTCTCGCCGTTCATAGCATGCATGACGCTACCGGCTCCAAGGAATAGCAAAGCTTTGAAGAAAGCATGCGTAAACAAGTGAAATATAGCCGACACATAGGCCCCTATACCTAAGGCAAAGAACATATAGCCTAGCTGACTTATAGTTGAATAGGCCATAACCCGCTTAATGTCGTTCTGAACTATGCCTATAGTAGCTCCAAGCAAAGCTGTTACAAGTCCTACTACAGCTACGATAGTAAGTGTGCCTTGTGCAGCCTCAAATAGAGGATTGGCTCGGGCTACCATATAGACACCTGCCGTAACCATCGTCGCTGCGTGAATCAATGCGCTTACCGGAGTAGGACCTTCCATTGCATCTGGCAACCACACATGCAGGGGCCATTGAGCAGATTTACCCATTGCTCCCATGAACAGTAACAAAGTAATAGCGGTAAGCACTGACGTAGACGCTGTATCAGCCCTCTCAAATACTGAGGCATAAGACAAGGTGCCAAAAGTGACAAAGGTGAATATAACTCCAAGTCCGAAACCAAAATCTCCCACCCTATTTACAAGGAAGGCCTTCAAAGCTGCAAACGAAGCCGAAGGCCTTTCATACCAGAAACCTATAAGCAAGTAAGAACACAAACCTACAGCTTCCCAAAAGAAATACAGCTGCAGGAAATTATTTGCCAGAACCAGCATCAACATGCTGAAAGTGAAAAGTGGAAGATATGCAAAGAATCGATAGTAGCCTGGATCGCCATGCATGTATCCCCGGCTGTATATGTGGACGAGCAAGCTTACTCCCGTAACTACCAGGAGCATAATAGCCGCCAGCTCATCTACATAGAAGCCTATGCTAATGTCAAAGTTTCCAGAATCTATCCATGTATAAAGATTCCAATCAAGATGTGTACCCGAACCTACTTGTAGGAACACCAGAATGGAGAGCAAGAAGGATAAAGCCACAGAACCAGCCGCAATTATGGTAATAAGCGGCTCTGATCTTCCCTTACCGAAAAAAAAGTTGAAACCAAAAGCAGCTAATGGTAGTAAAGGTATAAGCCAAATGTAGCTCTCCAACTCCTACTCCTTCAGAATAGTCATCTCGCCAACATCGATTGTATTTTTATGTCTTGCAAAAGCAAGGATGATGGCTAGGCCAATAGCTGCTTCGGCCGCCGCCACTGCCACCACAAACACCACAAACTCTTGAGCATCAATTATGTTCAGATAGCGACCAAAAGCAGCCAAAGCGACATTACACGCGTTAAGCATTAGTTCAACGCTCATGAAGATTACGAGAACATGCCTACGCACAAGTACACCTATCAGTCCTATAGTAAATAGGGCACCGCTGAACAGTAGATACCACTCGAGTGGTGGGTGCATACCTATAGATCCTCCTTAGCCAAGTACAAAGCACCTATAGCTGCTACAAGGAGCAAGACTGAAGCAATCTCAAAAGGAAGCAGCCATCTAGTAAAGAGCTGCTCCCCAAGAGCCTGCACGTTACCACCAGCTTGAGCTATTGCTTGAGGAGTATCCCCTCCTTTACGCCCTGCGGTAATAATGTTACCGAAAGTTACAACTATTATCTCAAGCAGAAACAAACCACCTACAACCAAAGCCACGGGCAATTGTACCCTTGCAGCCAGCATGGGTATAGGTCTCTCAGCCTGCTGTAGAAGCATCACCACAAACAGGAAAAGCACTAGTATAGCACCTGAGTACACCAAGACTTGGAGTATGGCGATAAATTGTGCATCCAAGAGCACAAACATCGCAGCGATATTCACGAAAGTCAGCAGCATAAAGAGTACGCAGTGCACAGGGTTACGGGCAACAACCACCATGACAGCGCCCAAAAGTCCTATAACAGCAAACAATATAAAGAGCCAGGAAACCAGATCCAATTCTAAGCCACCTCTCTCTTAGGTTGTGGTGATTCCACTTCCTCCGGGAACCGAGTAACTTCTATCCACTCACCAGATTCCGTCTGTTCTACTTCGTCGTAGATTCCTCGCCCCAACTCCAACAGTCTCTGCTTATCGTATAGCAGATTGTCTCGGCTGGTAGATGCAAGTTCAAAATGATGAGACATCTGTATGGCTTTCACAGGGCAGGCCTCAACACACAAACCACAGAACAGGCACCTGAGAGCCTGGATGTTATAGGTAACCGGGTGCCTTCCCTTGGTGGCATGAGGCTCACTTGTCATAGTAATAACGTTGTTAGGGCATGCTGTAGCGCACAGGCCACAGGCAGTACACTTCTCCTCGCCTGTCTCGGGGTCAGTAACCAGTACCGGGATCCCACGAAAGCGGTGCGTCATCTTACGTGGCTCTTTAGGGTATTGCCTGGTTACTGGTGGCTGCAGCATTTGAGATAGCACTACATAGAATCCCTTGAACCTGTCTAGTAAAGCCATTTCCGACCTCCTTATGGTCAAACAACGAAAGCTCCAGTATGATCAAAACGCCAGCTTGATCGCAGCAGTAATCAGTATGTTAGCCAGAGCCAACGGTAACATAACTTTCCAGCATAGCCTCATCAATTGGTCATACTTGAATCTAGGTAATGTAGCTCTTAGCCAGACATAGAAGAAGATAAATATAGCCATCTTTACAGCAAACCATATTGGCCCTTCTATAGCTGCAGGCAAGAATGGAATATTTGGCCCCAGCCAACCACCTAGAAAAACCGTAGAGGCTATAGCAGACACAGCTAACATGTTTATGTACTCACCCAAGAAGAACATGGCGAACTGAAATCCAGAGTACTCAGTATGGAAACCAGCTACAAGCTCAGTCTCAGCCTCAGGTAGGTCAAATGGCGCCCTATTAGTCTCTGCAATGGCACTTGTTAGATATAAGGTGAAGCCCAAAATTTGAGGCAAGATAAACCACTTTGGTATGAACCCCAATATAGTACCTTGTTGAGCTTCTACTATATCTCTCAGGTTCAGGCTCCCAGCCATCAATAGAGCACCAACTAGAGATATCCCAAGCGTGGCCTCGTAACTAATAAGTTGAGCTGAAGAGCGCAGTCCCCCTAGAGCAGCATATTTGTTATTGGATGACCATCCAGCCATTACTATGCCATAGACACCAAGCGAACTCATTGCTAATACATATAGAAGCCCCACATTGATATCGGTAATCGAAAGCGCTATCTGTCTACCAAAAGCTGTAAAGGCAGGACCAAAAGGAATAACTGCCCAAACCATTAGCGCCGGCACTAGAACTAATACCGGGGCAAGAAAGAACACAAACTTATCAGCACTTGCAGGTAAATTAGGCTCCTTTGTCAACAGCTTGAGGCCATCTGCAAGAGGCTGTAACAATCCATAGGGACCTGTTCTATTAGGCCCCAAGCGTGACTGCATACGAGCTAATACCTTCCGCTCGAAATATGTCAGGTAGGCCATAGTAGTGAGCACTACTACGAAGACCACAAGTATTTTGGCTAGCATTATAGCTGCATCTAATACTTCCACGCCTCAGATCACTCCTAGATCTCAGTTAGCTGTCCGGTAGAGTATCCACTCATCTCCAGATGTGGCCCCCTAACTACGCCTACACCTCTACCTCTTTCCAGCGAGCTATCAGCAGCCTTGTTATCATGTAGGCTCTTCAGTGTGGGGCATCGACGCGTAATCGTACCAGTTCCCTGTACATACAGAGATGGCTCCAAAGTCTCTTTGTACACCTGCGCTGCATCTGGCAAATCGGTTCTCATAACAACAGGCATAAGCTTAGCCTTGCCTATGGGGAATGTTTGAGTATACAGAATAGGATTGCCATCTGGAGCATCAGTCCATATAACTCCATGGCGCTTGATGTTATCCACAGCTACACTGCGATAGGCCTTACCAGGTCTCCTAGATATCTCTTTCCCTTCAGACTCCAAATCCTCAATAGTTATACCAGAATACCTGGGTACAACGCGGGTTATCTCGGCAAATATATCCTTGGGATTCCTGTAGCCAACTTCGTATCCCATCGCCTGCATGATTTGGGTGATTACTCCCCAATCGGCAACAGATAGTCCTCTTGCGGGGATAGCTTTGTGCAGATACTGTATCCTACGTTCGGCGCTGGTATAAGTTCCTTCCTTTTCTGCCCAACTGCAAGCCGGGAGCACCACGTCTGCCAGCTTAGCAGTCTCAGTAAGAAATATGTCTTGCACAACTAAGAAGCTTAGATTGCTAAGAGCAGCTCTCACTTTATCGGAATCGTAGCTAGATTCGACAGGATTGGCACCCATTATATACATAGCCTTGAGATCGCCTGAGAGAGCGGCATCAATCATCTGCTCTAGACTCATGCCAGGATTCGGGTCTATCTCTACACCCCACATAGATTCAAGGCGGGAACGAGCCTCATCGTCATCCACCCTAAACTCACCTGGCAGCAAGAAGGGAGCACAACCCATATCTACAGCTCCCTGAGAGTTGTTGGCCATCTTCAGAGCCATTACACCACCACCAGGCACACCTATATTTCCCGTTAGTAGTGCCAAAGCAGCTGCTCCGTAATCTACCAACTCTCCGTTCGGCTGATGAGTAAGAGATGTGGAATAGAATATAGCCGAAGGTCTTTTATTGTTTAGATCACCTGTACCGCCAGTTGCATAGATATCTGCTACCTCTAGCAGGTCGACTTCAGAGACACCAGTTATCCTAGAAACATTTGACGGAGTTATTGTACTGACTGAGTTGAGCCACTCCTCGTATCCCTCTACCCTCTCTGAGACATAACCATCATCAACCTGACTTCTAGAGGCTATGATGGCTGCAATTCCTTGGAGAAGCTCGGCTTCAGAACCCTCTCGATATCTGATCACCTTGGAGGCAAACTGTTCAAGAGGAACCTGCCTGGGAGAAGCTACGATCAATTTGATCTGATGTCGCCTGACAGCGGTTTGTAGCTTGTATGCCAGGACTGGGTGAGTTACATCAAGGTTGCTTCCTATCACCAACACAGAACCAGCATTTTCCATCACATCCAGGAAGCTATTGGTTGGCGCGTCAGACCCAAACACATCCCTCAGGCCTTTCTCAGGAACGCCGTATCCTCCGCCGGTGTCATAATCGATATTATTAGTCTGCATAACACCGCGCACGAACTTGCCGAACAGGTAGTTTTCCTCGTTGGTACAATGGGCTCCGGCTATTGCACCAAACGAACCTTTGTAAACAGGTAACCTGGAGGCGATCTCCTTGATAGCTTCATCCCATGAAGCTTCTACCAGCTCCCCATCTCTCCGAATTAAGGGACTGCTTAGTCTCTCCCTACTCTCTATGAACTCGAATCCGAAGAATCCCCGCGCACATAGCAGCTGATTATTAAAGCCAGTGTCTTGATTACTCGTAATCCTCTTAACCCGACCGGTTTCCTGCTCAACATTTATGTCCATTGAGCATCCTACAGAGCAGAAGGAACAAACTGAAGGCACATGGGTAAGGAACCAGGCGCGGGCTGTATCGTGGTAGGAGGTGTTTAGCAAAGCCCCAACCGGACAAACTTGAATACAAAGTCCACAGGAGACACAAGGTGACTTCTTAAGATCCTCGCCAAAGGCAGCATCTATATAGGATCTAAATCCTCTCTGGGCCCAAGATAGGGCCGTAGCGCCCACCAACTCATCACACACCCTAACACATCGGCCACAAAGGACGCACCTATCACGCTTTATGGACACAGATTCTGAGAGCATTTCTAGCTCCCAGCTTATCTTAGGCCGACGCAAAGGGTTATTCACCCGCACCTGCGAAAGATAAGCATGGTTTTGAAGATCGCACTCTCCAGACTTGTCACATACTGGGCAGTCAAGGGGATGATCCACCAGTAGAGATTCCACCACGAACCTTTGTGCCTCCCTAACCTTGGGAGATCGGGTCTGTACAATCATCCCCTCACTGACCGGTGTAGAACAGGAGATATCTATACTTGTACCCCTACGAGTCGTAATCTCAACCATGCACATACGGCAGGCACCGAAAGGTCGCAGGTCGGGATACTCGCAGAAGGTAGGGATATGAATCCCTGCTTTGCGGGCAGCATGAAGGATAAATGTACCCTTTGGAACGGTAACCTGCTTCCCGTCTATAGTGAGTGTGACTTGCTCGATGTTATCTTGCTGAGACATAATATTCCCTTCCAACTCTAGGCTGTTGCTTCAGCGGGTATTAATTCCAGCATTCTTCTTTCTCGCACCGGAGTCATCCTGCAAACACCTGCAGGGCAACGCTTCTCACGTATGTGAGCCTCGACCTCATCACGGAAATGTCTCAACACGCTCAAGACTGGAATAGGTGCTGCTTGGCCCAAACCGCAGAGAGAGTAAGCAATAATATCCTCACTAGATTGTGTAAGTCTATCAATATCTATCTCTTCTCCGAGGCCCTTCATTATACGGTCTAGCATGGCTAGCTGGGCACTGGTACCTATCCTACAAGGCACACACTTACCACAGGACTCATCTCTGTTAAAGCGCGTGCAATAGAAGGCAAGGTCCACCATGCAGGTGTTTTCATCGTAGATGATGTAACCACCTGAGCCCATCATAGAGCCTTCAGCTTCAAGCGTCCCAAACTCATTAGTCAGATCTAGCGTGCTTTCAGGAAGGGCACCTCCCGAGATACCACCAGCTAAGACGGCTTTGAACTTAGCTCCATTGCGCATGCCCCCGCCAGCAACGAACAGCAGATCACGCATAGTGATACCCATATCGGCCTCAACTAGACTGACATGGTTTATGTCTCCAGCTAGCGAAAACACCTTAGTGCCGGTACTGTTCTCAGTACCTATTGATGCAAACCACTGAGCACCTTTGTTGATTATGTGAGGCACATTAGCGAGAGTTTCGACATTGTTCACAACAGTTGGCTTGCCCCACAGCCCTGCCTCAGCTGATCTCGGGGGCTTGGTTCTGGGAAAGCCCTTTTGGCCTTGAATACCATATATGGCCGCGGAAGCCTCTCCACTAATGTAAGCACCTGCACCAGGCACTACCTTGATATCAAAGTCAAAACCACTACCGAGTATGTCCTTCCCTAGGAGTCCTACCTGATGCATCCGCCTGATAGCCCTGTTCAGTCTTTCCATAGCAAGAGGATACTCGGATCCTACATATATATATCCATCATTTACACCTACTGCCCAGGCGGCAATCATCAGACCTTCAATTACGGCGTAGGGATCACCTTCAATAAGTCTTCTATCTTTGAATACATTAGGCTCTCCCTCGTGCGCGTTTACTATGACATACTTGGGTCTATTGCGCTCAGAGCGAGCGCTCTCCCACTTGATACCAGCAGGGAATCCTGCTCCCCCCCTGCCGCGTAAGTTCGAGGCCTTGACCTCTGCAATTATCTCGTCTTGAGACATCTCAAATAGAGCTTTCTCTAGAGCTGAGAAGCCACCGAGAGCCAAATAGTCCTCTAAACTTTCAGGGTTCTGCCAACCACAATTAGCAAGAAGTATCCTATGCTGTGGTCTCCACCAATCCGTAGCAGACAGAGGTTGTATGCCCTGAAAGTATTCATCGGAGAAATTTGCGTAAGCCAGATCTGCGCGATGCTTACCTCTCCTAAGGGTTGACTCCAGAAGCTCTGGCACTTTGTCAGCAGTTATATGTTTATAAAGTACCCTGGGTTGTCCTGGTAGCTGAATATCTACTACAGGTTCAAGCCAAGTAGTACCAAAGGCTCCAGTTGGTTTTAAGAGTATGTCAACGCCTAGCTTTTTTGCCTCCTGCTCAATAGCACGGTATGTGTCAAGAGATCCGCAATAGATACCACCGGAGTCAAGACTGACCCATATAACTGGCTTGCCAGCTGAGATAACTTCTCGGTTCCAATTTTCCTCACATTGTTTTCGAAGTCGGACGAATTCATCCCTATTCATGATCTTCCTCCACACTATGCTCCGGTGGATTAGCTATGAGGGCTCTGAGCTCTTCCGGAGATAATGGACCATAGATGTGATGATCCAACTCAACTAGTGGAGCTCTATGGCAGACTCCAAAGCAGAAGTCAGCCCTTCTCAGGGTCCATTCGCCATCCGGTGTAGTCTCGTTGTATGGTATTCCTAATACGCTCTGAGCAACCTCTCCTAGCTGAGGCCCCCCCATGAAATAGCAGGCCGCTCCCTCACAGATCCATAGCACCCTCTTACCTCTGGGTTCGGTGCTAAAGTCGGAGTAGAAGGATACCACATTGAATATGTCTGTTTCGGGGATATGCCACCTCTCAGAAATTATGTGCCCCGCCTCTTCTGGTATATACCTGTAAGCAGCCTGAATTTTGTGTAGGGCTGGTATAAGGGATTCCATAGGATCCTGCCCTTCAAACTCATCCAGGATGCTGTTTACGCGGGCTCGATCCTCTTCAGATCCTGTCCAAGTATCTCTTACCATCTTCAAGGAAGTCACACCTCCCAGGCGAGTTATCTATCTACCTCGCCAAGAACTATGTCTATGCTACCTATGACAGCCACCACGTCCTGCACAGAGCCCCCCTCAGACATCCTCGGCAAAGATGCCAGATTGTAATAGCTTGGAGCCCTGACATGCATCCTATAGGGCTTATTACTACCATCACTCACTATGTAATAGCCAAGCTCCCCCTTAGGAGCTTCCACTGCTTTATATATCTCTCCCGGCGGAGCATTGAACCCATGGATCGTGAGCACGAAGTGTCTCGTTTGACCCTCTATGGTAGTCATTGCATCAACTTTACGGGGCAGTACATATTCTGGAAGATCAGCGACATAGGGACCATCAGGCATCTGATCAACCGCCTGCCTTATTATTCTAAGAGCCTGCTTCATCTCCTCTACACGGACGAGGTATCGATCATAGACATCCCCGTTAGAGCCTAAAGGCACATCAAAGTCTATCCTGTCGTACACCTGATAAGGTTGTGCCTTGCGTACATCGTAATTGACACCTGATCCCCTAAGGCACGCCCCCGTAAGACCAAAGCTCACCGCATCCTCAGCGCTGATAACACCAACGCCTCTGGTTCTCTCTATCCAGATAGGGTTTTCGGTCAATAATGCTTCGTATTCGCCAATCCTACGAGGCATTATTCGCAAGAAGTCCTCTAAATGATCCAACCAGTTATCCGGTAAGTCGGCGGGCATACCACCTATCTTCATCATGCTAGTAGTGAGTCGGGCACCGCAGTACTCTTCAAAGAGACTCATTATCATCTCTCGCTCACGGAAGCAATAGAGGAAGACAGATATAGCCCCCACATCCATAGCATGCGTGCCCAACCAGACCAGGTGGCTTGCAATACGTGCTAACTCCGCCATTATGACGCGCATGTACTTGGCGCGTTCGGGGATCTCATCTTCTATACCTAAGAGCTTCTCTACAGCCTGAACGTATGCCAGGTTATTAGAAGGAGCGGCCAGGTAATCCATTCTATCCGTATGGGGAACATTCTGATAATACTTATGAACCTCTCCTAGCTTCTCAGTACCACGATGTAGGTAACCTACGTATGGCGTGGCCTTCTTGATAGTTTCACCATCAAGCTTGAGCACTACTCTCAACACCCCGTGCGTGCTTGGGTGCTGAGGCCCCATATTGAGCTCCATTTCCTCTTCTTGAAGCTGATGGATATCGTATCTAGTGTTCATCGCCGCCCCCTCGATTACCTAAAAGGCACATTCTCAGCTGCCCAGATGCCATAACCACCTATGGGGAAATCTTTTCTAAGAGGGAAGCCATCCTGCCAGTCCTCAGGAAGCAAGATCCTCCGTAGATCAGGATGGCCTTCAAAAACTATACCAAACATGTCGTAGGTTTCTCTTTCCCCCCAGTTAGCCAACTCCCACAGCCCAGTTAGAGAAGGCACATGTTGGCCATCGTCCACTCGCACCTTCATGCGTATAGCATGATTGAGAGGGATACTATATAGATGGTATACAACATCAAATCTCGGCGTTCTGCCCAGCCAGTCCACTGCAGTCACATCAACCAAGTAGTTGAACTGCATGGCCGGGTTATCACGAAGCGTGCGAGCTATATCTATGAGCCTATCCACAGGAACAACTATGGTAGTTTCCCCTCGAAAGACGGTAACTTCTTCTATAGCTCCAGGAATTATTTCCTGAAGAGTATTGATTATCGGTAGAGGCTGCTCATTATTACCTTGCTTATCTTGTGGGTTGGAGCTTGGGTTCTGGGTCAATGGGAGCCTCCTTCACCTGTCTGTCACCACGCTGGATCATACCTTGAAGCTGGAGTATACCGTAGAACAAAGCCTCAGGCACCGGTGGGCAACCCGGGACATAAACATCTACCGGGACTACCTTATCCACACCCTGCAAATGACTATAGGTAGGATATGGTCCACCGGCACTTGCACAACTACCCATGGATATTACCCACTTAGGATCAGGCATCTGATCGTAAAGCCTACGCAAAACAGGGGCCATCTTTAAGGTAACAGAGCCCGCTACTATCATTAGATCTGACTGCCTTGGAGATGGCCTGAATAACATCCCAGACCTTTCCATAACATCATAGTTAGCAGCACTTGCGGACATCATCTCTATGGCGCAACACGCAAGACCAAAAGTCATAGGCCAAAGCGAGCTCTTACGTGCCCAGCCAAAGATGGCTCTCTGGGTGGCCTCCAACAAGTTACCTCTTTTGTTTCCATTCCTAGTATTTACGACCATTCCAAAGCCCCCTTTCGCCACGCATAGGCATAGGCTATGATTAGCAATACTATGAACAGCAACATCTCTACCAAGCCGTACAGGCCTATGCGATCGTAGACCACTGCCCATGGATATAGAAAGATAGCCTCTATATCAAATAGCACGAACAACATCGCGACGGTGTAATACCTTATGTCGTATCTGTGCTGAGCAGTACCAGTAGGTTTGATGCCGCTTTCGTAGGTCTCAGCTTTTACTGGATTTGGTCTCTTAGGAGAAAGCGCGTAGCTAAGAGCTAAGGCAGCTATTGCGAATGCAGCCACCAACAGGAAGAGGACTCCAATAGGCACATAATCTGTTAGCATCCCCGTACCCCTCGAGAGCAAACACTGTTCACTTTGTGAATTATATCACAATCTCTTAAGCTGATAACCAGTCCATGGCAGTTATACCACTACAGAACTAGCTTTTCCAGTTAGTCATGTTACAAGGAGATTTTTATCGCTAGCTTACAGACCCCTGCCAACGGAAGTGCGTCTTGTACAAATCTATGTCTTTCTCAAGTTCTCTTCTAATATCCAGAGTGATCTCTCCTGAATCCCTCTTACCGATGCGATTGCCGTTTATATTGTCAACACCTAACACGCCTATCACCGAGTTAGTTATGAACACTTCATCAGCGGAAAGAAGATCCTGTAAGGACACTTTTCTCTCTATAACAGATAGCCCAAGGCGATGACATAGCCTATCCAGTAGTACCCTCCTCACAGTTCCATTCAGAACACCAGCACTAGGTGGAGGGGTTATCAGTCTTCCTTCTTGCACTATGAAGAGATTCGCACTTGTGGTACAAGCAACCTCACCATTGGTATTGAGCATGACTGCATCATAAGCTCCCTTCTCAGAAGCTTCCATTCTAGCCAAGATATTATCAAGGTAGTTACAAGATTTGATACGAGAGGTAGGAGAGAGGTTATTGCGCGCTACCGACGATACTATGAGATTTACTCTACTTATATCTTCTCCCAATAAATGACTTTCGTACGGTGAGGCACTTATGACTATGGTTGGCTCAGGATTGGTAGGAGGCAGGATTCCTCGTTTACCTGTCCCGCGAGTAACTGTAATTCTTAATACTGCTTCGCTTAGTCCGTTAGCGGTAATAGTTTCACCTATGTAAACTAGTAGCTCATGGTCCCTATAATTAATAGGTATCTGCAGTAAGCTGCACCCGATCCTTAATCTTTCCAAGTGATGCTCCACATAGAGCGGTATACCGCTAGAAACTCTTATAGTTTCAAATACTCCATCCCCTAGAGTGAAACCTCGATCGCTCGGGCTTATTCCCACACAGGACTCCTCACTAAGCAAGATTCCATTGAGCCAGACCAGAGCACTCATCAGTTGATAGTTGCCCCCAGGGATGCGATTATCGTGTTAGCTTTGGCCATAGTCTCGTGATATTCTGCATCCGGATCAGAATCAGCCACTATACCACCACCAACTTGTAGCAAGAGTTTACCGGCATCGTAAATCATAGTTCTTATCACTATGCTAGTATCCATATCTCCAGTAAAGCTTAGGTATCCAATGCTTCCACAGTACACCCCTCTCCTGAATGGCTCAAGCTCTTCGATTATTTCCATCGCCCTTATCTTCGGGCATCCAGTAATGGACCCACCAGGAAAGGCTGCGTATAGGACGTCGAGTGAATCTAGGCCGCTCCTGATTCTTGCTCTTACGGTACTCACCATCTGCCATACATGGGAGTATCCCTCAATAGCAAACAGATCAGTAACCTTCACAGAGCCTATCTCAGCTACCTTCCCAAGATCATTCCTAAGCAAATCCACTATCATCAAATTCTCAGCCTTGTCTTTGCTGCTATTGCTTAGTTCCAAAGCCATCGCTTGGTCCTCATCAAGGGTGATGCCACGTGGCCTAGTACCCTTTATAGGCCTGGTCTCTATCACTCCTTCACGAACACTAAGGAACCTTTCAGGTGAGAAACTTAAAATAGCCTGTTGGGTATCCAGCTCCAGGTATGCCGAATATGGTGCTGGAGCTCGGCTCCGCAAGTGAAGATATAGTCCCCATGGATCCTCTGGATAGTTGGCTTGTAGCCTGTGCGAGAGGTTGACTTGATATATATCACCTCTTCTTATGTAATCCTTTGCTTTGAGTATCATTTGGACGTACTCTTTATACGCAGTCTCACACCGAAACCTGATACGTGCATCAGGGCGGTATACAGTTACCTGATCGGATGGAAACCCCTCTAGCATTGTCAAGACTTGCCTTGCTCTCTCTTTAGCATAGTTTCTATCCCAGAGAGGCAAGCCGGTAGAAATGAGCCACGCGTTATTAGCAATATGATCGAAGGATACAACCCAATCGTAAAAACCTAACCACATATCGGGAAGACTTACATCCTTCTTCGCCAAGTGAGGTAAACGGACTAGATGACGTCCCAGGTCATAGCCCCAGTATCCGGCCACACCGCCTTGAAAGGGAGGTAACCCATTCAGACGCTCAAGTTTCAAGCATGCGATCCTCGAGTTGAGAACGCTCCAAGGATCATCTTCCAACAAGCTTTGGGACTCGGACTCAACCAGGATCTTCCTTCCATCAGATCTCAATTGCATGAAAGGATCGGCAGCAATGTAGGAATACCTGCCCATGCGCTCGTTTGCAAGACTACTGTCAAGAAATATAAAGCCAGGCAAACATCTTAACCTTCGTGCAGCCTCAATAGGAGTTATATTCAGTTCGACCACAACGGGATTGTACTTGTCTCCCATATAAGTCAAGTTTAGCGCGACAAGAGCATACTTACTGTCATTACAGTTGATATTACAGGTGTAGTGACAGTATACTAACTTGGATAAGGGGGCAGCTATGAACAAGGGTGAAGAGAGAAGATCCAAATTGCTAGATATACTACGCCAAGCCGGGGCTGATCCAGTCCCAGGTTTCAAGCTTGCAGAGGAGCTACAGACAAGTAGGCAAGCCATAGTCCATGATATAGCCCTACTTAGATCAGCAGGTGAACCAATAGTAGCCACCAGCAGAGGTTACATGCTAGCTACTGCTCTAGCGCCGGGCATGCAGAAAATAGAGGTAGTCGTAAGGCATAGACCTGAAGACACTCCTAAAGAACTCTACAGTCTGGTGGACGTAGGTGTACGCATAGTAGATGTAGCAGTACTTCATCCCATATATGGCGAACTGAGGGGAAGGTTAGAGCTAGACTCCAGAGCAGATGTCGAAGAATTCCTCGAGAAGGTCAGCTCCTGCAAGGCACATCTTCTATCAGAGCTTACGGACGGACTACATATGCACACCTTGGCAGCTCGGGATCGCAAATACTTAGATGAAGCTCTGAGGGTACTGGAAAAACTAGGATTCCTCATCAAAGAAGATTCGCAAGATGAGACTGAATTAGAAACTTTGGCGGAGGCTAGAAGCAGATGAGCATTATCATTAACCCTACTCCTCGTATAGAGCTCGCAGATAAGATCGAGCATCTCAAGAAGGAGCTAAATGCCGTAATCTTAGCTCACTACTATCAGGAGCCTGAGATACAGGACGTAGCCGACTTCATAGGTGATTCTCTTCAGCTAGCACAGAAGGCTAAGGGTACGGATGCTGATGTGATCGTCTTTTGCGGTGTCCACTTCATGGCCGAGACCGCCAAGATTTTGAATCCCGACAAAAAAGTTCTTTTACCTGACTTACAAGCTGGATGCTCATTAGCAGATAGTTGTCCCGCCGATAAGTTCAAAGAATTTATAGAGCAGCATCCAGGACATGTGGTTGTCTCCTATATAAATACTACAGCAGCTGTAAAGGCTCTCTCAGACATAATATGCACCTCCAGCAACGCGGAGAAAATAATACGAAGCATACCGGAGGATCAACCTATCATATTTGCTCCAGATCGACACCTAGGCAGTTACCTTATAAGAAAGACCGGGCGTGACATGGTACTCTGGCCTGGTACCTGTATGGTGCACACTCTGTTTTCTGAACGGAAGATTAGACAGCTAAAAATAAGGTATCCAGATGCCGAGGTGCTAGCTCATCCAGAATGCGAGGAGAGGGTATTACAACTGGCTGATTATATAGGTAGCACAGCCAAGCTGCTCGCTAGAGTAAAGGAAAGCCCTGCTCAAAGGTTCATAGTGGCCACTGAGCCTGGGATCATACACCAGATGCAGATCCTGGCTCCTGAGAAGACCTACATTCGAGCCCCAACAGAGGGTGCTGCTTGCGAGGCTTGCAGTGAATGTCCACACATGAGACTGAATACTCTTGAAAAGGTATACCAGTGCATGCTCAACGGATACCCAGAAATCCAGATGGAAGAAGAGTTAAGAGTTAGAGCTCTTAGACCCATAGAGAGAATGCTGGAGCTTAGCTAATGACCTACTACCAGAACGTGGTACGGGAAATAGTAAAAAACGCTCTACACGAAGATTTAGGTAATGGGGATCTGACGTCCGAAGCAACCATACCAGAAGATCTAGAAGCCTGTGGAAAAATCATAGCTAGGGAAGACATGGTAGTCGCTGGCTTAGAAGTAGCCAAGGCAACATTTGAGGAAGTACTGGGCAACAACCTGATATTCGAGTCGTTTACCAATAACGGGTGTGCTATTAGAGCCGACACCTGCATTGGTTATGTAAAAGGATCTGCTAGAGGTCTGCTTGCAGCAGAAAGAGTAGCTCTGAATTTTCTCATGCGGTTGTGTGGCATAGCTACACTGACTAGACAATACGTAGAAGCTGTAAAGGGCACTAAAGCTAAGATTGTAGATACCCGCAAAACAACCCCAGGACTAAGAACTCTCGAAAAAGCAGCGGTAGTAGCAGGAGGAGGAAACAACCATAGATTCGGCCTTTACGATGGCATACTAATCAAAGATAACCACATATCTCTAGCCGGCGGTGTAGAGCAAGCCATTAGAGCTGCTAGGTCCAGAGCTACTCATACACTCCGGATCGAGGTGGAAGTAGAGGATATGGATCAACTTCATGAAGCATTGAGAGCCGGAGCTGATGTTATCCTCCTTGACAACATGTCACCCGCACAGGTCAAAGAGGCAACACAGCTTATAAAGAGCTTTGATAACAGGATAATCGTGGAGGTATCTGGAGGCATCAATCTAAGCAATGTGAGGGATTACGCAGAAGCTGGTGTGGATATTATATCGGTAGGTGCGCTGACCCATTCCGCAAGGGCTATGGATATATCTCTCGATATAACGCCAGTGACAAATCAATAAAGAGGGGATGCACCATGTTGCCCGTAGAGACAATAACTTGCGATGTCCTGGTTGTAGGCAGTGGTATAGCTGGGTGTGCTGCAGCTTTGGCGGCCGCAACCCACGGGCAGCAAGTAGTTGTGTTGGCCAAGGGAAGAAGTCCTGAGGATACCAATACCAGCCATGCGCAGGGCGGTATAGTTTATGTAGGACAGGATGATTCCGAGGAGTTGCTAGTAAACGACATATTGACAGCAGCTGCGGGAGCTGGCTCGAGATCAGCCGCTGAGATCATAGCCAGAGAAGGTCCTATACTAGTTCGGAAGCTTCTGATAGAGGACCTGAAAGTCCCCTTCGACAAGGATTCAAACGGTCTACTTCACCTCACACGAGAGGGTGCCCATTCTGTACCTAGAATACTTCACCACAAAGACAGAACAGGATGGGCTATACAAAGAGCTCTTATAAACTCAATAAAAAAGAAGAATGAATACATAAAGATCCTTTGGGAAGCGAACGCTATAGAGCTACTCGTTACTGATGGGATCTGTATTGGTATCTATTTCATCCAAAGCGGCAGGTTGCACTTAGGGCTAGCAAATAAAGGCGTAATACTAGCCACTGGGGGGCTCGGAGCTCTGTTTAAACATACTACCAACCCAGCTTATGCCACCGGGGACGGCATCGCCATGGCTTTGAGAGCTGGAGCAGACGTCAGAGACCTGCATTATATCCAATTTCACCCCACAGCCCTGTATTCACATGAAGATAGCAAATTCCTCATATCAGAAGCGGTCAGAGGAGAGGGCGGAGTAATAGTAGATTCCACAGGGAAAGAATTTATAAGACATCCCCTTGGGTCATTAGCTCCAAGGGATGTAGTAGCTCGCGAGATTTGGGTACGAATGAAGGAATCTGGCGAGAAATATGTCTATCTGGATGTGTCCGGAATTAATGAAATAAAGATGCGGACCAGGTTCCCTACTATCTTTCAAAAGTGTCGAAGTCTGGGGATAAACGTCCCGAGCGAACCAATACCAATAGTACCAGCAGCCCATTACACTTGTGGAGGTATAGTTACAGATAGTCTAGGTAGGACTAGTTTATCTAGGCTCTGGGCAGCTGGAGAAGTAGCACACACAGGCTTGCACGGAGCTAATCGCCTGGCCTCGACATCTCTGTTGGAAGGACTAGTGTTTGGCTGGAGAGCAGGGCAGGACACGGCCTTGCAAGAACCGTTACCTAAGCGTGAAACACCTTATACCTTGAATTCTACTGAGATATCGCTTTCCGAACAGATATCAGAAGCTGAGGCTCAAAGCATACTGAGGGAAGTGAAGGATACCCTCTGGAACAATGCAGGCATTGTTAGAGACGGCGACTCCCTTCGAGCGGGGCTCGAGCGGGTACAAGTGCTTACCAATATTATCAAATCAAGAAAAGGCTTTCGTGCGCATAACATCAAAAGCATCTTGCTGGTTGCTGAGAAATTGATTTCCTCAGCACTTGCAGACACAGTCAATCGTGGGTGCCATTATAGATTGGATGTGGAGATCCCGAAAGTAGAGGCCAACAATGCTTAGCCTGCCAATATATCTAGATAACAACGCCACAACCCCACTGGACCCAAGAGTCCTGCAAGAGATGATGCCTTTTCTCCAAGAACACTTTGGAAATCCAGCTTCTACTACACATGCTTATGGGTGGGTAGCTGAGGAGGCGGTTAACTTAGCAAGAGAGAGGATAGCGCTCTCTATAGGAGCAAATCCAGAGGAAATAATATTCACTAGCGGCGCAACGGAATCAGACAACTTGGCAATACTAGGGATGATCAGACCTGGGGATCATCTAATAGTGAGCTCAGTGGAGCACAAAGCAGTGTTGGATCCCGCCAGATTCTTGCAGGCATGTGGGGTGGAGGTAACTTTCTTAGGAGTGGATCAATATGGGCAGGTTGATCCACATGATGTGGAACAAGCAATTAAGCGAAACACAAAATTGATCTCTATAATGCTAGCTAATAATGAAGTAGGTACCATAAATCCTATCCGTGATATCTCCGAGATAGCTCACACGTATAACATAGTCATGCACACAGATGCTGCTCAAGCCCTCGGCAAAATCCCCGTCAGTGTGCAGGAGCTCGGAATAGATCTGATGAGTCTTTCAGCACACAAGTGTTATGGACCAAAAGGTATAGGGGCTTTGTATATCAGGAAGTCCATAAGACACAAGCTACAACCCATCATACGAGGCGGGGGGCATGAGAAAGGATTAAGAAGCGGAACTCTGAACGTGCCTGGCATAGTTGGTTTTGGCAAGGCAGCTGAAATAGCTTCCGACAACGTACTAGAAGAGAAACTTAGGCTACAGAGAATGCGAGATCTTCTCTGGGAGAAGCTGAGCCACTCTCTAACGGATATAAAGATGAACGGACATCCAATATATAGACTCCCCAACACGCTGAACGTAACATTCAAAGGCATTAGTGCTTCAGAACTGCTAGCTGAACTTTCTGGTGTAGCTGCCTCTTCTGGGTCGGCGTGCACATCAGCCCATCCAGAGCCCTCGCACGTCTTGTTAGCGATGGGAATCGGAGAAGAGGAGGCAAAGTCAACCATAAGATTCAGCCTTGGTAGATTCAACACCGAGAGAGAGATAGAAGAGGCAGCTCAACAGATAATATTGACTGTAGGCCGCATCAAGCAGTACAAGAAGACAGCGTGAAAGCACCCTAGTACCAAGTTCCGCCCAAATAATTGTTATCTGGAGATGAATATATGAGGTTTGGAGTCAATATACCTGCTTTTGACCAGTTATCGAATCCTAAAGAAATAGCTAGGCTAGCAAGGATGGCTGAGGATTCAGGATGGAATGGTTTCTTCATATGGGACGATCTGATAAGGGACAATGGTCCCTGTGGAGATACTACGGTTTGCCTGGCCGCGATCGCGATGAGCACCACCAAGATAAGTTTTGGGCCGATGGTAATAGCACTCCCTAGAAGACATCCGTGGAAGGTAGCGAGAGAAGCGGTGTCGCTCGATATTCTAAGTGATGGCAGACTAATACTAGGTATAGGTCTAGGAGATCCTCCAGAATCGTATGAAAGGTTAGGGCAAATCGGAGATATAAAATACCGGGCTAGGTGGACAGATGAAGCTCTAAGGGTAATAGAGTTATTGTGGAGAGGTGAGGAAACTAACTTCAGAGGGGAATACCTAAGGGTAGATGGAGTAAGATTTACACCAGTACCCATCCAAAAACCCAGAATACCCATATGGATCGGTGGTTGGTGGCCTAACAAAGGACCTATGAGAAGAGCTGCCAAGTGGGATGGCGCTATACCTGGCAAATGGGAGCAAATTTTGTCCCCACAGGAAGCAGCTGAAATCCGAGATTTCATAGCCAGTAATCGGGCCGATAGTACATCTTTTGATCTAGCAGTTAGCGGGATAACACCTCACGATGATCATAACAAGGCTGCGGAGATAGTTAGGCCATACATCGAAGTAGGAGTTACTTGGTGGATAGAGGATCTTGGTCCTACTAGATTCGGTACAAGCTGGGAAATCAAGCCTGAACAGATAACGGAAATAGAGGCTCGTATTGTTGCGGGACCTCCAAGGATCTAAAAGGCACAGAAGCCAGAGAAAGCCTCAATAACTTGACTATGTGCTTTTCTCAAGCTTATCATTCTTTCAGAAAATAACATAAGGCGATGAGGCTCGCCTTGAACCGCCGTTGTGCTGATGGCCTCTACCCTTCTGGGTAGAGGCCATCAATTGTGTTAAGCAAGAGCTTTTGTCGGGAGGTTTATGAGCTTGAACTATCTAATAGTTGGGATAGGAGGTTTTCTGGGAGCCAATGCTAGATACATACTTGGAGGGTGGCTAGCTTCCAAGTGGTCCACTGCCTTTCCATTCGAAACATTGATAATCAACGTAAGTGGTAGCTTCGTGTTGTGCTTGTTCATGACTCTAGCCTTAGAAAGGTTTGAGATACCTATAGAGTACCGGCAGTTCTTCGCTATAGGCTTTCTTGGAGCTTATACCACTTTCTCTACGCTAACTTTCGAAACCATAGAGCTCCTCCAGCAAGGAAGAGTGTTATATGCGTTACTTAATATCCTAGGTAGTGGAGTGTTAGGATTACTTGCGGGCTATCTAGGAGTAATATCGGGCAGAGCTATCTAATTATCGAGGTATAAATTATGGAAGATATAAAGACTCAAAGAAGTACCACCACTACAATTCGCTCTCACGCATTCCGGTTCATTGTGCTTGTAGGGATTGTAAGCCTCTTCGCAGACATGACCTATGAGGGAGCAAGGGGAATTATAGGTCCTTATCTAGCTGTTCTGGGAGCCAGTGGAGCGGTGGTGGGATTCGTGGCAGGTTTTGGCGAATTACTTGGTTACGCTTTTAGACTAGTCAGTGGATATATCAGCGATCGCACAAGGCAATACTGGCTAACCACGATACTTGGATACGTAATCAACCTGGGAGCTGTGCCTCTCCTTGCCCTCACAGGTAACTGGCAACTTGCAGCCATATTGGTAATTGCTGAAAGAATGGGGAAGGCCCTAAGGGTACCAGCTCGTGATGCAATGCTCTCACACGCAGCATCACAAATAGGAACTGGCAAGGGCTTTGGAATACATGAAGCTCTGGACCAGATCGGGGCTGTAGTAGGACCTCTGATAGTTGCTGCTACGCTGTTTTTTACATCCGGTAGTTATAGGACAGGATTTGCTGTATTGGCTATACCAGCAATCCTATCTATAGCAACGCTAATAGCAGCCAGAGTTATGTACCCTGCTCCACACAAACTAGAGATAAGACAAATAGAGCTCGAAACTCAAGGGCTAAGGGGAGTTTTCTGGGTTTACATGTTAGCTATAGGGCTGATAGCTGCCGGTTATGCGGATTTCCCACTTATAGCCTATCACTTCCAAAAAGCTAACCTCTTCTCGCAGGATGCTATACCGATCTTATACACGGTAGCGATGGGCACAGACGCCCTAGCTGCTCTATTCCTAGGTGCGCTTTTCGATCGTATGGGGATGTTGTCTTTGGCGATCGGGACCGTGCTCTCAGCACTTTTTGCACCATTATCTTTCCTTGGTAATGCGTACCTGTCAGTCATAGGGGTAATAATGTGGGGTATAGGAATGGGAGCGCAAGAATCTATTATGAGAGCGGCGGTCTCTAGGATGGTACCAGCAGATAGAAGAGGCGCAGCCTTCGGTGTATTTAACACTGGCTACGGGCTATTCTGGTTCGGCGGTAGTCTACTTATGGGAGTTTTGTATGATATCTCTATACCACTGCTGGTGTTATTCTCGGTATTAGTACAAGTCGCATCAGTGGTAATAATCTTGTCATTGCGCGGGAGATTACGACTGGCCTGAGTAATCGAAAACTAGATACTAGAAACACAAGGGTGGAGAATCGGGTCTAAAATATAGGTGAACCAGTTTTGGCATCATGAATGCTATTGTGTAAGTATCTCTTTCCCCCTCTTGGAGGTATCTGTATGTCAAGCTCAAACTCCTATCAAAAACCTTCCACCCCTACCAGAAGAGATCAAGAGTTGAACAGGGGAACACGCCTGGGTAAACCAACAGAAGACGAGCGACTACTTGAAACCCGGGAAAAGATGCCGGACTTCACCGATACGGACCCCTGGAGGGTCTTCCGTATCATGGGAGAGTTCGTTGAAGGCTTCGATACTTTGGCTCACATATATCCCGCGGTGGCAATTTTTGGTTCTGCAAGGGTCACAAGAGAAGACCCAATGTACCAAATGGCAAGGGATGTAGCTAGAAGACTTTCAAGCGAAGGTTTTTCTATCATAACCGGTGGCGGGCCCGGAATAATGGAAGCAGCTAACAGAGGAGCACAAGAAGGAGGATCGCCTTCTATTGGGCTCAACATAGAGCTGCCATTTGAGCAAGGCACCAACCCTTACATAGATATATCTATAAACTTTCACTACTTCTTCGTCCGTAAGATGATGTTCGTCAAATACTCCGAAGCCTTTGTGGTCTTCCCTGGAGGGTTTGGAACTCTAGATGAGCTATTCGAAGCACTTACTTTGATCCAAACTGGTAAGATCCAGAACTTTCCTTTGGTACTGGTAAACAGTCGATACTGGCAGGGGCTAATAGAATGGCTTAAGGAGCCAATGCTGGCTGAAGGGAAGATATCTCCAGAAGATCTGGACCTAATAAGGATAGCCGACACTGCTGAAGACGTAGTACAGATAATAAACGAATGTTGGAGAAGACCTGAAGACATACTCCACGAACAGCAACATAAGAACATAGCAAACCCTCAAAAGGCTGATGCCCAGTAGTTTGTATGACTATGCAAGTGCTATATTGTCAATAATGAGTAATAAAACAGAACCAGACATAAGTGAAAAGAATTCATCAGGCAAGGGAGAGAGTACAAAGGCGAGGGAAATAGCCAGAATATCATCTCTCCTGAGGTCTTTTGGAGTGGCCAACCTGGCCTACGCAATAAGTCTTGCAGAGAGACTGGACATGACGCTATCAGATTTGGCAGCTGTGGAACATATACATACTTACGGTGACTTAACCCCCAAGCAGCTGGCCAATAATCTAAAGATGAGCACCGGATCAATAACCGCCTTGCTGGATAGGCTTGAGGAAGCAGGTTACCTTCGTAGAGATCCGCATCCTCACGATCGCAGGAGCCTGATACTTCACATTACAGATCATGCGATCGAAGATATAAGACATGTACAATCAGAGTTCGTCTCTGAGGTACATCAGATATTAAACAGATACTCAGAAGACGAACTCCAAATAATAGAGGATTTTCTGAACAAGTTAATACCAGTACTTGTTAAGCATTCTCACTATAGGAGATTAGTTAAGCATAACGACTAGCTTAACTCTCGTTAGAAGCCGGCAGCCGTAGGCTGAGTATAAACCCCAGGAGGACAAATACACCAGCTACAATCGCCGCTGTGCCAGTAGCATTCGATAGGGCTGATTCTCCGGCCTTGACGATAGCTTCAGATCCAGGAGTACCCCTAAGAGTAGTCAATACTTGACCAGCGGTGCTACTTATCAAATCAACGAATCGATCCTTGGTAGCAGAGGGCAGGCCAGGGATCTGTGACAACTGTTGAGCAGTTTCGTGACCTAGCCTTGAGGCTAGAGTGGTTCCAATCAAGGCTATGCCTATAGCAGAACCTATCTGCCTACTTGTGCTCTGCAAGCCTGAGGCTTGCCCTGATTGAGCTGTGGGGACATCGGCGAGAATCACACTTGTGAGCTGGGATGTGGCAAAACCAACCCCCATTCCATAGATAATCAATGATGGCAGAAGCCTAACCCCACTTACCTGAGAGTATATCAGAGGTGCCAAAGTAAATATACCTATACCCTCTAAGGCCATTCCCAGATTAACAGCCCTTCTAGCACCCAGCCTGGAGGCCACCCTGGGTACAAGCCCGCTAGCCACAAAAGACCCACCAGCAACACCCAGAAGCAACAGTCCTGCCCTAAATGCCGTATATCCTAGAGCTCCCTGCAGGAACAACGACAGTACAAATATGATCCCAAATTCACCCAAACTCACGATCAATGCAGTGGCATTACCATAAGCGAAGCTCGGAATTCTAAACAGCCTTAGATCGGCGAGAACTACATCTCCCCTACGGATTCTAGCTCGCTCAACCAATAAGAAAAGAGTTATACATAAAGCTGCTATCAAGATAGCTACAGGTATTGGTGATACAGAATCATATGGCCAGGAAAAGCTTAGAAGATCGAATTTCTGCTGAGGTATCCACCAGCCATACCTCTGACCTTCAATAAGGCCAAATACCAAAGACAATAACCCCAAAGTCAGCAAGACAAATCCAGTAAAATCCCATCCTGGGCGTATATCCTCATCCCTACTTTCAGCTATGAATAGAAGACCACCTATGAAAGCTATAGCACCTAATGGCAGATTAATGTAGAAGGCCCATCGCCAGGAGAGGCTGGTTGTGAGCCATCCTCCAAGCAATGGTCCCAGAGCGGCCATCCCTCCTATAATTCCACCCCATATACCAAAGGCAATAGCCCTCTCCTTTCCTCTAAATGTAGCGTTCACTATAGATAACGTGGACGGCAATATCATCGCTCCTCCGATGCCTTGAAACAACCTAGCAAGTATCAGTAATGAACCACTAGGTGCAAGGCCCGCCAATGCACTGGACCCAACGAATACTATCAGCCCCAGTAAGAAGATCAGTTTTCGCCCTACCCTATCGCCAAGCTTACCAACGCTTACCAAGAGAGCAGCAAAGACCAATGAGTAGATGCTATTTATCCATTCCGCATCATTCAGATTGATTCCTAGGTCCCTAATTATGTAAGGCACAGCCACATTGACAATGGTAGCATCCACGATTATTAGGGAAACCCCTAAGCTTAAGAGAGCCATTCCTAGCCAACGGAACTTATAGTAGCGACCAGTTTTAGGAGCGACATCTACAGAAGCAGGATTGCCATCCATAAGCAAACTCCTTATATTTTAAATTATCTCTATTTTAGAGATATTTACTAATTTCATCAAGTAATATTTTATGTCAAATTATTGCCTCACAAGCTTGACACCATCCACATATCAAGGCTATGCTTGCTTCAGAAGGTTGAAATTCGGCAAGTCAGGCGAATGCCTGACTTAGAAAAGAACCTTGAAAACTGAATAGGAGGTAAGGGTATGCCAGACGCGCTAACTTTCGTGATCGCTGGCATAGCGCTGGTGGTAGGCGCAGGCGCCTCTTACCTCTACCTTCGCTTCATTTCCAATAATCAGATACGCGAAGCTGAGAGATTGCGCGATAGAATATCCGAAGAAGCTGCCACAAAGCAGAAGCAAATTCTACTGGAAGCTCAGGCAGAAGCTATTCGAATCAGGAATGAAGCAGAGGCAGAGGTTAAAGAACGCCGAGCAGACCTAGCCCGCGCTGAGCGCCGGCTTCAGCAGAAGGAAGAGAATCTTGACCGTAAGATAGAGGCCCTTGAAAGACGAGAGCAAAAGATACAAGCTCGTGATCAAGAGTCTGAGAGAATACGTAATGAGCTTGAAAAGATCAAGCAGGAGCAGATGTTAGTCCTCCAGCAGAGGGCTGAGATGACAAAAGAAGAAGCCAAAGCCGAACTTCTCAGACAGGTGGAGGCAGAAGCCCGAGAAGATGCAGCTCGGATCATCAGACAGATAGAATCAGAAGCCAAGGAAGAGGCAGAGCGCAGGGCCCAGATGATAGTGGCATACGCTATCCAACGCATAGGCACCGAGTACGCCAGTGAGGTCAGTGTATCTACCGTACCACTTCCCAACGAGGATATGAAGGGAAGGATCATCGGTAAGGAAGGGCGCAACATACGAGCCTTCGAAGAAGCCACTGGTGTTGACGTCATTATAGACGATACACCAGAAGTAGTTACTCTTTCTGCTTTTGATCCTATAAGGCGTGAGGTCGCTAGAAGAGCTCTTACTAAGCTAATCAGTGACGGCAGGATACATCCAGCTCGTATAGAGGAATTGGTAAGCAAAGCTCAGCAGGAGGTAGAAGCTGAAATCAAAGAAGCTGGTGAGCAGGCAGCAATGGAGGCAGGGGTGCAAGGACTACACCCTGAACTGATTAGGCTTCTAGGAAGGCTCAAGTATCGTACTAGCTATGGCCAAAACCAACTGAGACATGCGGTAGAGACCTCCCTGATAGCCGCTGCTTTAGCGGCTGAGCTCGGAGCCGATGTGAACGTCGCCAAGACAGCCGGCTTACTGCATGACATAGGTAAGGCTGTGAGCCACGAGGTAGAAGGTCCTCATGCTCTCATAGGCGCTGAGATAGCTCGCAGACTTGGCAGATCGCCCAAGATCGTGCACGCTATAGCTGCACACCACGAAGAAGAAGAGCCACAAACTGTTGAAGCAGTCATAGTGGCTGCTGCAGATGCCATTTCAGGTAGTCGCCCCGGTGCTAGACGTGAAAGCGTCGAGCAATATATCAAGCGATTACAAGCGCTGGAGGAAGTAGCCAATTCCTTTGAGGGCGTTGAGAAATCCTACGCCATACAGGCAGGAAGAGAGATCAGGATAATAGTCAAACCAGATCACGTAGATGATCTAGAAGCTGCAAAGCTTGCACGAAACGTTGTCCGCAAGATCGAGGAGAGCCTGAGTTACCCAGGCCAGATAAAGGTAACGGTAATAAGAGAAACCCGCAACGTTGAATATGCTAGATAACGGTCGGATTCTTCTATAAGCTAGTAAGCAATAAAAATAGGGCGGGATTTTATCCCGCCCTATTTTTATTCGTCCTTGCGACTTATATTGCACACAGCTAGAGCGGCAATACCCTCTTCTCTCCCCCACGGTCCCAGACCATCAGTCGTAGTAGCTTTGATACTAACGCTGGTCAATGGTATCTCCATAACTTTGGAGATCTTATCTCTCATAGCACCAATGTAAGGAGACATCCTCGGTGCTTGGGCGATTATCGTGGAATCTACATGATCTATATCCCAGCCAGCCCCTCTAACATACTCACACACTTTTGCCAAAAGTTTTGTACTATCCACTCCTGCGAGATCAGGATCATCCGAAGAGAACAAAGTACCAATATCACCCATAGAAGCCGCCCCCAGCAAAGCATCTATGATCGCATGTGTTAGAACGTCAGCATCAGAATGCCCCTCAAGTCCCATATGGTGAGGTATAGCCACCCCTCCGATCACCAATTTCCGTCCTACTACGAACCTGTGGGCATCAAATCCTATTCCGCTTCGCAACCAAATCCTCCATTACATTAGCCTTTTGCAAGCCGGTTATCTATCAAAGTTCTCGCTATAAGGACATCTTCAAATGTGGTTATCTTGATATTTCTATAATCTCCCTCATAGACCCACACATCACGACCCATGGACTCCATCAGTGAAGCATCGTCTGTAAAAACCTCATATTGATGAGCCGCCCTCTCGTGTGCACTTAGAATGTCCATATAGTTGAAGACTTGAGGAGTCTGGGCTTCCCAAAGGCTTTCTCTATTAGGAGTGGACAATATTTTGCCTTGGTTATCGACCACCTTGTATGTGCTCTTCGCAGGTACAGCAGCAATAGCAGCTCCCTTCTCGGCAGCTGTAATTATCCCTCTCTTTATAACCTCTGGGGTAACCAAGGGACGAGCCCCATCGTGTATGGCTACTAAACTAGCGTTAGGTATCTCCCTAAGTCCACAAAGCACACTCTGCTGACGTGTATTGCCGCCCAGACAGACGCTTACAACCTTATCTAGGGACTCCCTACGGCATAGCTCTCTAATTTTCTCTTGATTCGTGGCCGATGTAACCACCACGATCACATCTATATCATTCAGTAGCTGGAAGGCGCAGATAGAATGATAAATTACAGGTTTACCCCCCAAGTCTATCCAAAGCTTATCTATCCCAGACATGCGAGAGCTCGTACCAGCCGCAACTATAACAGCACCGACAACAGAGTCATTCCTCACCTTGCATCACGCTCCACATCTGCAAGTTGAGCAAATACCATCCTGCCCGCCACGGTCTGTAGAACGCGTGTGACTACCACATCTACCTCACAGTTCATCTTGGATTTGCCACCTTCAACGACTACCATAGTGCCATCATCAAGGTAGCCAACTCCCTGGTTATATTCCTTCCCTTCTTGTATGATCTTCACGGTTAGGTCTTCACCAGGAAGCAATACTGGACGAAGTGCGTGTGCTAACTCATTCACATTGAGTATCTTCACGCCTTGCAGGGTAGCTATCTTGTTGAGATTGTAATCATTGGTAATTATCGGTGCTGACAGATCCTTAGCTAGGTATAACAGCTTGCTATCTACATCCTCACCGGCCTCGATATGCCCCTCAAATATCTCAACTCTAACGTTGCTGCTTTCTTGGAGAGCTGCCAACACATCTAACCCCCTTCTACCACGAGCGCGCTTTAGAGAATCCTGTGAGTCAGCAATTGCCTGTAACTCCCTAAGTATGAACTGAGGAACTATTAGATCGCCGGATAGGAAGCCTGTAGAAACTATGTCTGCAATGCGGCCATCAACGATAGAGCTAGTATCCAATATGTACCTATTGCCTACTACAAACCCTTTCCTGGGAGCGCCTGTTAGGAACTTGCGTTCAGTCACGTATTCTGCGATTTCTCTATGCCGCATAACTACCACCATTATGCAGACATAAGTAATAGCTATAGCAGCAAGCAGAGGCATTAGGTTACCTAAAAAACCAGGAAGGGCTCTCAACGGGAAGGTAACCAGAGCGGAAATTACAAGTCCTAGTATTAGTCCTACGCCCGCAGCAACTAAATCGCTAACAGCAACCGAAGCTATCCATTTTCTGACGGCGTTGAAAGGGACTATAGTCAAATAAGGAGCAAACAATAAACCTAGTAGAGCACCTATAAAGACTCCAGATAGTCCTACTATCCAAGCCCATCTAAATAAAGGATCTAAGGCTGCCGCTGCCGAATAACCCAATTGCCAACCAATCAGGCCCAACAAAATGGCAACGAACAGCCTGATCACGAGCCTGATGTTCATTTATCGTACACCTCGTACCGAACTAGGACACTATCTCATGAAGCCAATACATGCATTCTGCGATGCCTGTCCCTTAGCGCCTCCAATACAACTGGTGGTACATAGATACTACCCAGCGGAGGCTCTTCCATAGAAGGTACACCATGAAAGTCGCTGCCTCCACTTATCAACAGCCCAAATTTCCTTGCTAAGGACCTCAGGTAGGCACGCACAGACGGTGTATACCCAGTGTAGTATACTTCCATACCATCTAGTCCTGCCCTAACAAGCTTGGCAAGCGATTTCTCCAGGTCATAAGTAAAAGTAGGATGGGCTAAGATAGCAACTCCTCCAGCCCTGTGCACAACCCTTACAGCATCCTCTGGAAGCAACTTATGCCTAGGCACGTAGGCCTTACCGCCAGGGCCTATATACTCATCAGTGAAAGCATCCTCAAACTTCTCTATATAGCCTTGCTCAAGCATCGCCTGAGCTATGGCAGGTCTTCCTATACTAGCTGTACCCGCTAGCTCTTTCACCCTCTCAAAGGTAAGCCTGTCCATGCCCATACTGCGAAGATTCTCTACCATCTTCTTAGCAGCCCATTCTCTTCCACCTCTAAGCTTCTCTGTTAGTTCAAGAAGCTCCTGGTTATTGGGATCAATCCAAAGGCCGACCATATGGATTTCGCCCTTTTCCACGGTAGTACTAAGCTCAATACCGGGAATAACTTCGAGACCTAGCTCCTCTCCTGCGGCTACAGCCTCATCTACTCCAGCCACGGTGTCATGATCGGTTATTGCGATCGTTTTAAGCCCGACATCTCTTGCAAGTTGCACCAGCTCACGCGGCGGATAGCGTCCATCCGACCTATCTGTGTGCATGTGAAGATCTATTTCTTTCTTGACCAGCTTCGTCACCTCTCAATTCAAATTTCATAGGTATCTCAGAATTATACATGCAGCAATATACTGCTTACAGTACAGACTTTGTATGCACTGTAAGAATATAATAAGGCTTTACCTGCTATTCCAGAAGATTTCCTAATATCCTACAAAGAGTCGGGCGGGCAAACAAATGCTCCAGTAAATGGGAATATTCTTTCTAGCACCTCTGCAGTTTTGTCTTCTGGTTTCCGATCTAACCGAGACAAGATCGCAGACGGCGGATAAGCTCCTAGACTTAATCTAGCAAGTTCGTGTTGAGTCATGAACACTCTCCCATCTAGCTCATCATGGATTCCTTCAAAGATGTGTGCACCGTTACGGTCCAGGAAAACAGTTACATTACCTTCGTCGGTAAATATACCTAAACTAAACTTATCGAGTTGGTCTTTGCAGTGTAGCCATCTATATTCCAACTCAGGCTCCATCTGCGTCAGCAACCTATAAGGGTCAAGACACCTAATCATAATCTCTTGACATCGATGGTATTGAATTGTAAACCTAGCACCTAACAACATACCTGCCGCTGCCACATTACCTGTAGGAGGGGTAGCCACGTCTATTCGAGATAATCCCTTTGACTTGGCCCAATCCACACATACGCCTAAGATTACGTCCGCCGCCAACTCATCGGCAGCAACCACCTCTGCTAACATAAGGGAGTTCTTATCTTGTCTAGGCAGAAAGTCCGTCCACCAAACATCGCTAGAACACGCCCAAGCATAAGCTACTATAGTACTACTTTCATCTATCAATACTTTGCATTCATGTCTAGCCTCTTCCCTTAGCTGATTCCAAGCTGGGCTATAAGGAGGGCTATCACCCCTAAGCTGAGGGCCGACCGAATTCTTGATAAACTCATTATGTAACCTAGCTAGAGAATCCACATCTTCCCACCTAAATGGTCTTACGGTCCAACCATCGGGTATTGTCTCGTGCTCCACAGATGCATCCAAGGACATAATATGAGCGGGGATTGCGGATACAAATCCAAATCGGTGATAAAAGTTGGGTATCCCCCACAAAATTGACAAGGCTGCATCCCCGGATTTCATCTTATTGACAGCTTCGGTTAGCACTCTCCGGGCGTAGCCTTTGTGTCGATATTGCTCATGTGTCTCTACACCACCTATACCGTCTACCCTAACAACCGATCTACCAATACGCATAAGACGGGGGATAATTGTAGCCTTAGAGACTACTAAGTTACCAATCTGTAATCTAACCTGGACACTATTACGATCTCCATCAGCAAATACTATCCTAGGGGACTCCATCTCTAAGGTCATAAACACCTCCATAGTAAAGGCTAAGAAAGAGTAGCATAAAAAAAGGGGGCATCTTCATGATGCCCCCTTACGTATTACTCTATTATCTTCTGGCAGGTTTTACCTGCACTTGCATGAAGTTGCCATGGTTACTCGTACCAACTACTTGGATAATGGTACCAGTCTTCGGGACCTTCACACCAGCGTCAGGTTTGCTGGCATACCAGTAAGTATCCAGATCATTGAAAGTTCGCGCTGCAGGCAAGGAGGGATATTTTACCCTCACCAGACGACCCGACGAATCTAGATACGATAAAGCTATTGGGTCAGTTCTCTGCAGCCCGAATGTAGCATCATAAACCTGAACCCTAGTCCTCCATGGAGTACCATCCTTTCTCAGGAGAGGTTCAGGATGCGCATCAATAGGTAGGATCAAACCCTGACCTGGGTGTTGTCCTACGTTATTATCATTGAAAGAGGTATCCCAGTAACTGATAAGCAATCCATCCTGATATGGGTAGTGTTCTACCCAGTTCCTGCTAGGATCCGGGAAGTTGTATGGACCAGTCTTGAGCGCGGTATCGTAACCAAGATATCGCCTATATTCAGCTATGTAGTAGTGGTTGTAGCTTCTAGTGATGGAGCCCTGAATTCTCGAGAATCCATTAGCATCCCAGCCGTTGTCTCCTTCCTCGGCCCCATCTGTGAAGATTACACTCCCATCTCCTATTATCTTGATTTCATCAACAGTCAGCCCTTTACCTTGCACAGCACCATCGGTGACATACCTGAATCTGAGAAGTATATCTTTCCCTGCAAACTGAGAGAGATCGAAGTTTGCTAGTACCCAACCTCCGGAATTACCGGTTATGCCATTGCCCAGGTTCTGACCATTGGGATCATCATTAGTAGTTACATTACCTTCCAGGTTTGTCCATGTTGAACCATTATCATCGGACGCCTGGACATAAGCGTAATCCCATCCATCCTCAATGTCGTACCACAGATACGCTTGAAGTGATGCAGAACCTACAGCTGAGAGATCAATACTCCGGGTAAGAGTATTATCAAGATTATCACCAGCACCGCTCCACCATTCCCAGGAACCTGAGTAAGGAGTGTTTATCTCAGTAGTGACCTGCTTCTTGGGTAGTACAGTTATAAGTGCTTGCGCAGCTTTGGTGTTGTATTCAGCTGGGCCCAGACGATGCGAAGATCTTTGACCTGAGATAGCAACATCATAATTGAGCCAGCCCAGCATCAACTTATCCCAGGCATTCATATGTCCCGGCTTCGTACCTATACTATCCTTGCCCTCACCAAGCCAGGAGCCCGCAGACATAAGAGTCCAGAAAGCTGAACTAGCTTCCCCTAGATAGCTAGTATCATACTCATCTGGCAGTCCCAGATCGTGACCGAACTCGTGAGCAAAAACTCCGACACCACCATTCTCAGGCTCTATAGTGTAGTCACCAACCCAGATATTTGTTCCTGGGAACTCATATCCTCCCAGAAGGGCATCAGGTGAAGGTCCCACCACCCCTATAGCTGGCCAATTGGCATACCACCTATGGCTCCATATGGCGTCTGCTCCTTGAGCACCCCCACCAGCTTCCTCGCCTTCACCAGCATGTATTATCTGAAAGTGATCGATATAACCATCGGGTTCGTCGAAATTTCCATCTCCATCATGATCATATCTATCCCAGACATCAAACTGAGATAGATAATCGCGGATCTGCTGAGTTGTCTTACCTGCAGCCCTTTGGTCTGCCACCCACTGGTTTATAGCATCCCTTATTATCCTATACACAGTATTGCTATCCCCAGAGATTTGGCCAGGCTCTGGCCTGCCATAATCCGACTCATTAGCATTGATTCTTACCCAATCAGTGACCGTGCCATCTACCGTGTACCTGCCTGAAGATTGCTCGAGATAGTAGTTAGCCATAGATATGACACCTCGAGCAGTCGAGAAGAGCATTTGATCATAGTGGTCACGATTGAAATCTTGTACCCAATAGGTAGAATTATCTTCTCTCCTGTTTGGTTCAGGGATCTGGTTGTGTAGAGGACCTTCACTTCCACCAAACTCTACTAGGATCGTGAATATATGGTCTGTATCTTCTCTAGCTAACTCAACGTACTGGCCCTTAGCCAGCTTTACAACCTTGTTCTTACCCTTCGCCATAGAGCTAAGATTGCCACTAGCCTGTGACTGAATGAGCTTCTGCAAGCCCTTCTGCCGCATTTTGAACTGTTTCTCGGCTAAGGGATTAGGCTTGCGATTGTCCAGTACCTTACCATGCCCCTTACCCCTTTGTACCCCATCCACTCTCTGGGCTGCGAAGGTGTTGGAAGGAATAAGAGCTAGAGCAAGAAGAATAACCAGTATCAGTGTGGTGAGACGATGCATAAACCCCTCCTAATCACAAACACCTACAAGGCACAACTTTGAAGTTTACTAATAACAGATGTCCATGTCAACAGAGATCTAGATTTCTACAACAAGCAAATTATTCATGCAATCACCAAGAACAAAAATGTCTTTGGTGATCGACTGAACAGAGATAGAATATGTGTAGAAACATGTGTAGATTTGATTAATTTGTTATCAAATATCTTGGCAAAGAAACTATTTGATGTTATTATCCGCTAGTAAGGCAAGGGGGAAAAGGCCGTTTAGCTCAAGGGTAGAGCGGGGTCAAAGGCTTGCAGCGGATCGCAAACGATTGCGGCAAGCACCGACCAACGAGTTTGAGGTTCAAGTCCTCAAGGCGGTCTTTTCCCTGAGGGCATACTTGCTCCATAAATTCATGTTCTGGTATCTTATTATCTAGGGGCGAATAGCTCAGTTGGTCAGAGCGCACGGTTCACATCCGTGAGGTCACAGGTTCGAGTCCTGTTTCGCCCACCAAAGAAAACCTTGTAGTATCTGCTCTTCCGCGCTTTCTGCCTAGCACTAGCCCTCTCCAACTTGACAGCAATAGTGAGGAGCCGTTGCTGTCAAGTTGCTGTCAGCAACCCCCACAAGGCCGCACCAGGGAGGGGAAGCTAGCAGAAGTGATACAATCTTCTTGCCAGCAGCCTACCCCTGCTGGTACGGGTCCTGTAGCTCCAGGGCTGCAGGGCCCTCCCTCGAGTACTGTCCACCGCTCGAGTCACGGCGTGATGTGCCCACATGATAGATCCATCAGCCACAAAGGTCAACTGTCCCCTTGCCTAGATCAGGTGACACAAGGTGACACTCTAAAAAAGGGCGTCCTCACTTGCCTTGTTGGATCACACGGAGCTTGGCGGAGCAGTGTTGGATCCAGCATCAGCACGCGCTCCGCGACAGGATGGTTTGCAGGTGACGCTCACGCCGACGTGCGTTCCTGGCGTCCTGGTAGCACTCCCTACTGCAGTACCGTTGGTGAGGGTGCGCTTGCACAAAAGGCCGCTGACACCACCGGCACCAAGCCCTGTTCCTGCCTCGAGGCATGGGCTTGGTGCCTGCCCAGCAACCACTAGCAGGACACCTGCTACCCAAGCAGCCTGTGTAGCGGTTTGTCCCTGGATTTATGCATGGCCAGCAAATTTGCTCACTCAAAAAGGTGCCTCTGCTGCATTGCTATCAGCCTTGATGTAGACGCCACAGCTCGGACACGACAGCCAGCCTGGCAGGCCTGTCTCGAGCAGCGGCCCCCCGCAGCTGTGGCGGCGTGGGGCCGCTTCGGGATCGTCAAGCGGGGGGTCCCCTTCAGGCGGCTCAGGGGTTGGCTCGGGCTGGCCGGATCCTGAGTCCTGAGAACTAAAACCAACAACTAGGGAATCTCTGTTGTTGGTTTTGGGAATTGGTGCCAACCTCCACCTGGCTGGCCTGCCTCTGGCCTCTGTGGCGAGATCCGGGTCGCGCTCAACCTTGCCAGCGCGTGCCAAGCCAAGCAGTGCCTGCCTGACCTGCTCATCTGATGGCTGTGGCTCGCCAAGCGCAGCTCTGACCTCGCGCGTCGTGAGCCAGTCACCAGCTTCATCAAGGATCCAGAAGATCCTGGCTTGCAGCTGACGCAACTCCACAGCTGCAGGACTGCCCAAGGCTTGCAGCTCGCCTTCAGGACTCAGCTCGTAAGCCAGCTGTTTGCCCGGAATTACTCTTGCATAGCTGGTCAGCACTCTTCTTGACTCGACCTTGTCATAGCTCAGCTCCAGCGCGACATCCACAGCTCCAAGCAGGGCGTGCCCGCCAGCGATGCCCTCGCCGTGATCGCCGCCTCCTTTGCGTGTGTGGTGCACCAGGATCAGGGTCTTGCCAGCTTCACGACAGGCCACTATCCAGGGATTGACCAGTCTTGCAAGCTCAGAGTTGTCGGTTTCATCACGAGGCTGCAGCAGATTGCGGATCGAGTCAATGATCACGACGTCAGCGTCTGAGGCCTTGACGCTGGCAAGCAGATCTGCGGGATCCACGCCCAAAGCCAGCCCAAGCGTGAGGTTGTCCCAGCTGACCTTGTCGCGTATCCTGGCTGCTCGCACCGCCCAGATGCTTTGAGGCTCTTCGCTCAGGTACAGGATCTTGTCGCCTGCCTGTGTGCGCTCAGCCACAAAGCCAAGCAGCAGCTCTGTCTTCCCCACTCTTGGGTAGCCCGCCAGCAGATGAGACCAGCCCCGCACCACAAAGCCCTCCTCTCCAAGCAGGGGCAGGTACTCGATGCTACTTTGCTCTTTGGCGGCTTCAAGCAGCTGCTGACCTGACAACAACCAATTCCCAAAACCAACAACAGAAGTTCCTATGTTGTTGGTTTTGGGTTTTTGCCCCGTGTCAGGAAAACCAACAACAGAAGTTCCTATGTTGTTGGTTTTGGATTTTGTCTCTGCCCAGCTCTCGAGCTCCTCAGCGGGCACTGGCTTGGCTTTGGTGGCTATCAGCTGGGGGGCCGGCTTGGCTCTGTCTCCAAAGTCGTGGCCACTCAGCAGCTTGATCCTAGCGGGATCCTGCCCGAGTCGCCACAGCCTCACAGCTAGATCCTCCATGTGATCCTGTCCTGGCCGGTCAGCGTCAGGTATGAGCACAATATCACGCCCGAGCAGGGGCCGCAAAGCCTCATCAATGGGCCTGTAGCTTGTTCCGTAGGTGGCAAGCACCAGCCAGGTTTTGGGATCCAGCTCTTGCTGCAGGCTCTCAGCCACAGCCTCGCCTTCCACGATGACAACCGTTGCCTCAGGATGCTGCGTGAGCAGCTCAGCGCGATACAAAGCCAGCTCAGAGACCTTGCACGCCAGTCCACGCCAGTGCACACGCTTGGAGCCGTCCGGCAAATCCTCTCTGACGTGCACGCCAGCAGGCATGCCATCCAGGGCTGAGTAGACCCGGTAGTTGGTGACCTTCTTCTTGAAGCCGTTGGATCCAGGCTCTCGTGAGTACCACAGGCCCCGCTCCCTCAGCGCGCTGATGACCTCGCCCTGTGAGCAGCCGGCGTGGCAGTGGACCAAAACCCTGTCGCCTTCAAGTTTGACCGACAGGCTCGGGGTCTCGTCAGAGTGCGCGGAGCAGTGGAGTGTTCTGCTGCTGCCGCCTTCGCGGTGGCACTGGCACCGGGGGTCGGGGCACTGCAGGTTCGTGGTGATGAGGGTATAGACATCGTTTGCGTCTTGTAGTACCATTGGTTTGCAGCTCCTCAGGGCCGATTTTCCCCTCGGCCAAAACAAACAGGGGGGGTGCTTCCCGCACCAGGGGGCAGGGGCATCAGTAGCTACTGATGCCTCTTTTTGTTGCCCTCAAAGCCTCGGGCGTCAGCACTAGTGTACCATCCTCACCTCCTTGCCGTGCTGACCGAACAAAAAAGCGTCCTAGTCACCATATAGGGCAATGTGCGGCAGGTTGCAACCTGCCGCACAGAGCCTTGTTTTCCCTTTTTGAGGCCTCAGGAGGGCCAAATTTGAGCTCTAGAGCCAAATCCCGCTCTAGAGCCTCAAATGCGTCCTCTCCTAAGGCCTCGAAGCCCGACAGCACACAAAATCCGACAGAAAATCCGACTGTCGGATTTTTTATTCCGACATGTCGGATTTTGTGGTCTGTACGATCCCATCCAGGCCCCCGCACCCGCATGCTCCTCTCCCTCACCCAAGGACCCGCTCCAAACGCAGCGCGGCCTCCCTATCGGCGCCATCCAGCACGTGCTGGTAGACCTGCAGCGTGACCATAGGAGAGCTGTGTCCTAGCCTGCTCTGTGCTACCTTGGGGGGCACGCCAGCATGTGCCAAGAGCGAAGCATGCACGTGTCGTAGGTCATGTATCCGTAGCCTGGGCAGTCCCAGCTCAGCACACACGGCATGCAAGGCCCGTAGGACGTTGCGTCTGCAAGGAGTGGTTCCCGTAGAGGACAGGAAGCAGTACTTGCCTAGCTTCTTGGCTCTCTGTTGCCTGAGAGCCTCGAGGGCAAAAGCAGGTAGGGCTATCACGCGTTCCCCCGCCCGGCTCTTGGGCGGGGACTCGTGTACCTCTCCACCTACCTCTAGCAGCTGCCGAGATATCCTGACGCTACCCTCTTGCCAATCCACGTCCCCCCACTCCAGCCCCAGCGCCTCTCCTATGCGGCAACCGCTACCGAGCAGGAACAGCAGGAGTTCGCTGTACCAGCCGGCCTTGCCCGCCTCCAGGGCGGCGATGAGTAGGGCTATCTGGTCTCTTGCAGGGAGTGTGGGGCGTCTGCGTTGGTGCTTTGGAGGCTCCACCCGATCCAAGGGGTTTGTAGCCAGCAGCCCCAGCCTCACAGCATCCGCCAAGGCTTTGTGTAGTAGGGCATAGGCCTCCTGTGCTCTTCTGGGCAGGCGCTCTCCAAGTCCAGCCAGCCACCTGCTCAACTCCAGGGCAGCCAGCGCCTGCAGCCTCCTGCCTCCCAGTGCGGGACAGATGTGCTGCTCTATCAGCCTCTGGTAGTTGACGCGCGTGCTGACCCTGAGCTCCCTGCTACGTACCTCCAACCACTCAGCCAAGTACTGCTCCAAGGTCAGCTTATTGGGAGGCACAAGCCTGTGCTCTGCCGCGGCCTCTAGCAACTCCCTGAGCTGCTTCTGGGCTTCCCGTCTGGTCTTGGCGTAGCGAGAGATACGCCTGCCAGCATGCACCACGGCAGCCACCCAGCGCCCGTCCCGCCGCCTGTACACCGTGCCTTCGCCATTGGCTTGTCGCATAGTTCCCTCCTGCTGAGGGCCCCGTTGCTGTCAGCGTTGCTGTCAAGCCTGACGGCAACTACGCTGCTACCACATGTGGAGGGTCGCTGCGAGAGAGGCTACTACATGTACGAGGCGAATAGCTCAGTTGGTCAGAGCGCACGGTTCACATCCGTGAGGTCACAGGTTCGAGTCCTGTTTCGCCCACTGGAGGGCTGGATTCCACCTCAGGTTCGAATCCAGCCCTTTCTCTTGCCTACTAAACCACCTCTAATTTGACAGCAATTTGACAGCAAAGGTTGATGTCAGCAGCAGACCCTTTTCTATACAAAATCCCATCTGTCTATCTGGCTTTACCAAGAGTAGACAGATGGGGAGAAGGTACCAACTATGAAGTTACCGACAAGTGGTATTAAGCTCCTATTTGGAACTAGGCGTTATTTTTATTGTCTGACTTCTTTCTCTGCGAATCTTAGGCAAGACTATAGTGAGCTCTCCATTATGTAAATTAACTTTTATATTATCTACATCAATGTTTATTGGCAGTCTAATCCTCTTTATAAAAGAGCTCTTTTCAGGTCGCTCGCGAAGTAAGTATCGCTGTTGCACTCTATTTTGCCCGGTATGGGCTGTAACCAATATTCCCTGATTATCGGCTTTAATGCTAATGTCTTCGGGACAAAATCCAGGTAGAGAAGCTCTAACAATATAGTTATCATTCTCCTCTAACAGATCCAATGGATAGGCAGCTTGGCCACCAAGTACAGACCTATCATTATAAGTTCTATAAATGGATTCCCTTATAGCCTCTACATCAAGTATCGGATCCCAAATCCTCAGCATACGCATCACCTCCTTTCCAGAGATGTACGCGCCTTGGATTTGAGAACCCTTCACCCGTAGAAAATAATTAGCAAAATCTAATATAAATAGTCAAGTTATTTTACTAGGGTACTAAGATTAGTTCAGTGTGCATATTGCCTAGCACTTAACTATTTACTTGTCCAACTTCTAAGAATATACTATTACTATTGGCATGTGGTATGCCACACACCTATCATCCTGACGGGAGTATGATCATGCGCGTACTAGTGGTTGGAGGCACAGGAAATATCAGTACAGGTGTTATTAAGTACTTGTTGGAGTTTGGACATGACGTAACTGTGTTCAATCGGGGTGTAACGAAGCGACCTCTACCAAAGGAAGTAAAAGTCATTCATGGAGACAGACACGATCTAAATACATTTGAGAAGACAATGCAAGAAAATAAATTCGACGCAGCTATAGACATGATATGTTACACCCCAGAAGAAGCAGAAAGCGACCTTAGGGCATTCAGAGATGTAAAGCATTTCATACATGTATCCACAGTAGCAGTGTTTGGAGGGGAGCCAGCTGAATATCCGATAAATGAAAACACACGCAGAAACCCAGTTATAGAATACTCTCGCAACAAAGTAGCTGCTGATAATGTATTCATGAACGCATACAAAGAATATGGTTTCCCCGTAACCATATTCATGCCGGCACAGACTTGGGGTTACCAGGATGGGATAGTCCGCCAACTTGGAGGTGGGAACATATGGATAGACAGGGTAAGAAAAGGACTCCCAATACTCGTCACTCATGAGGGGAACCTTATATGGGCTCACTGTCATTCCGATGATGTCGGCTTGGGAATAGCTGCAGCAGTGGGGAGAGAAAGGTGTATAGGCGAGAGCTACATCATAACTCGATGGGACATGAAGACTTGGCGCGATTATCATGAAGAGATTGCATGGTCACTAGGGCAGAAAGCAAACCTCGTAGATGCTCCGGCGGAGCTGCTTATCAAGGTATGGCCAGAAGGTACTTGGTTACTTGCTTCTGAGTCTAGGTGGAATCGTATCTATAGTCTCGACAAGATACGTAGAGATATTCCTGAATTCAATCCGAGGATTACACTCGCAGACTGGATGCCAGACTATGTAAGGGATCTGGACGCTCGAGGGCTGATACCGGATGCACGATCGGACGATACAGAGGACCGAATTATAAGGAATCTAGAGAGAATGATCTCTAACTTCAATTGCTAGTAAGCACTATAGATAGGAAACACCAGGAGGAGTAATAATGAGCGATATTCTTGGGGTGGGAATTGTAGGTTGTGGGGTGGTAACCGTCTTCGATATAATCCCTAATTTGCTAGATACCGAGGTCGAACAGAGGATTAGACTCGTTGCAGTCGCTGATAACCTTCCTAATAGAGCTGAGGAGATCGCGGACAAATTCAATATTCCAAAGCATTATGATTCAGCTGAAGATCTGTGCCAGGATAAAGACGTCGATATAGTAGTCATAGCTACCCCTGTGCCAAGCCATTTGCCCAATGCACTATCAGCTATAAGATCTGGCAAGCATATCTATATTCAGAAAACGATGACTCTTGCAGTTGAGGAGGCTAATACCATCATAGATGCCGCACGTAAGGCTGGAGTTAAAGTGGCAGCTGCTCCAGGCAACCACTTAAGATCCCGAGCAATGCAAGAAATAAGAGACCATATACGTGAAGGTAAAATTGGAAAGATATGCTGGGGAAGAGCACAAAGAGGTGCGAGGCACGAAGATGACATACGCCGACAACCAGGGTCAGAGCTCGAACACGCTGACCCTTCCTGGTATTACAAACCAGGCGGAGGTCCTCTTCGAGATGCAGCCGTATATGACCTGCACGCCATCACTTGGATACTTGGCCCAGCGCGAAGAGTAGTAGCTATGTCAGGTGTATCCATACCTATCCGCTTTTGGCAGTCAAAAGAGATCAAGGTAGAAATGGATGATAACACGCACTTTATTCTAGAGTTTGATAACAGTTGCTTTTTCGTAATAAGCTCTCATTTCATAAGAGGATGCTCAAAAGTTCCATCTATGGAAATATATGGAGATGATGGAGCAATCATTTATGGAGGCTGTGCTACAGGTTCTTATGAGCTGTGGGTGAAGGGAAGTGGCAGAAACAGGTTAGGTTTCGAGGAAGTATTAGCTCATGTAGGAGCCCCAGAGATATCAGGAGCTGAGGCTAAGGGAACCAATCATTATATAGTAGGAGATATACTGCACCTCGCTGACTGTGTGATCAAAGACAAAGCCCCTGAAATAAGTGCGGAACATGCTCGACATGTTATAGAGATCATACAAGGTGTGTATGATTCCGCACGGTCAGGGAAGGCGGTGGAACTCAAGACTAGCTTCAATTACCAGCACTAACACACTAGCGTACTTATCTTTTATCAAGGTAAGATAGCTATTGCTTAGAAACTTCTTAAGATGGAGGCCTCCCAAGTTGTCAGATCCAGTTAAGGTTGGAGTTATAGGTTGCGGCACCATAAGTTCTGTCTACATGGAGAACGCTCGCAAATATGAGATGTACGAAGTCGTCGCCTGCGCGGACATGATCTTCGAGAGAGCTGAGGCTAGAGCAAAAGAGTTCGGGATACCTAAGGTCTACACAGTAGACAAACTCTTGGAAGATCCCGAAATCGAAATGGTAATAAACCTGACTATACCTGCAGCACACGCGGGTATCACTATGGCTTGTCTGAGAGCCGGAAAGCATGTATACAGTGAGAAGCCTCTAGCTACGACACTCAACGAGGGTAAGAAGATCCTAGAGCTAGCAAGACAGAAAGGACTAAGGGTCGGCTGCGCACCGGATACATTCCTCGGCGGTGCTCAGCAAACATGTCGCAAGCTTATAGAGGATGGAATACTAGGGGACATAGTTGGCGCGTCAGCATTCATGATGGCTAGCGGCCCAGAGAGTTGGCACCCTGACCCAGCATTCTTCTATAAAGAGGGAGCAGGTCCACTGTTCGACATGGGGCCCTACTACATAACCGCCCTAATCAATCTAATAGGACCAGTAACCAGAGTTACAGGCTCGGCAAGAATTACATCTCAAGAGAGGATCATCACTAGCAAAGCTCGTTACGGTGAGAGAATTAGTGTGGAAACTCCTACATATGTAGCAAGTGTTTTGGACCTGGAAGGTGGCCCTATAGCAACCATGATCACTACGTTTGATGTTTGGGGCTCAAGGTTACCGAATATAGAGATCTATGGCACCTATGGCACGCTAGTAGTCCCGGATCCTAATGGTTTTGGAGGCACCCCACTACTTAAGCTCAGGAACAAACCCGAATGGCAAGAGATACCACTAGCCTATCCCAGGACGGAGAATGAGAGGGGTATTGGTGTAGCAGATATGGCTCACGCTATACGAAGTGGGCGTCCACACAGAGCAACAGCCGACATGGGGTATCACGTCCTGGAGGTCATGCATTCTATTTACCAAGCATCATCCAAAGAACGCCACGTACATATATCTTCGCATCCCCAGAGACCTTCCCCACTACCAGTTGATTTGCCAGCAAATTTACTTGATGATTGACAGATAAAGGTTGATATCGCAGTTGGGGTGCCTATATTGAGACAAGTAACGTATCATCAGATCGCTCAAGACAAATCTTGGAGTCCTACTAAGACATTCGTTATACTTTTGCTTCACTTTGTCTATTTTGGCGTCAACCTAGGTGGTTTGGGCGTCCTATGGGCTTTGATAATTGATGAGCTTGCTATAAGCAAGGGTGTGTTCGGAGGGCTACAAGCTGTACCTGCGTTTCTGGGCATGCTCGTCCTGTTGGCTGGTGGAAGTATAACCCTTAGAGTCACGAAAAAACTTATCGGTATCTCAGGACTAGTCTGCCTATCAGCGGGCTCTCTACTTTTGTCAATAGTAGGAAACCTTCCTGAATTAGCGCTGGTGATGATGACCCTAGGAATTGGGGATGGTTTGATGGACCTCTCCATAAATGCTGCGTCAATTGATTGGGAAAAGGCTACAAGTAAGCATGCTCTTAATGTCATGCACGCTGGATTTGCTGGCGGAGCGATGTTAGGATCATTTGGGACAGGATGGGCCATAGGACTAGGTTGGAACTATAAGACTGTGCTGTTGCTAATAGGTATACTTGGTATTCTTGCCATATTAGCAACCATCACCATTAAGTACCCCCCAAGCAGTATAGAAGCCGAGGGCACAGGACTATCACAAACTGTCAAGCTACTATCAACACATAAAAGGCTAATCTTCATAGCTCTCATATGTAGCCTAGGAGTAATGGGGGAAAGCGTAGCCAACCTCTGGACCGTTATCTATCTCAGAGACCTAGGAGCTAGTGCTAGCGTTGGAGGTACGGCACTAGCAGCTTTCAATGGGGCTATGTTGTTGGGAAGGTTACTTAATGCACCCTTTGTGATGAGATTCGGAGAGAGAGTTTCTCTGGTCACATCGGGTATTATCCTGCTCTTGGCTAATGCCCTTCTATTAGTACACAGCATCCCGACAGCAATAGCCGGCTTTGCGCTCACCGGGTTAGGGTCTGCAGGAGTAATACCCACGGCTTTAGGATTGGGTCATAAGGTTGCTCCTAAGATAGATAGCGGAGCGATAGCTGGCATTTCTATGTCGGCTGTTTATGCCTGCTTTATACTATGCCCACCGATAGTAGGGTTGATAGCTGATAGCGTGTCACTAAGAGCAGCTATGATCCTCATAGGACTAGGTGGGCTATTTGTGCTTTTGCTAGTTGTGGCAGCAACAAGCAGCCCACCCGACGTGGATGTTAACAATTACGGCGCATCTCCAAACGCCACCTAGAAGCCAGGTCACGAACCGAGTCTGGACCATGCTGTTCAATGTAGGCTACTAGCAGATTCAGATACCTTACCGCCTGAGGGGATAGCTCAGTAGGCTCCCCTCGAGCCGCTGCCTGAGCCATCTTTATGCATCCCAGAGGATCAAGCTTGATTTTGACTGCTTCTCTCGGAGTCAGGTGTCTTAGAGCATCCCTTAGCTCCTCTTCCATATCAATTACCCCCATTTAAGCATTCAAACAACACAAGCAACAAAAAAGCATATGACTATTATGTCATATGCTTGGCGCATTACCATGCTTATTGCAGAGCAGAGTCGATACCATTCGCGCAGGTAATACCTACCCTACCTTCTCCAGGCGAAACAAGGTCTACACTTGCTGAACCACTCGAATTCAAATGCCTATACTTGATCTGATTACGGGTGTCAACAGTAATCAAGTAATTCTCCAGGGCAGATACTACAGCTTCCAACTGAGCAATCCTTGCCTTGTATCTTTCGCAGTTAGGGCAATTATTACCAACGAAATTTATATTGCTAATATCCTTCGGTGGCATATGTTCTCCTCCTTCAACTGTAAGGTAAGGCTAGATTCAAGATCATCATAATCAAAGCAAGTTACATTCCAAGTATTAGAATAACCAATAACATAATGCCTATTTCAAGCCCTGAGTGGCACAAGTTTTGCTCATAAATAAGCGCAGGCAATCCTTCCTCTCACGTAAGGTGTGTCCCAGAATATTAGGGCCGTCTCTGGGGCACACCCCTTGTTCCTAAGATCACTGTCATAGCTTCATAGCAGAGTAAAGAAGTAGCACCATGGTGGCATTGTTCAGGAAGTGTAAAAACATCGAGGGATACAGGCTATCGTATCTCTCCGATACCCATGCAAGAAAACATCCGGCCACGAACAACAAAGGGAATATAACCGGTATAAAGTGAACGACTGCGAAGACAGATGACGTAAGTATTATTGATATGGGAACTCCAAGCCTAGAACGCAGATAACGATAAAGCACTCCCCTGAATAAGGTTTCCTCTACAACCGGTGCCACAATCGCTATCGTAAACAGAACTCCTATCAGGTCCTGCTTAGAAATTATTAATCGCTCTATTTCTTGCGTCTGAGGATTCTCGTATGGACCCAACAGCAAGGTCATTACTAAAGTCACAAGCACATTAACAACAAGCATAAGCAAGAAAACAGGAAACATCGTGTATATCGCCCCTATAGGGACGGGATTAAATCCTAAAGCTCTTGGAGTTACACCTCTGAACTTGATTATCCAAAGCCACACACTGACAGCAAAACCCAAGTATAGCAGGGAAGTAAGTAGCACAAAATTAAAAGTACCCGAGGGTTCATGCCCCAAAATCAGTTCAAAGACTAGTAGCCCTAGGACTGCAGCGAACACGCCTAAGAATAGCCCTAGGAAAAAAACTACTATAACATCTACTAATCCCCATCTCTTAGAAGAACTATTTTCAATCCTATCCGAGGCTTGATTCATATGAAGAATATCCTCCTAGAAGCGCAAATTAGTCATCAATAAACTTGGACAACAAGGTACACGCAATTATAGTTTCTCTGAGTTCCGAAGCTTGACACGCAACAAATGATACTGGTATCATTTGTCTCGCAATGAGAAATAGAGAGTTATTCCTTAGAAGACTACTCGTAGATGCCGGTTATAAGAATACTTCTTCTAGAATGAAGATTGTATCTCTGATAGGTAAGAGAGCGACTTTTACTACTTCCGAGATTCTAGAGGAGGTAAGCCGCGTATATCCCGAAATAGGGAGAGCAACGGTATTTAGAACTCTCGATACACTTTTGTCGCTAGGGGCGTTGGACAAAGTCAAGCTATCTGAAGGCAAAGATGGCTATATAGTATGCAGTCCTCCCCACCACCACCATATCGTATGTACCGAATGTGGGAAGATAGGCGAGGTAAATAGCGATAATCTTGAAGAAGCTCTAGAGAAGGCTGTTGAAAAACTTGGTTTTGAGCTCAGATATCACTCAATAGAGATCTCCGGGTTGTGCGAATCCTGCCGCACAGCTTCTCAAACCCAGAAAAGATGAGGAACAATGAGAAAGTTTATAGCTCTACTATTACCGATAATCTTTGCTCTAATGGTATCCTGTGGTTCTCAGGGTAATAGCCCTGTTGAACACACAGGGGTCAAAGTAGTCACGTCTGTTTATCCTCTATATGAGTTAGTTCATCAGGTAGGAGGGAACAGAGTAGAAGTTACGAATTTGGTCCCTGCTGGATCCGAACCCCATGACATGGAACTAACACCAGGAGATATAAATACCCTAATGTCCGCTAAGCTCATTGTGTATATAGGCGGGGGTTTTCAACCGGCTCTTGAGGAAGCGTTACAGAATATTGATTCTGAAGTTGTAAAGCTGGATGTAACCAAAGGACTGCAAACCATACCTGCTTCTCAATCTGAAGGCACAGAACATGACCATAGCGAAGAGCATGCTTCAGAAGAGCTGGCATTCGACCCCCATGTTTGGCTTGATCCAGTTCTGATGAAGCAGATAACTTATGAAATAAGGGACACACTAAGCCAAATAGATCAAAGAAATAAAGCTTACTATGAGGAAAACGCTTCTAATTATGCTAAGCAGCTTGACCAGCTAAATTCTGAGTTTGAGAGAGGGCTTAGTAATTGCAGGACAAGGTATTTTATTACGAGTCACGCTGCTTTTGGATATTTGGCTAGAAGATACAATCTAATCCAAGTGCCTATAACAGGTTTATCTCCAGAGTCGGAACCTTCTCCAAAGAGGATGCAAGAAGTAGTAGAACTGGCAAGAAAGCATCAAGCTAAAGTGATATATTTCGAGACGCTGGTAGACCCAAGAGTGGCAGAGACTATTGCAAATGAGGTAGGGGCAAAAACTATGGTTCTCAATCCCATAGAGAGCCTTACCCCTGAGCAGGAGAAAGCAGGTAAAGACTATATTGAGCTAATGAAGGAAAACCTACAGGTCCTGAGGGAAGGTTTAGAATGCAAGTAAACTTACCAAACACAGAGATAATCCTAAGGTTAGAGCATGTTACCTTCAGCTACACGTCCTCACCTGTAGTAGAGGACGTCAGCTTCTCTGTGAGTAAGGGCGACTTCCTAGCCATTCTAGGGCCTAATGGTTCTGGTAAATCAACACTTCTAAAGCTTATAGCTGGTTTGATCAAGCCTGATAGTGGGCAGATTGAGATCTTTGGGCAAGACATAGAGAGATTCAATCAGTGGCCAAGAATAGGTTATATGCCTCAGGTGTCTTCTGTAAGGCCTGGTTTTCCTGCAACGGTTGAAGAGGTAGTCCTATCTGGAAGAGTGGGCAGGAAGGGGTTCTTCAGGCGATTAGACAAAGCCGATAAGAGCAAGGTGCAGTCAATATTAGAAGAATTGAGAATAGATCACCTAAGCAGGCATGTCGTTGGTGAACTATCCGGGGGGCAATACCAAAGAGTGATGCTGGCACGTGCATTAGCCTGTGATCCTGATCTCCTCCTGCTTGATGAACCTACCGCTAGCGTAGACCCAGAGACCCGACGTAGCATCATGGAACTACTAAACCGGATGAGATCCGAGCGAGGACTATCAATCATCAACATCTCACATGACCTAGATACGATAAGAGGATATATAAGTAGGGTTATCATATTCAACAAAAGAATTATCTTTGAAGGTACTCCGGAAGAAATGGATGTACATTTAGCAACCCAACAGCAGATTCTGGAGGCAATAGCAGCCTCCGATCATCATCACGGTTAGAGAAAAGCCATGCAGGACATCATATTCGCACTAAGTCAGGACTACATGCAGAGAGCGCTTATAGCTTCGATTATCGTGGGCATAAGCTGTCCCATAGTCGGTCTTTACTTAGTGTTGCGCAGGTTATCACTAATAGGAGATGGGTTAGGACATGCTGCGTTCGCGGGTGTTGCCGCCGCCTGGTTAGCAGGCATAAACCCGCTATTGGGCGCAGCCATATTTGCCATTGCAGGTGCTCTTGGGGTTGAGAAACTAAGGTCTTGGCGAAGAGAGCATGGCGACTTGGCGCTAGCTATAGTGTTCTATTCAGGAATAGCCTTGGGTGTAGTACTGACCAGCTTAGCTAGACGTATGAACTTAAGCCTGTTCACTTACCTCTTCGGCAGCATTCTAACCATAACAAATACAGATCTTTTGATCATTGGTATTACAGGTGCTTGTGTAATAGTTCTAGTTATTATGCTTTACAAAGAGCTTTTCACACTTACATACGACGAAGATATAGCAAAAGTATCGGGACTGCCAGTAAACCTACTGAATCACCTTATCGTCCTTCTAGGAGCCATAACAGTTGTCTCAGCTCTACGGGTGGTGGGTGTGCTGTTGGTAGCCGGTATGCTAGTCATACCTGTTGCTTCCGCGTTACAAATAGCTAGAAGCTTTAAGCAAGCTTCTATATACTCTATTTGTTTTGGTCTGGCATCCACAATTCTTGGTCTAGCTTTTTCTTATATTCTGGACCTTGCACCCGGTGGAGCCATCGTGCTTACAGCAGTAATACTATTTACAATCTCTTCGATTCTACCATCGCGCAACATAAAAGCATCCCGCATTTTTCTAGGCACAAAATAAATTACACACCAAATATAAAAATCTCCTTCTAGCTTAATCCATCCAAATAGCGCATGCGTATATCTGTTAGAGGAAGACAGAGCCTAGGGTGGCAGGAACACGAATTACTTTATAAAGCTGGAAGGAGGGGTAACCCAAATGGTAAGAAGACTCTTAGCTCTAGTAGCAGCATTTGCTCTTGCAATAGGCTTTTCAGTATCCGCGTTCGCTGGTGGCGGCCAGGCCCCCACTGGGAATATTGCGATAATGAAGCATGCCTGTCCGGAAAACATCAAAAACATTGATGATTTCAATGCCCTTGGATCATTCTTGAATCAAGTCCTTACATGTCCTGTCGTTACCAGGCCCGGAGACAACGGTCCAGCTGGGGCAGTCAATGGAGGACATGTAGACTTCAACTTCACAGTAATGGACAGCGCCGGCCATACCTATACTCTGGATGATGCCAAGTTCATGCCAGCTAAGCTGTGCGAAACCGATCTGAAGACAGATGTAAATGGAGACGGCAAGGTCTCTGCCGATACTTGTGTAGATATCTCCCATTACGTAATTAGTGGTGTTGCTAAAGGTAAGGTAACTATTACCGAGAGCCAGCCTCCTGCGGGCCATATGTTTGGTGCGTTGTTGTTCACACCGCAGGCTCTCGGAGCCAATCAGGATGCCAATACTCTAGTAAGTGCCAGCAACGGTACAATAGTTCTAGACACCACCAAGGATAATGACGACACTGTTATGCTCCACGTTTATAACTTCAAGACTGGTATGCCATCAACTGGTGCTGGTGGAATGGCCAACAATAGCAACCTGCCAGTGGCTGGAATGGCTCTTGGTTTGTCCATGCTGGTAGGACTAGGAGCTCTGGGTACCCTGGCTCTGCGCCGCAGGTAATCAATAGCTTATAGTCCACCCAGGCTCAAGTCTAACCCCCAAGTGATTAGATCACTTGGGGGTTTTGTTTTCTCTAATACGACCAAGAAAAATTTATTAGCTGTCCCTTGATTGTCTCTCACCTGCAATACTTGCTTATTAGAGGAAACCAAAATATAATTTAACTCAGGCTAAAATATGGAGAGGTAATAAAAATGTCAAGGTTGGGAGAGGCTATAGAGGACTACTTAAAGGCTATTTATATGATTACCCATGAAGAAGGCTCTAGCGAAGAGGTAGCTAGCACGCAAGAAATAGCTGATTATCTGGAAGTATCACCAGCATCAGCGAGCAAGATGTTAGTCAAGCTGGATCGGATGGGACTTGTTAGTCATGAGCCTTATAAGGGAGCCAAACTTACTACCCAAGGGCAAAGGGTAGCACTCGAGATCATTAGGCATCATAGGCTTATAGAGCTTTACCTTCACAAGATGCTCGGTTACGGATGGGAAGAAGTGCATGAAGAGGCGGAAAAGCTAGAACACTACATCTCAGAGCAGATGGAAGAGAGGATGTTTGCTATTCTAGGCAAACCAGAGACAGATCCACACGGAGAAATAATACCTAGCACAGAGGGCAGTCTCACACAAAATCAGGAAAGGCATATAAGCAACCAGATTCCTATGAATGAGCTGGTTTGTCCAGCATCGGTAATCATTAGGCAAGTAAAGACTAACTCCCGTGAGAAGCTAACCTATCTAAGGGATATAGGACTAACACCTGGTCAGGAAGCAAAAGTACTAAAGAAGATACCTTTCGAAGGAGGCTTGATTGTAAGGATAGGGGATAAAGAGCACTACCTCAGTCCCTCTCTTTCAAAAGATATATTTGTTTCTCCATCGTATGATTCTACCTGCACGGAGAGAAACAATGAGTGATGAGCACAGCAGTCCATACGAAGTTGCAAGAAAGGGACAGGGTACAGTAAGCGTCTCCGTAGAGGTATTAGAAGGCAAACGCCGCAGATTATCCTTAGCGAAATTGTTGCCTTTCCTGGGTCCAGCATTTATAGCATCAGTTGCATACGTCGATCCTGGTAACTTTGCTACTAACATCCAGGCAGGGGCCCAGTATGGATACTTACTCATATGGGTCATAGCACTCAGCAACATCATGGCTATGCTAATACAATCGCTTTCTGCCAAGCTTGGAATAGCCACTGGCAAAAACCTGCCTGAGACTATAAGAGATCATGCACCTAAGCCTGTTGTGTGGTTTATGTGGATCCAGGCTGAGGTAGTTGCTATGGCTACAGATTTAGCAGAGTTCTTAGGAGCGGCGTTGGGATTTTATCTACTGTTTGGAATAGATCTGTTCTGGGCTGGAATACTAACGGGAATAGTTACCTTTCTTATACTAGGTTTGCAGCGCTACGGATTTCGCCCATTAGAAGCTGTAATCACTGCTTTCTTAGCTGTAATAGCTGCATGCTATGTAATTGAGCTCTTTCTTGTAAAGCCTGATGTGGGACTGATAGGACAATCCTTGCTGAGACCTAGGTTTTCTGACACCGAAAGCGTCCTACTTGCAAGCGGCATACTGGGAGCTACTGTAATGCCACACGTTATCTATCTGCATTCTTCTCTTACACAGAACCGAATAATCCCGCGTAATGTACAACAAGCCAAAAGAATTTACAGATTCGAGATTATAGATGTTGTAGTAGCTATGGGTATAGCCGGCTTCGTAAATGCCTCGATGCTGGTAATGGCAGCGGGAACATTCTTCCATACAGGCAGAAGTGATGTAGCAAGCATAGAGCAAGCCTATGAAACCCTTACTCCATTGTTGGGTGGAGCTGCTAGCACAATATTTGCTATCTCTCTACTCGCCTCTGGCTTGTCATCATCTGCTGTGGGAACAATGGCTGGCCAAGTAATAATGCAGGGATTTATCAGCAGAAAGATACCAATATGGCTTCGAAGACTGATAACTATGTTACCTGCGCTCGTTGTAATAGCCTTAGGCTTAGATCCTACAAGAACTTTGGTTATAAGTCAGGTAGTATTATCCTTTGGAATACCTTTTGCCTTAGTACCATTGCTAATATTCACTAGCAAGCGAAGTATAATTGGGAATCATCTTGTGAACAACAAATTTACTACTGTATTAGCTAGCATTGTGGCTGCACTTATAATAAGTCTAAATGTCTTCCTACTTTACGAAACACTCAGCCAAATCATAAGATAATTTTTCCAGGAGCTTGTATCCATTGTTCAAGAGGCTGCTTGTACCATTAGACGGTTCCAAGATGGCAGAATCGGCAATACCCTGGTCGCTACTAATAGCGGAAAAAGCCGGTTCGAAGGTGCTATTAACGCATATATTGGAGAAAAGCCCGCCTAGCACAATACACGGTGAACCTCATATTAAGGATCTTAAGTCAGCAGAGCATTATCTAGAGGAATTGAGGAAGAGATTCCCTCCTTATATTGAGGTAGATATCCATGTTCACGCAGTGCCAGCAGGTAACGTAGCTGCCAGTATAGCTGATCATGTAAACGAGATGGGTGCTGACCTAATTATCTTGACCTCACATGGCAGACAGGGAATAAGAGGTTTGATTCTTGGCAGCATTGGCCAGCAAGTACTGCGTGCTACTTACGCACCAGTCTTGCTCCTGAAGGCAGATGGTGTCAAGAGGGATTTACCAAAGGTCAATTGCATACTTCTACCATTAGATGGTACGAAACAATCTGAAAAAGCTATTCCGATAGCTTCTAATATGGCTGAAATGTTGGAAGCTAGATTACTATTGTTATTAGTAGTACCAACTATCGGAACAGTTAGAGGAGATCAAGCTGCTACTGCAAGGATACTACCTCTGGCTACTTCAGCAGTACTGGAGCTAGAAAAAGATGAAGCTACTCAATACCTTGAGGACGTTAGGGCCGGCCTACCAGAAAAAATAGACGCCAATTTTAAAGTACTAAGAGGAGATCCAGTAGAGGTAGTGTCCCAAGAAGCTATGCGGCCAGATATAGGCTTGGTGGTTATGGCTAGCCATGGACACCCTGGATTCTCAGCTATTTGGTCAGCGAGTGTTGGATCAAATGTACAGTATAGGATAGACAAACCTATGTTGTTGGTAAGGCCCTAGCACTGATTGTACTCTCTGCAGAAACTACCTAATTATACAAGCATACATAAATGAAATAGGGTGAAGACTATGTTAGTCTTCACCCTATTTCTCCTAAATCTCTGGTTCTACACTACCTAATGATTCGATTGCTCACTATTTACTTGCTGTACAACCGGGGCAACTCCTGGTACGTTGGGCGCAGCAGATCCTCCCTGATCCCAATGTCTACTGGCATAATCGGACATGGTCAACACTACCATAATCATAAACCATATAAACCCAGCTAGTACGATCATTCTTAGGACAGAACCGCTCCAGCGAACGTGCATGAAGAATAGCAAAACCAAAAGCATCTTCACGACCGCAATAGATAGCGCTACCATCGTATTAAACTCGCCTAAGTGAACGGTGGCTACAAGTACGGTAACAACCGTAAAAAATACTAGAGCTATATATACAGCCAAGTACGTCTGCCAGGAGACAACATGATGCAGATGACCAACAATATTTTCTTCGTGTTCCAATACAGCCTCGCCAGAGGCATCATGTGATACCGTCATTAGTGGCCTCCTCCAAACGACACACCGCCCATAAGATATAGCAATGGGAACAGGAATATCCAAACTATATCAACAAAGTGCCAGTAAAGGCCAGCTACCTCGAGGGGAGTATAGTACCCAGAGTGAAAGGTGTTTTTCCATGCCTTGTAAGCCATATAAGATAATATAAGGATTCCTACCAGTACATGTATACCATGTAGGCCGGTCATTACAAAGTAAAACAACATGAACAACTCAGTCTGTCGACCGTACTCAGAGGTGTTAAACCACTTTCCAGGGAGTAAGCCTTCATGATAGTGAGCTGAATACTCTATGTACTTGTTCACTAAAAATACGAAGGCAAACAGAATAGTAAGCAACAAGCACCAAACAGTAAGTCTTTTCTTATTAGTTTGAGCACCATATATGGACAAGGCAACCGTGAAACTACTGGTAATCAGTACAAGGGTGTTTATTCCACCAATAATCCAGTTTTGATGTAGCGTGGCTTCATGCCAAGCCTGCGGATATAAGGCCCTATAGACTATATAGCCCAGAAATAATCCCCCAAACATCATGATCTCGGTGGAGAGGAAAATCCACATGCCGAACATGGACGCCCCGTACTGCTGCTCGGGTGTATCAAACTGATGTTTCAGGGCTGGGTCCTCATGGTGGACCTCAACCGCCTGGGTTGATGTTACTGCTACAGTGCTATCAGCCAACGACTTCCTCCCTCACTTGAGAGTAGTGATGTGGACCTGTAGTAACCACTGGAGTTTCCAAGAAGTTCTGGGTTGGAGGTGGTGTCGGTGTCTGCCACTCCAGGCCAGCAGATCCCCAAGGATTTATCGGAGCCTTTTCACCCCACTTAAGGGACCAAAGCAGGTATAGAACTGGTAATATAAAACCTACCCCAAGAATACTAGCTCCAGCAGTAGATAATACATTGAATATCTGGTACTGGGAAGCATATTCATGATACCTTCTGGGCATTCCCTCAAATCCGGCTATAAATTGAGGGAAGAAGGTCAAGTTGAAACCTATAAACACGATCAGGGCGGAAAGCTTACCCAACAGCTCAGGATACATTCTTCCTGTCATCTTCGGCCACCAATAGTGGAGCCCACCTAGGTAGGCGAGCATCATACCACCAACCATTATGTAATGAAAGTGAGCTACGACGAAATAAGTATCGCTCAGGTGAACATCAGTAGCCAGAGCAGCAAGATAAAGGCCAGTAAGACCACCAATAGTGAAGAGCCCTATGAAGCCAAGAGCATATAACATAGGAGTCTGGAAGGAAATGGATCCCTTATAGAGCGTTGCTGTCCAGTTGAAGACCTTTATCGCCGAAGGTATTGCAACGAGGAAGCTTAATGCAGAGAATATCATTCCTGCATATACCGATTGGCCAGCAACGAACATATGGTGTCCCCATACAAGGAAACCATACACAGCTATAGCCACGCTAGCCAAGGCTACAAACTTATATCCAAATACGTTTTTACGGCTAAAGCAGGCTACAAGCTCACTAACAACTCCCATTCCAGGAAGGATCATTATGTACACAGCTGGATGTGAATAGAACCAGAACATATGCTGGAAAAGAATCGGGTCACCACCTAGCTGCGGGCTGAATATACCTACTCCCAAAACTCTCTCAACAGCCACAAGAAGCAGAGTTATAGCCAAAACCGGTGTAGCAAGTACTTGAATCAGGCTCGTAGCGTAGAGCGACCATACAAAGAGGGGCAACCTGAACCAGGTAAGTCCTGGCGCTCTCATTCTATGGGTAGTTACAATAAAGTTTAGTCCTGTGAGGATTGAGCTGAAACCCACTATAAAGATGCCAAGCGCAACGGGAACTATATGGCTGTTTGCATATGTAGTGCTATAAGGAGGATAGAAAGTCCATCCACCATCAGCCCCACCAAGGATCAATCCAGCAAGGATCCATAGAGCACCAAATACATAGATATACCAGCTAAGTAAATTAAGCCTTGGAAAGGCCACATCTCTAGCCCCTAACATCATTGGGAGCACAAAGTTCCCTAGCACGGCAGGAATCGATGGTATCAGGAACAGGAATACCATGATTATGCCGTGCATGGTAAAGGCTCTGTTATAGGCATCAGCGTTAAGCAAATCCCCTTGTGGGGTCAGAAGCTCAAGTCGGATAAGCCCGGCAGCAGCACTGCCCAGGATGAACATAAGAGATATTGAGATTAGATAAAGTATACCTATTCGCTTATGATCAAGCGTGAACAACCAAGACTTCAAAGAATAGTCCGTGTTGAGGTAGTTTATCTCCTCCTCATATACAGGTTTCTCATAATCTATCGTTCGAGTCACAGTTGCCATTGTTCCACCTCGCTTTCCCCAACTACGCTACTGCCCTGATTGCCCGGCCGGTACAGGAGATGCTGCCGGCATATTACCACCTTGATTTTGAGCCGTGCCCTGGGAACCACTATTACCCAGGGATTTTATAAACTGAATCAATTGTAGTATATCCTGTTCTGTTACCTGCCCTTGGAAAGTGGGCATTATAGGCTGATAACCTTTTACTATCTTAGCTTGTGGATTCAGTATAGACTCACGAATATAAGCATCGTCTGCTACCACAGTTTGACCATTAGAGAGCTGCACTTTGCTGCCATAAAGACCTGCAAGTCTCGGACCAATTTGGCCTTCGCCGTTTTGACCATGACAGCTGGCACACCCCAGAGACTGATAAAGCTGCTGACCAGCTGACTGCGAAGAAGCTTGAGATCCACCACTACCAGTCATTCCGGAAGAGCTAGCAGTAGTACTACCTCCAGACAGCCAAGCCTCATAATCCTGCTGAGATAGAGCATAGACCTTCCCAATCATTTCAGAATGGTTGGTTCCGCAGTACTCTGCACAGAATAGATCATATACCCCAGGTTTCTCAGCAGTGAACCACATAGTCGTGTATCTGCCAGGAATTACATCTTGTTTAACTCTAAATGCCGGCACAAAGAAGTCATGTATTACATCTTGAGAAGTCATGACCAATTTCACTGGCTTGCCGACTGGCACATGTAGCTCGTTATTCTCCCACTGTCCGGTCGGCTGTTGGGCCTTCCACATCCATTGACGCCCTACAACATAGATAGTTAAAGCATCCTTCGGAGGATTATGCATATGTACATATACTACTGCAGCCCATGCAAACGTAGCTAGAGCTATTACCGTCGGTATCACTATCCAGGCTATCTCTAACCTATTATTGCCTTCAATAGCAGGTGGTACATAACCTGAGTAGCGCCTACGGTATCTAGTGGCAAACACCACTATTAGAATAAACACACCAATAGCGATTAGTGCAGACAAGATAGTTATGAACCAGAAAAGCAGGTCAACCTGCCCCGCAAAGTTGGAGGCTCCTTGCATACTCAGATCACTCCTCTCATTGACTTCTCGCCTTTATTTCTTTGGTGGTCCCTCCTCCACCAGTAAAACACAAAACTGCCAAGGATCAAAGTTGTTAATACAAAACCGGCTCGTATTAGGTTCATGACTACAAAATCATACTTACCTGTCACTGGATTATAGTGGTAACAGAACAAAACTGCCTGATCAACGATCGATCCGATCTTTCCACCGGAAGCTTCTATTAGCCCCAGCTTCAAATCAGTAGGCGATGAGGGTAATCCCATGAAGTACTTCGAGATTTTACCCTCCGGAGTTAGCACAATTAGGACCGCTGGATGTGCATACTGGTTCAGTTTAGAGTCATATGCGTATCGTACTCCTACAGCATCTGCCAAGCGTTTTATATTCTGTTCAGAGCCTGTAAGGAAGTGCCACCCCTGCGCTGCTCCTGGGCGATTATACTTAGCCAGGTATTTTGCCTTTGCTTTAGCAGCGTCTTTAGGTCCTTCTCTTGGATCTATCGCGACAGTGATTATTTCGTACTCCTTACCCACAGTAAAATCCATGTTTTTTACTGTGTTCGCCAGGCTATCTAGTACCAATGGGCACAGCATTGGACAACTAAAGTAGTTTAGAGTCAGTGCTACAGGCTTGCCCTTGTTGAAGAAATCACCCAACCTGACTGTCTTACCCGCCTCATCCTTGAAGGTAAGATCTAGGGGTATCGAATTACCTAAACGCTGATCTACGCCCACTTTATCCAAGAGTGAAGGTGGAGGACTAGCACCAGACCATTGACTTGAATCATCGGCGAGCGCTATGCCTCGAGATCCAAATAGCAGTAATATTATGGCAATGGCTATTATTCGGCCCCAGAGTTTCATTTTCCTCCCTCAATAGGCCTCCCAGAACGCCAATCAACTGGAGCGTCTTTCCCCACATCATCATAAGTCTTACCTTGTTCATGACGCAGGTTTTCGTTAGCGATGATCTCCATAGCTCTGTCAATAGGAATCTGGACTATACCTTTGTTTCTATCTATCCATTGGTAGGTATTTAGCTTCTTGTCTTCCTCCTCTCTCAGAGCCTTGAGGTCAGCTGGTTCGTTAACCTGCAGTGGGGGATTAGCAGGCTGCAAGGTCGGCAATGGGCTTACCGAAGGCACCTGCGTAACTTGCTGGCCTCGACTAGTGAGCCAGTTGAGGAGGAAAGCAGATACTACGAATACTATAAATGCACCAAAGGCTATGGCTACACCTGCGATAACAATGCCCCGTACGTTGACATCTCTGTCTTCATGCTCAGGCTCAGGTATATCGCCTACGTTGAAGTTATTGAACCGATATTCTTCGTTGTTATTGTGCGACATTCTGCTCCAACTCCGGATGCCATCTTGGATGTGTTACTGGAACAACATACAAAGGTATTAAGGACTTAGAAGCTAGTCTCCAAAAGTAAATGGCAAACCATACTCCGCCTATTGCTACCAGGAGAGTTATATCTAGCCAATGGATTCGGAAATGACCTTCATTAGGAGCTATTGAAGGGATAGTAATCCAGACTACATGTATGAACTGGGCTATGAATAGGAAAGCAGCTACCATAGAAAGAGATTTAGGGCTTCTCTTAAGAGGTACTGACAGGAGCAATAGAAATGGGATAAAGAACATCGAAAGTGCAACTATCAATGCAACCCATTGCCATCCACCAGTCATGCGATGCTGATACCAAACAACCTCAAACGGCAAATTTGCAGACCAAATAATCAAGTACTGAGCAAAAGACAAGTATGCCCAGAGGATGACAAAGGCATGCAACAGCTTCCCATAATCATGAAAATGAGCAGGAGTCATGACTCTAGAGAGGGGGCCCCTAGAGGTAAGAATAGAAACCAATATAATCACTAGAGAAAAGGCCCCTAAGACTCCACTTATTCCGAAGATAGCTCCGAATATAGAAGAGAACCATTCAGGGTCAAGTGACATCACTAAATCAATGCTCGCAAAGAATGTAGTTAGGGCAAATAATATAAGACCTAGAGCACTAATCCTAACAAGCTTACGAGAGACCTCTATAGAAGGATTGCGGTCTAGCTCGGAAGACCATCTATTTAGGAAGATAGCTAGTAGTGACCATATTAAGAAGTAAGCAATAATTCGGATAATAAAGAAGGGTACATTCAAGTATAGCTCCTTAGCTTGGAGCATATGGTTCTCTTCCATTACGTGTGGATCAACCCAGGGCCATACGATACCGTTATGGCTGAGGACTATAAACAGGAGAGGGATGAAGAGGATACCCATAATTGGGATCGTACTTGCCCCAGCCTCCAAGAATCTTCGAATTGATGCACCCCAAACTCCTTGGGTCATGTACTGGATCATTAGAAGCCCTAGACAACCTAGGGCTATAAGAGTCCAGTAGGTGTATGCAAAGAGATAGGACCTAAAGAACTGGTCAAAATCGAGGAAAAGGCCAATTAGTGACAGCACTATACCCGCAATGCCTACAATAAGAGCTATTCTCTGAGCTCTCCTAACACCATCTGGTGCGGGTATAGGAGTCTCAATTACGGGCAAGACTTCATGATGACTCACTTCTCCAACTCTCCCCTCTTATCTGCAGGTACATCTTGGATAGTAGCGTTATGGCTCAGCTGGAGAGCCCTAATATAAGCTATGATCGCCCACCTATCCTGAGGAGCTACTTGAGCTTTGTAATCAGGCATGGAACCGAATCCATTTGTAATCACATCAAAGAAATGTGAGGCAGGAGCATTGATTAATCTCTGCTCATAGAAGGATGGTGGGTGCTTATAGCCCCTCTTCACTATCATACCATTACCATCCCCAGCACGCCCATGGCAAGGAGAACAGTAAATGTTAAACCTCTCCTGCCCTCTCTCAAGGACCTCTTTGGTTATCGCAAAAGGATAAACATCCTGACTCGCCGAAGCACTGCCCTGACTGGGAGTTGGTGTTCCCATAGGCCCATAGAGTATAGGATCATCATCCAGCTGTCCCCTAGCTATAGTATGCGCTGGTGGCTGGCGAGCTGATAGTTTATCAGGAAAGAAATCACTCTCCTCGTAGGGCACTATATGAGGTTGTTCGCGCATGTTGCCTGCACAGGCCACAAGCATGCTGCTAGATAAAAGTAGCAACAAAAGTATAGAACCTGCCTTATATCTCAAAATTTTATGGAGCAACATCAGAAACCTCTACAGCACCAAGACTTTTCAGAAATTCTCGAGTATAGAACCTATCAAATTTAGGATCCTTAGCCTCAATGCATAGGAAAAACCTATCTTGAGAAGCCCTTTCGAACCCAGGCACATTGAAAACTGGATGATATGGTTCGGGGAGCCTATTTAGGGCTAGCATTCCAAAAAAGGCTGAGAGAGCACCAAATAGAATCATCAATTCAAATATAATAGGCACCCACATCGGCCAGCTTACAAGCGGCTTTCCAGCTATATTCAGTGGATAAGCTATAACAGTGACCCAATACTGTAACAACCACCCAGTTACTGCACCTGTCAAACCAAATATAAGAACTATTAATGGAACCTTGCTTTTGGGAGCACCTATAGCTTCAGGTAATCCCAACACCGGAATCGGACTGTAGGCATCCATATTCCTGTAGCCTTCTTTATAGGCTTCACGAGCGGCATGCAATAAAGAGTGCTCATCTTCGAATTCAGCCATAACACCATATACGGGTCCAGTTATAATCGTGCTCATGCTGTCATCTCCGTAGTCTCTTTCTCCTCAGCGATTAACTCCTTAACTTCGGACATAGGTATAGCTGGAAGCACTCGGATAAACAGGAACATTAGAGTCATAAAGAAGCCAATTGTTCCGATAAAGGTTAGCCAATCCCAAACTGTGCCTGCATACATAGCCCAAGACGACGGTAGAAAGTCACGATGTAGGCTTGTGACTACTATGACAAACCTCTCTAGCCACATTCCTACATTAACAAACATCATAACTACGAACAGCGCCGGTAGATTGTATCTTATCTTACGGAACCACAAAGCCTGAGGTGCCAAGACATTACAAAGCATTAGAGAAGCAAAGGCCCACCAATATGGTCCAACTATCCTGTTATAGATAAAGAATTGCTCATAGGTCTCACCTGAATACCATGCTGTAAATGCTTCTGTTAGATAACCATAGTTAACGACCAGGCCAGTAAGCAGAGTAAACTTGGCCATAGCATCTATATGACGCATAGTGATCACGTCTTCAAGGTGGTAGAAGCTCCGTAGAGGAATGGCTATGGTAAGTACCATAGCAAATCCGGCAAATATAGCTCCTGCCACGAAGTATGGAGGGAATATAGTAGTGTGCCACCCCGGTAGTAGGGATTGAGCAAAGTCCAAGCTAACTACACTGTGGACCGAGACAACTAGCGGGGTGGATAGACCAGCTAGCAATAGATATGCCTTCTGGTAATTATTCCAATGCCGAGCAGAACCCCTCCAACCAAGTGCGAATATTCCATACAAAACCTTAGATATCCTATGCTTGGCTCTATCCCTCATCGTAGCTAGATCAGGAATAAGTCCTGTGTACCAGAAAATTAGGGATACAGTTCCATATGTGGAAACTGCAAACACATCCCACATGAGAGCACTACGAAATTGAGGCCACATCCCCATTGTATTAGGATAAGGGAACAGCCAGTAGAATAACCACGGCCTGCCTAGGTGCAGTATAGGAAACATTCCCGCTTGCACCACAGCAAAGAGTGTCATGGCCTCTGCTAATCGGTTTATTGCATTACGCCACTCTTGATTCAGCAACAACAGGATAGCGGAAATCAGAGTTCCCGCGTGACCTATACCAATCCACCAAACAAAGTTTATAATTGCAAATCCCCAACCAACTGTAGTGTTAATTCCCCATATTCCCACTCCCTTTATAAAGAGCCAAGTTACTGATACTAGCAGAATCATCGTTATTGCAAAGAAAAAGACAAATCCACCTATCCATCCCTTAGGAGTGCGTGTAAATACTATGGAACTAATTCTCTCAGTGACACTAGTTAAGTCATGTTTTGGCGAAACCAGCGGTTCCTTCGGTGGAGTTACTACATATTGGTTCTGTGTTACTTGATCCGCCATGGCTTACTCCTGTTCCAACTGCGGGTTGGGATTCCGTAAAGGTGCAAGATAGCTGATTCTAGGATTGGTATTCAGCTCCCCTAGCACCTTATATGCCCTTGGATCTTTTTGCATCCTAGCCGCCTGACTATCCTGATTGAGATCTCCAAAGACAATGGCATTGGTCGGACACACAGCCTGACAGGCTGTAAGGACCTCATCTGGGCCAATTCTTCGGTTATGCACCTCCGCATTTATTCTTGCTGCGTTGACCCTCTGCACACAGAATGTACACTTCTCCATTACACCGCGCTCACGCACGGTTACATCTGGATTGTACATCAACTTCAAGCTAGGCACATTCTTATTTATGTACTGCAAGAAGTTGAACCGCCTGACCTTCCAGGCGCAGTTGTTAGCACAGTATCTTGTACCCACACACCTGTTATAAGTCATTTCATTTATACCTTCAGGGCTGTGGGTTGTGGCAGCTACTGGGCATACATACTCACATGGAGCTCGCTCGCAGTGCTGACACATCATTGGCTGATAGAAGGTATGCGGGTTGGAAGCTTCACCTGAGAAATAGGTATCTATGCGCAGCCAATGCATCTCACGAGAGTTACGTACGTTCTTCTTACCAACTACAGCTATATTGTTCTCTGACTGGCAGGCTATCACACATGCATTACAGCCTATACAGGCATTCATATCGATAGCCATACCCCACTTATAGCTGTTATACACATAATCAGGGTAGAACGAAGGAGGAGTTCCGTGTTCCTCTTCATACTCTTCCACAAAATGCGGGTTCTTCTTGAATTCCTCCAAGGTGGCAGTACGCATTATGTTTCTGCCTTCTATGCTAAAGTGCCCCTGAGTAATAGCTAGAAGATACCTACCACCCGTCCTCCGCACCTGGAGGCCGGAAGCTTGCCACTGAGATTCCGAAGAACGTAAAGCATAAGCGTTGAATCCGTAACCATTACCTACACTACCTGCCTGAGTTCTTCCATAACCCAAGTACACTGTCACTGTATCGTCAGGATGGCCAGGTAGTATAAGAGCAGCTATCTCGAGTTTCTTGCCATCAAGTGTTAACTCGACGACATCCTCGTTTTTAATACCCAGTCTATTGGCAGTACCGGGACTAAATAGTGCGGCATTGTCCCAGGTAAGCTTCGTGAGGGGCTTTGGAAGCTCCTGCAACCAACCATTATTAGCAAACCGACCATCATAGATATTAGGATCAGGCCTGAAAACAATCTCCATGCCTTCGCTGGATTCCTGATTTAGAGAGGATAATGATTGCTCCCATCCAGACCGAAGGCTGACCTGCTGTGCTTCTCTGGCAGAACCCCTAATAAAACCATCATGTACCGATCTACGCCAGCTTTCTTCGAAAGACTGACTCATCTGAGGTTGTTTCTGCCAATACTGCCTAACCAAATCATAAGGTTCAGCACTACCATTACCAGCTAATAGAGCTATTACTTCGTGTGCTGTTTTGCCTCCGTACAGAGGATCTATCATTGGTTGAATTATGGAGGCAGTACCATCAAAAGCCAGAGCATCGCTCCAGGACTCTAAATAGTGAGCCTCGGGAATCATCCACTTGCTTAGTGCAGCAGTCTCATCATTATGTAGACCTACATATACCGACAGGTCTACTTGACGAAGAGCATCCGCAAAACCAAGGGAAGGCGGAGTAGTATATACAGGATTACCCCCTAACATCACTAGCAGGTTGACATTACCACCCCTGATGTCATTAACAAGATCGGAGGCAGTCCTCTTTTGATCAGGTAGGAAAACAGTTGGCTGGATAAAGCGTAGGGTCTGTCCTATGTTGCCAAGAGATTGGTTGATAGCATACGCCAAGGCATGCAACTCAGGGGGCTGATAAGGGCCAACTATAACTACACTGCTCCCCCTATGGTTCTGGAGATCAGCAACAATAGCATCAACCCAACGGGATTCCTCGCCTTCAATGTTCCCCTGGACATTTACTCCAAGTCTTGCAGCGATAGCTTGTGCAATCTGTGGTATCCTGCTTGGGCGTACAGGAAGTCTATGATCAGCCTTGGCACCAGTTACAGAGAAGGTACTCTCTATGGAGTACAAGCGGTTCATCTCACCCGATTCGCCAGAGACTCTTCTCTTCTGAGCAAAGTCGTGAGCATATCGTACGTTACCTGGCAGATCAAGCAAGAAGTCAGAATCCAAAGCAACTATTACATCAGCCTTAGTGAAATCATACACAGGCTGCAGAGGCTGCCCGAAGGCTATTCTTGCTCCCTCAATAGCATGATCTGTATCGGCAGGTTCATGGACGTACCACCTAGCCTGAGGGAGATCCTGCAATAGAGACTGAATCTGATTTGCTAGAGTGGGAGAGGTTACCATGCCGGTCATTATTGCCAGACCAGCCCCATTTCGGTTCTTGATGCCATCCATAGCTTGGCTGATCTGCCCGACGAAGTTCCCCCAGGAAGCTATGTTGTTGCCATAGGTGATTGTCTTTGCTCTGTCGGGATCATATAGGTTCAAGATAGAAGCTTGAGCAAAATGATCGGTAGCCCCCAAGCTTGCAGGATGATCAGGATTACCCTCTATCTTAGTTGGGCGCCCTTCATGAGTCTCCACCAAGAGCCCAATTACACTTGAAGCTAAAGGCATCGCAGTAGCATAGAACAAGGGCACGCCGGGGACTATGTTTTCCGGTTGCACTACGTAGGGAACTATTTTCTCGGCTGGCCTTGGGCCGCACGCGGTTATACCGGCCAATGCTAGTGAAGCGCCCATGAGCTTAATAAAATCCCTCCTGCTCATGGAGCTAAGCCACTCGGAAGCTCTTTCGGGGAACTCCCTGTGAAGATACTGCTTGAACTCTTCAGAGTCAGCTAGCTCGTCCAGGCTCCTCCAGAACTGTTTACCTCTAGAATTGCCCAGCTTAGATTTTAGAGTTTCCAGATCCATACCAACCTTCCCACAACTTTTTCTTTAGCGATGACAGACAGAACAGCTAGTCTTGCTCTGGATACCATATCTCTTCACCAGCTCATGACCAAGCTCTAGCTGGTTAGCTGGCGGAGTCCATTCCATGTTGAACACCTCGCTCTTGGGACGTACATACTTGGCGGGGTTAGCATGGCAATCCAAGCACCAACCCATGTTGAGGGGAGTAACCTTGTAGGTGAGCTGCATCTTATCCACACGGCCGTGGCAGGTGGAGCAACCTATGCCTTTGGCTATGTGTATGCTGTGGTTGAAATACACAAACTCTGGAAGATCGTATACCCTCTTCCACTCTATTGGTTTGCCAGTCTCGTAGCTTTCTCTAACCGGAGCTAGAAGTGGGCTGTTAGTCCATATCTGGGAGTGACAGTTCATACAGGTCTTGGTGGGGGGGATACCAGCAAAGGAAGATGTTTCTACAGAAGTATGACAGTACCTACAGTCTATACCATCTCCACCCACATGGTGGGCATGGCTGAAGGGTACTGGTTGAGCAGGGGTAAAGTCAATACGGGTGGCATAGTTAGACCTAACCATCACATATGCCACACCTGCAATAACAGCAAGAGCAAACACTACACCAAAGATACTAGCTCGTGCAAAGGCATTAGCGCTGCGATGAAATACCTGTGCCATATCCGCTCTCTTTCCAGATATATTTTCAACTACTTTGGCTTTTACTTAGTAAAAGGCCCCTCACATGACCTTTACAAGAGAACCCTAGATCCCGAAACTTGTGTAGGTTTTGCAAGCTCAATCAGACTCCGCCGCATTATAGAACCCAGCTGCTATAAGATGCAAGTCAAACTACAGAATTTGTGAAAAATATCACTAATACATAGTACTAAGCTATCCACTAGGGATTAAACAATTGCTTTCTTTTCTGTTATACTCTTTTTGGGCCGCTAGCTCAACTGGCAGAGCAACTGACTTTTAATCAGTGGGTTCAGGGTTCGAGTCCCTGGCGGCTCACCCAGGAGTATCTTGAGTTCATACATTTGAGATAGCAAAACATTACACTACCACTGCTTTCTTTCTAGTTAGATAATGCAAAAAGCTGATCTTTATCTAGCTCACCCCCGTTACTCCATAGGTTTTGCGTAACATAGCCGTAAAGATAAAATAGAACTAACTGATTGTATTGACTTAAGAGTCATTACCTACACCTACGTTCCCCAGGAGCCGGGTTAACCCCCATAAAGCCTAAACTTAGCATAGCTACTAGAACTACAATGCAATAAAACTATCTGCATAGTTTTTATAAGCAAAGCTGCTAGATAGGCGAAATAGAGTTACAAAGATCTATATGGCAGCTCAACAGCCATGGGAATCAATAAATTCGGGAAGACCCAACATACTCTTGTAATAATGATTATCTGCAACTAAGGTTGCACATACAGTGCCATAATCTGCAAGTACAGCTTCTGTTGCTATACTTATTGAGATGACAGCAAGAGTTACCAATCAAGACTCAAAGACAAACAGAGCCACGGCTATTCCCGGTGCAATCACTAGGGCAGAGTATATTTATCTCATCATCCTAGTGATAGTGTGCTCAATAGCTCTTGGAGTCCGACTCTACCGACTAGGATCATTTCCAGCTAACCTGATGGCCGATGAGGCGGACAATCTTGGTGTTATATACACCATCTTAGCCCACAGTGGACCTGGACCGTTCGGGTTAGATTGGAAGCCATCTCCAGCCTTCTCCATGTGGGTTGCCTCAATATTTGTCTATTTCGCTAAGAACGACCTTCTAGGTTTAAGGCTGCCAAGCGCCCTATTTAGCATGCTGGCTTTACCAATTACTTATCTTCTATACAGGCGATACATTCATCCAGTAGCAGCCATATTAGCCCTCACTCTAATGAGCTTTAGTGTCTGGTATCTCAATTTCTCCCGCTCCGGATGGGAAAACATCAATGTAGTTCTAATTACCTCCCTAGCCTTGCTCCTATTGCACAAGGCCTTGGAAAAGAAACAGTGGAAATGGTGGATCTTAACAGGTTTCACCGCATCCTTGGGGCTATATTCTTACTTCTCTGGCAGGGCAATCCTACTGTCTCTTATAGCCTACACCCCAATAGCTATCTTACTGCATAGAAAACAGGTGACCAGGATTGTTGCAGGGTATGGACTGCTTATAATCACTGCCATAGCACTATTTATCCCTCAACTCCCCTCGATAGCAGCAGACCCCGCTAGATTCAATATAAGAGCCGAAAGGGTAAGTGTGCTCAATGCAGCTGACGATGGGTATTTTGGTCACTATGGTATTGGGAGCATATTGCTTTATCAAATCCAACGCAATGCAAGGTTCTTCTTTGATGGAAGTGTTATGGGAGGTCCTGCATATAGCCCCCCTGAGCAACCCCTGAAAGATACAAGACCTAGATACTCTCCATTTGGTAAACCCCTGCTGGATCCAGCAGCAGCATTACTATTTGCTCTTGGCATGATACTATCACTCTTCTGTCTCCGAAATTCAGCTCTCTGGTGGGTAGCGTTACTCGTGCCGTGGTTCTTCACCCAAGTGCTATCTATCAATACCCCGGATGCAGCACGGGGTATAGGCATGATCCCTTCCATATACTTTTTCGTCGGATTAGCTCTAGACAAAATAATTGCAGTTTTTAAGAACAAAAAGGCTAGAAGTGTAGCAATAGTAATATCGACCTTCATCGTTGCATCTGTCTCAATATGGAACACTATAGAATACTTCAACTGGGCCTCTAGTCCTGAATTTCTTGAAGCCAGAGAACCGGCAGTTCCTCTAAGTCAATTCGAGCAATGGAGCAAAGTACAGCAGCAGAGAGCCCAAGAACATTTACCACCACTAACCGTAACCGAATGGAAGGAAATTCATGGAGACAACTGAAATCACCATAGCACTCAAATCTGATCATATTCATATGCCTCTGCTTTGGTTGCTTGAGTCCGGATGGTTGACCAATGATATGCATTCCTTAGTGGTAAAAGATGATTTGCAAGCGATTGAAGCAATAAAATCAGGCGAGGCCACAGTAGGACTCATTGACCCTTTCGCCCTGGAGAAAGAGAATATTGACAACTTGAGAGCCATGATGCTCTGTACGGATGCTCAAGCGCCAGATATCCTGGCCGTAAGTGCAAAGAGGCTTGACGAGATCGACTATTACCAATTATCCCCTGATTTTTATAACACTCTCTATGAGCACCTAGTAGACCATCTGATGAGGGAGTACTACGGTATACAAAACAGATACGAGCAGGACTCAACAACCTTGGAATCGGTAGAGCTGGCAAGGATACTTATAGGCAAAGAAGCTCTGGAAATTACCGAAGAATATGAGTACACGGAAAACCTTTGCCTAGCTTGGTGGATAATGCACGGCACGCCGCTGGTCAGGTCTGTATTATACGTTCCAGAACAACACTTGGGAGTGCAACACATAATAAATAGTAAGCTAAATATATTGTCAGACTTTTTGGATCAACAAGGACCAACGATAGCTCGTGAGGTATCAAATACCACAGGCATCACATTAGATAAATGGGAAGTACTAATCAATTCCTTAACACTAACCACCAACGAGCAAGCTAGGAAAGGACTAAGACAGCTTTTGTCCTTGAGTAAGAGCAAGAGATAAGTTGCCAGTACCCTCAAGGACTATTTAGCTTAGTAGTTTATTTATAGTTCAATCTTGATTAGAAGATAGATGCCAACTTTTACAGGAATGGCTAAAGACTAATCTCTACCCATGTTCGTTATCTTGACTACTGATGACTTCCCTATCACGTTTCCATTTTCATCTAGAGCTCTAACCGCAAAGTATTGTTTATTAGTCTTGAGGAGGATGGCTGTTTCAAATCCCATCTTTGGAGATACGCCTAAAGACATCAAGCTACCTGGAGTATTACCCGCCAGTACCTCCCAGTTGTGGACACTCGTAGCACCATTCCAACTAACGTATATAGTTACCTTATCTTGACTTCGATTACGCTGTGCGGCAATTCTAGGAGCACTTTCCGGCTCACCAGACCACTCAAATCTATATGATCGATAGTTATCATAACTTGTCGGTAGCTGAGCATCAAACAAAAGGTTCCCCTCCTGGTCAAATTCAGAGAAGAAAGGCTCCGATCCCCAACCTATAAACACATGACCGTTCGATAAAATTTGCATATTACCTTGGGTCATAGAAAGGATTCTATCCGGATGTATATACTCCTTCACAAGTTCAACCCTTTTGGATTGCTCATCAACCCTAAGGACAAGCCCACGAGATTTCCCATTCTTCCTTGAATCTGCAACATTATCAAACAAGGTAATAGTACCATCAGGTTGGCGACGCACATCATGTTGATAAGCAAACTTGGCTTTGGATTCGAAAGTAAAGTCGCTCTTCTTACCTCCCAGCCTCCAAATGATGTTGCCAGTATCTCGATCGATCTTATAAGCAGCCCATGTATGCCTTGCAGAGACTAACAAGTTACCATCTTTATCTAGAGCTATAGAGTTAGCATGGAAGTAATCGTAACGCTGGCCCGAATTCTTAGGCACAGGAATATAAGATTCATCTAGCCCTACATGATCCAAGCTATGCCACTCAAAAAGCACTCTACCGGATTCTATATCCACCTCCTGTACAATACCATCTATTACATGGGTGTTCTTCACTCCTCCTAAGTCCGACAGATCCTTAGTAACAGGATGATAAATTAAGAACAAGGCTGTTCCTTCTGGAGTAATCAGAAATTCATGGAGATCCCCATAATAACCATTTCCTGCCTTGACTCTAGCTATCTCCTTATAGTGCATATTCATTATCACGAAATCACCCTTTCCACTCCCCAATTTCATATCCAACGCTCCCTCCCACCAAGTAAGTACAGGGTTACCCTTATAATTCTGTACCTTGAAATCTAGAACACGCTTACCAGCTCTCATGGGGAGAAACCACACCACCTCACCCTGGTTATCAACAATCATGGGGCCGGACTGACCAGGGCCCTTCTTAGGTGCTATAAAGATATAACCATACGCCATGGATTTAGAAGAGGCTCGAACAGTGACGTTAGGTGGTTTTATATCTGGTCGAGAGAAAAAGTATCTAACCTTACCACGTCCTATAATCCTGTTTACTTTCCTTACATCTACTATATAACGTGAATTGACCTGCTCTATCGGGGTCGGTTCAGAGATAGCAGTAGGGCTAGGTTGCATAAGCTGCTGTTTGGGAGTTGGTACCACCTCAGGAGTAGGTGATGACAAGGTGACCAAAGCTGTAGGTGATGGCAGTAGTCTAGATGCATTAGTGGTAACTGAGATTGGTGGGGTTTGCGAATTATTTCTTCCACCCGAGCCGCAACTACTAACCAGTAGGGTCACAGCTAGGATAAGAACATACAACCTGATCGCTAGAAATGACCTCATAACCCTACTCTCCTTCCAAATATGACAATTACTCTAAGATGATACTTAAAAATCACTTTTTATACTTTTATGAAGGTATAAAAATTAGGGGGTGGTGCAGTTGCACCACCCCCTAATCAAAATTTTTCTTTTGCTCTACCTCTGTCTGAGGCGGAGAAATGCCGGTATATCATAGTCCTCCTGTGCTGGAGGCTTTTGGGTTTGTGGCTCCTTCTGGATAGAAACCGGTTTGTTGCTTGGAACTCGCTTGACGTTATCGAACCCTGTGGCTATAAGCGTGATCTTGACCTCATCCTGCAGCCTATTGTCTATAACGTGACCGAATATGATGTTTGCCTCCGGATCTGCCGCTTCTTGTATAAGTTGGGCGGCTTCATGTAGTTCGAGCATTCCCAGGTCTTCGCTGCCCGTTATGTTGAAGAGGACACCTTTAGCGCCCTCTATAGATAGCTCCAGAAGCGGGCTTTCTATAGCAGCTCGCGCTGCCTCTACTGCTCTATTTTCTCCGGTTCCCCTGCCAATCGCCATCAATGCAGATCCAGCATTGCTCATGATGGCCTTTACATCAGCGAAGTCACAGTTGATATTGCCATGTTCTGTAATAAGTTCGCTTATACCTTGGATAGCCTGCCTGAGTACGTCGTCCGCCATGTGGAATGCTTCCTTGACGGTAGTCCGCTTCTCGACCAGCTGAAGAATCCTGTCGTTAGGTATAACTATCAGGGTATCCACATGCTCCTTCAGACGCTGTATACCTTCCTCTGCAACAGCTCGCCTCTTGGAACCCTCAAAGGAGAACGGCCGCGTTACTACCCCTACGGTAAGCGCTCCTACATCACGCGCTATCTGAGCCACAATGGGGGAAGCCCCGGTGCCAGTACCGCCACCCATACCAGCCGTTATGAAAACCATATCAGCACCTTTAAGGGCATCATAGATCTCATCCTGGCTCTCCTCTGCTGCCTTAGCCCCTACTGATGGATCTCCGCCAGCGCCCAGCCCCTTAGTCAACTTATCTCCTATAGATATCCTGACGTCGGCTTCAGAGTGAAGAATATCCTGTGCGTCTGTATTCATAACAATGAATTCGACATCCTTAACTTCCGCATCTATCATGCGGCTAACGGCGTTTCCCCCGGCTCCGCCTACACCAATGACTTTTATAACGGCTAGACGATTGCTATCAGCAAAGGATGAGTAGGATGACTGGCTATCGCTTCTAACGAGTTTATGGATGTTCTCTTCCGGACCCACTGGCATTTCTCCTCTAACAAAATACTGTTTATCCAAAATTTCTTATGGTAAAAATTCTCTGAACCAGCCTACCAGTTTTGCGGCCCCAGAGCGACGCTCAGGTAGTTTACTTAACCTAGAAGCGGCAGCCTCTGACCTAAAGCGCCACAATGGGAGCCCTACCGATGTGGAAAAAGCCGGATTGTGTACGGCTTCTGATAACCCCGACAACCCCTCGGGGGCTCCTAGTCTCACAGGCATATCAAGTACCTTCTCAGCCTTATCAACTATGCCCTTGAGTTGGGCCGTGCCTCCTGTTAGAACGGCACCAGCCGGCACCATATCATCATATCCGCTACGTCTTAGCTCACTCAAGACCAAGGCAAAAATCTCACTGATTCGAGAGTCAACTATCTCATTCACGAGGTTTCGGGATACGGTCTTATATTCTCCATCAGATAATCCCTCCACCCTCAACGTAGAACCCAAACCAGGTAGAGAACTCGAATTCAACTCCTCCTCGCCAGATACATCCGCTGATTCTACCTTAATTTTCTCTGCTACGTCTGTCTTTATCCCCAAAACTATTGAGAGGTCATTAGTTATGTTATTACCTCCCAGAGGTATTACAGCGGTGTGCCATATAGCATCTTCAACAAAGATAGCCACGTCGGTGGTACCACCACCAATATCTATAAGCATAACTCCCAGATCACGTTCAGGCTCTGTGAGCACAGAACAACTGCTTGCCAAAGGCTGTAATACAAGATCGTCAACTTCCAATCCAACTCTATGGATCACCTTCAACAGGTTCTGTACAGCCCCTACATGAGCAGCAATCACATGAGCATCAACTTCCAGCTTAAAGCCGCTAAGCCCAACTGGATCTTTGATGCCACCATTACCATCCACCTCATATTGGCGAGGTATGACATGAAGCACTTCTTTCTGAGGTGGCAGATCTATATGGCGAGCAGACTGTAGTACTTTCTCTACATCAGCGGCATCTATGTACCCACCGTCCGGGAGTAGGAGCTCTCCATGACTCTGTAAACAACTAACATGAGCCCCAGATATACCAACTATGGCTGAGCCTATCTTATAACCTGATAGTCGCTCTGCCTTATCTACTGAGCTTGCCAAAGCCTCGGTAGCAGCATCAATATCTGTAATTACACCCTTGGATATGCCCTGGCTTGAGGAGAGTCCTACGCCAAGCACCTTCATTGGGGCATCTTCGGCAACCTCTACCACCAAAGTACATACCTTGGTGGTGCCTATATCGATGCCAACCATTACCTTAGGCTTCGGCATAACCCACTCCCATAAAGGCTAAAGGGCTGTTGTCGAATGGAAGTTATTATCGTGGATGCCGACAGTATAGCATGTATTCCAATGCATGTGTGATAAGAAATTTACTCAATTTTAACTTTTTCGCAGCCTATAATAGGGAGTTGCAGGTGTACTCACGTCAATAAATGACACGTCACCCAAAGTTAGTATCTTAGACAATATAGCCACCTTGGCTTCAAGCCTGTCGTCATCGCCTACTACAGCGGTCCATCCGGCAGAAGATATTACCTCGTATCCCACACCTGGTGTGTATTTGACCTTCTCCACACTGGCCCTTATATCCTCAGGGAGACCTGAAAACAAAGTGAGAGTGGAAGCAACTAGCTTAGGATCCAAGGTGCTTCCTGGATGTACATCACCCTTGGTGTTAGCCTCCAGGAGAGGCATCCTTGGTGTAGCAGACACCTCTTCCAGGACTTTACCAGAACTGTCCACAAGGAATTTACTCCCACCAGACATCCAAACTATGGCAGGTTGCCTCTCAACTATATCGATGTAAACCCTATTAGATAACCCTCTGCTAACCTTAGCAGTATCTACATAGGGAATATCCCTTAGTCTGGCTTCTACCTCACCGGTATTCAAGGTGAGAATATTTGCACCTAATATTCCAGATCTTTGAATCACATAGCTCTCTGTTAGATGGCTTACCCCCCTAACCTTAACCTCCTGAACCCGCAATAGGTCAGAGTTATAAGCCTGCCAAAGGAGAATCAAAGCACCAATAAATCCCAGCACAAGGGAAAGTCTCAGAAGCTTTTGCTTCCAACTCAGCTTCGGCTTTACATGAGACCTATCCTTAGCAAGCAAACTCGCCAACACAGACCATATGAAAGTGGTCATCCTATGAAGCCTCCCAGAGGGGGATAACCCTATGCTGCTTATCAGCATGCCTCTCCATAGCTAGATCCAACAGTTTCCTCACAAGATCAGGATAGGATAGCCCGGAAGCTTCCCATAGCTTAGGATACATACTAATAGGGGTGAATCCTGGTATCGTATTTATCTCGTTTACGAGGACTTTATTTTCGCTAGTTAGGAAAAAATCTACTCTTGCCAGACCTGCAGCATCCACTGCCTTGAAGGCTCTGACTGCGTAATCTCTAATTTCATCAGAAACACTTGGTGGTATATCTGCTGGAATGATAGTCTTGGAGGATTCGCTTATATATTTGGCTTCGAATGTATAAAATTCGTCTCCTGGTAGTATCTCTCCAACAACAGATGCCCTGGGGTAATCGTTTCCGAGAACCGCACATTCGAGCTCTCTAGCCTCAACTCCCTGTTCGACTATCAGCCTGCGATCATACTTTGAGGCTAATTCTAGTGCCTGCAGTAAGGAGCTTCTATCTTTAGCTTTTGTAATTCCTATGCTTGACCCAAGATTTGCAGGTTTGACGAAAACTGGATACTCAAGCTCTGATTCAATCTTAGAAATAATGCCTTCAGGGTCGGAGAGCCAATCACTTCTCAGTATCCCCAGGTATCTTGTGATCGGTAGCCCCTCAGACTCAAACATCTTCTTCATAGCTATCTTGTCCATGCTCAGGGAGGAGCCCAACACCCCAGAACCAACATATGGTACGTTAACTAACTCAAGAAAGCCCTGAACAGTGCCATCTTCCCCATAAGGGCCATGCAGCAGGGGAAAGACTACATCAACAGCGCTCAAGGCTTCAGGAACACTCCTAGGCTGTGAATCTACAGGGACTATATCCCTAACATCCGAATCGCCGGCAAAGAGAGCAGAGGAAGCGAGCATCTTGACCGCCTCCTCACCAACCTTCCAAGTCCCCTCTCTAGTGATACCACAAGGGAGAATGTCTATATCGCTATCTTTGAGCGCCTTCATCATAGATATAGCGCTAGCTACCGACACATCGTGTTCTGCTGATCTCCCACCGAACAACAGAAGTAACCTGTACCTCTTCACTACCAATCTCCCTTGAACTCTATCTCTGTCTCAAGCCTTATACCTTTTCTTTCCAATACCAAATCTCGAATCGTTTCCACCAGGTCTCTAATATCAGAGGCAGTGGCATTACCAGTATTTATGATATAGTTAGCGTGCTTTGGAGATACCATTGCACCACCAACTCGAAGTCCCTTCAGACCCGCTGATTCTATAATGGCTCCAGCGTAATTACCTGGTGGGTTTTTGAAAGTCGATCCTATACTCGGCTCTACTGGTTCTTTGCGCTTTCTCTCCATAAGAAAGTGCCTAATCTTGATGTTGATAAGGTTCGGGTCAGATCTAAACACCCTGTAGCGGGCTCTTATCACCGCCGCAATCTCGATCTCCCCTCGCTTGATCGCACTGCTCCTATATTGAAAAGCAAGCTCTTCATTAGTAAGAGTTATAAACTCTCCTCTGAGATCTATTGCATCAATATCTACCAGGCGCTCCGCCGTGTCACCACCGTAAGCACCTGCATTACCTACAACAGCACCCCCCACTGTCCCAGGAATACCCACTCCCCACTCCAGGCCCGCTAGCCCAAGCGAAGCAAGCTTCTTAGCGGCAGTTGGAAGAAAAGTACCGGCATCAAGCTCGACTATGACCTGATCATCCTCTTCCCGGACGACTCTTACATCTCTACTTATGGAATTTATGACAAGTCCGTTAAAGCCTGCGTCAGCAACTACGATATTGCTACCAGACCCAATTACCATAAAAGGCATATTCTCTGCTATAGCCCAACGGACAGCATTGAGTAGTTCCTCACTCCCCCTGACACGAGTAAACAACCTTGCAGGACCACCGACCTTGACTGAGGTATGTTTCCAAAGGGGTTCATTATACTCTATTTTCGGGGTAACCATTTGACTAGGACTCAAAGCTACATTTCTCCGAACTCTTCCAAGATCTTAGGGCCAAGATTAGTTACATCCCCAGCCCCCATAGTAATCAGTACAGAGTTGTCAACTAAGAACCTAGGTATAATTTGGGAAGCCTCCTCTACATTCCCAACGCGCTCAGAGTTATTACCTATCATCTTTAGCAATGTATCTAGATCAAGGTCCGGATCCGGTTGCTCGCGAGCAGCATATACATCCAGCAAGAATACTTTATCTGCTAACTTGAGAGCTTCAGCAAAGTGAGCTAGGAATGTCTTGGTACGACTGTATGTATGTGGCTGAAATGCTACAAATATCTGGCGACCTGGATAATATTCGCGGGCCGCACTAATGGTTGCTGCTATCTCCGTAGGATGATGGGCATAGTCGTCCAGCACAATTACGCCCTTAGACTCGCCTTTATACTCAAACCTTCTCTTTACACCACGAAACTCTTGTATAGCTGATTTTACGCCCTCAGGCGAAGCACTTGCATTTATGCCCACTGCCACAGCACCAACTATATTTATCAAGTTATGCCTGCCAGGCAAGCTGGTTTTGAGCCCCTCAAGCATGAAGTCCGGGCCAATTATGTCAAAACATGTAACGCCGCCAACTTTCCTGGTTACTCGAGCCGACCAGTCACAACCGCCTTCAACACCATAAGTCTGATAATACAAGCGACTTGCGGATGCTATACCCTTTACAACCTCCATAGCTAGCCTGCTCTCTTTACAAACGAAGACTTTCCCGTCAGGCTTCATACCCCTGAGAAAACTGGAGAAAGCATCAACAAGCTCGCATTCCGTAGGGAAAATGTCTGGGTGATCGTGCTCTATATTAGTTATCACAGCTAGCTCCGGATGCAGCCATAAAAAAGATCGAGCATACTCATCTGCTTCGGCAACCATCCATTCATCCTTGCCGTAGCGTCCACCGATCTCCCACCCCACTGGCACACCACCCACTAATACAGTGGGATCAACACCACTCCTAATCAATATCTCAGCGACGAGGGCTGTTGTAGTGGTCTTACCATGGGTGCCGGCAATAGCAATGCCTTTTTTGCCATTCATCAGCTGACCGAGTAGCTCTGCCCTATCAACTACCTTGAGACCCTTTTCGACAGCTGATAGCACCTCGGAAGTATTCATCACAGGCTTAGTCACTACCACACAATCCACGCCGTCAAGGTGACTTTCATCATGACCTTGCCAGATTGTTACTCCCTTACGCTCCAACTCAGCAGTCTGGGCGTTCAACACACGATCACAACCAGTAACCACCTCACCTGCGCCGACTAATATGCCGGCAAGAGAGCTCATACCACTACCACCAATACCTACGAAGTGGACTTTCACTTCGACTATCCCCTAAACCTCGACAATCTGGACAAACCCCACACGAATAGTAGCACTATTACGGCGAGTGCCACATAATAGCTCCACTGCGAAAGCATGGAGGGCTCAGGCAAAGGTGGTACTTTGATACTTAATCCCCTTTCTGAACCAGGAAACAATAGGAGGTTATGTACCCTCCTTGGGCCCAGTATATCTACAGCCCTTTGACCAACGATAGCCAGCACAAACAGTATGTTTCCTGCACCTATAAGGGCTCCCAGAAATCTAGAAAGCCTCTCCTCTGAGGGTGAACGTAAATAACCTCCCATCCAATAAGCAGCATAGAGGGAAATTATTAGGAATGCTATTCGTAAAAGGGTTTGAGGCATCCCATCGATCATGTCCCTCAAATTAGCACCATGTATACCTAATGCCACTAGAAGCTTTGTCAAAAATCCGGATACTAGCCTTATTAAGTGCAAGAAGAGCTCATTTAGTTTATCAAAAGCCACCAGAAGGAATATGAGGGCGCAAGCGGTTACAAGCTCACACATGAAAGTCCTTCGGTAACCATAATAGGCGCCAATTCCTAGTATTGGGGCTAACAGAGCTACTGCAGGTAGTGTCCACTCCATCATGACATTCCTCTGCGCAACAGCAACTTGCGT